>JAIRKE010000030.1 GCA_031260295.1 Azonexus sp.
GACGTGCACGAGAACGTGTCGATCTCCTATGGCGATATCGAATTCGCGTACAAGCCGCAGAAGGCCGACGGCAGCATGGGCGGCGAGGTGAAATTCGGCTGGGATACGCGTACGACCGAGACGCGCTGATCTGCCAGATCCTATATCGGCAAACATACGCATACCCGGCCCTCGGCTCTCGAAAAGCGCCAAGGGCCGGAGTTGTATCTGAGAGTCGATATGACCCCAGCGATAAAGCCGCTGCATGCCTCCTACTTTCCCGAAAGAGAAAACTCCATACCTGCTCCCCAGCAACCTTCCTCCGCCATCGCGGCGTTGGTGGAAGTACTCAAGAGCGCGTTTCCGACCGTGACGCGGCCTTCGGCCTTGTCGGCTGCCTGCGCAGGGTGCCCCTGTCATCCCTGCACAGGCAGCGTGAGAGGCGGTGGTCGCGCCTGGCTATACCTTGGTATGGCTCCATTAACGTCTTTTGAGGTCCACTGTGTCCACCCGGAACGGCAGGCAACGCGCCGATCGGCCAACTTATCCCCTGGGGATAGCTCTGCCGGCGTCCATGGGGATTCATTTGACTTTTGCTGTCCGAGCAAAGCATTGCGTCCATCAGGCAGGATGCCAGCCCTGGGCTGGCATCCCATGCGCGATGGCGTCGCCGGCCCTTGCGGGCAGGCCCAGGGTCTTGCGCATGTTGGCGAGATGCGCCCGGGCGATTTCGCACGAGGTAGGCCGTGGGGTGGGTTTCGGGCGAGGTTCGGCGTGCCGGCCTGCCGTCGCCGGACTGGCTGTTGACGTAGCCACGGTGGGTTGCGGCAGATGCTGGGTTGGCGGCTCTGTCTTGCGGCTTGCCCACAAACGAAACTCTCCGGCCAGTACCCGCCGGATCAACCCGAAGAAATACGCGACGGCATTGCGCACGGTGCCGCTCTAGCTGCGTGCCTGCGATTCGTCTAGCACCTTGGCGATGCTCGGATAGCAATCGGCGCAAGGCGGTCAACACGTCTTTTTGCTGGTCGGCTTTGGCGTTGCCCAGGCACGATGGCAATGCCACGGGCGGCGATACTGAGCCATCATCCCCACGCGCGTGCGCGCGGTACATACGTACTTTATACGTATACGTTCTATACATACCGGCTTGCGTTGAAGTTGTCCGACGAACGGAGGCGGTCTGCTACAAACCCGCCGCGTCGTAGCAGAAATCGCAGGAGGCCGATTCTTGAGCCGTGCCCTGACTCGATGGTGGTGGCGGCTCATCGTCGTCGCGCGCTTGCGCCTGGGCGTCAGCGGAGGCCACCGCTACCGGCAGGCGCTCAAGGTCTTCCTGGATGTGCATGGCAATATGATCGATCTGATTGTTTTCGTGGCCGATACAGGCTTGCAGAAGGGGCATAAGACTCTCGTCGAGCGCAGGCCTGCGGAAAGGTCAGGGCGCTGAGCACATGGCCGGTCATGGGGTCGCGGTGTTGTCCGACCAGGCTGGCTTATTGAAAATGAATACTGTTGTGCCGCAATGGATTTCACAGTTTATTCGAGTCACGTCCCGTACCATAACCGATACACAGCGGGCCTACAGGATCATGCCGGCACCGACTGTGTTGTTGCTGCTTTCGTCGATGACGATGAAGGCGCCGGTGGCGCGGTTTTCCGCATAGGGATCGACGAACAGCGGTTGCGCCAGCTTGAAGGAGACCTCGGCGATGTCGTTCATCGCCAGCTTGTCGGCCGGCAGGTTTTCCAGGGTGTTGACGTCGAGGCGGTGGTCGATGCTGGTCAGCTTGGCCTTGGTGTCGCGCGTGGTGTGACGGATCAGGTAGGTACGGGCACGGTCGAGCGGGGTTTCCGCCAGCCAGCAGATGGTGGCGCGGATTTCTTTGACGGCGGCCGGGGCCTCTTTCGTCTTGACGATCATGTCGCCGCGCGAGGTGTCGATCTCGTCGGCCAGCAGCAAGGTTACCGATTGTTCGGTACAGGCTTCGCCGATGTCGACGCCGCCCAGTTGCACTGCCTTGACCGTCGATTGCCGGCCGCTTGGCAACACGGTGACGGCGTCGCCGGCCTGGATCGTGCCGGATTCGACGCGGCCCATGAAACCGCGGTAGTCGTGCAGTTCGGGGTTGGCCGAATCTTGCGGGCGACAGACATACTGCACCGGAAAGCGGAATTTCTCGGCGTGCTCGGTGTGGGCGGCGGGAGCGGTTTCCAGGATATCGAGCAGGGTCGGGCCGTCGTACCAAGGCAGCGCTTCGCCGCGCTCGACGATCATGTCGCCGTTTAGCGCCGACAGCGGAACGAAGCGCACGTCCTGGATGCCGACCTTGGCGGCGAAGGCTAGGTAATCGGCCTTGATCTTCTCGAAAACCTCTTGCGCGTAATCCACTAAATCCATCTTGTTGATCGCCACGACCAGGTGCGGGATGCCGACCAGCGCGGCCAGCTTGGAATGGCGGCGGGTTTGCGTCAGTACGCCTTTGCGCGCGTCGATCAGAATGATCGCCAAGTTGGCGGTCGAGGCGGCGGTGACCATGTTGCGCGTGTACTGCTCGTGGCCCGGCGCGTCGGCGATGATGTACTTGCGCGTGCCGGTCGAGAAGTAGCGATAGGCGACGTCAATGGTGATGCCCTGTTCGCGTTCGGCCTGCAGGCCGTCGGTAAGCAGCGAGAGGTCGACGGCGCTCAGGCCGCGTTTTTGCGAGGTGCGTTCGATGGCCGATAGCGTGTCGGCGAGGATGGCCTTGGTGTCATAAAGCAGTCGCCCGATCAGCGTGCTCTTGCCGTCGTCGACGCTGCCGCAGGTGAGGAAGCGCAGCAGGCCGTGGTCTTCGATTGGATCGCGGGCGGACATCAGAAATATCCTTCTTTCTTGCGTTGCTCCATCGAGGCTTCGCTGGTCTGGTCGTCCAGGCGCGTGGCGCCGCGCTCGGTGATGGTGGTGGTGGCGGTTTCGAGCACGATTTTGGCGACGGTGTCGGCCTCCGACTCGACCGGTACCGTGCAGGAAATGTCGCCGACGGTGCGAAAGCGCACGTTCTTGACGACAATCTCTTCGCCCGCCTTGGGCCGGTTGGTCAGCTCGCCGCTGGCCAGCGGCACGTTGACCGGGACGATGGCGTCGCCACGGATGACCACCGGCCGCTGGTGAGCGAAATAGATGCTCGGCAGTTCGAGTTTTTCGCGCTCGATGTATTGCCAGACATCCATTTCGGTCCAGTTCGAGATGGGGAAGGCGCGGATGTTCTCGCCCTTGTGGCTGCGGGCGTTGTACAGGTTCCACAGTTCCGGGCGCTGATTTTTCGGGTCCCATTGGCCGAACTCGTCGCGGAAGCTCATGATGCGCTCCTTGGCACGGGCTTTTTCCTCATCACGGCGGGCGCCGCCGATGCAGCAGTCGAAGCCGAATTCTTCGATGGCTTCGAGCAGCGTCACCGACTGGTGCTTGTTGCGCGATTCGCCTTCATGCTTGAGCACAACCGTGCCGCGCCGCATCGACTCCTCTACCGAACGGACAATCAGCCGCTCACCCAATTGGGCGGCACGCTGGTCGCGGAACGCGACGACTTCCCGGTAATTGTGGCCAGTGTCGATATGCATCAACGGGAAGGGAAAGCGGCCGGGGCGGAAGGCTTTTTCGGCGATGCGCAGCAGGCAGATCGAGTCCTTGCCGCCGGAGAACAACAGCGCTGGGTTGGCGCACTGGCCGGCCACTTCGCGCATGATGTGGATGGCTTCGGCTTCGAGCCAATCGAGATGGGAAAGGGTGGGGCGTTGGGTCATGACAGTCAGTTCACGGTCGAATGGCAGGCATTGTAGCGCTGGCTTAATATTCAATTAATAACATGTATATATCGTGTTATCTCTGAACGGAATAAGCCGGTGAGGGCTACCGATGGCCAGAATTTCAGTGAAGCAGCGCCGGGTACCCGAGGCCGAAGGCGAGCCGTTCAGGAGTGCGCGGGTCGCCTGTTCAGTCGCTGGCGATCAGGATGTCGGTATCGGCTTCGATCAGCAGGTGCTTGGTCGTGCTGCCGAGCAGCAGTTCCTCGACGATGTGCAGGCCGCGCTTGCCGACGACGATCAGGTCGCAATCCTGGATGTCGACCTGTTCCAGGATCAGGTCGGTGGGGTTGCCGCTGGGGGCGAGCAGATGCGTCGTCGTCTCCGGCATCTGCTCGTCGTCGGCCAGTTGGCGCAGTTGCTGCATGGCTTTCATTTGGGCCTGGGTGCGGTATTGCTGGATGACGTCGCTATTCACCCCGGCGTAGTGCATTTGGCGCTCGAAGGGGATTTCGACGGCGTGCAGCAGCACCAGCTCGGCTTGCGGCGCGATTTGCCGGAGCAGATGCAGGGCGGCCAGGGCGGCCGGCGAGAAGTCCATGGCTACTAGGGCGCGGCGATAGGGGCCGGCAACCGGATTCTTGACCACCAGCGTCGGCCGCTGCGTTTTGCGCAGAAGGCGCAGGGCGGTCGAGCCGATGGTCAGTTGGCGCAGGAAACCCTCGCCGCGTGAGCCGACGACGAGCAGGTCGGCGGCATTGGCCTCAGCTTGTTCGAGCAGGGCATCGACGGGCTGGCCGAACACGACACGGCAGTCGATTGCGCTGTCGCCAGCGCGCGCCAGTTCGCCGGCGATCTCCTGCAGTTGCCGGTTGGCGTCGTTGCCGAGGGTGAGGGAGAGCGGCGGGGCATTCGGAGCGAGCAGGCGCTGGATGTCGTCGAACAGGCCCGGCGTGATCGCATGCGTGAGATGCAGTGGGCAACCCAGTTCAGCGGCCAGTCGGCCGGCTCGGTTGACGGCATGGCGGGAGGCGTCCGATAGATCGGTGGCGGCGAGAATGCGGGTCATGAGGCTTCTTCTCCTTGACGGTCGCGGCCGGTCTCGCTCCTGAACACGGCGGCCCGCATCAACAGCATGGTGGTGACCGGCGACGTGATCAGCAGGAAGACGGTAATCAGCAGTTCGTGGATGACCGGCCGGCCAGCGGCGGCTGACGAGGTCAGCATTGAGGCGATCAGGACGCAGCCGGCGCCCAGCGTGTTGCCCATGGTCGGAGCGTGGATGCGGGCGTAGAAGGAGTTCAGGCGCAACAGGCCGAGCGAGCCGATCAGTGCCAACAGGCCGCCGGCGATCAGCAGGATGGCAGCGGGCAGGGCCAGCCAGGGCGACATCGGGACGATGTTCATGGCTCGATTACCTCGCCGCGCAGCAGGAACTTGGCCATCGCCGTTGAGCCGGCGAAGCCAAACAGCGCGATCAATAGCGCGATGTCGAAATAGATTGCCGAGCCGATCCCGATGCCGAGCATCAGGATCGACAGCATGCCGTTGATGTACAGTGTATCGAGGGCGAGGATGCGGTCCTGTGCCGAGGGGCCGCGCAAGAGGCGGATCGCCGCGCACAACATGCCGGTGGCGAAGCAGGCGAGAGCAAAATGCACGGCCCAGTTGAGGAGGGGAGTCACGTTCATTCGAAAATCTCCATCAAAGGGCGTTCGTAACGGTGTTTGATGGTGTGTAGCCAGGTGGCCTCGTCCTGTAGGTCGAGGACGTGCAGGGTCAGTACGTTGCTATCCGGGTCGTGGCCGGCGAAAACGGTACCGGGCGTCGCCGTGATGATGATTGATAGCGCCGCCAGGCCGTGCGGGTCGCGTATCTCGAGGGGAATATCCAGGAAACCGACCTTCGGCTGCTGGCGGACAGTACCGAGGATGATGCGGCCGACCGCGAAATTCGAGCGGACGACATCACAGAAGACGTGCCAACACAGGATCAGGGCCAGATTGAGGCGGCGCACGCGCGCCGTGCGCGGGCGCAAGGTGCGCACCAGACGGCCGATCGGCAGCGCGAACAGCAGGCCGAGCAGCCAGTGATGCAGTTCCAGCGACTGGTTGACCACCAGCCACATGATCAGCAGCAGGATTTCCAGCAGCGGTGGCTTTCCGGTCCGTATCATGGCCCCACGACCTCCGGCGGGTAGGGAATCACCGTGCGGATATAGGCGCTGGCGTCGTACAGCGATTCCGAGGCGGCGGCGCAATAGGCCATCGTTCCCTCGGGGGCCAGCGCCAGCCACAGGCAGACCAGCAGCAGCGCGCCGACCGGCCCGGCCTCCAGCCACTGCAGGTGCGGCGTCTGCCGCTCCATGTCCCAGAAAACGCGGATGCCCAGGCGCGACAGCGCGATCAGGCCGGCCATGCCGGACAGTATCAGGGCCGTGATGAACAGCCCGACATGCAGCAGCGGCGCGTGTGGCAACGAAGTGAGCGAGGCGCCGAGCAAGGCGAATTTGCCGACGAAGCCGGACAGCGGCGGCAGTCCGGTCAGCAGCAGCACGCAGGCGACGAAGGCGAGACCGAGGAAGGCCATCGCCGCCGGGATGGCGACGCCGACCATCTCGTCCGGATGTTCGGTGTCGTGGCGGGAGGATTCCATGCCGAAGGCCTCGAAGCTGATGGCCAGCAGGTCGGCACCCTGTTTCCGGTTGCGTTCGGCCATTTCGATCAGCATGAAGAAGGCGCCGCTGCCGAGCACCGAGCTGATCAGGTAGTAGATCGCCGGTCCGGTCAGCAACGTGCCGGTGAAACCGAAGGCGGTCAGCAGCGTGCCGGAGGAAACAATGACCAGGAAGGCGGCCAGGCGGTCGAGTTTCTGGGCGCTGAGAATCCCCAGGGTGCCGACCGCCGTGGTAATCAGGCCGCAGTAGAACAGCCAGGTGCCGCCGAAGGGCGCCGGGGCAACGCCGCTTTCCTGCAATAGCACGCCCAGGCGCAGCAGGGCATAGACGCCGACCTTGGTCAGGATGGCGAAAATGGCGCCGACCGGCGGCACCGCGTTGCCGTAGGCCGCCGGCAGCCAGAAGTTGAGCGGCCAGGCGCCGGCCTTGACCAGGAAGACGACGCCGAGAATGGCGGCGGCCACGTGGAACAACTGGCGGTCGCCGGCGTCGAGGGCGGCGACGCGCAGCGGCAGGTCGGCCAGGTTGAGTGTGCCGGTGAGGCCGTACATCAGCGCGGCGGCGATCAGGAAGAACAGCGAGGCGAACAGGTTGACGGCGATGTAGTGCAGCCCGGCGCGTACCCGCGGGCCACCCGAGCCGTGCAGGGCGAGGCCGTAGGAAGCGGCCAGCATGACTTCGAAGAAGACGAAGAGATTGAACAGGTCGCCGGTCAGGAAGGTGCCGTTGAGGCCCATCAGCAGGAACTGGAAGAGCGGCAGGTAATGGACGCCGGCCTTCTCCCAGCGGGCGATCGAATAGACCAGCGCGGCCAGGCCGAGGGTAGCGGTCAACATCAGCATCACCGCCGCCAGGCGGTCGACGACGAGCACGATGCCGAATGGCGGAGCCCAGTTACCGAGGGCGTAGATGCCGATGGTGCCGGACCACGGGGCGGTCACCCAACCGCCGGCGACTGCCAGCAGGCCGCCGGCGACGGCCAGTTGGAGCAGCACGGCGAGCAGCGACAGGGCGATGCGTGGCCCGTGCCGGCTGTCACTCGACAGCAGCAGCAGCGCCCCGATCAGCATCGGCACCAGGATCGGCAGGATGGGCAGGTGTTGCAGCCAGTTGCTCATGCCTTGCGGATTCCCATCATTCCTCCTCCGGCTCGCGGCCGTCGACGTGGTCGGTGTCACTCAGCCCGCGCGAGGCGAGCAGCACGACGAGGAACAGCGCGGTGGTGGCGAAGCCGATGACGATGGCCGTCAACACCAGGGCCTGCGGCAGCGGATCGGTATACAGCGCCGGATCGCTGCCCAGTCCCGGCGTGATCACCGGCGGTGCGCCGAGGCGCAGACGGCCCATAGCGAAGATGAACAGGTTGACGGCGTAGGCCAGCAGCGATAGGCCGATGATGACCTGGAAGGTACGCGGGCGCAGGACCAGATAGATGCCGGAACCGGCCATGATGCCGATGGCAAGCGAAAGCGTCAGTTCCATTAGGGCGCTCCTTCGGCTTCGCTTTTCCGCGGCAGGCTGCGCAGCGACTGGTGGGCGATGGCCACCAGCATCAGCACGGTGGCGCCGACCACCAGCATATAGACGCCGACGTCGAACAGCAGCACCGTCGACAGGTGAATGTCGCCAAGCAGCGGCAGGCTGGCGTGCCAGGATTCGGCGGTCAGGAAAGGATCGTTGACCAGGCTGGCGGTGACGCCGGCCATGGCGGCGGCGAGCAGACCGATGGCGATCCAGTACAGGGGGTGGATGCGCAGGCGGGATTCGACCCACTGCGTGCCGCCGACGATGTATTGCAGAATGATCGCGGTGGCGAACACCAAGCCGCCGACGAAGCCGCCGCCCGGCGTGTTGTGGCCGCGCAGCAGGAAGAACAGCGAGATCAACATGGCCATCG
This sequence comes from Azonexus sp., assembly GCA_031260295.1. GTDB lineage: Bacteria > Pseudomonadota > Gammaproteobacteria > Burkholderiales > Rhodocyclaceae > Azonexus. The sequence continues at coordinate 8,340 of JAIRKE010000030.1, forward strand.
GCAACAGCAGGCGGACCAGCACGGCGGGCAGCATCAGGTAGCCGGTCGGCAGGCCGGCGGCGAGGTCCGGTGCGCGCGTGCCGACATCCTGTTCAACCTGCTGGGCGGGCAGCGCGACGCTTTCCGGCGCTGGCCGGAAACGCCGCAGTAGCGCGAACACCGTCAGCGCGACGACAGCCAGCACGGTGATTTCGCCAAAGGTGTCGAAGCCACGGAAATCGACCAGGATCACATTGACCACGTTGAGTCCGCCGCCCTGTGGCAGCGCTTGCTCGACGAAGAAGGACGCGATGCCGTCGACGGTCGGGCGGGTCAGGATGGCATAGGCCAGCGCAGCGATGCCGCCGCCGCCGGCAACCGCCACCAGCAAGTCGCGCAGGCGGCGCAGATGGGCGCGCAGCGGTTCTCTCTTGCCTTCGCGGTAGCGCTTGTCGCGCCGCGGCAGCCAGCGCAGGCCGAGTAGGATCAGCACGGCGGTGACGACTTCCACCGCCAGTTGCGTCAGCGCCAGGTCGGGGGCTGAGAACCATACGAAGGTCAGGCTCGTCGCCAGACCCGCGCCGCCGGCGAGGATCAGCGCCGCCAGGCGGTGCAGCTTGGCCTGCCAGGCGGCCGCCACGGCGCAGACAGCGCCGACAATCCACAACAGGGCGAAGGCCGGATCGAGCTCGATCGTCGACTGCTCGCCGAAATGCAGCGGACCGTCGACGAAGGGCAGCAGGCTGCCGCCGATGACGACCAACAGGATCACCAGCAACTGAATCTGCAGGCGCGGCGAGGTCAAGCGGCCGAGCAGCCAGCCGGCGAGGTCGGTGATGGCGCCGAGCAGCCAGTTGAAGGCCTGCCTGCCGTCGATGGCGCCGAGCAGCGGAATGCGCTCGCTGTTCCGGCCGATGAAGGGCAGATAAAGCATGACGCCGCCCATCAGGGCAGTCAGGCTCATGTACAGCGGCAGGTTGAGGCCGTGCCAGACGGCCAGGCTGTAGCTCGGCGCGGACGCCCCGAGCAGGGAATCGGTCGCCGTGCGCAGGAAGGGGCCGACGGTGGCCGCCGGCAGAATGCCGACCAGCAGGCAGACGGCGACCAGCAGCGCGCTCGGCAGCAGCATCCAGTACGTTGGCTCATGCGGCTGGTGCGGCAGGTCGGTGGCGGGTTCGCCGAAAAACACCTGGTGCACGAAACGCAGCGAATAGGCCACGCTCAACATGCCGGCCATGGTCGCCGCCAGCGGCAACAGCAGACGCTGCCATTCCGTGCGCTCGGCGAATATGGTTTCGGCGAAGAACATCTCCTTTGACAGAAAACCGTTGAGCAACGGCACGCCGGCCATAGCGGCGGCGGCCACCATGGCCAGCGTGGCGGTGATCGGCATGGCCCGGTAGAGGCCGGACAGGCGGTTGATGTCGCGCGTGCCGGTCTCATGGTCGACGATACCGGCGGCCATGAACAGCGAAGCCTTGAAGGTGGCGTGATTGACCATGTGGAAGACGGCGGCGACCAGGGCCAGTTCGCTGTTCATGCCGAGCAGCAGGGTAATCAGGCCGAGGTGGCTGATGGTCGAATAGGCCAGCACGCCCTTCAGGTCGTTCTGGAACAGCGCCAGATAGCCGCCGATCAGCAGCGTGCACAGGCCAGCGCCGCCGATCAGCCAGAACCACAGGTCGCTGCCGGCAAGCACCGGCCACAGCCGGGCAAGCAGGAAGACGCCGGCCTTGACCATAGTCGCCGAGTGCAGGTAGGCCGACACCGGGGTTGGCGCCGCCATCGCATGCGGCAACCAAAAATGGAAAGGGAACTGGGCGCTCTTGGAGAGCGCGCCAACGGCGACCAGGCCGACGATCGTCGGATACCAGGCATGCGCCTTGATCTGCTCGCCGGCGGCCAGTACCGCGTCAAGGTCGTAGCTGCCGACGATATGGCCAATCAGCAGAACGCCGCTGAGCAGCGCCAAGCCGCCTATACCGGTCACGGTCAACGCCATCCGGGCGCCGGTGCGGGCATCGCTGCGATGGTGCCAGTAGGCGATCAGCATGAACGAGGCAAGGCTGGTCAGTTCCCAGAACATCGCCAGTTGCAGCAGGTTGCCGGAAAGCACGACGCCGAGCATGGTGCCCATGAAGGCCAGGAAGAAGGAAAAGAAGCGCGGCACCGGATCGGCCGGCGACATGTAGTAGCGGGCGTAAATGACCACCAGCGTGCCGATCAGGGCGACCAGCATGGCGAACAGCCAAGCGTAGCCATCCATGCGCAACTGAAAGTCGAGACCGAGGGTCGGCGACCACGGGATGGTCAGGCGCAACACGCCGTCTATGGCCAGTTGCGGATACTGGGCGGCGGTCAGCAGCGCCACCGTCAGCGCGATGATTCCCGCCAGCCAGGCTTCCGCGTTACGCGCATTGGTGGGGAGGAGTGCTGCGCACAGGCTGCCGATGAAGGGGAGTAAAACGATCAGGAGCAGGGCCATCTCCCGAGTCTAACCGACGACGGATGGATTTCAGTTAGAAATTAGGAGCTTGTATTCAAATTTTTTATGGTTGACGCCGCCTGTATCCGACAGGCAGGACATTGGCCGTCACGGCATGCCAGCAGCCGGTTTCGGGCTGGTAGTGGCTGAAATTTCCGTTGTCATTTGTCTGGCCGGGCGCCGATCTTTTCCGCCGGCCGGCCCGGTTCGGCCGTTGTCACGCGTTCAGCGCCGGCGCAGCAACAGGCCGGTTTCCAGGTGATCGGTGTAGGGGAATTGGTCGAAGGCCGCGGCAGCGGCGATTTCGTGCGTGCCGTGCAGGGCGGCGACGTTGTCGCGCAAGGTTTGCGGATTGCAGGAAATGTACAGAATGTGGTCGAAACCACGCGCCAGTTCCAACGTCACTGGGTCCAGCCCACTGCGCGGCGGGTCGACGAACAGGGTCGAGAAACGGTAGCCGGTCAGGTCGATCTCCTTGAGGCGCTCGAAGTCCTCGCGGCCGGCTAGGGCGGCGCTGATTTCCTCGCTGGCCATGCGCACGATGGCGGCATTGCCGACGGCGTTGGCGGCCAGGTTGTATTGCGCCGCCCGTACCGAGGGCTTGCTGACCTCGGTGGCCAACACCCGCCCGAATTGCGGTGCCAGGGCGACGGTGAAGTTACCGTTGCCGCAATAGAGTTCGAGCAGATCGCCGCCCAGCCCGGCGGCCTGGGCGCGAGCCCAGCCGAGCATGTGCCGGTTCACCTCGCCGTTGGGTTGGCTGAAGCTGCCTTCGAACTGTTGATAGCGCAGCGTGCGGCCGTCCAGTTCGAACTGTTCGAGCACCCAGTCACGCTCGAGCACGATTTTTTGCCCCTTGCTGCGACCGATCAGACCGATTTTCAGGGCTGCGGCCAAGCGGTGCGCCGCTTCTTCCCAAGCGGCGTCGAGTGGGCGGTGGTAGATCAGGGTGACCAGCATCTCGCCGCTCAAGGTGGCCAGGAACTCGATGCCGAAGAGCCGGTGGCGCAGCGCCTCGTCGACCAGGATGGCGGCGCGCAGGCGCGGCATCAGCGCGCAGATGGCGGCGTCGGCGGCCGGGAAATCGGCCATCAGCACCGGCTGGCGCGGATTGTCCGGGTCGAACATGGCGTAGTCGAAGACCTCGCCGTGCTGCCAGGCGCGGAACTCGGCGCGCAGCCGGTAGTGCAACGGTGCCGAGGCGAATACCGCCGGCTCGGGCAGGGCGAAGGCGGCGAAATCGGCCTGGAAGCGGGCGACCTTGGCGGCGAGTTGCGCCGGGTAGGCGGCGGGGTCGAGGCGGGGTAAAGGCATGGCGCGGGCGGCAGGGAAAAATGACCGGGGGGCGGACTATACCGCGCCCGGTGGCGGAGGAAAAATCAGGCGCCGGGATCGGGCAGGCAGCCGCTGATCATCCATCCGATTGCGCTGCCCTGTGTGCTAGTCTGCGCAGGCTCGAAGAGCAGTCAAAACGAGGGGAGAATTCAATATGCTTAAAGTTGTCGCGCAGTTCTTTTTCAGGAACGGAGAAGTGGAAAAGGCCCTGACCCTGGCCAAGGCGCTGGTCGTGGAAACCAGGAAAGAAAAAGGCTGTATCAGTTATGAGCTTTGCCAAAATCCGGAAAAAGATACCCATATAGCGTTTATCGAAGAATGGGAGAGTCAGGCGGCTTTGGATGCACATTTTCAGACGCCTCATTTCGTGGATTTGGTTCCCAAGATTCAGGCTTTGACCGAACGGGATCTTGTCATCAATACCTTCAACAAGGTGGCCTGACCTTTCAGCGCCTGTAATACGCGTTCCATCCCATGTGAGCACTTGCTTTCTCATATGAATAGACGGGGATTGGAGGCAGTTTCCACGGTCTTTGCAGGCGTTTTGCAGCCCAATAGTTTCCGCATTCAGCTGGGCGGGCGCGGTGGTTTTGCGCGCCCGGCGGGAGGAGTCTCGATGAAATACCGCACCCTTTTTCTCTTGCTTGCATTGGCTGGCTGCGGCGCTAACAGTGATGGCATCTTGCCCGGTTACGTCGAGGCGGATTTTGTCCGGGTGGCCGCGTCCTATGGGGGGCGTCTGGTTGAACTGTCGGTTGTCAAGGGAAGCGAAGTCGAGCTGGACGCGAAACTGTTCGCGCTCGATCAAGATAACGAAATCGCCGCGCGCGACGAAGCTGCCGCCAAATTCGCGCAAAGCGAAGCGCAGGCGCGGGACTTGTCCAAAGGTGGACGGCCAGACGAAATTGCCGCCGTCGTTGCCCAGGTGGACGCGGCGCGTGCCGCGCTCAAACTGGCCGAAAACGATCTGGCGCGGCAACAGAGCCTAGCCGCCGCGAAGTTCATCAGCCCCGCCGGGCTCGATGCGCAAAGCGAAAAAGTCCGCAGCGGCAAGGCACAGCTCGCCGAGGCCGAAGCGCAACTGCGCGTCGCGCACTTGGCCGCACGCAATGACCAGCGCGCGGCGGCCGCCGCCGCGAGCCAGGCCGCCCAGGCTGCGCTGGCGCAAAGCGCTTGGCTGCTCGCCCAAAAGCAGGTTACCGCCCCGGTCGCGGCGCGTGTCGACGACACGCTTTTCCGCGTCGGCGAATGGGTGCCGGCCGGTTCGCCGGTCGTCAGCCTGTTGCCGCCCGGCAATATCAAGCTGCGCTTTTATGTGCCGCAGGCGCGTCTGCCCGAAGTACGCCAGGGCGACATCGTCAAAGTGTCGTGCGATGGCTGCGGCGCGCCGCGCGATGCGCGCGTGGCCTTCATTGCTTCGCAAGCCGAGTTCACTCCGCCGGTCATTTACAGCAAAGAGAACCGCGCCAAGCTGGTGTTCCTCGTCGAGGCGTATCCGCTCGATCCGCAGGGTTTGCGTCCGGGTCAGCCGGTCGATGTGCGGATCGGGGCGGTGCAGTGAGCGCCGCTGCAAAACTCCCTCCTCCGCGTGCGGGGGAGGGCTGGGGAGGGGGGAGAATTAGTGCGCGACGCTCGAATCAACCGCCATTCCCCCCATCCCGGCCTTCCCCCGCACGCGGGGGAAGGAGGGAAATGCACCGCGCGAGTGGCCGGAGAATTGCTCAATGAGCAACATCAGCGCTCCCGCCGTCGATGTGCAGGATCTAACCAAACGCTATGGCGACAAAACGGTTGTCGACCATCTCTCGATGCGTGTCGAGCAGGGCGAGGTTTTTGGCTTTCTCGGCCCGAATGGCAGTGGCAAGACGACGACGATTCGCATGATGTGCGGCCTGCTGACGCCCGATGGCGGCAGCGGCCATACGCTGGGCTATGACATCCTGCGCGAATCGGCCGCAATCAAGCGCGAAGTCGGCTATATGACGCAGCGCTTCGGGCTTTATGAAGATCTGACGATTCGCGAGAACCTCGACTTCATCGCCCGTGTTTACCGCATGGACCGGCGTGCCGAGCGGATCGCCGGCGCCATCGAACGCCTCGGCCTGCAAGACCGTGCCAAACAGCTTGCCGGTAGTCTCTCGGGCGGCTGGAAGCAGCGCTTGGCGCTCGCTGCCTGCATGCTGCACGAACCGCGTCTGCTACTGCTCGACGAACCGACCGCCGGCGTTGACCCGAAGGCGCGGCGCGATTTTTGGGAAGAAATTCACAAACTCGCGGCGGACGGCATCACGGTTCTTGTGTCGACGCACTATATGGACGAGGCCGAACGCTGTCATCGCCTGGGCTACATCGCCTACGGACGCTTGCTGACGCTGGGTACACCCGCCGAGCTGATTGCGGCGAGTGGCTTTGAAACCTGGCGCGTCGGCGGCTCCGGCGTCAATGCGCTGGTGCGCGAACTCGAAGGCAAGGCGGGCGTCGATATGCTGACGCGTTTCGGTAACGACCTGCATGTCAGCGGTATCGATGGCGCGAAGCTGGCAACGGCGATCGCCCCTTTCCGGCAACGCACGGATTTGCACTGGGAGCAATCCGCGCCACAACTCGAAGACGTGTTCATTCAACTCATGAGCCAGTCGCGCGACAACTTCGCGGGGAGCGACAAACGTGCCTGAGCGTTTCTCCTTCGCGCGTCTCTACGCGGTGATGCTCAAGGAATTCATCCAGCTCATGCGCGACCGTTTGACCTTCGCGATGATGGTCGGCATTCCGATCATTCAGCTGACGCTGTTCGGCTACGCGATCAACGGAGATCCGAAGCATTTGCCGACTGTTGTCGTTGCGCACGAGCAAAGTCCTTTTGCGCGCAGCATTGTCAGCGGCTTGGTGAATAGTGGCTATTTCGATGTGATCTCAACAAGTGCCCGCGACAGCGATGCCGATACGATGCTGGCCGAAGGCAGCGTGCAATTCGCGGTGACGATTCCGGCCGATTTCTCGCGCCGTCTGCTGCGCGGCGAGCGGCCGCAATTGCTCATCGCCGCCGATGCGACCGACCCTTCCGCTACCGGCAACGCCATCGCTGCCGTGCAGCAGCTTGCCAACACGGTGTTGCGCTACGATCTGACGGGGCCGCTCGCCAAGCTTGCGCCAGGCCAGCCGCCGTTCGATCTGGTGATCCAGCGCCGCTACAATCCGGATGGGGTCACGTCGTATAACGTCGTGCCGGGCCTGATGGGCGTGATCCTGACGATGACAATGATCATGATGACCGCGCTCGGCATTACGCGTGAAGTCGAGCGCGGTACGATGGAAAACCTGCTCGCCACGCCGGTGCGGCCATTGGAAGTGATGGTTGGCAAGATCCTGCCCTACATCGTCATCGGCGCTGTGCAAGTCTGCGTCATCCTGACTGCGGCGCGACTGTTGTTCAATGTGCCATTCGTCGGCAACCCGGCGCTGTTGATTCTCGGCGTGATGACTTTCATCAGCGCCAATCTGTTTGTCGGCATCACGGTTTCGACGATTGCGCGCAGCCAGATGCAGGCGATGCAGATGACGTTTTTCTTCTTTCTGCCCTCGATTCTGCTCTCGGGCTTCATGTTCCCGTTCCGCGGCATGCCGGTCTGGGCGCAGACGATCGGCGAGGCGCTGCCCTTGACGCATTTCCTGCGCATTGCGCGCGGTGTCATGCTCAAAGGCAACGGCATCGTCGACCTCTGGCCGCATCTTTGGCCCTTGCTGATTTTCATCGCTGTCGTATTGGTCATCGGACTCAAGCGTTTCCGTCGCACGCTCGACTGATACGCCTTTGCATGCAATCCGCATTCCTTGGATTCGGGATTTTAGCTCCGGCCGGGCCTCTGGCCCTTAACCCCACTGGCGTGAGGTTAGCCTGCGCTGGCCGCCGGATGTCATGCTTTCACATGTAATCCGCACTCCTTGGATTCCGGCGTTTCCCACCACCAGCGGCCGGAGCGGATGTCTTCGCCGAGTGTGATGGCGCGGGTGCAGGGGGCGCAGCCGATGCTGGGGTAGAACTTGTCGTGCAGGGCGTTGTAGGGCACGCCGTTGTGCTGGATGTAGGTCCAGATTTCCTTCTCGCGCCAATCGGCGAGCGGGTTGAATTTCTCCAGGCCGTTGCTTTCGTCGGCTTCGTGTACCGCCAGATTTCCACGGGTGGCGGCCTGTTCGGCGCGCAGGCCGGTGATCCAGGCGCGCTTGCCGGCCAGGGCGCGGCGCAGCGGCTCGACCTTGCGGATGTGACAACAGGCTTTCCTGAGCGCCACCGAGTCGTAGAAGGCGTTGATGCCGTGGTCGCGCACGTAGTTTTCTACTGCACTGGCTTGTGGGAAGTAAATTTTCAGCTTGAGGCCGTAGTGCTTCTGCACTTCGGCCATCAGGTCGTAGGTTTCGAGCGGCAGGCGGCCGGTGTCGAGGCTGAAGATTTCGATCGGCAGCTGGTTTTTGACGATCAGGTCGGTCAGCACCATATCTTCGGCGCCGAGGCTGTTGGCGAAAACGGCCGGCGACCAGTCCTCGGCAATTTCGCTGAGGAGCGCGGCGACCTGGGCTGTCTTGGCAGCGACGCTGGCGCTCAGCTCGGGCGTGATGTTGAGTCGATTCGGTGTCATGGTGGTTCAGGCGCGGCGGCGAAAATGGGGTTGCGGCTGGCTGGTCGAGGCTTGGTAGCTGTCGCTGAAGGTGGAGAAGCCGGCGGCCAGCGCCTGGGTTGCGTCTTTGCCGTCTTTGAGTTCGTAACTGTCGAAGCCGACGTGGCGCATGAAGAACAACTGGTCGTGCAGCACCTCGCCGACGGCGCGCAGTTCGCCCCGGTAGCCGTAGCGTTGGCGCAGCAGGCTGGCCGTCGAGTAGCCGCGACCGTCGACGAATTTTGGAAAGTTGATGGCGATGAGGCTGAAGTGGGCGAGGTCGTCGGCGATGTCCTCGACCCGTTCGCCGGGTTGCAGCAGCAGACCGATGCGCCCGCCGCGTTCGCTGATTTCGACCTGGCGCGCCTGCCATACGGCGAGCGGGAAGATCGTGTCTCCCGTCGGCAGGGGCACCGTTTCGGCGTGCTGGTCCTTGGCCAAGGCAAATGTCCGCCAAGTGTCGGTTTGGATGGCGTGGTCCTTGATCAGTTGCACCATCAGGCGACCTCCATTGCTGTTGTTTTGGCCTTGCCGTGGATGCGACCTGCGTAGACGCGATCCTTGAACGGGGTGATGCCGATGCGATCGAAGGTGTCGATGAACCGCTCGTCGGCATGACGATGGCCGATATAGACTTGGATGATCTTGGCCACCACCTCCGGCATTTCCTCGGCCGGGAAGGCGGGGCCGATCACTTTGCCGAGTCGGGCCTCGTTGCCCTGGCGGCCGCCGAGCGTGACCTGGTAGAACTCGGCGTCGTTCCTGTCCACGCCGAGCACGCCGATGTGGCCGATGTGATGATGGCCGCAGGCATTCATGCAGCCGGAGATGTTGAGGTCGATTTCGCCGATGTCGAACAGATAGTCGAGGTCGTCGAAGCGTTGCTGGATGGCGTTGGTGATGGGGATCGACTTGGCGTTGGCGAGGTCGCAGAAATCGCCGCCCGGGCAGCAGATGATGCCAGTTAGCAGGCCGATGTTCGGCGTCGCCAGGCCGGCGCCCCGGGCGGTCAGCCACAGGGCGTAGAGATGGGCTTCGCGGACGTCGGCCAGGATGATGTTCTGTTCGTGCGCGATGCGCAGTTCGCCGAAGCTGAAGTGAGTGGCCAGGTCGGCGACGATGTCCATCTGATCCGAGGAGATGTCGCCCGGCGGCGCGCCGTGCTTTTTCAGCGACAGGGTCACGGCACGGTAGCCGGCGACGCGGTGCGGGTGCGTGCACCGTTCCAGCCAGCGGGCGAAGGCGGTATTTTCTTGGCGATGCCGGGTGAAGGCGGCGTCCTCGACGGTGGAGGGTTGGTAAGCCGGTGCCACGAAATGCGCGGCGACGCGGTCGTACTCGGCCTGGGTGATGGTTGCCGGGCCACCTTTGCCATGTGCCCATTCGGCTTCGACCTGGCGGGTAAATTCTTCGACGCCGAGCGCTTGGACGAGAATCTTGATGCGCGCCTTGAAGGCGTTGTCGCGTCGTCCGAAGCGGTTGTAGACACGCAGAATTGCCTCGCAGTAGCTGAGGATGTGCTGCCAGGGCAGGAATTCGCGCACCACCTGGCCACGGATGGGCGTGCGACCCAAGCCGCCGCCAACGATCACGCTGAAGCCGGTTTCGCCATTCTCCTGCTTCAGATGCAGGCCGATGTCGTGGAACCAGGTGACGGCACGGTCCTCCCACGTACCGGAAATGGCGATCTTGAATTTGCGGGGCAGGAAGGTGAATTCCGGGTGGAAGGTGGACCACTGGCGCAAAATCTCGGCCAGCGGGCGCGGATCGATGATTTCGTCGGCGGCGACGCCGGCGAACGGGTCGGTGGTGATGTTGCGCACGCAATTGCCGGAAGTCTGGATGGCGTGCATGTCGACCGCCGCCAGTTCGGCCAGGATGTCGGGCACATCCTCGATCTTCGGCCAGTTGAGTTGTAGGTTTTGGCGGGTCGTGAAATGGCCGTAGCCGCGGTCGTACTGGCGGGCGACGCGGGCCAGGGTGCGCAATTGCGTCGAACTCAGCATGCCGTAAGGCACGGCGATGCGGAACATCGGTGCGTGGCGCTGGATATAGAGGCCGTTCTGCAGACGCAGCGGACGGAATTCGTCGTCGGTCAACTCGCCCGATCGCCAGCGCCGGACCTGATCACGGAACTGGGCGACGCGCTCGTTGACCAACTGGCGGTCGATGGCATCGTATTGGTACATGGTGCGCATCCTAGCAGCAGCCATTTGTATCAAAAAGAATATTGGGTTAGATTGGTATAACTTTGGGTTATTAATTGCGGGTCATGGGTTGTCGGCCGGCGATAATGATCGGCAACCCACCTCGTGCCTTTCACCATGAAACTTCAGCAATTGCGTTACATCGTCGAGATCCGGCGCCAGGGGCTCAATGTCTCGGAGGCGGCGGAATCGCTGTACACCTCGCAGCCGGGCATCTCCAAGCAGGTCAAGCTGCTGGAGGATGAACTCGGGATAACCATCTTCGAGCGCAGCGGCAAGCGCTTCACCGGTGTCACCGAGCCAGGGCGGACGGTGCTGACCATCGCCGAGCGCATTCTTGCCGAAGCGGAAAATATCAAGCGCGCCTGCGCCGATTTCTCGGCCGGCGACAGTGGCCGCTTGGTGCTGGCAGCGACCCACACCCAGGCCCGCTACGCGTTGCCGGTCGTGGTCCGCGATTTCATCGCCCGCCATCCCGGCGTCAAGCTGGAAATGCACCAGGGCAGCCCGACGCAGATCGCCGAATGGGTGCTGGCCGGCGACGCCGACATCGGTATTGCTACCGAGGCGCTCGATCAGTATCCGCAACTGATCACGCTGCCGGTCCGCCAGTGGAGCCATTGCGTGATTGCGCCGAGCGCTCACCCGATACTGCAGCAACCGTTGTCGCTGCAAGAACTGGTCAAGTGGCCGTTGATCACCTACGACACGGCATTCGCCGGGCGCTCGCGGATCAATCGGGCCTTCGAGCGCATCGACGCGACGCCGAACATCGTGCTGACTGCGCTCGATGCCGACGTGATCAAGACCTACGTCGGCCTCGGCCTCGGCCTCGGCATCATCTCGGCACTGGCTGTCGACGAGCAGCGCGACAGCGGCCTGGCGGCCCTCGATGCCAGCCATCTGTTCGAGTCGAATATCACCCGCCTGGCCTTGCGCCGCGGCACCTACCTGCGCCGCCATGATTACGACCTGATCGAGCTATTCGCCCCGCACCTGACGCGGCGGGTGGTCGAGTTGACCTTGCAGGGCGGCGGCGAAGCCTATCAACTATAATTTCCGCGTTATTCACGCCGACGCGGGTAGCCGACAAGCTCCCGTCCAACCTTTGGAGTTTATTCAATGAGTGCGGTGAGCGACGAACAGCAGTTGCAGTTGGAAAAACAGTTAAACGGAATCGACATTCCGCCTTGTCCGGCGATTTTGGTGGATATCCAGCGGGAACTGGAGAAAGACACGGACCAGCGAGAAATCGCTCGTTTGATCGGTCAGGACGTGGCCCTTGCCGGACATGTGATGTTGGTGGCCAATTCCCCGGCCTTCGGCAACAACAAGATCGGTTCCATTGCCCAGGCGCTGAACATTCTCGGTACCCGGCAGGTGTTCAATCTGGTCGTCTCGCAGCTCCTGAAAGCTTCCCTGTCCGGCGGCGCGTCCGCGCCGATGGAGCGCTTCTGGGAAACTTCGGCTCTGACCGCGCGGCTATCGGCCGAACTGGCCCGCCGCCTGCGCTGTGTCCGTCCCGACGTGGCCTACACCTTCGGGCTGTTCCACGATTGCGGCATCCCGTTGTTGATGAAGCGCTTCCCCGAGGTCCGCGCCGTGCTGGCCGAGGCCAATGCCTGCGAGGAGCGGCGGTTTACCGATGTCGAGGACCGGCATCTCGGCACCAACCATGCCGTCGTCGGCTACTTTCTCGCCCGCCGCTGGCGCCTGCCGGCCGAGGTGGCCAATGCCGTGTTGTACCACCACGACTATGCCGCGTTCGACACAGCGGGCCTGCTGACGCCGACCTCGCGGATGCTGATCGCCGTCACCGTGCTGGCCGAGCACATCATCCGCCTGCAAGCCGGCGATCATGTCTACCAGGAATGGAACAAGGCTCTGCCCTACGCCTGCCAGTTGTTCGGCCTGTCGCTGGGGGCGGTCGACGACCTGATCGAGGATATGCGCGACTGGTTAGTGTAGTGCGCCCACACTAGGGTGAGCGTCGCATGCGTGGCGCCGGGTCGCGCAGGATCAGCGTCGGCGCCGCGAAGGGGGCCAGGCGTTCGAGGAAATCGAGTAGTTCGAGTACCGGCGAATTTCTGAAGAAACGCGCCGCTGGCGTTTCCATCCAGATGCGGTCGGCCCAGGCGTACAACTCGTACGGCTGGTCGCCAAAGCCATCGCCGTCGCGGTCGAAACCTTCGTAGCCGTCCCAGGTGTTGCCCCACCAGACGTCGTTCATCGGGTCGCCGTCGCCGATGATGATCACTGGCCACAGGTTGTTCAGGAAGCTGTTGCCGATCGCCATGTGGCCGCCCTTGGCACCGTAGAAATACACGCCGGTAACGTTGTGGGCGACTACGTTATCGACGAAGACGATGCGGTTGAGCGGATGCATCGGCGAGTCGGCCATGATGCCGTGGGCGCAATGCACGATTTCGTTGCCCTGGACCAGTGCCGCTGCGGTTTCCTTGAGCGCGACGCCGGCGCCGGAGGCTTCCATCGCGTGCCGGATGCGGTTGCCGCGGACCACCAGGCCGTCGGAATTGAGCGCGATCACGCCGGTGGCGTTGCGTTCGAACAGGTTGCCCTCGATCAGGGTGCGCGGGGCGAACAGCAGATTTATCGCCCGCCGGCTGTCGCGCACGTGGTTGCCGACGAAGCGGTTGCGTGGCGCGTTAGTGACGGTGATGTCGCGGATGTGGGCGATGTCGTTGCCTTCGATGCGGTTGCCGCTGCTATACCACAAGCGCAGGCCATCGCCGCGGTCGGCCGGGTCGGCATGGCGCGAGCGGATACGGTTGCCGCGGACGACACCGTTGTTACTGCGATGCAGGGAAATGCCGAACAACACGTCCTCGATCACGTTGTTCTCGATCAGCAGCTCGTTTCCCTCGGCCATCAGACCGCTGTCGAGGGCATCGTGCGAATCGCCGCTGTTCTTCAAGGTCAGGCCCCGTAGCGTGACCCGGTCGGCGCGCACGGTCAGTACCGTACCCTTGCCGCCAGCGTCGACCACTACCTGACCGTCGCCGTCGAGGGTCAGCGTCTTGTTAATTACTGCTGGCCCGCTATAAATGCCGGGCGGCAGCTTCAACACGCTGCCGGGAGCGGCCACGTCGAGCCAGGGTTGCAGCGGCTGCGCAGCGCTCAGCGACAGCGGCAGGGTGGCAAACCAGGCGACGAGTAGCGGCAGGCAAGGCAGTTTCATGCTGTCGGACTCTAGTCGGCGGATGCCGATCCGGCATTCACCTGTATCAATTTTGCCGGGGGCGGAAATCTAGTCCCAATGCTCGGAAACCTCGCTGGCCCAGGCGGTGGCGGCCAGCAAGGCGCGGTTGACGGCATCGGCCGGGACGGCGAGGGCGTCGGCGCAGTAGGCGATGCGCGCGTGATCGAAGGCCTCGGCCGCTTCGACCAAGGCCAGCAGCGGCGCGTAGGTGCCTTCGCCGTGCAGCAGGGCGGCGCGGACATCCTCGGCCAGCGGTATTTCGTCGAGCAGTTCGGCCAGCGGCCGGCGCAGCAACTGTTCGAGGCAGGAGAAAATGCCGGTCAGGAACAGCGCGTCGGCAGGCTGGCCGGGCCGCACCCGGTCGCCCAGCAACTCCATCAGGCGGCCGCGAGTCAGGGCGCTTTCGATCAGCAGCCAGTCGCCGACAGCGGGTTCGCGTACCGAGAACAGCAGCACCGCCAGCCAGCGCATCAGGCGTTGCCGGCCGAGAATGGTCAGGGCTTGCGACAGCGACTCGATGCGGTGGTCGAGGCCGATCAGCGGCGAATTGAGGTAGCGCAGGATGCGGAAGGCGAGCGGCGGATCCTGGCGCAGCGCGGCGGCGATTTCCGCCGTCTCGGCGTCGCTCTGGACCAGGCGCAGCACGTGCAGCAACTGCATCTTGTGCGGGTCAGTGGCGGTTTCGTCGGCATGCTGCAGCGTTTGCGCGGCGAAGCTGCCGTGGAAATAATCGAAATGCCACAGGTGGCAGAGGCGATATTCGTCGATGGTCTCGATGCCGGCGGCGAACAGGCCGGCCGGATGGTCGCGCCGGCCGGTGCGGAAGGCCGCCGAGAAATCGCGGATCAGGCTGGGTTCGGTGGCGGCGACATCGATGGCGCCGTAGTCGGCGAGGTGGATGATCTCGCTGAAGCTCGGATGCTTCGGCTGGCGGAACAGAGCGATGGCGATGCCGCGCTGGCGCAGCGCTTCGATGCGGGCACCCAACTCCTCGTTTTGCGCCCCTCTGGCGCTTGGGGCCAGATCGAGCAGCAGGACCAGGTTCGTGCTACGCAGTTCGTCCACCGCCGCCAGGTCGAGGCTGGCCGAACTGAGCGGGACGAATGCCAGGCCGGCGTTCCAGGCGTCCGGGCTGGCATTCAGGGTGGACAGCAAGGCGCTATCGGCTTGCCGGACCGTGGCCGACAGCGTGTCGCCAGTGCGAAACAGATGACCGGCCAGTTGCCCTTGACGGTCGAACACGGCATCGCGACGGAGGAAGACGGCTCCGCCTTCCTCCGCCACGGTCGTGGCCGGCGTTGTCGCCCGGCGCGCTGGCGTGGCCTGCGGCGGGACACTGAACAGCTTTTTCAGATGCTCGAACACGGCTCGCTCCGGGCAAAAGAAATGCCCACCGGCGGGTGGGCATCGGACTCCCACGCAGAGGGCATGGTGGGTGGCCGGGACAGGCTCAGTTGACCTTGGCCTTGGCGCGCAGATCCTTGACCAGTTGCTCGATCTGCTGCTGGCTGGCGCGCTGTTGCAGTTGCTGCTTGACCTGCTCATACGGCGGCGGGCTGGCGGGGCGCGAATCTTCCACCTGGATCACGTGGTAACCGAAGTCGGTCTTGACCGGGGTCTTGGTGTATTCGCCTTTTTTCAACTGGGGCAGGGCCTCGCCGAACGGTTTGACATAGGCGGCCGGCGAATTCCAGCCGAGATCGCCGCCATTGTCGCGGGAACCCGGATCCTTCGACTGTTTGGCCAGTTCCGAGAATTTCTCGCCCTTGTCGAGCTTGGCGATGATCGCCTTGGCTTCGTCCTCTTTCTCGACCAGGATGTGGTGGACCTTGTATTCGGTTTCGCCGATGTTGGCCTTGATGGTTTCGTATTCGGCTTTCAGGCGTTCCTCGGTGATCGGGTTGGTGCGCACGTAATCGGTCAGGTAGGCGCGGATCAACACCGCCTGCTTGGCCAGTTCGACCTGGCCGGGCACCGTATCCTTCTTATCCAGGCCGCGCTTCTTGGCTTCCTGCGCCAGCAGCTCGCGGCGGATCAATTCTTCTTTCACGGCGTTTTGCAGTTCCGGGCCATCCTGGGCGCCCTGCGCCTTCTGCTCGGTCATGAAGGCGTCGTAGACGGACTGCGGGATCGCTTGGCCGTTGACGGTGGCGAAGGTTTTGTTCTGGGCCAGGAGCGGAGTGGAAACGATGGCGCCGGCAACGAGCAGGGCGGCCAGACGGGAGATCTTGTGCATGTAATGTCCTTCGGATGAGGGAAACGAAAATTATACTTCTTCGCGGGGCAAGTGTTGATGCTTAACGCATTGAAGTGGCCGAGCATCAAGTCGCCAGCAGCATCATAGACGACTTTTCGCCATCAGGTTGGCAGGACCCTGTTGAATGGCTTGACGGCGACGTTGGCATAGACGCCGGCGGCGACGTAGGGGTCGGCGTCGGCCCAGGCGCGGGCGTCGGTCAGCGACGCGAACTCGGCGATGATGATGCTGCCCGAGAAGCCCGCCGGGCCGGGATCGGGCGAGTCGATCGCCGGGCAGGGGCCGGCCAGAATCAGGCGGCCCTCGGCCTGCAACGCCTGCAAGCGTTCGAGATGGGCGGGGCGGGCGGCCAGGCGGGCTTGCAGAGAACCCGGATGGTCCTCGCCGAGGATGGCGTAAAGCATTATTGGTCTTCCTCGACGTATTTCGCCAGCAGCATCCCTTGGGCGAGGATGAAGAGCAGCATCAGGCCCATGCCGCCGAACAGTTTGAAATTGACCCAGGCATCGGTCGAGAAATTGAAGGCGACGATCAGGTTGAGCGCGCCCATGACGGCGAAGAAACCGATCCAGGAGAGATTCAGGCGATTCCAGACGACCTCGGGTAGCTTCATCTGTTCGCCGAGCATGCCGCGGATGGCATTCTTCTTCATGACCAGGACGGCGAAGGCCATGCTGCCGGCGAATGCCCAGTAGAGGATGGTCGGCTTCCACTTGATGAAGGCTTCGTTCTGGAAGATCAGCGTCATGCCGCCGAAGACGACGACCAGCGCCAGGCTGAACCACAGCATCTTGTCCACCTTGCCGTGGCGGAAATGCACCCAGGCGATCTGGATGACGGTGGCGGCTATGACCACCACCGTGGCGAGCAGGATCGGCGCTTGCTGCGGACTGACGCTGGCCGAACCGAGCAGGGCGGCGACCCAGTCGGCGGCCAGTTCCGGCTGCTTTTCGGCGTACTTGAAGGCGCCGAAGAAGAGAATCACCGGGAAAAGGTCGAACAGTAGTTTCATGGCGCGGCATTATATACTTGATGATCTCACCGCCCGCCACCGTCTCCGCCCATGCACACCGTGCTGATTATCGACGACAGCGAAATCAACCTGACGCTGATCAAGGCGCTGGTATTGAAGCTCGGGGACTGTCAGCCGGTGCTGTTCGACAATCCGCTGCCAGCCCTCGACTGGTGCCGCGAGCACGTGCCGGATCTGGTCATCGTCGATTACATGATGCCGGACATGGATGGCCTGCGCTTCATTGGCGCCTTCCGGGCGCTGCACGGGCGCGACGAAATCCCGATCCTGATGATCACCGCCAACAACCAGAAGGATGTCCGTTACGAGGCCCTGCTCGGCGGCGCCAACGATTATCTGACCAAGCCGATCGACCGCGTCGAATTCTCGGCGCGCGCCCGCAACATGCTGTCCCTGCGCCAGGGGCAGAAATTCCTTGCCGACCGCGCCCGTCACCTGGGCGAACTGGTCGAGGCGCGCACCCAGGAAATCCGCGAACGCGAGCGCGAACTGATTTTCCGCATCTCGCGGGCGGCCGAATTCCGCGATCCTGAAACCGGCGCCCACATCCAGCGCATGGCCTACTACTCGCAGATCATCGCCCACGGTCTCGACCTCGATGCCGCCACCCAGAAACTGATCCTCGAAGCGGCGCCGATGCACGACGTCGGCAAGATCGGCATTCCCGACTACATCCTGCTCAAGCCGGGCAAGCTAACGCCGGAAGAGTTCGAGGTGATGAAGGGGCATGCCCGCCTTGGCCACGAACTGCTCAAGGAAAGCCGTTCGGAAATCCTCTGCGCCGGCGCCACGATAGCCCTCTCGCATCACGAGAAATACGACGGCAGCGGCTATCCAAACCAGTTGAAAGGACCGGCGATTCCGCTATTCGGGCGTATCGTCGCGGTCGCCGACGTATTCGACGCGCTGACCTCGGAGCGCCCCTACAAGCGCGCCTGGCCGCTGGAAGAAGCCGTCCGCTACCTTGAGGAAGGGCGCGGCGGGCATTTCGACCCACTGTGTGTCGAGGCCCTGCTGGCCGGCTGGGATGCGGTGCTGGACATCCGCCAGCGTTTCCGCGACGAAGAAGTGCCGATGATCTGACTGCGGTAGGTTGGTTGAGCGCAGCCCAACATCAGCCCGCCGGAAGCTTGAGCGCGGCAGCAGCGCCACGGCTACCGCCATCCGGCGCGTGCGGCGCGACGCCGAGTAGCGGTGCCGGCAGCAAATCCCGTAGCGTTTGCAGATTGGCCGCGAAGCGCGCCATCGCCGGGTCGATCTGGTTGGCGACCCAGCCGGCCAGCGTCAAATCACGGGCGGCGATGGCCTCGGCGCTGAGCAGCGCGTGGTTGATGCAACCGAGCCGCATGCCGACCACCAGAATTACCGGCAGGCCGAGGGCAGCCGCCAGATCGGCGCTGTCGCCATCCGGCCCGAGCGGCACGCGAAAACCGCCGACGCCCTCGACGACGACGAAATCGGCGGATTGCCGCGCCGCTTGGCAGGTGGCCAGGATGGGCGCAAAAGTGATGACGCGCCCTTCCTCGGCGGCGGCCAGATGCGGCGCGATGGCGGCGGCGAAACACCAGGGGTTGACGGTCGCCAGCGGTAATTCGACGCTGCTGGCGGTGCGGATGGCTTCGACATCATCGTTGCGGCCAGCGGCATCCGTGCCGGCGGCGACCGGCTTCAGACCGGCGGCCGACAGGCCAAGCTGGCGGGCGCGGTGGAGCAGGGCGCAGGCGACGAAAGTCTTGCCGACCTCGGTATCGGTGCCGGTCAGGAAATAAGCCTGTTTCATCGCTGGGCCTCCAGAATCAAAACGTCATAGGTTAGAGGCAGCCCGGCGGCGCTGCGTTGGCGCTCGGCGGCCGCCTCGGCGGCGGCGAAGGCGGCGCGGCCCATCAAGTGACGGCGGCGGCCATTGCCCAACTGGTTGGCCCCGCTGGCCTTGACCGCCCGCAGCAGGCCGCGGAAATCGGGGTAATGGGCCGTCAGCCGCCGGCGGCCGACGGCAATCCCGGTAAAACCGGCCTCGGTGGCCAGCCGGGCAATTTCCTCCGGCGTGTGGAAAACCAGCGTGTGGCGGTAATTGTCGACGTCGGCAAAAGCCTGGCGTAGTTCCTCGAAGGTTTCCGGGCCAAGGGTGGCGACCGCCAGACGGCCGGCTGGGCGCAGCACGCGCCGGGCTTCGGCCAGTGCGCGCGGCAATTCGCACCACTGCACGGCGAGACTGGACCAGTAGAGGTCGAGGCAGGCGGCGGCCAGCGGCAACTGTTCGAGATCGCCGACCAGACGGCGGCAGGGCATGGCGATGCGCGCCAGCATGGCCGCCGACAGGTCGACAGCGACGCGCTCGGCGGTGGGAAAGCGCTCGGCCAGCAAAGGCAGCGCATAGCCGGTGCCGGCGCCGGCATCGAGCAGCACCGCCGGCGGCGCAATATCCGTGAGCGTCGCCAGCAGCGCATGGCAAATCTCGCGCTGAATGCCGGCAGCCCCATCGTAGGTCGGCGCGGCACGCTCGAAGGCTTGGCGGACGCGGGTTTTCGGCGGGGAGGCAGAGGGGCGCATGTCCTGGATTTTATCTCGCCATTGCCACCCGTTGCCCGGCAGTCGTTCAGAACAGATCAACCGATCAGCGCTCGTTCATCCGGCAATTCCGCCAGCAACCGCTTCACGCCCGCATCCGGCTGCGACGCTATCCCGTCGCGGTTCGCTGCGCTCACCACGACCTATAGGCTTCAGAAGATATATCGTCATGATGAACGCTTAAGGTGGCGCCATTGATTTCAGCCATGCAGAAAGGCGCGTGCATGGCCGAGAAAATCGTCCGGCCGCGACAGGAAAGGGGCGTGGGCGCAATCGTCGAGGACGGTCAGGTCAGCGCCGGGAATCAACGCCGCCAGCGTTTGGGCGGCGGCCAGCGGCATCAGCGGGTCGGCCGCGCCATGCAGCAGCAGCGTCGGGGCGGTGACACGCGGCGCATCAATGCGCAGGTCGACATCGCGTAGCCAGCCCAGGCCGGTTGCCAGCACGTCGCCGGCCGGCAGCGGCGATGCCAGGCGCAGGATTTCCGCCGTGACCGCCTTGGCCCGGACATCGCCGCGATTGAAGTTGCCGACGAAGCGCGGCAGCATGGCCGGCGCATCGGCGGCGATGGCGGCGGCGAATTCGCTCAAGGTCGCTGGCGGCATGGCGTCCGGCCAGCCCTCGCGCTGGACGAAGCTGGCCGTACCGGCGATCAGCAGCAGCTTGCCGACCTTGGCCGGGGCGCGGGCGGCGACGGCCAGCGCCAGCATGGCGCCGAGCGACCAGCCGGCCAGCGTGCTGCCTTCCGGCAGACGCTCGGCGATGGCGGCGGCGGCCCGGTCGAAATCGGCTTCGAGTGGCGTCTCGCCGTAACCGGGCAGATCGATGAATGCGCCGCCGAGCGCGGCGGCGGCGGCTTGCAGCGGTCCGTGACCGAGGCCCCAGCCGGGCAGGATGAATAGTGGTTTCATATCGCTAAAGTCAGGCCGCATCAGTCAAACCAACGAGTAGCATCTCCGCTTCTTCTCTTCCTGCCGGAGTGATTAAGGATGAGATTTGTGCTCGCTTGAGCGCTTTACTTGCTTGAACTACAGAGCGCCGTACTCCTTGGCCGGAGAGAAGCAGTTTAGCCAATTCCACTTCGGAATCGCCGTTTCCTAGTTTGGCGGAGCGCTCAAACCACTGGTAACACAAGCGAAAACGCCCCGTCTCACGATAGAGTATCGCTATGTTGTTTGCGGCTGCCCCGCTGTCTCCGCGCCGATGGGCACGTTTGTACCACCGCATTGCTTCCGTCTTGTTTTGATCTGTACCAAGACCTTCATCGTAAAAGTAGCCCAGATCAAGCATGCTTGTGGCCGAACCCGCATTGGCGCATTGCTCAAAAAGATGAAAGGCTTCAGCCAGATTGCCGGCATCCCACGCATCATGGGCGGCTTCTTCGATGGATATATGCGCTTGCATGGTGGAGCCTAACAGACGTTACGCGAATCGCCCGACAATTCCCGCAGCGTGGCAAGCAGCCGGTCGATGTCGTCGTCGGTATGCGCCGCCGATAGCGACAGGCGCAGGCGGGCGGTGCCGGCCGGCACCGTCGGCGGGCGGATTGCCGGCACCCACAGACCGCGTTCCCACAGCGCTGTCGACAGCGCAACAGCGGCGGCGTTGTCGCCGACGATCAGCGGCTGAATGGCGGTGGCTGAGGGCAGCAGTCGCCACGGCAGGCCGGCGGCGCCGTCGCGCAGGCGGGCGATGTGGGCGAACAATCGTTGGCGCAACTCGTCGCCGGCGGCGATGCGTTGCAGGCTGCGGCTGAGCGCGCAGGCGATGGCCGGCGGCGCGGCGGTGGTGAAGATGTAGGCGCGCCCCTTTTGCAGCAGGTATTCGATGGCGGTTGCCGAGCCGGCGACGAAAGCGCCGCCGACGCCGGCCGCCTTGCCCAAGGTGCCCATCAGCAGGATGCGCTCGGCAGCCGGCAAGCCGCAATGGGCCAGGCTGCCGCGCCCTTGTTCACCGAGCACGCCGAAGCCGTGGGCGTCGTCGAGTACGAGCCAGGCGTCGAAGCGCTCGGCCAGTTGCAGCAATTGCGGCAGCGGTGCGAGGTCGCCGTCCATGCTGAATACCGTGTCGCTGACGATGAGCTTGGTCGCGGCAGTGCTGGCGGCCAACTGGTGTTCCAGCGCCGCCATGTCGCCGTGCGGGTAACGGTGGATGGCCGCGCCGTTGGCCTTGGCCAGTTGCATGGCATCGATCAGCGAGGCGTGGCTCAGCTTGTCGGCAAACACCGCCGCGCCGCGCCCGGCCAGCGTCGGCGTCACGGCCAGGTTGGCGAGATAGCCGGTCGAGAAGGTCAGGGTGCGGGCAAAGCCGGTGAAGGCGGTCAGTTCAGTTTCCAGCTTTTCGTGCGGTTCGAGATGGCCGCTGACGAGGTGTGATGCGCCGCTGCCCGCACCCCATTGCCGCGCGCCATCGGCCAAAGCGGCGGCCAGATCGGCGTCGCCGGCCAGACCGAGATAATCGTTGCTGGCAAAATTGAGCAATTCGCGTCCGTCGACGATGACAATTCGGCCGCAGGGCGAGGCCAGCACGCGGCGGCGGCGGGTCAGGCCGGCGGCGGCGATGTCGTCGAGTTCGGCTTGCAGCCGGTCGGCGAGGCTCATGCCAATGCCTGTTCCAGCGCCCGCGCCGTCGCCGCGCCGAGGTGGGCGATCTCGGCGGCGTCGACGATGTAGGGCGGCATCCAGTAAACGGTGTTGCCGATGGGCCGGATCAGTGCCTCGTTTTCCAGCGCGGCGCGGTAGAAACGGCGGGAGAAATGCGGGTCGTCGGTGGCCACGTCGAAGGCGGCGATCATGCCACGCTGACGTACATGGCGAACTTGCGGATGTGCCGCCAGCGGTTCCAGCGCGGTGGCGATCTGCTGTGCCCGGATGTGGTTGGCGGCCAGCACGTCGTCCTCGGAAAAAATATCGAGCGTCGCCAGCGCTGCTCGGCAGGCTAGCGGGTTGCCGGTGTAGGAATGCGAATGCAGAAAGGCGCGGGCCGTCGAGTCGTCGAGAAAAGCCTCATAGATGGCATCGCGGCAAAGCACGACGGAGAGCGGCAGATAGCCGCCGGAAATGCCCTTCGACAGGCACATCAGATCGGGCTGGATGCTCGCCTGCTCGTGCGCGAAAAAGGTGCCGGTACGGCCGCAGCCGACGGCGATCTCGTCGCAGATCAGATGCACCTCGTGGCGGTCGCACAGGGCGCGGGCCAGGCGCAGATATTCCGGGTCGTGCATGACCATGCCGGCAGCGCCCTGCACCAGCGGCTCGATAATCAGCGCGGCGGTGCGTTCGCCGTGTTCCTGCAAATGCCTTTCCAGCGCGGCGGTGGCGTGGCGGGCGACGTTGATCGGCGTCTCACCCGGCTCGGCCAGGCGGGCATCGGGCGAGGGCAGCACGCGCCCGGCATGGCGCACCAGCGGCGCGTAGGCATCCTTGAAAATGGCGACATCGGTGACGGCCAGCGCGCCCACCGTTTCGCCGTGATAGCCGCCGGCCAGACAAAGAAATTCCGCCTTGTCCGGGCGGCCGACGTTGCGCCAATAGTGGAAGCTCATCTTCAGCGCAATCTCAGTCGCCGACGCGCCGTCAGAAGCGTAGAAAGCATGGCCGAGAACGCCGCCGGTCAGCGCCGACAAGCGTTCCGACAGCTCAACCACCGGTCGGTGCGTGAAGCCAGCCAGCATCACGTGCTCCAGCGTTTTCAGTTGCTCGCGCAGGGCGGCGTTAATACGCGGGTTGGCGTGGCCGAACAGATTGGTCCACCACGAACTGATGCCATCGAGATAACGCCGGCCATCGAAGTCATGAAGCCAAGCCCCCTGGCCACGAGCGATTGGTACTAGCGGCAGGTGTTCCGGCGAGCCGACCCGTGCGTGATGGCGCATTTGCGTACACGGATGCCAGACGGCGGCTTGACTGCGGGCGAGCCAGTCGGCGTTGGCCGAGGGAAGGGCGGGAGGTGCTACATCGACGGGGGCAGCGTCCTTCAACGTACACACACGAAATAACTGACGTTCGCGCTCAGCAATGGCTAGTTGTTTGGCATGGCGCTCACCATATCGGGAAACCGAAAACTTGCGTTTACGGCTACGTCCTTGCTCATCAACCCAAGTGGCGAGCCAGAAGATCGTGCGATGCCTGGTTTTTGGACTAAGCGTCTCGTATCGGCCAACGCCAGGGATGCCGGAAATGTTGTTTCGCCGCAGGCGGGAGCGGACCCAGACCTGATGCTCAAATTGGGAATGACGGGCAAGCAAGAGATCGCGGTGGGCAATGGCGGCGGCCAGCGCCTCCTTTCTTCCGCCGCAGACTCCGTCGGAAAACGGGCGAGTGACTTTTTCGCCTTGGCGCTGAACGGTAACGATCCAGGCGTGCACGCCTTTCGCGTCATCGTCGACGCGTGTGATATTGCGATGGAGAGGCATGTTTATCAGACTCCAAGAGATATTTACTCCTGAGTGCCGCGACAAGATTGTGGAAGCTGAGTTGGTTTTATGCCTTCGCCGTCAATGCACTTCCAGACGATACGGCCTTGTTCATCGACTAAAGGCGTAAAAATCAAATCCCCTTGCTCGGTACTGACGGTAAGCACCATATCGTCAGAGTCGAGCGACAATTGAGAGCCATCGACTAGTTGCGAAGGGATGCCAAGTACCTCTAGCGATTCGGGAATTTCCTGATTGGACTGATAGTGATTGCCTATCTTTTCACGCACGTCCTGCGAGATGATGACAACGGCGCTCAATTTGGCCCTAGTCAAATAATCTTGGTAGGCTGGAATGGCTATGGCAGCTAATACGCCAATGATATAGACGTAAATTAAAAACCCGAAACCAGCGCCCAAACGCCCTGCGTACGGGAAAAACAATGCCAATAAATAGGCAAAGCCATTGCGGCCGGGCGAAGGCGCCTCCGTGTTCATTACGCGAGCAGTGCGCTTGGTCAGCCAAGGGTAGCCAGCGACCAATTCGTGGAATGACATCCAAAAGCCGGATGAGTGTTTCGTCTGGTCGAGATACGACGTTATATCGAGTTGCTTCCAGCGCTCGACACCAGCCGACAACGCGACAAGCGCACGCGCGGCGCTTTCGCCCGACTTGCTGCATGCCAGCCCATGGCGATCACAGGTACTTTCGCGAGCACGGGAATATGCTGCGCCAATTAGTGGCAGCCAAAGTGCAGGCCAACGGAGCAGGTGCACGAAGCCCAGATGTTTCATACGCAAATGACCAAGTTCATGGCCGATGTAAAAACGTACCCCGTCATCATGCTTGTCCATCGCATCTACTACGCCAGATAATAGGACAACGTACTGCGTGCCAAGGAATTTGGTGGCGAATGCATTGAGACCACCGTCACCATTAAGAATGAATGCTTGCGGACGATTTTTTATATGCAACCGATCACAACAGTCAATGAACTGGGTATATAGATCAGGAAACTGGGTTTCTGATAGCTCGACGCCGTTGCCTTTGATGTGAGCGATCAGCGCAGATTGCACGAACAAGTACATCACGAAGCCGAGTGCCAACAAGATCAATGCGGTGCCGAAAGTGCCAATGATTAAGCCCAGCCAGATCAAGAGGCCGATCACCAGCGTGATAGCGCCTAATGTTCGTTCACGCGGATATACAAGTTCATTCATTTTTAACCCTTCCTTTTTTGATATAGATACGACAATTAAGCGTCTCGCTAATAACAGCGGAAAACGTAAGGCGAGTTTCAACCCGCCACACCAACATCAAAATTTGATTTGAACCGGCGGTGCAAGCCCCGCCCTACGCTTGCTCAAGTCTGGAAGACCTTTGCATGGGGGTTGACGCCATTCTATTCCGCACAATTCCGGCGACATCAAAAATACAGCGTAGAAACCATGGGTTGTCGAATGTCATGAAATTTGCGGTGCCATTTTGCAAGTATCGAAAAATCAGTCACTTAGACCTCGCAGTCTCTCGCTATGTAGATGGCGTATGAGTAATGTGGAATGGAATGGGTTGACGCGGATAACAGTATCTGCGGGCCGACCTCGATGGCAAGGAACAGAGAGTAGCGAGGCCGACCCATTTAATCAGAGTGGTTGGGGGCGCGGAATTCATGGGGGTAGCGCGTAGGTTGGCGGTGAGCGAAGCAAACCCCAACATATAGAGTGATGGTGTTGGGATTCGCTACGCTCAGCCCCAATCTACTGGGTTGCAACAGGCAAATCATGGAGTTTCGAGCGTTATATTCTCAATGGTTTCAATTGTGGAGGAGACCAAATCCTTGGGGGCATCAGATAACGCAATCACTTGAAATTCAATGCTTCTGGCTGATTCTGTAATGCAGTAGATCGTCACGTTTACTGGGCCTGCGCTCCACTCGGTACCTGCATAGGAACCCAAGTAAGAAACAGTGGCCGTTGTCGCCTTGTGACCCGATATGTCGAGATGCCGAATATCCTTCAATATCTTGAACCCGGGGAATCCAAATACATTGCGAACGGCTGTCGCGAGAGCTATTTCTGATTCGTATGCAGTTCCTTTCGTCGCAATGCGGTTTTGGGTTTCTGATCCATTCGATATGTCACGAACGTGTACGAAGACACCTATTACCTTTTGAGGCGAAGTAGCATCATATTGTTGGGTGAGCAGATAGATAGTTTCTCCTTCTAGCTGCATGACCTTCTTTTCCGCAAAACTCCTCGGAAAGTTGATCCGAATGCCATCATGATCGAATTCATCTGCAAAGGCATAACATGCGCTGAAGGCGATGGCTGTTGCTAGTATTAACTGTGATAGTTTCATAGATCATCACCCTCAATGCAGCGCCTGCGAACTCGCGCCACTCTCCTCCGGCATTTCAGCGTGCACCAGTTCGGCGTCGGTATTGGGGTAGAGCGGGGCGCCGCAGTCGTCGCAGAATTCCATCGGGAAATGGTGGTCGAGGAAGCTGATTTCCTTGACACCGGCTTCGCGCAGGACGGCTTCGATTTCGCTGGCGGCGTCGGTTGCTTCGTCCTCGGCGCCGAGCAGGGGCCAGACGATGCCGTGATAGATGTCGGCTTTGTCGCGTGGGCCGAGACCGACGCGGTATTCCTCCATGCGTTGGTCGTAGCAGGGGCCGACGACGGCACGGATGGCGTCCGGCATCAGGCCGAGCGCGGTTTGCAGGAAGGCCACCGAGGCGCGCAGCGAGTACGGGCGTGACAGGCGATCGGCATTGCGGCAGGCGGCGTGGTAGGCGTCGGGCAGCAGCACTTCCCAGGCGCAGCCGGTGAGCAGCGGTTCGAGATTGGGGCCGCCTTGTTTTTGCCAGGCCTTGAGCGCGCCGTCCTTGCTGCCGTCCTTTTCGTTCCAGCGGAAGGGCGCTTGGTTGCGCGGCACGGCAATGGCGCCGACCAGATAGCGGACGTCGGACAGGAAGCGGTTGGTTTCGGCCAGGCCGTCGGTGTCGATGGTCAGATTCCCGCCAGCCAGGGCCGCCGCGCCGAGGGCCTGGGTCAGTTGCCAGGTGTCGCAGAAGCTGCGCGGCAACTGGTCGGGACTGAACAGGTAATCGCTCAGCGCGACGCGGGCCTGGCCGCCGAAGACATGAGCGCCAAGCTGTACCGCCAGCGCCGTCAGGGCGGCGGCGGGCAGGGGACAGGCGGGGATGGAGAAACGCGACCAGGCCAGCACTGGGGCGGCGAACAGCAGGATGTCGAAGGCTTGGTCGTCGGCTTGTAAGCGGCCGCTTTCGGCGCGCGATTCGACCATGTCGGCGAGTTCGTCATGGGCGCGCGGATTGGCCTCGAACAGCCGGTCGAGGGCGGTGTTGATGTCGTCCTCGGCGCCGTTTTTCAACAGGCCGTCGACGGTTTCGGCCAAGTGGGCCTCCCAGTAGCCGTCTTCGAGCTTGCCGCCGGAGTCGGCGAGACCGGCTGCTAGGCGCTGGAGTTCTGCGGCGTCGCGCGACAGGCGGTCGCGGGCGCCGAAGCGGGTTCGTTTCATTGGGGATTCCAGAAAAGGCAAAGATGGGATTTTACCAGCCGGTAATAGAACGCCGATACTTGGCTCTATCAGCAACAGGGCAGCAGAACGGATATAAAAAGCCGGGTTTCACCGGCTTTTTCAAGCTGCGACTTTGACTGGCGTTGGTAGGGTGCGCTTGCTGACTGACAGGATTTCGATGCCGACGATATGCCCTTGGGCGTTGTAGTCGGCCATGATGCCGGGTTCGATCTGGCGGGTCGTCTCGACTTCGGCATCGGAGATTTCCAGGTAAACCGCATCGGCGATGGGTCGAATTCAAGTTTCATAGATCGGTCGCCTAGTCGTCAAGCCAGGACGTAGTTCATGGGCGTACTCTAACCCGACAGGTAAAATCCAGAGCTTCCCCGCCCGAAATCCCGACCATGCTGATTCTCCTGTCCCCGGCCAAATCCCTCGATTACCAGACGCCGCCGCACGTCGTGGCGTACACGCAGCCGGCTTTCCTGGAACAGTCGGCCAGCCTGATCGAGCAGTTGCGCCGCCTGTCGCCGGCTGACATTGCCCATCTGATGAGTCTTTCCGACGCGCTGGCGCTGCTCAATTTTCACCGCTATGCCGACTGGCATCTGCCATTTACCCCGGACAACGCCAAGCAGGCGGTGCTGGCCTTCGACGGCGATGTCTACGATGGTCTGGCGGCGCGCACGCTGAGCGCCGACGATCTGGCCTTCGCCCAGCGGCGGGTGCGTATTCTCTCCGGCCTGTACGGCATCCTGCGTCCGCTCGACTTGATGCAGCCGTATCGCCTGGAAATGGGTACGCGCCTGGCCAACGCGGCGGGCAAGGATCTTTACGCTTTCTGGGGCGAGCGCCTGGTGACGGCGATCAACGACGAACTGGCCGGCATGGCGCGGCCGGTGATCGTCAATCTGGCCTCGGCGGAATATTTCAAGGCCGCCGTCGGGCGCAGGATCGCCGGCGCGGTGATCCAGCCGGTGTTCGAGGACTGGAAGAATGGCCGTTACAAGATCGTCAGTTTTTATGCCAAGCGGGCGCGTGGTCTGATGACGCGCTACGCGGTGCTGAATCGTTTGGTCGAGCCGGAAGGGCTGAAAAATTTCGCCGAGGAAGGCTATGCTTTCGCCGCCGAAGTTTCGGATGCGACGACCTGGGTCTTCCGGCGGCGGCAAGCGTAAGCGCGATGGCGCGGCGCAAGCCGAATTTCCCTTGGGGGCTGGCGGTCGCTTTGGTCGTCGGCTTGGCCATCGGGCCGGCGCATGCACATACCTTGACTGCTTGCCGGGCCTTGCCCGACGACACCGAGCGCCTGGCCTGCTACGACCGGCTGGCGGGTGAGGGCGGCGCGGCCGCCGTGGCGCCATCGGCGGACTCGCCGGCTACCGGGCGGGAAGCCGCGCCGCTGGCCTTGGCCGACTTGCCGGAGCCGGACGCTTCTACCCCGTCGACTCCGCTCGCCGAAGCCTGGGAACTCGATCCCGGCGAGCGCGGCCGCATCCTGCGCATCCGGTCCTACAAACCGGTCTACGTCCTGCCCTACTTCCATTCCCGGCGGCCCAACGTCCAGCCGTACAGCCCGGCGCCGGGACGTACCGGCCCGCCGCTCGATGGTCTGTCGGCCAACGAGGTGAAGTTCCAGATGAGCTTCAAGAGCAAGCTGGCCGAGGATATTTTTGGCGACAACGGCGACCTGTGGTTCGGCTACATCCAGTCCTCGCACTGGCAGGCTTACGACGGCGACCATTCGCGTCCCTTCCGCGAAACCAACTACGAGCCGGAGGCGATGTTCGTCTGGCGCACCGATTACAACCTGCTCGGCTGGCGCGGGCGTCTGCTATCGCTCGCCATCAATCACCAGTCGAACGGCCGCAGCCAGCCGCTGTCGCGTAGTTGGAACCGGGTCATCCTCGCCGCTGCCTTCGAGCGCGATGACTGGACGCTGACCCTGCGTCCGTAGTGGCGCCTTTCCGAAGGCGCCGACGACGACAACCCGGACATCAGCGACTATCTTGGCCGCGCCGACATCCACCTGCTGCGCCGCTGGAGCGGCGGCCGGCAAGTGTCGCTGCTGCTGCGTCACAGTCTGCGCGGCGGCGACAACAACCGCGGCGCGGTGCAGATCGACTACGCCTTCCCGATCGCTGGCGAACTGCGCGGCCATCTGCAATGGTTCTCCGGCTACGGCGAAAGCCTGATCGACTACAACCACCGAGCAACCTACTACGGCGTCGGCATGTCGCTGATCGCGTGGTAGCCCGCCTCAGGCCAGCGCCGCCAGTTCGGTCGCCACCGCGGCGGGCGAGAGGATGCGGAAGGCCAGCCGGGTGCGGCCGCGCAGGCGCAACAGCGCTTTATCCTTGCTGACCAGGATGTCGGCGTTGGCGCGCGCCGCCAGTTCGAGAAACTTCTGGTCGTCACGGTCCTGGCAGTGGGGCAGTTCCGGCGCTTCTCCGGCGGGTACTTGGCTCACCAGGGCAGCATAGCGGGCGTAGTGTTTGGCGATCATTTCCGCCGTCAGCCCGAGTTGCGGGTAGGCCAGCACGCGCCGCAGTTCGTCCAGTGTGCGCTCGTCGGCCAGGCATTCAATGCGACCGTCCGCCAGCGCCGCCCCGATTGGCTCGGCGTCGACGTCGGCCCAGTGGAGGAGGTCAAGGACAACGTTGGTGTCGAGAACGAGGCGCGACATGGCGCGGATTATAATGCGCCCCTTCGCCGCCCCCTCCGGAATCCCGCATGTCCCGCATTCTTCTCGCCCCGATGGAAGGGCTTGCCGATAGCCTGTTGCGCGGCGTGCTGACGGCCATCGGCGGATACGACTGGGGCATTTGCGAATTCGTGCGCGTCGGCAACAGCGTGCTGCCGGCCAAGACTTTCGAGCGCATCTGCCCGGAATTGCTGAATGGCGGCAGGACCGCCGCTGGCACGCCGATGCGCGTGCAATTGCTCGGTTCCGACCCGCATCTGATGGCCGAGAACGCGCACCGGCTGGCTGCCCTGCGTCCGGCCGGCATTGACCTCAACTTCGGCTGCCCGGCGCCGACCGTCAATCGCCATCGCGGCGGCGCGGCGCTGCTCGGCGAGCCGGAATTGCTGCACGCCATCACCGCCGCCGTGCGCGCCGTGGTGCCGGCCGACATGCCATTTACCGCCAAGATGCGCCTGGGCATCGACGACACCAGCCTAGCCATTGATAACGCCCAGGCGCTGGCCGCCGCCGGCATTGACGAACTGATCGTGCACGGCCGGACCCGAGCCGATGGCTACCGGCCGCCGGCACGCTGGGAATGGATCGACCGGGTACGCGCCGCTGTCGCCGTGCCGCTGATCGCCAACGGCGAGGTGTGGACCGTCGAGGATTACCGCAATTGCCAGGCCGCCACCGGCTGCGCCGACGTCATGATCGGCCGCGGCGCCGTGGCCGACCCGCTGCTTGCCCGCCGCGCGCGCGGCGAGGTGTTTGACGATGGGGGCGGCGGCTGGGACGAAGTGGCGCCGGGCGTCGCCGCCTACTGGCTGGGCGTGCGGCGCAAGGTGGTGCCGGCGCATGCCGGCGGCCGCCTCAAGCAATGGCTGGCCATGTTGCGCCGCAATTATCCGCAAGCCGAGGTTCTGTACCAGCGGCTGCGCCCGGTCAAGGCGGCGGCCGATATCGACCGGTTGCTGCTTGCGGCTGGCGTGCTGACGAAGCTGCCGGAAACGGTGTGGCCGGCCGCCGGGAGCGCCGTTGATGCGCGCTGAAACGCCATCCGCCGGCCAGGCGGCGGTTAGCCCCTGGCTCGACGCCGCCGCTACCCGGCGCGCCAATTGGGCGCTGGCGCTGGCCGGCTTCGCCTGCTTCATGCTGCTTTACGGGACGCAGCCGCTGCTGCCGCAGTTGACCGGCGCCTTCGCCATCTCGGCGGTAACGGCCAGCCTCAGCGTTTCGGCGGGTACGGTAGCGATGGCTTTCCTGCTGATCCCGTGGAGTCTGGTGTCCGACCGCTATGGTCGGGTGGCGCTGATGCGCGCCTGCCTGTTCGGCGCCGCGATCTTCGGCTCTGCTTCGGCCTTCGCGCCGGATTTTCCGACCCTGTTACTGAGCCGGGTCTGCGTCGGCGCTTGCATCGCCGGCGTGCCGGCGGCGGCGATGGCCTACCTCGGCGAGGAACTGGCGCCCGATCAGCGGGCCAGGGCGATGGGCCTGTACATCGCGGCCAATGCGCTCGGCGGCATGTCCGGCCGCTTTCTTGCTGCTGCGATCAGCGAATATCTGAGTTGGCATCACGGCCTGGCGGCCCTCGGCTTGCTCGGCCTATTGGCCGCTGCCGGCTTCCTGCGTCTCTTGCCGCGCGGCCGCCATTTTGTCGCCCAGCCCCTGCAACTGCGGCCGCTGATCGCCGACGTTCGCAGCATCTACGCCGATGCCGGCCTGCCCTGGCTGTTCTGGACCTCTTTTCTAATCATGGGTGCCTTCGTCGGCATCTATAACTACCTCGGCTTCCGCCTCAGCCTGCCGCCCTATGCCCTCGGTCCGGCGGCGATCGGCGCCATCTTCCTGCTCTACGTTCTGGGCAGTTTGTCCTCGGTGCTGGCCGCCGGCGCCGCCGCGCGCCACGGCCGGCAACGGGTGATTCTGGCCATGAGCCTGTGCATGGCGGCCGGCATCGGCTTGACCTGCCTCGCCCCACTGCCGCTGATCATCGGTGGCCTAGCGCTGTTCACCTTCGGCTACTTCGCCGTCCATTCGCTGGCCAGTGCCTGGGTCGGGCGACGCGCCGGCACGCGGCGCGGTCTGGTTTCGGCGCTGTACTTGTCGAGCTACTACCTCGGCGGCAGCATCATCGGCTATGCCGCCGGTTGGCCTTGGGAACACTTCGCCTGGCCCGGCGTCGCCGGTGCGCTGCTGCTGCCGGTCGCGCTGGTGATCGCCATCACCCTGCATCTGCGCAAGCTGGGCGACGCCTGATTCCGGGAGGGTCGGCAGCGATCATACGGAATCTTGTCGTTTCGCTTTGCGCTGTGCCAAAAAATCCCGCTGAAACATACACATGCGCAACACGTTGTAGTAGTCGCCGTTGTAGAAAAATTCCTCGATCAGCTCGGCTTCATGCTGGAAGCCGCACTTCTCGTAGATGTGTATTGCCGTCGCGTTTTCGCGATCGACAACCAGATACAGCTTGTGCAGATTCAGCGCCGAAAAGGCGTAGTCGATGGCGAGTCGCGTTGCGCTCGTTGCATAGCCGCGCCCCTGCGCCTGTGGTGCGATGATGATCTGGAATTCGCCGTAACGGTGAATGTGGTCGAGCCCAATCAGCTCGACGAGCCCGACAATTTCGCCCGCCGGGTCGACCGCGACGAAGCGGCGTTCGCGCTGGTCATGCACATGGCGGTCATACAGTTGCGATAGTTCGGCGAAGGTCTCGTAGGGTTCGGTGAACCAGTAACGCATGATCTTCGCGTTGTTGTTCAATTCGTGAACGAATTTCAGATCGTGGCGTTCCAGCGGGCGCAAGGTCAGGCGGTTGTCTTGTTCGATAGTCATGGCAAAACCCCCGTTGAGTCCATTTTTTTGCAATCCCGGCATCATGTCACAAATGCCCCGTGGATTTGCCGGGTCAATACCTTGAATCCGATCCAAGCGAAAAGGGGCTTTTAAACCTGCCGAATTCGAGAGGTTTAAAAGCCTGGCTGGTCTGAACAGCTTTTCGTTGTCGCAAAAGAAATGGATTGAGGCAACCGGCGCCATTGGCATCTACGCCAAGGCTGGCCGTGGCGGCGGCACTTACGCCCACAAGGATATCGCCTTCGAGTTCGGCTCCTGGCTCAGTCCTGAGTTCAAGTTGTACCTGATCAAGGAATTTCAACGCCTCAAGGATGACGAAGCGCGGGTCGCGTCATTGGAATGGAATTTCCAGCGCACGCTGGCTAAGAGCCTGTTCACGATCTTGGTGCTGCCGTAGACTGAGTGGTATGAGAAAGAGTTACCCCAGTGATCTGAGCAAAGAAGCGTTTGAGCAAATCAGGCCGTTGCTGGAGAGCGTGCGCAA
>JAIRKE010000058.1 GCA_031260295.1 Azonexus sp.
CGCCGCCCATCAACAACGGTGATTTTCCGCTACCGCGAATTGACAGCCGGGGAAATGCCGCGTTTCGCCAGCTTTTTGCGCATTCGGGAAGAATGACGGCGGTTTGCCGTAAAATACAAGCCTTTCATCGGGCGGCGGCTTGGCATGATCCTCGTTACCGGCGGCGCCGGCTTCATCGGCAGCAATTTTGTTCTCGACTGGTTGGCGGCGGCGGATGAGCCGGTCGTCAATCTCGACGCGCTGACCTACGCCGGCAACTTGGAAAACCTTGCCAGCCTGCGCGACGATCCACGCCATGTCTTCGTGCGCGGCGACATCGGCGACGGTTCACTCGTAGCGCAACTGCTGCATCGCTACCAGCCGCGGGCCATCGTCCATTTCGCTGCCGAATCGCATGTCGACCGCAGCATCCACGGGCCGGAAGATTTCATCCAGACCAACATCGTCGGCAGCTTCCGCTTGCTGGAAGCGGCGCGGGCTTACTGGCGCAGGCTGGATGACGCTGGGAAGGCCGCCTTCCGTTTCCTGCACGTGTCCACCGACGAGGTGTACGGCTCGCTCGGCAAGGACGATCCGGCATTCGCCGAAACCAACCGCTACGAGCCGAACAGCCCATATTCGGCGAGCAAGGCGGCGAGTGATCATCTGGTGCGCGCCTACCATCACACCTACGGTTTGCCGGTGCTGACCACCAACTGCTCGAACAACGACGGTCCCTACCATTGTCCGGACAAGCTGATTCCGCGGATCATCCACAACGCGCGGGCGGAGAAGTTGCTACCGAGCTACGGCGATGGCCAGCAGATTCGCGACTGGCTGTACGTTGCCGACCACTGCAGCGCTATCCGCCGGGTGCTGGCAGCGGGTCGTCCGGGCGAGACCTACAACATCGGCGGCTGGAACGAGAAAGCAAATCTCGATGTGGTGCACACACTATGCGCCATGCTCGACGAACTCAGCCCGCGCGCCGATGGCCGCCCGTACCGCGAGCAGATCAGCTTCGTTGCCGACCGCCCCGGTCATGATCGCCGTTATGCCATCGACGCCGGCAAGATCGAGCGCGAACTCGGCTGGAAGCCGGCCGAAACCTTCGCGAGCGGCATCCGCAAAACCGTGCGCTGGTACCTCGACCATCAAGATTGGGTCGCCAACGTAACCAGCGGCGCCTACCGCGAGTGGGTCGGCAAGCAATATGGAGCGTGCTCATGACGCAACGGCGTGGGATTATCCTCGCCGGTGGTTCCGGCACGCGGCTCTATCCGGTGACGCTGGCCGTTTCCAAGCAACTGCTGCCGATCCACGACAAGCCGATGATCTACTACCCGCTGAGCACGCTGATGCTGGCCGGACTCCGCGATATCCTGATCATCTCGACGCCGCAGGATATGCCGCGCTTCGAACAACTGCTTGGCGATGGCAGCCAGTGGGGCATCAACCTGCAATATGCCGTGCAGGCCAGCCCGGACGGACTGGCCCAGGCCTTCATCATCGGCGCCGATTTCGTCGGTAACGGCGACAGCGCCTTGATTCTCGGCGACAACATTTTCTATGGCCACGAGTTCGCCCACGATCTAGTGGCTGCCGGGCAGCGGAAGGAAGGCGCCACTGTCTTCGCCTACCATGTGCACGACCCCGAGCGTTACGGTGTCGTCGAGTTCGACGTGGCTGGCCAGGCGGTTAGCCTCGAAGAAAAACCGGCGCAGCCAAAATCCAACTACGCGGTCACCGGTCTCTATTTCTACGACAACCAGGTCGTCGACTTTGCCCGCGACCTCAAGCCATCGGCACGCGGCGAACTGGAGATCACCGACGTCAACCGCATCTACCTCGAACGCAAACAATTGAACGTCCAGGTGATGGGGCGCGGTCATGCCTGGCTCGATACCGGCACCCATGAAAGCCTGCTCGACGCCAGCCAGTTCATCGCCACCATCGAGAAGCGCCAGGGCCTGAAAATCGCCTGCCCGGAAGAAATTGCCTACCGCAAGGGCTGGGTTGATGCGGCGCAACTGGAACGACTGGCTCAACCGATGCTGAAAAATCCCTATGGTCAATATTTGGTCAGCGTGTTGAAGGAGCGGGTGTTCTGATGAAAGTAAGGCTTACCGCAATCCCCGACGTACTCGTTATCGAACCCCGGGTCTTTGGCGATGAGCGCGGATTTTTCTTCGAAAGTTTCAATCAAAAGGCCTTCAACGAAGCCGTTGGATATGATGTCGTCTTCGTCCAGGATAACCATTCCAATAGTATGAAAAACGTCCTGCGCGGCCTGCACTACCAGCTCCCACCCAAAGCACAGGGAAAACTGGTCCGTGTCGTACAAGGCGAGGTTTTCGATGTGGCCGTCGATATCCGCAAGGGATCAGCGACATTCGGGAAGTGGGTCGGCGAAATTCTTTCCGCCGAAAACAAGAAGCAAATGTGGATTCCACCGGGCTTCGCCCACGGATTCCTGACGTTGAGCGAGACGGCAGAGTTTTTGTACAAGACGACGGATTATTACGCGCCGGAAATGGAACGCTGCATCCGGTGGGACGATCCCGTGCTGGCTATCGAATGGTCGTGCCTCGTGCCGCTACTGTCGAATAAGGATAGCGAAGGTGTTGGCTTTTCTGAAGCAGAGGGGTGAAGCCCGGATTTATCAGGCCGGGTCAGTGCCCAAACAGGTGGTGCGGTATGCTCCGATCTATGCCGACTACATCAGCCGGACGGTTTGGCGCAAATCCTGATTTGAGTATGACGGAAGAAATATATCCGGCGGCGCACCGCGATGGTGCCGCCGACCAATACCTGATCACTGGCAGTACCGGTTTCATCGGGCGTCGGGTGCAGGCCGCGCTGATCCGACGTGGCGATGTTTGTCGCGTGCTGCTGCGTCACGGCGGCGGTTCGCAAGCCGTACCGGTTGTACAAGGCGATCTGGCCGACGTACCGGCGCTGGATGCGGCCTGTGCCGGTATTGACTGCGTGATCCATTGCGCCGGCCATGCTCATGCTTTTGCCGCGCGTTCCGCTGACGAAGCGCGCCAGCACTGGCAAATCAATTTTGAAGGCACGCGCAATCTGGTCGAAGCCGCCGGCCGCGCCGGGGTGCGCCGCTTTGTCTTCCTGTCGAGTGTCAAGGCCATGGCCGAACCGGGTGAGGTTCGCGCCGACGAAGATTTCCTCGGCGAACCGGATAGTGACTATGGCCGGGCCAAACGGGCCGCCGAAACGGCGGTGTTGGCGGCGGCCGAGCGTTATGGCATGCAGGCCGTCAATCTGCGCCTGAGCATGGTTTATGGCGCCGGCGGGCGCGGCAACCTGGAGCGGATGGGGCGCTTGGTCGGCCGGGGACTGTTTCCTCCCTTACCCGAAACGGGCAACCGGCGCTCGCTGGTCCATGTCGATGATGTGGTCGCCGCCATTCTGGCGGTAACGGCCGATCCGCGGGCGGCGGGCCGAACCTATATCGTCTGCGGCCCGGAGGCGCCATCGGGGCGGCAATTGTTCGATGCGCTGCGCGCCGCGTCCGGCCTGTCGCCCTGTCACAGGGAGTGTCCACGGGGTTTGCTGCAACTGGCGGCTTGGCTCGGGGATGGCTGGGGGCGGATTTTCGGGCGGCGCTTGCCGCTCACTGGCGAAGTTTTGCAGCGTCTCCTGGGCTCGGCTTGTTATGACGGCTCGCGAATCAGCAGGGAAATTGGGTGGCGGCCGACGGTTCGCCTTGCCGATGGCTTGCGGGAGATGCTGAGGAAATGAAACGCGCTTTCGATGTGCTTCTCGCCTTGTTGGCCATTCTGGCGCTTGGCTTGCCCTGGTTGCTGGTGGCCTTGGCCGTGCGTCTGACCTCGCCCGGGCCGGCATTGTATTGGTCCGATCGGGTCGGGCGGTATAACCGGCTGTTCAAAATGCCCAAGTTTCGCAGCATGCGGATCGATACGCCGGCTGTCGCCACGCATCTCCTGCAAAATCCGGAAGCTTGGCTGACTCCAATTGGCTCGTTTCTGCGCCGCTCCAGTCTCGACGAGCTGCCGCAATTGTGGAGCATTCTCAAGGGGGACATGAGTTTCGTCGGCCCGCGCCCAGCCCTGTTCAATCAGGACGACCTGATCGCGCTGCGCACCGAGGCGGGCGTCGATCGACTGTTGCCGGGCTTGACGGGCTGGGCCCAGGTCAATGGTCGGGATGAATTGCCCATTCCGCAAAAGGTGGCGCTCGATGTCGCCTATCTTCGACGCCGCTCGCTCGCCTTCGACGTGTATATTCTCTGGCTGACTGCCATGAAGGTTGTTCGTCGCGAAGGTGTCTCGCACTGATGCCCGGATGCCACTCAACCATCACGAGACAATGAAAAAACCGCTTCCACTCTCCAATCCGCGCACGCTTGCTGCATTTTTGCATGATGTGCTGGCGGTTGCGTTGGCCTGGATGCTTGCTTTCTGGTTGCGCTTCAATTTCGATGCTCCTGCCGAATTCGAGCTGGCAGCCCGTTCGACATTGATCTGGCTGCTTCCGCTATATGTCTGCTTATTCCATCTGTTTGGCCTCTACCGTGGTCTGTGGCGCTTTGCCAGCATATCGGACTTGCATCATCTGGTTGCGGCGATTGGCGTTGGAACATTGATGACAACGGCGATTATTCTTCTTTTCACCCTGCCGAATATTCCCCGATCCGTGTTGGTGCTGCATCCGGTGCTGCTGGCCGTGATCATGGGCGGGAGCCGCTTTGCCTATCGGAGCTGGAAGGAGCATCGCCTGTACGGTCCGACCCAGTTGCGTGGACAACCGGTTTTGGTCATCGGCTCGGGCGAGGCAGCCGATACTTTGCTGCGGGAGATCAGGCGTAGCGGCGTTTGGTACGCGGTGGCGGTGATCGAAGATAATCCCTTGCGTAGTGGGCGCCAGTTGCAAGGCCTGCCGGTGATTTCGCCCATCGAGCAGATTGGCGTTGTCGCCGGGCGCCTCGGTGCCCAGCACGCCATCATCGCCATGCCTGGCGCCCGTTCCAGCGAACGTCGGCGGGTTGCCGAACTGGCCATCGCGGCGGGCTTGACGGTGATGACCGTGCCGTCCTACGACGACCTGCTGTCGGGTCGTCTGGCCGTATCCAACATCCGCAAGGTGGAACTGGAAGATCTGCTGGGCCGGGAAACCGTCAATCTCGATGACGAAGGCTTGTTCGGACTCTTGCGCGGGCGTGTCGTGCTGGTTAGCGGGGCGGGCGGTTCGATCGGCTCGGAATTGTGCCGGCAGATTGCGCGCTTTGAGCCGGCGCGTCTGGTGCTGCTCGATTCTTCGGAATTCGCGCTATATACCATCGACGAGGAGTTGCGCGGCAAGTCGCCCGGGCTGGCTTGCCAATGCTGGGCGGCCGATGTTCGAGATGGCAAGCGGGTGGCCGAGATTCTGGCCAGCGAGCAGCCGGCGGTCGTATTTCACGCCGCCGCTTACAAGCACGTGCCGCTGATGGAGGATATCAATGCCTGGCAGGCGGTGCGGACCAATGCGCTGGGCACCTTGACCATGGCCCAGGCGGCGCAAAAGGCCGGGGTGGAAAAATTTGTCCTGATTTCGACTGACAAGGCGGTCAATCCAACCAATGTGATGGGCGCGACCAAGCGCCTGGCTGAGCGCCTCTGTCGGGCCGTCCAGGCCGATGGCGGGACGAAATTCGTCACGGTTCGCTTCGGCAACGTGCTGGACAGCAATGGCAGCGTGATTCCGAAGTTTCGTGAGCAGATCGCCAGTGGTGGGCCGGTGACGGTCACCCATCCAGAGATTACCCGCTACTTCATGACCATTCCCGAGGCTGCTCAACTCGTCCTGCAAGCCGGTTATATGGGGCGGGGAGGCGAAATTTTCGTGCTCGACATGGGCGAGCCGGTCAAGATTATCGATTTGGCACGCGACATGATCCGCTTGTCCGGTTTCAGCGACGAGGAAATCCACATCGAATTCACTGGTCTGCGGCCGGGCGAGAAGCTCTACGAAGAGCTGCTGGCTGACGACGAAGCGACTCTGCCGACCCCGCATCCCAAGCTGCGCATCGCTCGCCTGTCCGATATGCTGGCGACCGAAGAATATGCCGAACTGCTCGCTTGGCTGAGCGCTGGCGTGCGTCCCGGCGAGGAAGTCAGGCAGGGCTTGCGCCGCTTTGTGCCGGAATATATTTCGCGGCCGACCGGCTGAGTACCGAAGAAGCGCTTCGGCCTTTGCCCCGTGGCGGGTAGACTGAACAATTTTCTGCTCTGCCAAGATCATGGAATTCCTCGACCTGCCCCAGTTGTTGTCCGCTGCCGGAACCGTCCGTCTGCCGGGTTCGAAAAGCATCTCCAACCGTGTTCTGTTGCTGGCCGCCCTGGCCGAGGGGGAAACGGAGGTGCGCGATTTGCTCGCTTCCGACGATACCGAGCGTATGCTGGAGGCGCTTCAGACGCTCGGCATCGGCGTCGTCCACCTGGGAGGCGAAAATTGGCGGATCAGCGGTTGTGGCGGGCGCATTCCGGTGCGCCGGGCGGAATTGTTTCTCGGCAATGCCGGTACCGCTTTTCGTCCGTTGACTGCGGCGCTGGCGTTGGCCGGCGGCGATTATGTGCTGAAGGGCGTGGCGCGCATGCACGAGCGGCCGATCGGCGATCTGGTCGATGGTCTGCGCCAGCTCGGCGCCGATATCGCCTATCTCGGCAACGAGGGTTACCCGCCGCTGCACCTGAAGCCGGGAAATATTCGCCCAGGCGGCGTTTTGCGGGTGCGCGGCGACGTGTCCAGCCAGTTTCTGACCGGCTTGCTGATGGCTTTGCCGCTGACGGGTGAGGCGGCGACCGTCGAGGTGGTCGGTGAGCTGATTTCCAAGCCCTATATCGAGATCACGCTGGCGACCATGGCCCGCTTCGGCGTCGTCGTGCAGCGCGAGGGCTGGCAGCGGTTCACGGTGCCGGCTGGCAGCCGCTATCTCTCGCCGGGTACCGTTTATGTCGAGGGCGATGCCTCGTCGGCGTCCTATTTTCTGGCCCTGGGCGCCATTGGTGGCGGGCCGGTACGGGTCGAGGGCGTTGGTCGCGACTCGATCCAGGGCGACGTGAAGTTCGCTGAGGCACTGGCGCGGATGGGGGCACGGATCGAGACGGGGCCGAACTGGATGGCGGCTTCCGCACCTGCCGATGGCCTGCTGGCCGTCGATCTCGACTGCAACCATATTCCCGATGCAGCGATGACGCTGGCCACCGCCGCTTTGTTCGCCAAGGGCACGACCACGCTGCGCAACATCGCCAGTTGGCGGGTCAAAGAAACCGACCGTATCGCGGCGATGGCGACCGAGTTGCGCAAGTTGGGCGCGGAGGTGGAGGAGGGGACGGATTTTATCCGCGTCACGCCGGCAGCCTTGCGGCCAGCCGCCATTGACACCTACGACGATCACCGGATAGCGATGTGCTTCTCGCTGGCCGCCTTCGGCACGCCGCTGCGTATCAATGACCCGCAGTGCGTGGCCAAGACTTTTCCCGATTATTTCGATCGTTTTGCCGCCGTGACCCGGGCGGCGCCGGTGATTGCCATCGACGGTCCGTCGGCTTCCGGCAAGGGAACGGTGGCCGCCCGCGTGGCGGCGGCGCTGGGCTATGCCTATCTGGACTCCGGCGCCCTGTATCGCCTGACCGCGCTGGCGGCGCAACGGGCCGGCGTCGATTGGGCGGACGAAAAAGGCGTGGCGGCGATTGCCGCCGGCCTCGACGTGAGCTTTTCCGAGAGCGATATGTGTCTGGAAGGCGTGCCGGTCGGCGACACCATCCGCAGCGAGGAAATATCCGCCGGTGCCTCGCAGGTCGCCGCCCTGCCGGCCGTGCGCACTGCCCTACTGTTTCGCCAGCGGGCCTTCAACACGGCGCCCGGCCTGGTTGGCGATGGGCGCGACATGGGATCGGTGGTTTTCCCCCGGGCCAAGCTGAAGGTATTTCTCACCGCGACGGCCGAGGCGCGGGCCGAGCGTCGTTATAAGCAGTTGATCGAAAAAGGTTTCTCTGCTAACCTCCCCGCCCTTCTGCTTGATTTGCAGCAACGCGATGCCCGCGATTCCGGGCGCGGCGTGGCGCCGCTCAGGCAGGAGGCGGATGCCAGGCTGCTCGACACCACGTCGCTGACCATCGAAGAGGCGGTCGACCGCGTGTTGCAGTGGAGTCGGGAATAGCTGGAAATCCGCGTGCTGCAAGCTCTCTGCCGCCCATCCGGGTGGCCTTATGTTCAACCTTAACCCGCTGCGGGTTTTATGATTCGCGGCAAGAAAGTCCCTCCATCAATGGAATCTTTTGCTCAACTTTTTGAAGAATCCCTGGCTCGCCAGGAAATGCGTCAAGGCGAAGTCATCACCGCCGAGGTGGTGGCCATCGATCACAATTTCGTCGTGGTCAATGCTGGCCTGAAATCGGAATCCTATGGTCCGCTCGAAGAATTTTTGAATGATCAGGGCGAAGTCGAAGTCCAGGTCGGCGATTTCGTGCAGGTCGCCATCGAGATGCTGGAAGACGGCTACGGCGCCACGCGCCTCTCGCGCGACCGCGCCAAGCGCATTGCCGCCTGGAACTTCCTGGAAGAAGCCCTGAACAACAACTCCCTGGTCACCGGCACCATCACCGGCAAGGTCAAGGGTGGTCTGACCGTCATGTCGAATGGCGTACGCGCCTTCCTGCCGGGTTCCCTGGTCGACATGCGTCCGGTCAAGGACACCACGCCGTATGAAGGCAAGACCATGGAGTTCAAGGTCATCAAGCTTGACCGCAAACGCAACAACGTCGTGATGTCCCGCCGTGCCGTGCTCGAAGCCACCGCCGACAAGGATCGCGAAAAGCTGCTCGAGAATCTCAAGGAAGGCACCGTCGTCAAGGGTATCGTCAAGAACATCACCGACTACGGCGCTTTCGTCGATCTGGGCGGCATCGATGGCTTGCTGCACATCACCGATCTGGCCTGGCGTCGCGTCCGCCACCCGAGCGAAGTGCTGAACGTTGGCGACGAAGTGAGCGCCAAGATTCTCAAGTTCGACGCCGAGAAGAACCGCGTCTCGCTGGGCATGAAGCAATTGGGCGACGATCCGTGGGTCGGCATTGCCCGCCGCTACCCGGCCGGCACCCGCTTGTTCGGCAAGGTCACCAATCTGACCGATTACGGTTCCTTCGTCGAGATCGAGCAGGGCATTGAAGGCCTGGTGCACGTCTCCGAAATGGACTGGACCAACAAGAACGTCCATCCGTCCAAGGTCGTTTCCCTTGGCGACGAAGTCGAAGTCATGATCCTCGAAATCGACGAGGAGCGCCGCCGTATCTCGCTGGGCATGAAGCAGTGCCGGCCGAACCCGTGGGACGACTTCGCGATGAACCACAAGAAGGGCGACAAGGTGAAGGGCGCGATCAAGTCGATCACCGACTTCGGCATCTTCATCGGCCTGCCCGGCGGCATCGACGGTTTGGTGCACCTGTCCGACCTGTCGTGGAGTGCCACCGGTGAGGAAGCCATCCGCAATTTCAAGAAGGGCGACGAAGTCGATGCCATCGTGCTCGGCATCGACGTCGAGAAGGAGCGTATCTCGCTGGGCATCAAGCAGATGGAAGGCGACCCGTACACCAACTTCAT
Source organism: Azonexus sp. (assembly GCA_031260295.1). Classification (GTDB taxonomy): domain Bacteria; phylum Pseudomonadota; class Gammaproteobacteria; order Burkholderiales; family Rhodocyclaceae; genus Azonexus. The sequence goes on from JAIRKE010000058.1 coordinate 9,604, forward strand.
CGCTACCCACGAGAAGAACAGTATCGTGCGCGCTACCGTCAAGTCGGTCGACGCTCGCGGCGCCGTGCTCACCCTGGACGGCGAGAACGAAGGTTACCTGCGTGCTTCCGAGTTCTCCCGCGATCGCATCGACGACCTGTCGCAGCACCTCAAGGTCGGCGACGAGGTCGAGGCCATGATCATCAACGTGGATCGCAAGACCCGCGGTATCAACCTGTCGATCAAGGCCAAGGACAGTGCCGAGCAGCACGAGGCCATGCAGAAGCTGTCTGCTGAGTCTTCTGCCGCCGCTTCCGGTACGACCAACCTGGGTGCCCTGCTCAAGGCCAAACTCAACCAGCAAGGCTGATAAGGCACAGGCATGACCAAGTCCGAGCTCATCGCCCGGCTGGCGGAGAGGTTTCCGCAGTTGGTGGCGAAGGATGCTGATTTTGCGGTCAAGATGATTCTCGATGCGATGTCCGAGGCGCTGGTGCGCGGGGATCGCATCGAGATCCGCGGATTCGGCAGCTTTGCGCTCAACTACCGGCCGCCGCGCACCGGCCGCAACCCCAAATCGGGGGAGAAGGTCAGCGTCCCGGCGAAGTGGGTTCCCCACTTCAAAGCCGGCAAGGAGTTGCGCGAACGGGTCGATCAGCCGGTCTGACGTTGTACCGACGCATTGTGGTAGATTCGGGCAGTGAGTCATCTCACTGCCCTTTTTCATTCAATGTCATGACAATACTGACCTGGGCCATACGGCTCGTCATTTTCTTCTTTCTGGTCGTTTTCGCTGTCCAGAACACTGCTCCGGTAACGCTCAATCTGCTTCTCGACCAAGTTTGGCAGGCGCCGCTGGTCATCGTGCTGCTGACTTTCTTCGCTGCCGGCGCCGTGCTCGGTGCGCTGTCGTTGCTTGGTGTGCTGTACCGCCAGCGGCGCGAGATTTCGCGCCTGCGCCAGCAACTGGCGAGCAAGACGCCGCTGGAATCGACGCCAGAGCTGCCGCCGGCTCCATGAGCGAACTCTTCGAATACTGGCAACTGCTGCTGATTCCCGTCTTCTTCGCTCTTGGCTGGGCGGCGGCGCGGGTCGATATCCGGCAGGTGGTGCATGAATCGCGGGTGCTGCCGCGTTCTTATTTCCAGGGCCTGAATTTCCTGCTCAACGAGCAGCCGGACAAGGCCATCGATTCCTTTCTCGAAGTCGCCAAGGTTGATTCGCAGACCGTCGAACTGCACTTCGCCCTTGGCAACCTGTTCCGCCGCCGGGGCGAGACGGAGCGGGCGATCCGCATGCACCAGAATTTGATCGACCGGCCCGACCTCGACGACGGGGTGCGCCTACATGCGCTGGCCGAACTCGGCCAGGATTTCCTCAAGGCCGGCCTGCTCGACCGCGCCGAGGAAATTTTCAACAAGCTGCTCGGCACCGCTTTCGAGGAGCATGCCAAGCGCAACCTGCTGGAAATCTACCAGGTCGAGAAGGAATGGCTGAAGGCTGTGGAATTGGCGCGCGAACTGCCGGACGTCGCCTCACAGCAGGAGGTGGCCGAGTTTTATTGCGAACTGGCGGCCGGCGAGATCATGCGCTCGAAGCCCGACTCGGCACGGGGCTACCTTGAATTGGCGATGCAGCAGAATCGCAAGTGCGTGCGCGCCAGCCTGTTGCAGGGTGACCTGCTGCTGCAGGAAGGCAAGCCGCAGGCGGCCATCGAGGCCTGGCAGCGGATCGAGCAACAGGATCCGGCCTATCTGGCGCTGGTTGCCCAGCGCCTGCTCGACACCTACCGCAAGCTGGATCGCCGCGACGAAGGCATCGCGCTGCTCAGCGGTTATCTCGAAGGCTATCCTTCGCTCGATCTGCTCGACGTCGTTTATCAACTGGTCCTCGAGAACGAGGGTACTGACGCGGCCTACCGTCTAGTGCGCGCCGAGTTGCAGCGCAATCCGACCCTGCTTGGCCTGGAAAAACTGATGAGCGCGCGTCTGCCGCTGGTCGCGCCGGAGCTTCGTCCCGACCTCGATCTGGCCAAGACCATCATCCAAGGGTATACCCAGCGGCTGTCGCGCTATCGGTGCGATAATTGCGGTTTCAAGGCCCGCCAGTTCTACTGGCGTTGCCCGGCTTGCGGCGGTTGGGAAACTTATCCGCCGCGTCGCAGCGAAGAATTCGATCAAACCCTGTAGGAATTCCCATGAAGATCACTGTTGTTGGCAGCGGCTACGTCGGCCTGGTCAGTGGCGCATGCCTGGCCGAAGTCGGCAATGACGTGCTGTGTCTGGACATCGACCCGGAGAAAATCCGTATTCTCGAAGCCGGCGGCATTCCCATCTACGAACCCGGTTTGCAGGACATGGTGCGGCGCAATGCCGCCGCCGGGCGGCTGCATTTCACCACCGACGTCGAGCGGGCGGTGCGCCACGGCGTCGTCCAGTTCATCGCCGTCGGCACGCCGCCGGATGAGGATGGCTCGGCCGATCTGCAATACGTGCTGGCGGCGGCGCGCAATATCGGCCGGCTGATGACTGACTACAAGGTGGTGGTCGACAAGAGCACGGTGCCGGTCGGCACCGGGGCCAAGGTCCAGGCAGCCTTGCAGGACGAGTTGCAGAAACGCGGTGTCGACATCCCCTTCAGCGTCGTCTCCAACCCGGAATTCCTCAAGGAAGGGGCGGCCGTCGATGATTTCATGCGGCCCGACCGCATCGTCGTTGGCGCCGAGGACGAGCAGGCCATCGACCTAATGCGCACCTTGTATGCGCCCTTCCAGCGCAATCACGAACGTCTGATCGTCACCGACATCAAAAGCGCCGAACTGACCAAATACGCAGCCAACGCCATGCTGGCAACGCGCATCAGCTTCATGAACGAACTGGCCAATCTGGCCGAGGTGCTCGGCGCCGACATCGAGATGGTGCGTCAGGGCATCGGCGCCGATCCGCGCATCGGCTATCACTTCCTGTATCCCGGCTGCGGCTACGGCGGTTCCTGTTTCCCCAAGGACGTCAAGGCGCTGATCAAGACGGCCGAGGACGATGCCGGCATCCGCCTCAAAGTGTTGAATGCCGTCGAGGAAGCCAACGATGCCCAGAAACATGTGCTGACCGGCAAGATCAAGCGCCGCTTCGGCGATTTGACGGGCCGGCATTTCGCGCTGTGGGGGCTGTCCTTCAAGCCCAATACCGACGACATGCGCGAAGCGCCCAGCCGCGAACTGCTGGCCGACCTGTTCGCCGCCGGCGCCACGGTCACCGCCTACGACCCGGTGGCCATGCACGAAACACAGCGCATTCTCGGCGACGAGCCGCGCCTCAACTACGCCGAACAGCCGATGGCGGCGCTGGCCGGGGCCGATGCGCTGATCATCGTCACCGAATGGAAGGAATTCCGCGCCCCGGATTTCGCTGTCATCCAGCAGACGTTGAAGCATCCGGTCATTTTCGACGGCCGCAATCTTTACGAGCCGAAATTCGTGCGCGACATGGGCATCGAGTACTTCGCCATCGGACGTTGATTCATGCTGGAGAAGATCGCCCAGGTACGCCTGCTGGTTGTCGGCGACGTGATGCTCGACCGCTACTGGTTCGGCGAGGTCGACCGCATTTCGCCGGAGGCGCCGGTGCCGGTGGTCAAGGTCGAGCGCCAGGAAGAGCGCCTCGGCGGCGCCGCCAACGTGGCGCGCAATGCCGTCTCGCTGGGGGCGGTAGCGGCGCTGCTGTCGGTGGTCGGCGACGACGATGCCGGGCGCAGCCTGGCCCGCCTGCTAGACGAAGGAATGATCGACGCCGGCCTGCATGTCGATGATGACTTGGCAACCATCGTCAAGCTGCGCGTGATCGGCCGCCAGCAACAGTTGCTGCGCATCGATTTCGAAACGCCGCCGTCGCACGAAATCCTGCTCGCCAAACTGGCCGATTTCGAACGCCGCGTCGCCGATGCCGACGTGGTGGTGCTCTCCGACTACGGCAAGGGCGGCCTGACCCATATTGCCGAGATGATCCGCATCGCCCATGCCGCTGCCAAGCCGGTGCTGGTCGACCCGAAGGGCGACGACTGGTCGCGTTACGCCGGGGCAACGGTAATCACGCCCAACCGCGCCGAATTGAAACAGGTCATCGGCGCTTGGCGCAGCGAGGAAGAACTGGCCGACAAGGCCCGCCGGCTGTGCGGCGAACTCGGCATCGAGGCCCTGCTGGTGACGCGCAGCGAGGAGGGCATGACCCTCTTTGCCGACGGCGAGACGCACCACCAGGCGGCGCAGGCGCGGGAAGTATTCGACGTCTCCGGCGCCGGCGACACCGTCATCGCCACGCTGGCCGTCATGGTCGCTGCCGGGGCCGACTGGGCCGAGGCCATCCGCGTTGCCAACATCGCCGCCGGCATCGTCGTCGGCAAGCTGGGGACGGCCGTCGTTACCCGCGAAGAAATAGCCAATGCCATTTGATTTCCGGCCGCCATGCCCCGGCAACCCGCGCCCCGTCTTTCGCTGCCGCCTGATTGCGGGGGAATGTGACTGTATTTATCCCGACCTGCGCGGGCTTGTCTTGCTCTCCAGCATGGACTAACTTGGATCAAGTTGAAATCAATCTCAGGCAACGGTCATGCAAACCCTGAACATTCACGAAGCAAAAACCCAGTTCTCGCGGCTCGTTGAAGCGGTTGCGAGTGGCGAGGAAATCGTGATCGCCAAAGCGGGCGTTCCGGCGGCGCTTCTGGTGCCCATCGAGCGGAAAAAAGTTGCCCGGCGCTTTGGCGGACTCAAAGGCAGAATACGGATTGCCGATAATTTTGACGAACCTCTGCCCGATGATGTCATCGCTGCATGGGGCGGCGTGAAAATGAATTTGTCGCAGTTCAATAGCTGAAAGTAATCCGAAGCCGACCCCTTTCGGTTATGTAGTAAGAAATCATATTAACCTGGGTTATTGGGGGTGGCATCGACTTTATTTATGAAGATGATTGAAAACAATGCGAAGCTGACCACTTTTGACCAATCAAAATTGCCTATCGAAATTTTATTTATAAGCCGAATGGAGTTAATTGGTGAAAAATTTCATTATCATTATATGCATTGTTGGTGGCGCATTTTTTCTACGACAGTCCATACAGAATCCCGATGTGATCGACAATCCTGTATATGCTGAAAATCGCATGACAATAGACTTTTCGAACAGAAGCATTGAGTCGGTAATTTTTATCAAGACTATCGACGAAGCGGAATGCAAGAAATACTCAAAGAATATACAGGATGGCTTTCAGAAAGCTTCGCCAAACCTTAAATTACGATGGGTTGCGAAGTCATCGGAATGCAAATCGGAATTGCCTCCTCGATACGCTAAATTGTTTGACAATGTGCCAGCTTCTGTAGCCTACCTCAGCGTCTCCGGAGGTGGCAGGCAGCGTGAAATCCGTATGCTCACCTTGGGCGTCAGCGTAGAAGAGAGCGACATGGTCTGCGACATATTTTCCAAGAATAACCCTTTCAAAGGCACTGCGACATGCATACGCACTATTCGATAGCGCATGATTAATGGGTCAGCATCGGATTATTTCTGAACGATTATCTGAAAATTAGAAGCGAAGCTAGCCCCCATCCCAACCTTCCCCCGTCTCCGATGGGGGCAGGGGAAGGAGCCGACTCCCTCCTCTGCTTGCGGGGGGAGGGCTACTTGAGGGCGGCGGCGCAAAAGTACACGACAGAGCCAAAACTGCTCTAAGGAAACCGCATGTACACCATCGTCACCGGCGCCGCCGGATTCATCGGGGCCAATATCGTCAAGGCGCTCAACGAGCGCGGTGTGAGCAACATCATCGCCGTCGATAATCTGACCAAGGCCGACAAGTTCAAGAACCTGATCGACTGCGACATCGCCGATTACCTCGACAAGCACGATTTCATCGAGCGCATCCAGGCTGGGCATTTCGATGGCGAGGTCGAGGCCATTTTCCATGAGGGGGCCTGCTCCGACACGATGGAGACGGATGGCCGCTACATGATGGAAAACAATTTCCGCTATTCGAGCATCCTCCTCGACTGGTGTCTGGATCAGGATGTGCAGTTTCTCTACGCCTCGTCGGCGGCGACCTACGGCGCGGCCAGCGTTTTCCGCGAGGAGCGGCAGTATGAAGGGCCGCTCAATGTCTATGGTTATTCCAAGTTCCTGTTCGACCAGATCGTCCGCCAGCGGCTGGCCAAGGGGCCGTCGTCGCAGATCGTCGGCTTTCGCTACTTCAATGTCTATGGCCCGCGCGAGACGCACAAGGGGCGCATGGCTTCGGTCGCCTTCCATCACTACAACCAGTTCCAGGCCGAGGGCAAGGTCAAGCTGTTTGAAGGCTCGCACGGCTACGAGAACGGCGGCCAGATGCGCGATTTCGTTTTTGTCGGCGACGTTGCCAAGGTCAATCTGTTCTTTCTCGACCATCCCGAAAAATCTGGCATCTTCAATCTCGGCTCCGGCCGGGCGCAGAGCTTCAACGATGTCGCCGTTGCTGCCGTCAACGGCTGCCGCCGGGCGCGCGGCGAGGCGGCGCTGACGCTGGCCGAGTTGCGGGCGCAAGGTCTGCTCGAATACATCGCCTTTCCCGAGGCGCTGAAAGGCAAGTACCAAGCCTTCACCCAGGCCGACCTGAGCCGTCTGCGCGCCGCCGGTTACGCCGCGCCGATGGCGACGGTGGAGGAGGGCGTTGCCCAGTACGTCGAGTGGTTGCATCAGCATGTTTAAAACGCTGGAAGATTTCGTCGGCAATACGCCGCTGGTGCGTTTGGCGCGCCTGCCTGGTTCTGACAATGAACGGCGCGGCAATATCCTGCTCGCCAAGCTGGAAGGCAATAATCCGGCCGGCTCGGTCAAGGATCGGCCGGCGCTGGCGATGATCGCCTGCGCCGAGGCCAGGGGCGACATCAAGCCGGGCGACACGCTGATCGAAGCGACTTCCGGTAATACCGGCATCGCCCTGGCCATGGTCGCGGCCATCAAGGGCTATCGGATGATTCTGGTAATGCCCGAGAACCAGAGCGTCGAGCGCCGCCAGAGCATGCGCGCCTACGGGGCCGAACTGGTGCTGACGCCGAAAGAGGGCGGCATGGAACTGGCGCGCGACGTTGCCGAGAAAATGCGCAGCGAAGGCCGGGGCATCATCCTCGACCAGTTCGCCAACCCGGATAACCCGCTGGCGCATTACGCAGGCACCGGCCCGGAAATTTGGCGCGATACCGATGGTCGCCTCACCCATTTCGTCTCCAGCATGGGCACCACAGGCACCATCATAGGTACTGCCCGCTTCCTCAAGGAAAAAAAACCAGCTATCCGGGTAGTCGGCTGCCAGCCGGAGGAGGGCAGCCAGATTCCCGGCATCCGCAAATGGCCGCAAGCCTATTTGCCGAAAATCTACACTCCGGAATATGTCGATATCATCGAGTGCGTCAGCCAGGCCGAAGCCGAGGCGATGACCCGCCGGCTGGCTGTCGAGGAAGGCATTTTCGCCGGCATCTCCTCCGGCGGCGCTGTTGCTGTTGCGCTGCGTCTGGCGCAGAGGTTGGAAAACGCGGTCATCGTCAGCATCATCTGCGATCGCGGTGACCGTTATTTGTCGACCGGGGTTTTTCCGGCGTGAGGCCGGGGATAGCTGTTGGCTGTTTAGCGTTTGTCAGCTTGGGCGTCACCAGCAAGGGAATGAGCGACAATCAGCTTTTTCATTGGGAGCAACGAGCATGGAATTAACCGCAGTGCTGACCCCTGCCGAAGAAGGCGGTTACGTCGCCCTGAACCCCGAGACAGGTACGACGACGCAAGGCGAAACCATCGAGGAGGCCATCGCCAACCTGCAAGAGGCGACGGCGCTTTATCTGTCCGAGTTTCCAATGCAGATACCCGGTCATCCGCTGGTTACGACCTTCAGCGTTCCTGCTCATGCCTAAACTGCCGCGCGTCTCTGGCATGGCTGTCCTGCGTGCGCTGGAAAGTTTTGAACGACTCCGCCAATCGGGCAGTCACGTCATGATGCGCCGCGGTTCCAGCAGTTGCGTCGTGCCGATGCACAATGAAGTCAAAGTGGGGACGTTGGTCGGTATTCTCCGCCAGGCGAATGTCACGCCCGAAGAATTTATCTCCGCTCTATAGCCGTAATGCCTGACTGTGGAGTCCCGGACGGCATCGCCGTCGGTTATCCGGGCATCGGGCCGAATGGCCCCGCGCTGGTCACCAGCGCAGTTGGCACGGGCTTTTTGGGAAAAAATGCAGCATGAAACCCGTCCTCGTTTTCGACATCGAAACCATTCCCGACGTCGCCGGTCTGCGTCGGCTCAACGATCTGCCGGCCGAACTCTCCGATGCCGAGGTGGCCGAGCTGGCCTTTCAGCAGCGCCGGGCCAAAACCGGCAGTGATTTTCTGCAACTGCATTTGCAGCGGGTGGTTAGCATTTCCTGCGTTCTGCGTACCGGTGAGGGCTTCAAGGTGTGGTCGCTGGCCGAGCCGGAACTGGGCGAGGGGGCGATCATCCAGCGCTTTTTCGACGGCATCGAGAAATTCACGCCGCAGATCGTGTCTTGGAATGGCGGCGGTTTCGATCTGCCGGTGCTGCATTACCGGGGCATGTTGCATGGCGTTTCAGCGCCGCGTTACTGGGATTTGGGTGATGGCGACTACGCCGATTCGCGCGACTTCAAATGGAATAATTACATCAGCCGCTACCACACCCGCCACCTCGATTTGATGGATCTGCTGGCCTTATACAACCCACGCGCCAATGCGCCGCTCGATGATCTGGCCAAGCTGTTCGGCTTTCCCGGCAAGCTTGGCATGGATGGCGGCAAGGTATGGGAGGCCTGGCAGACGGGGCAGGCGGCGGCGATCCGCGATTATTGCGAGACCGACGTGGTCAATACCTATATGCTCTATAACCGCTTCCGCCGCCTGCGCGGCGAATTGACGGCGGCCGAGGAAGCGGCCGAAATCGACTTCGTCAAGGCGCAACTGGCCCGCATCGACGCGCCGCACTGGCGGGAGTTTCTCGCCGCCTGGCAGTGACCACGGAGAGACTCAGCGTCCGGCGTGGCGGTATAATCATTTGTTCCCCAACCCAGACACAGAGACTCGAATATGGCCCTCAATAGCGTTCCTTCCGGCAAATCCCTGCCCGATGATTTCAACGTCATCATCGAAATTTCCGCCCATGCGGAACCGGTCAAATACGAAGTCGACAAGGAAAGCGGGGCGATTTTCGTTGATCGTTTCATGTCCACTTCCATGAACTACCCCTGCAATTACGGCTACATCCCGCACACCATCGCCGGTGACGGCGACCCGGTCGACGTGCTGGTCGTCGCGCCGTTTTCGTTGCAGCCGGGCGTCGTCGTCCGTTGCCGTCCGGTCGGCCAGTTGCAGATGACCGACGAAGGCGGCGCGGATGCCAAGGTGCTGGCCGTGCCAGTGGAAAAGCTGACGGTGTTGTACAAGGATGTGGAGTCGGTTGAAGATTTGCCCGAACTGCTGCGCCGGCAGATCGCTCACTTCTTCGAGCATTACAAGGATCTGGAACCCGGTAAATGGGTCAGAACTAGCGGCTGGGAAGGCGTCGACGCCGCCCGCAAGGAAATCATGGACGGCGTTCGGCGCTACAACGACGCCAAGGACAAGCCGAACTACTGATCCAACGATCCCATGCGTATCGCCGTTGCCCAGTTCAATGCCACCGTCGGCGACCTGACGGGTAACGTCGAACGCATTGTCCGGTGCGCCGCCGAGGCCAGGGCGTGCGGCGCCCAGGTGCTGCTGACGCCGGAGCTGGCCCTGTGCGGCTATCCGCCGGAAGACCTGCTGCTGCGCCCGGATTTCTACCGCGCCTGCGCTCAGGCGCTCGCCGAGCTGGCCGGGCGCGTTGGCGACATTGCGCTGGTCGTCGGTCATCCGCTGGAAGCCGACGGACTTTGCTATAACGCCGCCAGCGTCATCGAGAACGGTTGCTGCACGGCGGTTTGTCGCAAGAATCACCTGGCCAATTACGAGGTCTTCGACGAACGCCGCTATTTTGCGGCTGGCGATGCGCCCTGCGTCGTCACGCTCGGCGGCGTGCGCTGTGGCATCAATATCTGCGCCGATGTCTGGGAGGAGGGCGCCTTCGAGGCGGCGGCTGACGTTGGCGCCGAGTTGATGCTGGTGCTCAACGCCTCGCCCTGCCATCTGGGGAAGCAGAACGATCGCCGCCAAGCGCTCGGTGAGCGGGTCGCCGCCTGCGGCATTGCCGCCATCTACTGCAATCTGGTCGGCGGCCAGGACGAACTGGTGTTCGATGGGGCTTCCTTCGCCCTCGACGCCGGACAGATTGTGCGCATGCGCTTGCCGCAGTTCGAGGAGGCGCTGGGCATCGTCGATTTCCGCGCCGGCGAGTTGCATTCGGCCGATCTCGCGGCAGAGCTGCCGCTTGAGGCCGAGGCTTATCGCGCCCTGGTTCTCGGCGTGCGTGACTACGTTGGTAAGAATGGTTTTCCCGGCGTCATCGTCGGTTTTTCCGGCGGCATCGATTCGGCCTTGACGCTGTGCGTCGCCGTCGATGCACTGGGCGCCGACAAGGTGCGGGCGGTAATGATGCCGTCGCCCTACACGGCGCGGATGAGCCTTGACGATTCGCGCGAGATGGCGCGCCAGCTCGGCGTGCGCTACGACGAGATCGCCATCGAATCGGCCATGCGGACCTATGCCGCCATGCTCGACCCGCTGTTCGCCGACCTGCGAGTCACGGCCACTGAGGACACCACCGAGGAGAATATCCAGGCGCGCATCCGCGGCAACCTGCTGATGGCGCTGTCCAACAAGACCGGGGCGCTGGTCCTGACGACGGGCAACAAGTCGGAGATTGCGGTCGGCTACTGCACGCTGTACGGCGACATGGCTGGCGGCTTCGCGGTGATCAAGGACGTTTACAAAACGCTGGTATATCGCCTGGCACATTACCGCAACGGCATTTCGCCGGTGATCCCGGACAACATCATCAGCCGCCCGCCGTCGGCCGAACTGAGGCCGGACCAGGTCGACCAGGATTCGCTGCCGGCCTACGAGGTGCTCGACACCATCGTTCGCGCCTACATGGAAGAGGACCGCAGCCCGCGCGAGATCATCGCCGCCGGCCTGCCGGAGGAAGCGGTACGGCGCGTCGTGCGCCTCTTGCGCATGGCCGAGTACAAACGGCGCCAGGCGCCGGTCGGCATTCGCATCACGCCGCGCGGTTTTGGCAAGGATTGGCGTTATCCTATTACCAACCGCTACCGCGACGAATTTTAAGAAGTCCACGCAAGGAATGACCATGAAAAAGATCGAAGCCATCATCAAGCCCTTCAAGCTCGACGAAGTCCGCGAAGCGCTGTCGGAAATCGGGATTACCGGCCTGACGGTCACCGAGGTCAAGGGTTTCGGGCGGCAGAAGGGGCATACCGAGTTGTACCGGGGCGCCGAGTATGTCGTCGATTTCCTGCCCAAGATCAAGATCGAGATCGTGGTCAACGACGATCATGTCGACGCCGCCATCGAAGCCATCGTCAAGGCCGCGCATACCGGCAAGATCGGCGACGGCAAGATTTTCGTCATGCCGGTCGAACAGGTAGTCCGCATCCGTACCGGCGAAACCAACGAAGCGGCCATCTGACGGCCGGAGGAGAAGGCCATGGAACAACCGGGCGTGGCGGATGTCGCCGCTTGGCGCGAACAGTTGAAAGCTTTTCTCGGCAACGATGCGCAGCAGTATTACCCGAGCCGGCTCGAGGCTTCCTTTCCGCGCATTCTCGGCAAGATCGTCAGTATCTGGGGCAAGCCGGAACTGGATGCCTATTTCAACGAGCTGATGGTTACCGATCGTTCCGACCGCCAGGGTTTTCCCGACGACGTGGCGGTGGAAATTTTTCACCTCTCCAGCATCCATTCCGGCCTGCATCTGTCCGATAAAGACGGCGGCACCGGCTGGACCGGGATCCAGGATGCCGAGGTGTACCGCAAGGCGTTGCAGAAGGACGCCGAGTAGCGGGGGTGCGATCTGACAACCCTCACCGCGCCGCAATGACAAATGCGGCATGCTGTCTGAATTCTATGGGCTGTTATAATTCTGTTCGATTTATTATGTCTGGTTACAGGGGGGCATCTTGGCGATATTGAAGTGGAGTTCCGATCTGGATACGGGAATTGCCGAGATCGACAACCAGCATAAGCGCATCGTCGACTACATCAACCGGTTGTATAAATCGCAGAAAATGGGTAATCGCCAGGGCGTGGGCGAGGTGATTGAAGAAATGGTGGATTACACCGCCTCGCACTTCACCTTTGAGGAAGGCATGCTGGAAAGCGCCGGCTACGAGTTTACAAAAGCGCATAGGCGGGTGCATGAGCTATTCGTGCGCCGGGTGGTCGAGTTCAAAAATCGCTTCAACGCTGGCGAGGATGTTATCGACGAGCTACTTACCCTCCTTTCGCGCTGGTTGTTTTCTCATATTCGCAGCGAGGATCACGCCTACGTCGACAGTGTGCATGCCTACCTGCGGACGAAGCGGGGCTACAAGGACAAGATGGGAGACGACATGCTGCACGAACTGGAGGAGCGGTCGAAGAAGAAGGGGCTGTTGGCTCGCCTGTTTGGGCGCTGAGCCGGCAAAGGCCGCGTTAACATGGAATGATCATCAGGGGGCAGAATGAACAGCATCGCTCGTTGCAGCATGGTTTTGCCCGCGTCGGTTCTTGCGGTTGGCATAGCGGCTGCCGGTTATTTCATAGGTCATACGCTTTACAAAGCCAAAGTGGGGATCAACGTCGCGGAGGTCAAAGGGCTTGCCGAAAGGCGTGTCGAAGCGGATCGCGCCTATTGGAAAATCCAGTACACGGTTTCGGGGTCAGGGGGAGCTCAAGTCTCGAAACTGTATGAAAAGTCAGAGGCCGATCAGGCGCAGATTGTCCAGTTACTCATCGATAGCGGCTTTGACAAGTCGGAGGTTTCTCCGGGCGTCATCGACTATCACAAGAGAGAGCTTCGTGACAACGATCAGAAGCTCGTTGAAGAAAAGTACCTTCTGGTCGGATCAATCGAGGTGGAAACGGACAAGGTTCGTCTTGTGGCGGACGTGCGAGCCAAGCTTAACAAGCTGATCGCGCAAGGGCTCGACATCCAGAACAACCCGCCCGCCTATCACTTCACCCAACTCAATGCGATCAAGCCCGAGATGGTCAAGGAAGCCACGACCAACGCCCGCATCGCGGCGACTGAATTCGCGGCCGATGCCGGCGTCAAGGTGGGTGGAATCCAGAATGCGCAGCAGGGCGGTTTCAATATCCGTGATGTCGGCGAAGAGTATGGAGACACGAGGACTCTGGAAAAAGACGTCCGGGTGGTTACCACGATTACCTTCTATCTCGATTGAAGCTTTTCCGGCCCGATGTCGCGCGGCCAGCTTTGCTGGCCGGGCCGAGCGTTTCCGGTTTTCCATGAAAGGGTTTTTCGATGCCAAGCTGCCGTATTCTCCCGCTCCTGATCGTCGCCGCTTTCGCTGCGCCCGCCCATGCCGAAGAAATACGCAGTACGCTGGACGACCAGCAAAGCGTCGCGGTAACGATCTACAACCAGGATCTCGCGCTCATCAAGGATCAGCGCAAAGTCACGCTGGGTGGCGGCGCGAATGCGCTGGCCTTCCGCGACGTGAGCGCGAAAATGCGTCCGGAAACCGCGCTGCTGCGCAGCTTGAGCCAGCCCGGCAAACTCGCGGTGGTCGAGCAGAATTTCGATTTCGATTTGCTGACGCCGCAAAAACTGCTGGAGAAATATGTCGGCAAAGCCGTGGGCATCGTGAAAACGCACCCGACCACGGGCGCCGAAACCACGGAACAGGCGCAAGTGCTGGCCGCCAATAACGGCGTGGTGCTGAAGATCGGCGACCACATCGAAACCGGTGTTCCCGGCCGCATCGTTTACAGCGATGTCCCGCCCAACCTGCGCGACCGCCCGACGCTGGCGATGCTGCTCAACAACAGCGGCGCGAACCAGCAGGACGTGGAACTCAGCTATCTCTCCGGCGGCCTGGGCTGGAAGGCCGACTACGTGGCCGAACTGAATGCGGCGGACGACAAACTCGATCTTTCCGGCTGGGTGACGCTGACCAACACCAGCGGTGCCACGTACCGCAACGCCAAACTGCAACTGGTGGCCGGTGACGTGAATCGCGTGCGAGATGAAATCCGCTTCGCAGCGAGAGAGATGAGAGCGATGGTGCCTGCTCCGGCAGCCGCGCCGGCGCCCATGGCCGAAGAATCACTGCTCGAATACCACCTCTACACGCTGGATCGACCCACCACCATCGGTGAAAACCAGACCAAGCAAGTGGCGCTGCTCTCGGCGAGCCAGGTGCCGGCACGCAAGGAGCTGCTGCTGCAAGGCCGGGATTATTACTACGCTTCCAGCTATGGCGATCTCGGGCAGAAAATGAAGGTCGCCGTTTATATCGAATTCGACAACAAGGAAAGCGCCCGTCTCGGGATGCCGCTGCCCAAGGGCGTGATCCGCGTTTACAAAAAGGACGGCGCGGGCAACGCGCAATTCGTCGGCGAGGACCGTATCGACCACACGCCCAAGAACGAAAAAATCCGTCTCAAACTGGGCGAATCCTTCGACGTGACGGCGGACAAGAAACAGACCGATTTCAAGAGACTGCCCAACCCGGCCAAGGGCAACGCCTTGTTCGAGAGCGCCTACGAAATCGTGCTCAAGAATGCCCGCAAGGAAGCCGTCACCGTCACGGTGCAAGAACCCATCCCCGCCGACTGGAAGATGCTGAATGCCAGCCATCCGCATGAGAAAGCGACGAGCAATACGGCGGTCTGGAAAATCGCCGTACCGGCGGAAGGGAAAACCACGCAGACCTATCGCGTGCAGGTGAAATACTGATGCGTTGCCACGGGGCATCCCCGCAACTTCGGCGCAGATAGGGAAGCTCTGAACAACCCCTCACGGCTGTCGCATCCCGGCTTCGGGTGGTCTGCGGCGTTGCAAATGCTCGCCATAGCACCGCTATGGCTGCGCTTTGCGCCTCGCATCCCATCCCGAATCCAGGCGCGACAACTCGCGGGAGCTATTCAGAGATTCCCCAGGTTTTCGTATTTCGTGCGGGAATATTGAGGCTACGCCGCCCTGGGTTTTTTGCCGGCGCGTAGCAGCACGATCAGCGCCCCTTCGCCGCCATCGTGCGGCCGGGCTTGGCAGTAAGCGAGCACTTCGTCACGCTGGGCCAGCCAGCCGCGCACCAGTTGGCGCAGGACCGAAGTCTTTTGCGGCGAGCGCAGCCCTTTACCGTGCACCACCCGCACGCAGCGCAAGCCGTGTTGCAGCGCCTCAGCCAGGAAGCTGCCGAGCAACTGGCGGGCACTGTCGCGGTTGAGGCCGTGTAGGTCGATCTCGTCCTGGACCACCCAGCGGCCACGGCGCAAGTCGCGCAATACGCTGGCGGCCAAGCCGGCACGCAGATAATGCGGTTCGTCGCCGCCTTCGAGCCGGTCCTGCAGGCCGATCGCCCCGTGCAGGCTTTCCCGTAGTGCCGCCTGTTCGTCGGCCAAGTGTTGCAACGGCCGTGGCGGCGGCGGATGCGGCTGGCGCTGGATACGGCCGGAGTCGGGCAGCGGCCGGCTGCCGGCCACTGCCGCATGGAAGGCGGCCAGGTCGTCCGGGTCGATCACGCCGCGCCGGGGAGTCAGCCCGCTTGGTCGAGGTAACGCTCGGCGTCCAGGGCCGCCATGCAGCCGGTGCCGGCCGAGGTGCACGCTTGGCGGTAAATGTGGTCCTGCACGTCGCCAGCCGCGAAGACGCCGGGAATGCTGGTTTGCGTGGCGTTGCCGTTACGGCCGCCCTGGGTTACCAGGTAGCCGTTTTCCATTTCCAATTGGCCGGCGAAGATGTCGGTGTTCGGCTTGTGGCCGATGGCGATGAAGACCCCGTGCACATCTACCTGCCGCGACCTGCCGTCCTGCGTGCTCTTGAGGCGCAGGCCGGTGACGCCGGAGTCGTCGCCGAGAATCTCGTCGAGCGTGTGGTTGGTGTGGATCGTGATCTTGCCGGCCTTTTCCTTCTCGAACAGCTTGTCCTGCATGATCTTTTCGGCCCTGAACTTGTCCCGGCGGTGGATCAGCGTCACGTGGCTGGCGATGTTGGCCAGGTACAGCGCTTCTTCGATGGCGCTGTTGCCGCCGCCGACGACGGCGACCGGCTTGTTGCGGTAGAAGAAGCCGTCGCAGGTGGCACAGGCGGAGACGCCCTTGCCGGCGAATTTTTCTTCCGAGGGCAGGCCGAGGTACTGGGCCGAGGCGCCGGTGGCGATGATCAACGCGTCGCAGGTATAGCTACCGGCATCGCCGACCAGCGTGAACGGCCGCTCGCTCAGGCGGGCTGTCTGAATCTGGTCGAAGATGATCTCGGTGTCGAAGCGCCGGGCATGGGCTTCGAAGCGCGCCATCAACTCGGGGCCTTGGACGCCGTCGGCGTCGGCTGGCCAGTTGTCGACCTCGGTCGTGGTCATCAGTTGGCCGCCCTGGGCGAGACCGGTGATCAGTACCGGCTTCAGGTTGGCGCGGGCGGCGTAGACGGCAGCGGTGTAGCCGGCCGGGCCGGAACCGAGGATGATGAGGGGGTTATGGCGGGACGATGCGGACATGACGTTCCTCTGGGTTGATCGAAGGAAAAATTATAGCCTTGCCGCGGCACCCGTGGTTTTCTCCACCTTGCCGCTTCGTCTACGAAAGCGGTTTATAATTAATTCATAACCCCATGAACGGAAAATGATTTATGCCGACGAATCAATATGGCTTGAGCCTGGTCGTGCTGCGCAATGTGCCGCTGTTTTCCGGGCTGAGCGAATTTGAACTGGAAAAGCTATCCAAGGTGTGCGGCCGCCGCCGCGTCGAGCGCGGCGCTTTCGTGGTGCGCGCTGGGGAAGCGACCGATTTCCTCTATATTCTGCTCACCGGCCGCGCCAAGGTGACCAATACCGATGAGGAAGGGCGCGAGATCATTCTCGCCTGGCTTGGTCCGGGTGAGTCGTTCGGTGAAATGGGCCTGATCGACGGCAGTTCGCGTTCAGCTAGCGTCGTCGCCAGCGAGCCCTGCGAATTGCTGGTGCTCGGCAAGGACGCCTTCCAGCGCTGCCTGCAGGACAATTTCCTGGTCGCCCAGAGGCTGATGCAGATTCTCGTCCGCCGCCTGCGCGAGGCCGATCGCAAGATCGAGAGCCTGGCTCTGCTCGATGTCTACGGCCGGGTTGCCCGCCTGCTGCTCGACGTGTCGGTCGTGGAGGAGGGCCGGCGTGTGGTCAAGAAGAAAATCTCGAAGCAGGATATGGCGCGCATGATCGGCGCCTCGCGCGAAATGGTCAGCAAGGTCATGCGCGATCTCGAACTGAGCGGCTACATTGCTACCGAGGGCGACCTGGTGGTGATCCTGGGTTCATGAAGAAGGTCGTGGGTAGAACCTTGGAACGGGGGGCGAGCCCCCTGCCGGACAAGATCGGTACCCTGTTGCAGGAGTCGCGCTGGCTCGGCGTCGGTGCCGTCACGCTGTTCCTGATCCTGGCTTTATGGGGCTTTCATCGCGACGATCCGGGCTGGTCGCATGCGGTGGTGACGCAGAGCCTGCACAACCCGGCTGGCCGCGCCGGTGCCTGGGTGGCCGACTTGATGCTCTATGTCTTCGGTCTTTCCGCCTGGTGGTGGGTGGTGTTGCTCGGCATGTCGGTATGGTGGGGTGTGCGCCGGCTCAAAGCGGACGGGCTCGACGACCATCGGCCGCTGTTCATTGCCCTGGTCGGTTTCGTCTTTCTGCTGGTCGCCAGTTGTGCGCTGGAGGCTCTGCGCTTTCATTCATTGCCGGCGGAACTGCCGCTCAGCCCGGGCGGCATGCTCGGCCTCGAGGTTAGCCGCTGGCTCGGCGAGTCGTTGGGCTATACCGGCGCCACGCTGTTCCTGCTGATGGCCATGGCCGCCGGTTGGAGTGTCTTTTCCGGCATGTCTTGGCTGTGGGCCTTTGAGCGCCTCGGCCAGTTTCTCGAAGCGCTGGCCGGGCTGGTGATCGGCCGTATCGAGGCTTGGCGCGACCGGCGCATCGGCCGCGAGGTGGCGCAGCAGCGCGAAGTTGTGGTCGAGGAGGAAAAGCGCCGGGGCGAACTGCATGAGCCGATCCTCATCGAAACGCCGGTACCGGTCGAAGTGCCGGTGTCGAAAAAAGCCGAAAAGCGCGTCGAGCGCGAGAAGCAGTCGCTGCTGTTCCCCGAGGCCGTGGCCGGCGGCATCCTGCCGCCGTTGCACCTGCTCGATCCGGCGCCGCCGGCGACCGAGATGGTCAGTGCCGAGACATTGGAATACACGTCGCGCCTGATCGAACGCAAGCTCGCCGATTTCGGCGTGCAGGTCAGGGTGCTGGCAGCCACGCCCGGCCCGGTCATTACCCGCTACGAAATCGAACCGGCGGTCGGCGTCAAGGGCGCGCAGATCGTCAATCTCGCCCGCGACTTGGCGCGCGCCCTGGCCATGGTATCGATCCGCGTCGTCGAGACGGTGCCCGGCAAATCGTGCATGGCGCTGGAACTGCCCAACCCGAAGCGGCAGATGGTCAAGCTTTTCGAGATCATCTCCAGCAAGCCGTACAACGACATGACCAGCCCGCTGACGGTGTGCCTGGGCAAGGACATCGGCGGTCAGCCGGTGGTCGCCGATCTGGCCAAAACGCCGCACCTGCTGGTCGCCGGCACCACCGGCTCGGGCAAGTCGGTCGGCGTCAACGCGATGATCCTGTCGATGCTGTACAAGTCCGAGCCGGAAAACGTGCGCCTGATCATGGTCGACCCGAAGATGCTCGAACTGTCGATCTACGAGGGCATCCCACACCTGCTGGCGCCGGTCGTCACCGACATGAAGCAGGCGGCCAACGCGCTGTCCTGGTGCGTAACCGAGATGGAAAAGCGCTACAAGCTGATGTCGGCGATGGGTGTGCGCAACATTGCCGGTCTCAATGGCAAGATCAAGGAAGCCGGCAAGAAGGGCGAACACATTCCGAACCCGTTGTCGCTGACGCCGGAGGCGCCGGAGCCGTTGTCGACGATGCCGTATATCGTCGTCATCATCGACGAACTGGCCGACCTGATGATGGTGGTCGGCAAGAAAGTCGAGGAACAGATCGCCCGTCTGGCGCAGAAGGCCCGTGCTGCCGGCATCCACTTGGTGCTGGCGACGCAGCGTCCGAGCGTGGACGTGATCACCGGTCTGATCAAAGCCAACATTCCGACCCGCCTTTCTTTCCAGGTATCGAGCAAGATCGACTCGCGCACCATCCTCGACCAGATGGGCGCCGAGGCGCTGCTCGGCCAGGGCGACATGCTTTACCTGGCGCCCGGTACCGGCTATCCGACGCGGGTGCATGGCGCCTTCGTCACCGACGATGAGGTGCATCGCGTGGTCGAGTACCTGAAAACGACCGGCGCGCCGGAATACGTAGCCGATGTTCTGACCGGCGCCGGTAACGACGACGAGGAAGGGAGCGGCAACGGTGAGGGCGGTGACGATGCCGAGAGCGATCCGCTCTACGACCAGGCCGTGGACATCGTGCTGAAGAACCGTCGCGCCTCGATCTCGCTGGTCCAGCGCCATTTGCGCATCGGTTACAACCGTTCGGCGCGGCTGATCGAGGCGATGGAAAAAGCCGGGCTGGTCTCGGCCATGGATGGCCGCGGTGGCCGTGAAGTGCTGGCGCGCAAGGAAATGGAATGAAACGACTGATCACGTGCGGCACTGCGGCGCTGCTCGCCGTTCTGCCGCTGTTCGCCGAGGCTGGCGCGGTGGACCGCCTACACCGCTTTCTGGCCGGCACCAAGACGCTGAAGGCCGAGTTCGCGCAGGTGGTAGTCGCCCAGGGCGGGCGCAAGCCGCAACAGTCCTCCGGCTTGGTCAGCATCGCCCGGCCCGGCAAGCTGCGCTGGGAAATCGTCAAACCCTACCCGCAACTGGTGGTCGGCGATGGCGAGAAAGTCTGGATCTACGACAGTGAATTGCAGCAGGTCACGGTGCGCCAAGTCGGCCAAGCCATTGGCGGCTCGCCGGCGGCCTTGCTTTCCGGCAGCAACGACCTGGAGCGCAATTTCACCCTGAGCGAAGCTGGCGAGCGCGACGGGCTGCTCTGGGTCGACGCCGTGCCGAAAGCCGGCGACAGCGGTTTTGAACTCGTGCGCCTCGGCTTTGCTGGCGACGATCTGAAAGCCATGGAATTGCGCGACAGTTTCGGGCAGACAACGCTGATCCGCTTCTCGGCCCTGGAGCGCAACCCGGCGTTGCCGGCGGCAACCTTCCGCTTTGTGCCGCCGGAGGGGGTTGATGTGGTGGGGGAATGACCCATACGCGCCAACCCTGGAAAAGCAAAAGCGATGCTTTTGGTGATTCGTCGGCACGAATCAACGGATTAAATTTCGTACATGCTGACCCCGATGGCACTTTTGCACACGCTCCGTTGCATCATGCCGCGCGTGGATTCCCCGGCTACGCTTCGCGCTGCGCGGAATGACATCCTCTGCTCAATCTTCAATAGCTTGAATGCTTGCTAAACGGATGCGTACCCAAGAACAGCGGGAGAGAACAGGCTGGCGCTGGTTTGTTTCCCTTGTGCTGATCGGCTCTCTGGTTTTCGGGGCAATGCTGACTGCTCTGCTCAAGGTCGATGTCTCGCCGCGAATTCTTGCACTCTATCTGGCGCATAGAAGCGAAGGACATTCGTCGCTGATTACCGCGCCCGTCAATAAAATCACCTCCCTGCTGCAATGGCTGGATCGCGGTCCGGAACTGGCCGCGGCGCTCGAATATCCAGCCTGGGCTGGCGCGCAAAAGAGCATTCGGCTAGAAACGCCTCTGGCAAAGTTTCTCGTCGACAGGCCAGAAGCGCTGCAAGCTGCACTTGATGCGGCGCAGCCAGGCGATCGAATCGAGTTTCTCCCCGGCGTCTATCGTTTTCACGGCAAGAGCATCAACGTTCGGCGCGGCGGCGCCGAAGGGGCGCCCATCACGCTTGCCGCACACCAATTGGGAGAAGTCACGCTGGAGTTCGACATGCTCGAAGGCTTCAATGTCAGCGCGCCCTTCTGGCATTTCGAGAATCTGATAATGCGCGGGGTTTGCGAAAATGATGCTTATTGCGAACATGCTTTCCACATTGTCGGTTCGGCGCATGGCGTGAAAATCCGCAATAACCGGATCGAAGATTTCAATGCGCAAATCAAGATCAATGGCGAGAAAGGGCGCTTCCCGGATAACGGAGTCATCGAAGGCAATTCCCTGACGGCCAGCCATGCCCGCCGGACGAATAAGCCGGTGACGCCGATCGATCTCGTTGGCGCCAGTAATTGGCAAATCCGGCGCAATCTGATTGCCGATTTCATCAAACGCGGAGGCGACCAAACCAGTTACGGTGGTTTTGCCAAGGGTTCTGGACAAAATAACCGCTTTGAATCCAATCTCGTGCTGTGCGAGTACCGATTGCGCGGAGAGCCAGGCCGGCGCATTGGCTTATCGCTCGGTGGCGGCGGCACCGGTGCTTCTGTCTGCCGTGATCGCCGTTGCATTACGGAACAGGAAGGCGGCGCATTGCACGGCAATGTCCTTGCTTTCTGTTCCGATGCCGGTTTTTATCTGAATCGGGCGGCAAATAGCCAGGTCATTCACAATACCCTGCTCGACACAGCAGGTATTGATCTGCGCGGCGTTGAAACGAGCGGTCGCTTTGCCGGGAATCTGCTCGATGGCGGGATTCGCGTGACGGATGGCGCGACGCTGGAAAGCGCGAACAACAGGATTGCCGGTCGGCTTGCCGCTTATTTTGGCTACCATCCGATACGCGCCTTGTTCCGTGATGCAGCCTCTCTCGACCTGATTTGGGCCGACGTGCCTCCTACTGGCGGAGTCGCCCAGCCCGGCGAAATCGATTTTTGCGGGCAGCCGCGTCCGGTTAGCCCGCATCTGGGAGCCTTCGAAAATTTCGCCAACTGCCTTTAGCCCATGTTGGGCTTCGCTTCGCTCACTCCAACCTACGACGTTTACAACACGAATTCACCGTGCCACGCAGCCCATGCCGCCAGCGTTTCACCGCCCACGGCTACCAATCGGCTGTTTGGGTGCGGTCGGTTTGTCCGGTTTCCCGGGTTTGCCTGGCGTGGGTGGGGGTGGGCGGGGCCGTGGTGGCCGAATCTGGCCAGGGCCGACGTAATACGGCACCGGCACAAAAACCGGTTCGACTGCCGGCTGAGGGGGCGGTTGCTGCATTTCGGCCCGTTCGCGCGCCTGCTGTTCCTGTTTTTCTATTTCCCGGCGGGTATTCAGATTCTTTTCGGCCTGTTCGCGCATGCGTTCCGCTTCACGCTCCGCGCGTTCGCGCACCTCGTCGGGTACCGGGTCGCCCGGGACCACTTTCACCTCCTTGCTGCCATCGGCGCACGGTTCGGCAGAGATGACCATCCGTCCGTCGGGCTGACGGCACTTGTAGGCTTCAGCCATGGCAGGCGAGGCCATGAGCAGGAGCGGCAGTAGAAGGAGAGGCGGGAAAAACCTGTTCATGATGGCGCTGTCGGGTTGGCTGACATGAAGGCGGGTCGTCCCATTTACCTGCTATTCATGCAGCGCCGCGTGACGGAGAGAGTACCGAAAGTATAGGTGCCCGGCCCCGGTATCGGCCAGGTGTTGGCGCCGACCGAAAGCTGACCATTTGAGCGGGGTTATGCCGACCCAAAATTGACCAGGGTGTTCAACTACGCTGCTGAATTTTTCAGCAGGTGAGCAGAGTGATCACCATGGACATGATAGGGAAGGTCAAGCGGCTGTATTTTCGCGACGGGATTCCGTTGAGTGAGATAGCGAGGCGCACGGGGCTGTCGCGCAACACGGTCAAGAAGTGGGTGAAGGCGTCCACGGAAGTTGAGCCGCGCTACCGGCGGGGAGCGGTTACCGGCAAGCTTAGCGCGTTCGAGCCGGTGCTGGAGCAGATGCTGAGCGTTGATGCCAGACGACCCAGGCATGAGAGGCGAACGGCCAAGGCGCTGTACGCTGAACTCAGGGCTTGGGGATATAAAGGCAGCTACAGTCGGCTGACGGACTTCATTCGAGCCTGGCGGCAGGCCAAGGGACAAGCCTTGGTGGGCCGGGCCTATGTGCCGCTGGCCTTCGATCTGGGCGAAGCATTCCAGTTCGACTGGAGCAAAGAAGGGCTGGTCATTGGCGGGGTATACCGTCGGCTACAGGCATCACACCTGAAACTGTGCGCGAGCCGTGCGTTCTGGCTGGTCGCCTACCCCGGTCAAGGTCACGAAATGCTGTTCGATGCGCACACACGCTCGTTTGCGGCGCTGGGCGGGGTAGCGCGCCGAGGCATCTACGACAACATGAAGACCGCCGTCGACAAGGTCAAGAAAGGTAAAGGTCGGCAGGTCAATGTCCGGTTTGCGGTGATGTGCGCGCACTACTTGTTTGATGCCGACTTCTGCAATGTTGCCAGCGGCTGGGAGAAAGGCGTCGTTGAGAAGAACGTGCAAGACAGCCGTCGGCGCATCTGGTTGGAGGCGGGCAAACAGCGCTTTGGTTCGCTTGCCGAACTCAATGCTTGGCTTGGTGCGCGTTGCCGGGCGCTGTGGGAGGAGCTTCGTCATCCCGAGTATCAAGCCTTCAGCGTGGCCGAGATGCTGGAGCACGAGCGAGAGCACCTGATGCCCATGCCCGAGCCGTTTGACGGCTATGTCGAGAAACCTGCGCGGGTATCGAGCACCTGTCTGGTATCGGTGGCCAAGAACCGCTACTCGGTACCCTGTGAGTTGGCAGGTCAAGTCGTCAGCGCCCGGCTGTATCCGGGCGAGGTGCTGTTGGTGGCCGATGATGTTGTCGTGGCGCGTCATGAGCGCCTAAGTACCGAAGGACAGACCGGTTACGACTGGCAGCACTACATTCCGCTGGTACAAAGAAAGCCGGGCGCCTTGCGCAACGGCGCACCGTTTGCGGATTTGCCCGAAGCGCTACAGCAGTTGCGCCGGGGTCTGTTGCGCGCGCCAGGGGGTGATCGCCTGATGGCGCAAGTGCTGGCCATCGTACCGACAGTCGGATTGGAGGCTGTGCTGGTGGCGGTCGAACTGGCGCTGGAGAATGCGCCACCGTCCGGGCGGGTAAGTGCCGAGCATGTCCTCAACGTGCTGGCACGGCTTGAATCCACCCCAATGCCGCCGACAGTCGAGACGGTCTTGCAGGTTGTACAGCCACCGCGTGCAGATGTGGCGCGTTATGACCGCTTGCGGGCCATCGAAGGCCAACAGGAGGCCAGTCATGCGTGAAATCGTCAGCGAACTCAAAGAACTGCGCCTGCACGGCATGGCTGCGGCCTGGGCTGAGCTAGATAGTGTCGTCATGAGTTTGCGGAACAAGGTGATCTTTGCGATGCTTTGGGTATGAAATCATACTTAGTCAGCCATCCAAGGCCATCGGCATATCTCCGCCACGACATTGACGATCATACTTGGGAATTGTTTGAACCTCATCTGCCAGGACGCAAAGGTGCCTGGGGCGGCATCGCCCACGACAACCGAACTTTCATCAATGCTGTTTTCTGGATACTGCGCACCGGCGCTCCCTGGCGAGACCTGCCACCAGACTACGGTGACTGGAAGAACACCCACCGACGCTTTTGCCGCTGGCGCGACAAAGGCTTATGGGAATCCTTACTGGAAGTGCTCATTGATGATCCTGACCATGAATGGCTGATGATCGATGCCAGTCATTGCAAGGTACATCCTCATGCGGCGGGAGCCAGAGGTGGCAATCAAGCCATGAGTCGAACAAAAGGGGGCTCAACACCAAGATACACCTGGCCGTGGATGCGCATGGTATGCCGCTCAGAATGGTTATTACAGAAGGTACCTGTGCTGATTGTACGCAAGCTGGCGCCTTGATCGAAGGCATCACGGCTGAACATCTTCTGGCCGACCGGGGCTATGACAGTAATACCATCGCCCGGCAAGCGCAACGACAAGGGATGCAGGTGCAGACTCCACCGCGCAAGAACCGCAAAGAGCCGAGGAGCTACGACAAGCAATTGTACAAACTGCGGCACTTGGTGGAGAACGCTTTCTTGCACCTCAAACGTTGGCGAGGTATTGCCACACGGTATGCCAAGAACGCAGCTTCATTCCTGGCCGCAGTACAGATTCGCTGCCTAGTGCTTTGGTTGGGTATCTCGTGACGGCATTGCCTAG
>JAIRKE010000005.1 GCA_031260295.1 Azonexus sp.
CGCCGAGAATGCCGTCGCCGAAGCCCGGCCGATCCTGACCGATGCCATCAAGAAGATGACCGTGCGGGACGCCAAGGACATCCTGACCGGCGGTGGCGACAGCGTCACGCAATATTTCAAGCGCAGCTCGGCGGAGCCGTTGACGCAGAAATTCCTGCCCATCGTCAAGACCGCCACCGGCAGGCTGAAACTTGCCGAGCAATACAACAACGTTGCCGGCAAGGCGGCGAGCCTGGGTCTGATCGACGGCAAGGATGCCGACATCAATACCTATGTCACGCAGAAGGCGATGGACGGTTTGTTCCTGATGATCGCCGAGGAAGAGAGGAAGCTGCGCGCCAATCCGCTGGCCGCCGGCAGCGCCCTGCTGAAAAAGGTCTTCGGCGCCCTCTGAACGGTGCGTGGAGGCGACCCTCGCCTCAAGTTTTGGCCGCTCGTTGACGAAAATAAGTCAAGGAGCTTGCCATGACATCCGCCCGCCTGATCTCGACCACCGAACGCTACGCCCAGACGGCTAGCGAGCGGGCGCTCGTCGCCAGCGAGCTGCGCCGGGTCGAGGCTGCCGAGGCCATAGCTGGCGACCGCAAGCGCAGCCTGCGCGAGGAATTGAACGAGGCGGAAAACGATGTCGGTGGCCAGGCCCGGGAAAACGCGCACCGGGTCGCTACGCAACTGGCCGAACTACCGCCCGAAGCCCAGGCGAGCTTGACCAAGCCCTTGCCGCCGAATGGTTTTTGCGTGGTCGACGAGCAGGCCTGAGGCCAGATCGCGGCCGGCGGGGTAAAATCCAGCTTCCCCATGCCTAGCGCCCCGCCTTGCCGGGGCGCTGTTTTTTGTTGCATGTTTTGTCGAATGTCCGGACTCAATCCCCAGCAACGCGAAGCGATCCATTACCTCGACGGCCCTCTGCTGGTGCTGGCCGGCGCCGGCTCGGGCAAGACCCGGGTGATTACGCAGAAAATCGCCTACCTGGTCGAGGACTGCGGCTTCCGACCGCGCAACGTCGCCGCCATCACCTTTACCAACAAGGCGGCCAAGGAAATGCAGGAGCGCGTCGGTAAACTGCTCGGCGGTACTATCGCCAACGAGTTGCAGATTTCCACCTTCCACTCCCTGGGCGTGCGGATTTTGCGCGAGGAGGCCAAGGTGCTGGGCTACAAGCCGCGCTTCTCGATCTTCGACGCCGCCGATTGTGCCGGCATCGTCGGCGAGACGGCCAACACCACCGACAAGGGGGTGCTGCGCCAGGTGCAGGCCATCATCTCCAACTGGAAGAACGCCCTGGTCACGCCGGAGGCGGCGCGCGGCCTGGCCCGCGACGAGCACGAGGCGCTGGCCGCCCATGCCTACCTGAGTTATGAAGCGACCCTGAGGGCCTACCAGGCGGTCGATTTCGACGATCTGATCGGCTTGCCGGTCAAGCTGTTCAGCGAACATCCAGAGATCGCCGACAAGTGGCAGAACCGCCTGCGCTACCTGCTGGTGGACGAATATCAGGACACCAACGCCGGCCAGTACCAATTGCTCAAGCTGCTGACTGGCGTCCGCGCCCAGTTCACGGCGGTCGGCGACGACGACCAGGCGATCTACGGCTGGCGCGGGGCCGACATCGATAATCTGCGCAAGCTGCCGGCCGAGTTTCCCAGTCTCAAGGTCATCAAGCTCGAACAGAACTATCGCTCGACGGTGCGCATCCTGAAGGCCGCCAACAACGTTATCGCCCACAACGACAAGCTGTTCGACAAGAAGCTGTGGTCCGAGCTCGGGCATGGCGAACAGATTGCCGTCACCGCCTGCCGTGACAACGACGCCGAAGCCGAGGGCGTGGTCATGCAGTTGCAGGCACACCGCTTCGAACAGCGCACCCGCTTCAAGGATTACGCTATCCTCTACCGCTCCAACCACCAGGCGCGGATTTTCGAGGAATACCTGCGCGATCACCGTATTCCCTACCTGCTATCGGGTGGCAAATCCTTCTTCGATAAGGCGGAAATCAAGGACATCACCGCTTACCTGCGCCTCCTGGCCAACGAGGACGACGACCCGGCCTTCATCCGGGCGGCGACCACGCCCAAGCGCGGCATCGGCGCGGCGACCCTGCAGGCGCTCGGCACCTATGCCGGCGAACGCCACATCTCGCTGTTCCAGGCCGCCTTCGAGGAAGGTTTCGCACAGCGTATCCAGGTCCGCCAGTTGGAGCCGCTGCTCGAATTCTGCCAGTTCATCAATCGCAGCCAGGGGCGGGCCGAGCGCGAGCCGGCGCACCAGGTACTGCCCGACCTGCTCAAGGCCATCGACTACGAAACCTGGCTCTACGACCATGAGGAGGAGCGTGTAGCGCAAACGCGCTGGGCCAACGTCAGTGAATTTGCCCAGTGGATCAACAAAAAAAGCGAGGAAGATGGCCGCACGTTGGTCGACCTGATCCAGAGCATCGCCCTGATCAACATGCTGGATAAACAGAATACCGACGATTTCGATGCTGTCCAGCTATCTACCCTGCATGCTGCCAAAGGGCTGGAATATCGGCACGTCTTTCTGGTCGGCGTCGAAGAAGGCATCCTGCCGCACCGCGAATCGCTCGACCCGGCCAAATTGCAGGAAGAGCGGCGGCTGATGTACGTCGGCATCACCCGCGCCCAGCTCTCGCTGCGCGTCAGCTATTGCGAGCGGAGGAAGCAGATGCGCGAACTGATTCCCTGCGAGCCGTCGCGCTTCATCGCCGAGATGGGCGAGGACGACATCCGCTTCAGCGGCGGCAAGCAAGCTGCCGAAACCGACAAGGCAACCGGCAGCGCCCGCCTGGCGTCGCTGAAGGCGATACTGGCCACCGGTAAGCGCTAGACCGGTAAGTCAGTTGGGCAAATGCCATAACGCGCAACATATCGGCTGAATGTCGGTCACGGCAAAAAATCCATCAACTGGGCAAACAGTGTCTTGCCGACATTCATGATCGCGTCCTTCAGAAAATTCCGAAGAGCCATTCTTCGCCAATTGCAAATCGCCCCAACGCATTATTTCCCGGAAAGCCTCGCCAGTCGTGGCGCTTCAAGGTTCGGGTGCATATTGAACCGGACAGTAGTGAGTTGACATGCCTGTTGGGTAGAGTAGGATTCGGCCCTCTGAGCATTTGTCAAGCCAGTTTTTTGGTGTTGTGTAATTTTTTTTGATGTTGAGGAAGTCATGAATTCATTTCGCAGCGGCAGTCTGTGCAATCGTTTTATTGCGTTTGTCGTTGCGTTTTTTGTGGGGATTCAACCGGTATTTGGTCAGATTGTTGCGTACAAGGGGGTCAAGGGAAACCAGCAACCGACGGTATTGCGGAGCAACAATGGCGTCCCGATCGTCAACATCCAGACGCCGGGTTCGGACGGTGTCTCGCGAAACGTATACGAACAATTTGACGTTGGCACCGAAGGCGCGGTGCTGAACAACTCCCGGAAAGGCGCGGGGACGGTCCTGGCGGGAGGCATTGGCGGCAACCCGTGGCTAGCCAAAGGGACGGCGAAAGTCATCCTGAACGAAATCATCAGCAGCAACCCCAGCCAACTGCTGGGCCTGATCGAAGTCGGGGGAGACCGGGCGGAAGTCGTCATAGCGAACCCCGCGGGCATCTATGCGAACGGAGCGGGCTTCATCAACGCCACCCACGCCGTTCTGACCACCGGCAAACCCATCTGGACAGCCACGGGCCGTCTCGAAGGCTACGACGTACGCGACGGCCGCATCGTGATCGGCGAACGCGGCCTCGACGCCTCGGGCGCCGACTACACAAGCATACTCACCCGAGCCCTGGAAATTGGCGGCGAACTGCGCGCCAACGAACTGACCATGCGCCTGGGCAGCTATCGCGCCAATGTTGCCGGAGAAATCGTCGCCGGCACAACCGACGCCACCCCCGCCATGGGAACCCCCCCCACCACCTACGCGCTCGACGTCTCGGCACTGGGCGGCATGTACACCGGCAAAATCACCCTCCTGGGCACCGAAGCGGGCCTGGGCGTACGCAATGCCGGCGAAATCTACGCCGTCACGGACAGCATCACCCTCACGGCGGACGGCAAGCTCCTCAACGAAGGCGTCATCGCCGCCAAAGGCAATGTCGCGATAACCACAGGCGACATCGACAGCACGGAGACCTCCTCCCTGATTGCCGGCATGTCGGAAGACGGAGAATCGGCGGACCTGCTCCTCAATGCCCGCGACAAACTCAAAGCCAGCGGCCGGAACCAAGCCAGCGGCGCCATCCGCATGACCGGCAGCCAGATTGACCTGGCGGACAGCAAAACCCGTGCCCTGGAAATCCAGCTCAACGCCCGAGACCAAGCCAAAGGAAGCGCGCGCGGACAAATCAAGACCGACCGGGCGGAAATCGTCGCCCGCGAAATCGGATTACGCGCCAAAGCCCTGAGCAACGTCGGCGGCATGCTCCAGCAGACAGGAGACAAAGATTGGCAGATTGACCTGGACGGCACGCTGGACAACCGCGAAGGGCGGATCATCAGCGCCAGCAAGATGTACCTGCAAGCCCTCGAACTCTTCAATGACGGCGGCGTCGTTTCCAGCGGAGAAGCGATCGTCATGCAAGTTGCCAGGGACCTGGCGAACGGCACGGGGCTGATCCACGGCCCGCAAGTCGACGTCACGGTTGGCGGACAACTGGACAACGCGGAAGGCGGCCTGATCAGCGGCAAAGTCGATGTCGCCAAGGACATCAAAAACAGCGGCGCCATCACGGGCTTTGCCCGAACCGGAGGCGCGCTGGACAACCGCGGCTTCATTGGCGACGGCGCCGCCGCCAAGACCTCGATCAAGAACAAAGGCAACATCGTCGGCACGGCCAGCGCCGGCACCGACCTGCGCAACAAAGGCGCCATCGGCGGCTCGGCGAGCGCCAAAGACACCCTGAGCAACCAAGGCACGATCATCGGCACGGCCAAAGCCGGCACCGATCTACGCAACAAAGGCTCGATCGGCGGCTCGGCGACTGCCGGCAACGATCTGAACAACCAAGGCTCGATCGGCGATTCGGCCGCCGCCGGCAACAACCTGAACAACCAAGGCATGATCGGCGGCTCGGCCACGGCCGGCAACGACCTGAACAACAGCGGCTATATCGGTAGTTCCGCGAGTGCTGGCGCCTTCCTGGCGAATGCAGGCGCGATCGGCGGCAGCGCCAGCGCCGGCGCGGCCCTGAGCAACAACGGCTCGATCGGCGGCACGGCCCGTGCCGGCACGGCGCTCGCGAACAGCGGCACGATCGGCGGCTCGGCAACTGCCGGCACCTCCCTCGACAACCGGGGTTTCATTGGCGGCTCGGCGAGTGCGGGAAGCACCCTGAACAATGCCGGCGCCATTGGTGGTTCGGCCACCGCCGGGACGACCCTCGGCAACAGCGGCTCGATCGGCGGCTCGGCCACCGCCGGAGACTCCCTGAACAACAGCGGCTCGATCGGTGGCTCGGCCACGGCTGGAACCTCCCTCAGCAACAGCGGCTTTATCGGCGAAACGGCCACGGCCGGAACGGATTTGCGCAACAGCGGCGCCATTGCCGGCTCGGCGACCGCCGGCGGCTCCCTGAAAAACAAAGGCGAAATCGGCGGCTCGGCGACGGCCGGCACCTTCCTGGACAACAGCGGATTCATCGGAGAAACGGCCAGTGCCGGCACCGACCTGCGCAACAAAGGCGCCATCGTGGGCTCGGCGACAGCCGAAGGTTCCCTGAACAACAAAGGCGAAATCGGCGGCACCGCCAGCGCCGGAAGCACCCTCGCCAACAGCGGCTTCATCGGTGAAACGGCCACGGCCGGCACCGCTCTGACCAACAGCGGCACCATCATCGAATCCGCGACGGCCGGCACCGCCCTCGCCAATACCGGCGCCATCGGCGGCTCCGCCAGCGCCGGCGAGGACCTGACCAGCAGCGGCTTCATCGGCGGCTCGGCCACAGCCGGCACCACCCTTGCCAATACCGGCGCCATCGGCGGCTCGGCCAGCGCCGGCGGGGACCTGACCAGCAGTGGTTCCATCGGCGGCTCGGCCGCTGCCGGCAATTCTCTGGACAACCGGGGCACGATCGGTGGATCGGCCAGCGCCACCAAGAACTTGACCAGCAGCGGCTCGATCGGCGGCTCGGCCTCTGCCGGCAACACCCTGAACAACCGGGGCGCCATCGGCGGCTCCGCATTCGCCACGGGCTCCCTGAGCAATAGCGGCGCTATTGGCGGCTCGGCCAGTGCTGGCGGCTCCTTGAGCAGCAGCGGATCGATCGGCGGTTCTGCGTCCGCCACGGGCTCCCTGAGCAATAGCGGCTCGATTGGCGGCTCGGCCAGCGCCGGCGGCTCCCTGAGCAGCAGCGGTGCGATCGGCGGTTCCGCGTATGCCACGGGTTCCCTGAACAACAGCGGCTATGTGGGCGGCTCGGCCAGTGCTGGCGGCTCCCTGAGCAGCAGCGGATCGATCGGCGGTTCCGCGACTGCCGGCGGTTCTCTCGGCAACAGCGGCACCATCGGCGGATCGGCGAGTGCCGGCGGGGACCTGACCAGCAGTGGCGTCATCCGTTCCTCGGCGACGGCCGGCGGCGCCCTGAACAACAGCGGCGCCATCAGCGACTCGGTCACGGTTGCCGGCGCCCTGAACAATGAAGGCACGATCATTGGCTCCGTGACCACGGGAGGATCCCTGGACAACCAAGGCGAAATTGGCGGTTCGGCCACGGCCGGCAGTTCTCTCGACAACAGCGGCACCATCAAAGGCTCGGCGAGCGCCAAAAGGGAACTGGCGAACAGCGGCACGATCAGCGGCTCGGCCACGGCCGGCGGCTTCCTGGACAACCAAGGCACGATCGGCGGCTCGGCGAATGCCGGCACCTCCCTGAACAATGCCGGCAATATCGGCGGCTCGGCGAACGCACGCCAGGACCTGACCAACCTCGGGACGATCGGCGGCTCGGCCGGCGCCGGCGGCGTGCTGGACAACAGCGGCGCGATCGGCACCAAGGGCGGCAACATCAACGTCACCGCGCGCACCGTGCAAAACAGCGGCACCATCGGCACGGCGAACGCCAACGTCTGGGTAAACGCCGGGACGGTGAACAACCAGAACGGCCTGATGGAAGGCCGCAACCTCACGGTCACGGCCGCCAACCTGAACAACCAGGAAGGCATCCTGCGCGCCGGCGCGGCCCTGACGATCAGCGCCCTGACCACCCTGAACAACCAGGGCGGCCAAATCGTCTCCGGCAACATCCTCTCGATCCATGATTTAAGCGCCGGTCCCCAAAAAGCCCTGAGCATCCTGAACACCGATGGTCTGATCAAAGCCGACAAAACCCTGAATCTGGAAGGCAAAAGCGTCAGCTACGACGGCAAGATCCAAAGCGGCGGCGACTTCGCGGCCCGCCTGGAAGGCGACTACACGCACAATGGCCAAGGCTTCTGGGAAGCCAAGGGACTGGTATCGCTGCACTTCAGCGGCACGATCACCAACACCGGCCTCTGGGGAGCGGACGGCGGCCTGCAACTATCGGGAAGCGCGATCCACAACACGGAAGAAGGCGTCATCAGCTCGCCGGGCGCGATCAGTCTTGAAGCACGCGAAGGCGATCTGACCAACCGGGGCGGCATCCTTGGCGAGTCGGTGCTGCTGAATGCGAAAGGCAATCTCGACAACAGCGGTGGGTTGATCCTCGCATCCGGCAACGCCACCCTGACGGCCGGGAATGACCTGTCGAACCAGAAGGGGTGGATAGAAGCCGGCGCCGTGTCGCTGGAAGCGAAAGAAGGCAAGCTGGACAACAGCGGCGGCGCGATCATCGGTGGGAATGTCGTGGCAACGGCCGGCGGTAATATCGGCAATGATGGCGGCGTGATCCTGGCGACCGGCAAGGCCACCCTCATGTCCGGCAACGACCTGTCGAACCAGGATGGGCGGATAGAAGCCGGCAGCGTCACCGCCATCGCGCTCAACAACCTGAGCGGCGGCGGAGACAAAGCGGCGCTGACGGCTAGAGACGGCAACCTGCTGCTATCCGCGGGCAATGACCTGAACTACCAAGGCAGCGAGCTGAACGCCCAAGGCAATCTCTCCCTGTTTGCCGGCAACGACCTGACCCTGGCGGGCACCAAGGCCAGCGCGGGCGGCGACCTGACCGCCTGGGCGGATGGGAAACTACAGATACTGGCGACCAAGACGGAAGAGAAATCCTCCCTCAACTACTACACGAATCAAACCCAGACCAACTGGCAAGTATCGGACCTGAAAGCGGAAGGCAATCTGGCGCTGATATCCGGCGGCGACATGAAACTGGAAGCGACGAAACTCACATCCGGCGGCGACATGGGACTCTCGTCCGGTGGCCACATGGATTGGGCGGGCGTCGAAGACAAGAAAGTTCAGGAAGCGAAAAAGCCCTTGTTGGCGTTCAATGTCCTGCCGGAGAACAACACCACCTGGCAGACGGTCGAGTTCGACGCCGGCGGCAAGTTCGAGGCGACATCGGGCGGCAAACTGACCGCCCAGGGCGGCAACCTGAAGGCCGAGAAAGACGTGGTGATCCTGGCGAAAGAAGGGATGACTTTCGAATCGGTGACGGACAAGCAGGAGAACACGAGCCAAAACCAGAACGCCACGCGGGACCTGAGCCGCCTGCTGGCGGGCGATTCGAGTCCGGCCAAGCAATACACCAACCCGAACGCCTCGTCCGATTGGCCGCAGTCCCAGTTGCTAAGGACAGAAACCACCAGCCAGACCGAACGCGGCTTCACCGCCGACAGCGCTGGCGGCAACATGACCTTCGTCTCCGGCGGCGACCTCAAGATGACCGCGGCGGTCTTGTCGAGCAAGGAGAATCTGACTGCCGTGGCGGAGGGCAATATCGTGCTGCAAGCCGGACAGTC
>JAIRKE010000062.1 GCA_031260295.1 Azonexus sp.
GCTACGGCGCGGGTTCTTCCTGTGGCGCGGCTGGCGCTCGGCGCGGCGGTGGCTGGCCGTGGGGCGGTGATTCGCCGTCCGGCAGAATTAACCGTTCATCTTCCAAGGAAAAGTCTCATGAGCATGAAATTTTTTACTGCAATCGCTTTGCTGTTTGCTTCTTTTACTGCCACGGCAGCAGAAAAAATTGAAATCAAGTCGGCTCAGGACATCAGGAAGTGTGAAGACTCGTATCGCTGGGATGCTGCCGACTGTTTCGCCGCCTATGAAAAATTTGTCGATAAAAATCCGGGCAAGGCATTTGAAGCGGCCAAGGTTGGCGGAAGGGTTTTTGCTCGTTGGTCGATGTTGCCAACCTTCGACAAGGTTTATCAACGCACGAAAAATATCGCGGTTTGCCAGGATGAGGATTTTCAACTATCCCTGATGAATGCCCTATGGGGACTGCCGTCATTTCATGACGTGCGCAAAATGGCCGAGAAATACCTGAAAAATGCCTGCGCGCCGCACCTGGTCAACGCGGTCATCAAAGAACTGGACGATACCCCGGAGACAACAGCTACCGAGAACTTCTGCGCCCTGCTCAAGAGCCAGGGCAAAAACCATTCGGCCTGTGAACCCAAGCCCGTGACTGTCGCGCCTGAACCTGAAAAAGAGACGCTGCCGCAAATCGCAAAATCCAGCCTCAAGCTGGAGCAGATCAAGGCGTATCGCGGGCCTGAGGGCATCAAGGTATTCATCGCGGAAATCAGGGAGCAAAAAGATGTTTATCTGGTGAAATTCCAGGGCATCAAAGGCCCCTGGAATAACAGGACCATCCTGCACAAAGCCCGCCGGATGGATCGTAACGGCAACATGGATTACTGGACCGAGCATGACGGAGCGATCTGGAACTCGGTGCTGGTGCGCCATTGCAGCGGCGGCTATTGCCAGAGGCAAATTTATGCGCCGGAACAGGGATACTCCGATGGCATCTCCATTTCGTATGACGAAAAGGAATCGGAGAAGGCCAGTGCACAAGACCTAGTTGCTACATTTTAGGCACGACTTTGATCCCGCCCAGCCTACCACGGTGCAACCCTGAACAATAGCAGCATGCCGGGGAAGGCGAGCGCGAAGCAGAGCCAGAAAAAGTTCGTCCAGCCCAGGGTTTCGACCAGGCGGCCGGCGGCGGCGTTGATGAGGGTGCGCGGCAATGCCATCAGGCTGGTGAATAGCGCCAGCTGGGTGGCGGTGTAGGCGGGGTGGGTGGTGCGCGCCATGAAGGCGACGAGAGCGGTGGTACCCAGCCCGACGCCGATGGCTTCAAAGCCGATGACCAGCGCCAATGCCAGAAGCGCCCTGAAATCTGTCTTGATTTGTTCCCTGATCCATTCAATCAGACCATCGACGCCCCCGGTGCGCAGTTTTTCAGCGAAGGAGGCGCGATAGCTTTGCCCCAGGCTGTGTCCGTTGATAGCCAGATCGAACACCTTCCAGCCTTTGTCCGTTTTTTCCAGGGAAAAATCGACCGCGATGGCCTGCGCGCCCGCCCGCTGCAGCATGGCATTGACCGTAACCTCTTGAGCCTCGGGCGTGTCAGCCAAGGGCTTGGTTTCGATGCGCCAGTCGCAATGCTGGAAAAGCGAAGCGGCCCAGTCGCGCAAGAGCAGGGCATGAAAGGCGTCGGTGAGTTTTTTTTGTGGCTCCCTGGCCACCGCGTTCCAGTCAAGGCCCGTTGCCTGTGCCGTCAGGCGGTCAAAGTCGAAATAACGGCGCAGCGCGTTATCGGTCAGGGTGCGGGCGTTTTTTGCGTTGTCCGTCAATATCGCCCGGTTGGCGCAGACATTGGCCAGGGCATCGCGGGCGGCCGCCTGGACAAACGCATCGGGCGACAGCCCGGTATGCGCCGGGGCGGCGATGAATGGCGGCCCAACCCAGGCCAGCGCGGCGAAACCGAGAATGCTCACCACCTGCACCGCGCCAAACAGCCACAGCGCCCGGTTGATGCCGAGTTTGAACATCCAGATGCCGCCGAGAATGCCGCCGGCCACCGCCGGCCACAAACCGGCATTTTTGGCGACGAGGCCGATCTCGGTCATGGTGAAACCCATGTCCTGATAAAACGGCGTCGCCAGCGCGGTGCACAGTGAATCACCCAGTTTGTAGAAGAACAGGAAGGCGAGCAGCAGAAGCGCCGATTGCACGCCGTGGCGACCGAAAAATTCGCGGAAGGGTTCGACCACCGCTGCCCGCAGGGTGCGCGGGCTGCCGGGGACGATGGGCGGTTCGCGCACGCTGAATGTCATCAGCAACCCCGGCAGCATGAAGGCGGCGGTGATGAGGAATACCTGATTCCACGGCAGGTTGTCGGCCAGAATCAACGACAGCGACCCCGGCACCAGCCCGGCGACGCGGTAGGCGTTGACGTGGATGGCATTGCCGAGGCCGAGTTCCGCATCCGGCAATATTTCGCGGCGAAAGGCGTCGAGCGCGATGTCCTGGGTGGCCGAAGCGAGGGCAATCAGGAAGCAGCTCAGGGTAATGGGGTGGCCGGCAAAGGCCAGTACGCTGTCCCAGCCGGGATGGACGATGGACAGGCCGAATAACTCGCCGCGCACCATGACGGGGGCGGCCAGGCTCTGCGGCGAAAACTGGCCGAGCCAGGCAATGCCCAGCAGCAGGACCAGTTGCGTCAGCGCCATCCAGCCCCGGCGGCGGCCTAGCCCCAATCCCGGCAAGGTGTAGCGGTCGAGCAGGGGCGACCAGAGAAATTTCCACGTATACGGCAGTTGCACGAGGGCGAACAAGCCGATGGTCGTCAGATCGACCTGATTGCTGCGCAGCCAGGCAGGAATCAGGCTGAGCAGCAGATACAGCGGCAGGCCGGAGGCAAAGCCGGTGGCGATGCAGATCAGCATCCGCCGGTTGAGCAAAGGGGCGAGCCAGGCTGCCAGTCGAACGGCAAGCGCCAGCCGCGCAGAAGACCAGGGGAACATCAGCGCCTTTGCGTCAGGCGATAAACCACCAAACTGCCGAGAAAATTGAGTTCGCGCTCATCCTCGTTGTCCACCGGCTGGCCGTCTTCGTCGAGCACGCTGCGCTCGCGGATGATGAGATCCATTTGCCGGCACAGCGCCTCGAAATCGAGCAGGGTGAAGAAGCGCACGTTGGGCGAGTCGTACCACTGGTAGGGCAGGTCTTCGGAAACCGGCATGCGGCCATTGAGCACCGAGCGCAGGTTCT
Organism: Azonexus sp.; assembly: GCA_031260295.1. Lineage (GTDB taxonomy): Bacteria > Pseudomonadota > Gammaproteobacteria > Burkholderiales > Rhodocyclaceae > Azonexus. The sequence continues at coordinate 3,226 of JAIRKE010000062.1, forward strand.
TCCAGTAGGCGAAGTTGGGGAAGGAGACGACTGCTTCGCGTCCGACACGCAGCATTTCGCGCAGGATGCCCTCGGTGTGGCGCACTGTCTGCAGCGTGCGCGACAGGACGACGTGGTCGAAGGCCTGGTCGGCGAACTCGTCGAGGCCTCTTTCCAGGTTGCCCTGGATGACATTGATGCCGTTCTTGATCGCCGCCAGGATATTGGCGTCGTCAATCTCGACACCCCAGCCGTGCACGCCGCGGCTGTCGATCAAGTGCTTGAGCAGACTGCCGTCGCCGCAGCCGAGGTCGAGTACCTTATGCCCCGGTTCAATCCAGCCGGCGATGACGTCGAAATCCGGGCGGTTCAGGATGTGCGTCATAGCTTGATGTTCCGCAGCCAGGCATCGACGACGCCGTGATAGTGGGCGTCCTCCATCAGGAAGGAATCGTGGCCGAAATTGAGGTCGATTTCGGCGTAGGAGACGTTGCGGCCATTGGCCAGCAGCGCCGCGACGATTTCCTTCGAGCGGGCCGGGGTGAAGCGCCAGTCGGTGGTGAACGAGGCGATTAGGAAGTTCGCCTTGCTACGCGCCATGGTCGCCTTCAAGTCGCCATCGTCCATCCGCGCGGGGTCGAAATAGTCGAGCGCCTTGGTCATCAGCAGGTAGGTGTTGGCATCGAAATAACCGGCAAATTTGTCGCCTTGGTAGCGCAGGTAGGATTCGACCTCGAACTCGACGTCGAAATCGAAGGTAAAGGAGCCATTCCTGAGTTCACGCCCGAATTTTTCGCCCATCTGGTCGTCGGACAGATAGGTGATGTGGCCGAGCATGCGCGCCAGGCGCAGGCCGCGCGTCGGCCGCGTGTGGTGCTCGTAGTAGTGGCCGCCGTGGAAGTCCGGGTCGGTCAGGATGGCCTGGCGGGCGACATCGTTGAAGGCGATGTTCTGGGCCGATAGCTTTGGCGCGGCGGCAATGACGATGGCGTTGCGGATGCGTTCCGGGTAGGTAACGCTCCAGCGCAGCGCCTGCATGCCGCCTAGGCTGCCGCCGATAACGGCGGCCCAACTGTCGATGCCGAGCCGATCGGCCAGCCGTGCCTGGGCATGGACCCAGTCGATAACGGCGACGATCGGGAAATCGGCGCCCCAGCGCTTGCCGGTGGCCGGATTGAGCGTCGACGGCCCGGTCGAGCCGTGGCAGCCGCCGAGGTTGTTGACGCCGACGATGAAATAGCGGTCGGTGTCGAGTGGCCGCCCAGGGCCGATGATGTTGTCCCACCAGCCGATGTTCTCCGGCTGGTCGGCATAGTGGCCGGCCACGTGGTGGTGCCCGGAAAGGGCGTGGCAGACGAGGATGGCGTTCGACTTGGCGGCGTTCAGCGTGCCGTAGGTTTCATAGACCAGGTCGTAAGCCGGCACGACGCCGCCGCTGCGCAGGCTTAGTGGCTGCTCGAAATGGGCGCGTTGTGAATGGACGGCGCCGACGGATTGTCCTGGCATGCGATTCCCGAAAACAAAAAACCCAGTTGGCCGAAAACGCGAACTGGGCGGTTCCCGTTTTAGCGGTATTTGTTGCGCGCCCGCAATCAGAGTTCAAATCGGCGCGGCCGGCGGAGAGACCAGCATCTATTGATGATGCCGGCGGGGGCGGCAAAAGTCAATGCAAGGGCGCCAGGATGAGCGACTGTCGTCTTGGCCGCGGATTTTGGCTACACTGCTCGTCTGTTTTACTTATTGGCTAGTACCGACGCCCTATGCTGGAACAACGTAGGCATCAGCGTATCCGCTTCTCGTCGCCACCCCGGGTGTACATCGGCTACGGCGGCGCCGTCGATGTCGGCGGCATCGAGAACCTGTCGCTCTCCGGCCTGATGGTTCGCACCACGCTGGGATTGGAAATCGGCCACACGGCGGGCTGCGAGTTCTCGCTATTCGGCTCGCCGCTGATCGACGTGCCGCTGGCCGTCGTCAGCCGGATCGGCGACGTTTTCGGCGGCCGCTTCCAGACCGGGCCGATCAACCAGATTGTCATCGAGGATGCCATTGAGGCGGCGCTGGCTCTCGGCCACGCTTCGATCCTGAGCGTGCGTGAAGTCGGCGGCCGCAAGATCATGCGCATCACCGGAGGACTCAACGGTTCGCTGCGCAACGACCTGATGCATGCGCTGACCCGCGTCGGCGTGGACGAAATGGACCTCGGCTCCGTCACTGCCGTGGACCAGAGCGGCTTGGCCTTATGCCGGGTCGCCACCGGTCGTCACAAAGTGGCCATTGGTGCCCAGTCACAGTGCTTCGCCGATGCCTGGCAACTGGCTCAGGCGCTGCCCGGCAGCATCCCGCCCGGCTAGGCGGCCGCCGTCGGCCGGATCTCAGATGTTTCGCAGTACGGCGCCCTGCAACCACACCGCGAAGGGTTCGCACGGCGCCAGCGCGCTGCCGATGGCGTAGTCGATGCCGAGTTGCCGCAATTGCTCGATGCTTTCGCTGTCATCGATGCCGTCGGCGATCGAGAGGATTTCCTGATCGGCGGTGATTTCCTGGATTGCCCGTAATAGCGCCGTCGAGGCGCGGTTGCCGCCGAGATTGCGGGTCAGGCTGCGGCTCAGCTTGACGCAGCTCGGGGCGATGCTGCGCAAATGGGAGAAGGAGGACAGGCTGCCGCCGAAATCGTCGAGGCCGACTTCGCCGTCGAGGATGCGTATCTGGTGGGAAAACTCGATGACTTGGCTGGTCAGTTGTCCCGAGATGTCCTCCGAGAACAGCAGGCACAGGCCGGCTCCGTCGATATGGCGGGCTTGCAACAGGCGCTTGATGCTGTCCATGAGCGTGTGGCCGGCCAAGGCGCTGCGCGACAGCGGCACTAGGCAATGCAGCGTCTTGTGCTGTTGCCGGGCTTCGGCCAGGGCGTCGATGGCCACCTCGATGAAGTGCAGATCGATGATCGGCGCCAGGTCGTAGCGTTCGGCGGCATTGAGCAGGGCGGACAGGGCGACCGGCGGCTGGCCGGGTTCGAGCAGGCGGGCCGACAGCTCGACCCAGTCGCCGGGCGGCCGCTCGCGTTGCAGCGCGGTCAGCGGCAGGGCTTCAATCAGCAGGTGGCCGGCGGCCAAGGCTTCGGTGATGCGGCTGGCCCAGCCGTTGCTCTCCTGGCGTCGTTCCGGCGTGTTCAGCGCCTCTTGTTCGCAAACCTGGTTGCGTCCGCTATCCTTGGCTCGACGGCAGGCGGAGTCGCCGGCGGCGAGCAGTTCGTCGATATTGCGGACGCGGCGGTTGATCGGCGTCAGGCCGATGCTGGCGCCGATGGCGAAAATCTTGTCTTGCCAGATGAAGCGGAAGGCGCCGGCGAGGCCGCAGATGTCCTCGGCGACCTGGCGGGCGCGGCTGCCGCTGCAATTACTCAGGATGATGCCGAATTCGTCGCCACCGAGGCGGGCCAGGGTGTCGTCCTCGCGCAGGCGGCCCTGGAACAGCAGCGAGATTTGGCGCAGCAACTCGTCGCCGGCGAGGTAGCCGCAAGCATCGTTGACTGGCTTGAAACGGTCGAGGTCGATGAACAGTACGGTGCTCTCCTCGCCGCCGGCGTGCACCAATTCCAGCGTCTGCGCCAGCCGGTGCTCGAACTCGCGCCGGTTGAACAGGCCGGTCAGTACGTCGTGCCGCGCTTGATAGGCGAGTTGCGCCGTCGCTTCCTCGATGCGCGTCTGCAGCGACTGGTGGGCTTCCTCGATACGGCTGGCCATTTCGTTGAAGCCCGACTCGAGCCGGCCCAATTCGCCGCTGGAGACGACCGCTACCCGGGTGTCGAGGCGGCCCGAGGACATCGCGCCGACCGCCTCGGCTAACCGGATCACCGGCAGGGCCAGATTGTCGGCCATGGCGATGGCCAGGACGGCCAGCGTCACCAGCCCGAGCAGCGTGATGAGCAGGCCGCGCAGTAGCAGTTTGTGCTGGCGAGCGACCAATTCGCTTTTGTCGAATTCGACGAAAACATGCCCGATGGTTTCTGGTGTCGCCGGCATCTCGAACATCGCGTCGACTTCCTGCAACGACCGCCGGACCGGCGCGCCGAAAGCGATCTGCTTGTCGGTTTCGATCACGATGGCCGGTTCGTCCAGCGCCGAGCGCAGGTTTTCGCTGGCCAGCGATACCCGGCCGCTGACGGCGATGACCCGGCCTTTCTGATTGACGATGATGGCGGCCTTGACGTCGGAATCCTGGATCGTGGCTTGGGCGAGGCCATACAAGCTCTCGATCTGGCCGGCGATGATGCTGTATTCGCAGATCGGCGCTAGATAGCGAACGGTGGCCAAGCCCTTGCTGCGCAGTTCGCTTTCCAGGGCGCGCATGCCGCTCAGCGTGCAGTAGGCGACCAGGGCGATGGCGATCAGGGCGCTTGGCAGCAGCGTCAGCAGGAGCAGGCGGTGACGGAGGGTAAGCTGGTTCATGGTGACTCCCGGTCGGCAAGCATCGCCTGTCGAAGGGGGCGATCAGCAAAAAACGACAGGTGAAACGGCGAATGGCCGGAGTTTGCCTCAGCGGCTATGCCGGCGCCAAGCGCTGCTCGCTCGGATCAGGGTATTTCCAGCAATTCCGCAAGCGTGGCGACCAAGCTGTCGACCGGCGTGGCGTAGGCGAACTTGCGGATGAAACGGCCGTCCGGTCCAATCAAGATCATGCCGGCCGAGTGGTCGACCGCGTAGTTCTCCGACGTGCTGTCGCCGGTACGAACCTTGGCGTAGCGGATGCGGAAATTATCGGCGGTGCGCCGGATCAGGGCCGGCGAACCGGTCAGGCCGAGGATGCGCGGATCGAAGAATTCGGTGTAGGTCTGTAGCACCTGGCCGCTGTCGCGCTCCGGGTCGACGGTGATGAAGATCGCCTGCAGGCGCTTGGCCTTGTCGCCGAGGCGCTCCAGCACGGCCGCCATTTCGACCAGCGTGGTCGGGCAGATGTCGGGGCAGTAGGTGTAGCCGAACGTGATCAACTGGAAACGGCCGCGAAAATCCTCGCTGGTCACCGAGCGACCGCGCGGATCCTGCAACAGGTAGCGCGGGATGATCGTCTCGTTTCGTTCGGCCTGCAGCAACTCATGCGCCGACGGCCCGGCGACAGCCGGCGCGGCCAGCAGGCCGGCGAGCAGGCAGATGAGAAATTTCATTGGGCCGACGAGTAGGCTTTCTGCAACTGTTGTTCGGCTTCACCCAGGCGAGCGTTCAGCGTCGCCACGTCGGGGCATTCGGCGCCGCCCTGGGCGAGAAAGGCGTCATTGGTCGCCTGCTCGAAAGTTTCGCCATTGGCTCGCGTTTTCGGCGCGGTGGTCTGCACGGCATTGCGCGCCCGGCTGACGATGGCCGGCTGTTGGCAAGCCAGCGCGATGCCGTGGATCTGGCCGAGACTGGCGATGGCGGCGCTGCCGGCATTGTCGTCGGCAACGGCGGGGGCAGTATTGGCGAAGGCGGCAAGGCCGAGCAGCAACAGAGGCAGGGCGAGCTTCATGGGTAGCTTTCTCCAGATAGGCTCTAGATTATAGGCGACTACCGGCGGGTGGATTTTTCACACATCAAAAATAGCCTGCAATAGCGGCAAGCAGAGGGCGAGAAGAGCCGGCAACGCGCCCCGGGAGGCCGGCTTCATGCCGGTTTCCAATCGCTCAGGGCGGCCGCTAGGCGTTGCCAGCCGGCCTCATCACCGGGCAGGCCACAACGTAGCAGGGGCTGCTGCTCGAAGTGGCGGCTGAGAATGCCCCGGCGTGCCAAGTGTTCATGTAAATCGCCCGCTTGCGGCGAATTCAGCGTGGCGAACAAGGCAGTCGCCTTGACTTCGCCGAGCGGCGCCAACAATTGCCGCAGGTGCTCGCCGTCGCTCGCCAGGCGCTGCCGGGCGGTCGTCTGCCAGGCGTCATCCTGCAAGGCCAGCCGGGCCACGGCGCGGGCCGGGCCGCTGATGCTCCACGGGCCGAGTGCTTCGGCCAGGCGATCGAGTAATTCCTGGCCGGCGAACAGGAAGCCGACGCGGGCGCCGGCCAAGCCGAAGAACTTGCCCAGCGAGCGCAGCACGATCAAATTTGGCGCTTCGGCCGTACCGGCCAGCGGTGTCACGCTGAGTTCAGGCGTCGGGTCGACGAAAGCCTCATCGACGATCAGCCAGCCGCCGCGCTTCTTCAACTGGGCGGCGGCATCGACCACCGCAGTGTGCGGATGGCAGTCCGCACTCGGGTTGTTCGGGTTGCACAACAGCACATAGGGCGTCGCCGCCGCCAGTGCTCGCGACAGCAAGGCGTTCTGCAGGAAGCGCACCTTGTGCCCGCCACGCTGCCAAGCCTGTGGATGCTCGCTGTAGAGCGGACTGATACAGGCTATCGCGGCGCGCGGCAGCAAGGTCGGCAGCCACTGGATTGCCGCCTGCGAACCGGCCACCGGCAACAGCTTGTCGTTGCCGTAGTACACGGCGGCGGCGTCTTCCAGGCCATCGCCGTTTTCCGGCAAGCGCTGCCAGACCACTGGTGGCAACGGCGGTACCGGCCAGCCCTGCGGATTGATGCCGGTCGACAGGTCAAGCCAATCGGCCAGCGGGATATCGTATCGGGCTGCGGCTTCGCGCAGGCGTCCGCCGTGCTCAAGCATGCAGGAGCCCTGTCAGGAAGAAGATGGCTAGCCACAGCCACAAGCCGTGGCGGACCAAGGCGACGGCCCGACCGAGATCGGCCGCCAGCGGCGGGCGACCGGCACCGAGCGGCGGCCGCATTTCCTCCCGGCCGTAGTAGATGGCAGCGCCGCCGAGTTGTACGCCGAGACCACCGGCGCCAGCCGCCATCACCGGCCCGGCATTGGGGCTTTCCCAGGCTGCCGCCTGTGTTCGCCAGCAGGCCAGGGCGCAACGGGTACGGCCGAGCAAGGCATAGGTCAGCGCCGTTAGCCGTGCAGGCAGCCAGTTCAGCACATCGTCTAGGCGGGCAGCGCAACGGCCGAAACGGTTGAAGCGCTCGCTGCGGTAGCCCCACATCGCATCGAGCGTGTTGGCCAGGCGAAACAGCAAGGCGCCTGGACCGCCGAGCACGGCGAACCAGAACAGCGCGCCGAACACCGCGTCGTTGCCGTTTTCCAGCACTGATTCGACACCGGCTTTGGCTACGCCGGACTCCTCCAGCGTTGCCGTATCGCGGGAAACCATCCAGCTGACCCGCTGCCGCGCTTCGTCCAACCGACCTTCGCGCAACGGGCGGGCGACCGCCTCGGCATGCTCGCCCAGGCTTTGCGCGCCGAGCGCGAACCACAGTAGCACAGCATCGACGGCGAACGGAGCCAGCGGCCGCAGCCAAAAAGCCAGTGCTATCCATGGTCCGACCGCTAGCAGCCAGGCCAGCAGGCCAGCCGCAATCGTCCGCTTGTTGAGCCGGGAGTTGAGCCACAACTCGAGCGCCGAGGCCAGCCAGCCAAAACCGACCAGCGGATGAAAACGGCGTGGCTCGCCGAGCAGACGGTCGGCCAGCACGGCGGCCAGGGCCGCCAGCGGCAGGGCGAAAGGGCCGTCCGGCATCATTCCGGAAACGCGCCCCGCTGCTGGATATCGTCCTGCATGGCCGCTAGCGTCGCGGTCAGCGTCTCCTGTTGCTCCGGATCGGTTTGGCCCCACTGGTCGTAGTAAAGCAAGTCGGTGATCGGCAGGCGCGGCAGCCAACCGGCCTTTTCCAGTTCCGGCCGGTCGTGGAAGTGGCTGACGTAGCCGATGCACAAATAGGCGATCGGCACGATCTCCGGCGGAATGCCGAGCGCCTGCTGCAACTCGGCCTGGTTGAAAATACTCACCCAGCCGACCCCGAGTCCCTCGGCCCGGGCCGCTAGCCAGAGGTTCTGCACGGCGCACACGCTGCTGTACAAATCCATCGTCCTGATATGGGTGCGGCCAACCACCACCGGGCCGGTACGCTCGCGGTCGCAGGTGATGCACAGGCCGACTGGTGACTCGACGATGCCCTCCAGTTTCAACTGGCTGTAAATCTCGCGCTTGCCCTCGGGAAACATCAGCGCCGCCTCGGCATGCGCCTTGGCGAAAGCCTGCCGTACCCGCTGCTTGATCTCCGGCGAGCGGACCAGCAGGAAGTTCCACGGCTGCATGAAGCCGACTGACGGTGCATGGTGCGCCGCCATCAGCAGGCGGCCGAGAACCTCGTCTGGTACCGGCGTCGGCAGAAACTGGCCGCGCACGTCGCGGCGGTTGAAAATAGTGCGATAGACGGCAGCCCGTTCGGCTGGGGCAAAAGCGTGTTCGCTCGGGTTTTCCATGGATTCCCCTTCTGGAAAAGGTCGTCGGCTGCCTGACCAAACAGTCCGGTTTCGCCTCCCGGCCGGTTTTCTGACTCGGAATCACCCGTTGCCGCGCCTTCCCAGCTTGCGCCAGTGGCGGTTTGCGGCGAACGTCCTCCTCACAGCGCTGGGCACGTGGCGGAATCGCACCGCCTTCCCGATTCTCCGATCCCGCGACGCGGGCCGGCACCGAAAGACACCATCCCGATTCATTCGGGCGGAGGCGATGCTAAGCGAGCGAGGGACTGGCTGGCAAGTTTCACCGAGGCGCGATGTGCTGTGGCCGCCTGGTGACGGCTAACCGGGAGCTGTCACCTGCGGTGTGATAATTCCCCCCTTTGCCCGCCGCCACGATTTCTATGACCTGCTATTCCTTGATGGTCCAAGGCACCACGTCGGATGCCGGCAAATCGACGCTGGTGGCTGCGCTATGCCGTATCCTCAAGCGTCGTGGTGTGCGCGTTGCGCCGTTCAAGCCACAAAACATGGCGCTCAATTCGGCGGTCACCGTGGATGGCGGCGAAATCGGTCGCGCCCAGGCCTTGCAGGCCCTGGCCTGCGGTCTGGCACCGCAGTCGGATTTCAATCCGGTGTTGTTGAAGCCGACCACCGACAAGAAAGCGCAGGTGATTATTCATGGCAAGGTGGCCAGCGATCTCGATGCCAAGGCTTATCACGCCTACAAGCCGCTGGCGATGGGTGCGGTGTTGGAATCCTGGGGCCGCTTGACAGCCGCCTACGAGGCGGTGCTGGTCGAGGGGGCCGGTTCGCCGGCTGAGATCAATCTGCGCGACCGCGACATTGCCAACATGGGTTTCGCCGAGGCGGTCGATTGCCCGGTGATCCTGGTGGCCGATATCGACCGGGGCGGTGTTTTCGCCCATCTGGTCGGTACGCTGGATTTGCTGTCGCTGTCCGAGCAAGCGCGGGTCAAGGGTTTTGTGATCAATCGTTTCCGCGGCGACATCGGCTTATTGGAGCCCGGCTTGCGCTGGCTGGAGGAGCGCACCGGCAAGCCGGTGTTCGGGGTGTTGCCTTATCTACACGGCTTGCTGCTCGATGCCGAGGACGCGATTGCCACGGTCACCTTGGCTAAGGGCGAGGCACGGCTGAAAGTGATTGCTCCGGCGTATCCGCGTATTTCCAATCACAACGACCTTGATCCGCTGCGCTTGCATCCGGAGGTCGATTTCCGCTGGGTTGGTCCGGGCGAGGCGCCGCCGGCCGCCGATCTGATCGTTCTGCCCGGTTCGAAGGCGGTACGTGCCGATCTCGACTGGTTGCGCGAGAAGGGGTGGGATGCGGCGGTCCGCAAACATTTGCGCTATGGCGGTAAGGTGATCGGGCTGTGTGGCGGCTACCAGATGCTGGGCCGGGCGATCCACGATCCACGAGGACTGGAAGGGCAGCCCGGTAGCACGGCCGGCCTCGGTGTGCTGGAGTGCGAAACGACGCTGGAAAGCGACAAGCAGTTGCGCAATGTGAGTGGCCACTTATGCCTGTCGGGGCGCCCGGCGATGACCGGCTATGAAATCCACCTTGGCGTGACTGTCGGCAATGAACTAGCGAGTGCCGCTGTCGAACTGGCCGATGGTCGGCGCGATGGGGCTGTTTCGGCGGATGGGCAGGTGTTCGCCACGTATTGCCACGGTTTGTTCGATCATCCGCAGGCGCTGACCGCCCTGCTTGCCTGGGCCGGGTTGAACGAAAGCGCGCCGGTCGATTTCGCCGCCCGCCGCGAAGCGGATCTCAATCGGTTGGCCGATGCGGTCGAGGCCGCGCTCGACTGGGAAAAGCTCAGGCCCCTGCTGCCGGGGATATAAGGAAGCTCTGAGCAACCCCTCGCGGCTGCCGCATCCCGGCTTCGGGCGGTCTGCCGCGTTGCAAATGCTCGCCATAGCACCACTATGGCTGTGCTTTGTGCCTTGCATCCCATCCCGAATCCGGGCGCGACAACTCGCGGGAGTCATTCAGAGCTTCCTTAAGTTCAAGCGGCAGGCCGGCGGCGACCAGCGTGACTTGGTCGCAGACAGCGGCCACGCGCTGGTTGAGCCGTCCTTGCTCGTCGGCGAACAGGCGTGAGATGGGATGCATGGGCACGATGCCCCAGCCGACTTCGTTGGAAACCAGAATAATCTGACCCGGCAAGCGCGGTAGCGTTTCGAGCAGCGCACCGGTTTCAGTGGCGAACAGCGGGCAATCGATCGCTTCGCCAGCCTCGGCCTGAGCTGCCGCCCGACCGGTGAACAGTAGGTTGGAGAGCCACAGCGTCAGGCAGTCGACCAGGAGACAGGTGTCGGGCGTAGCCAGTTGGTGCAGGCGATCCGCCAGATGCAGGGTTTCCTCGACGCATTCCCACTCGTCCGGACGTCGAGCGCGATGATGGGCGATACGGTGGAACATCTCGCCATCGCGCGCTTCCGCCGTTGCCAGATAGACGACGCGCTGCCCACTGGCCGCTGCCCGCCGTTCAGCCAGCAGGCTCTTGCCCGAACGGGCGCCGCCGAGAATCAGTTGTTTCATGGTGACCGTCTGCTCGAAGTGGGATGGTGGATTGTATTGCGGTAAGAGATTTTTCAAATTCATGGTTACATCGATATTGTTGTAAAGCAAAATCGTCGCTTGCCTTTTCGGGACAGGAAGAATCCAATGCATGCCCATTTCAAAATTACGGCACCCGATCAGGGACTGGCCGCCCCGCTGCAGCACAAGATCGACCAGAAAACCAAGCCGCGCAGCTCGCTTGGGCAACTGGAGAAACTGGCGCGCCAGATCGGCCTGATTCAGCAGCGTCTCGATCCGCATATCAGCCAGCCGCACCTCTTGGTCTTCGCCGGCGACCACGGCGCGGCGCGGGCCGGCGTCTCGGCCTATCCGCAAGAAGTGACCTGGCAGATGGTCAACAACTTCCTGGCGGGCGGGGCTGCGATCAACGTTTTTGCCCGTCACAACGGGCTGCACCTGACCATTGTCGATGCCGGCGTCGCCTACGATTTCAGCCACCGTCCAGGCTTGATCCACGCCAAAGTGGCCCCCGGTACAGCCAATTTCATCGAGGAAGCGGCGATGACGGTAGACCAGTGCGAACTGGCCATCGCCCGTGGCGCCGAGATTGTCCGTAATCTGGCGGGTAACGGTTGCAATGTGATTGGCTTTGGTGAAATGGGCATCGGCAACACGGCTTCCGCCTCCTTAATTACTCATTGCCTGACCGGGGTTCCGCTGGCCGATTGCATCGGGCGCGGCACGGGTCTCGACGATGCCGGTTTGCAGCGCAAACAGGCGTTGCTCGAACAGGCCATGAAACGCGATCGCGTCGGCGGTAATGCGCCGCTGGCAGTGCTCGCCGAGTTCGGTGGCTTCGAGATCGCCATGATGATGGGGGCCATGCTGGCGGCGGCGGAAGCCAGGATGCTGCTCCTGATCGACGGCTTCATCGTCGGCGCCGCCGCGCTGACGGCGGCCAAGCTGTTCCCGGCGCTGACCAATTATTGCGTGTTCTGCCACTGTTCGGCCGAGCCGGGCCATGCGGCGCAACTGCAGGCGCTCGGCGGCGAACCGCTGCTCGACCTCGGCCTGCGCCTGGGCGAAGGCACCGGCGCCGCGCTGGCCTTCCCGCTGGTGCAAGCCGCCGTTGCCTTCCTCAACGAGATGGCGAGCTTTGAATCCGCCGGAGTGGCGGACAAGGCGTGATGTTGCGCTGCGAGTTGGAGTACTTTCTCGGCGCCATCCGCTTCTTTACCCGCCTACCGGTGCCGGCCTGGGTCGGCCACTCGGCGGAAAAGCTCGATGCTTCGACCCGTTACTTTCCCGCCGTCGGCCTGATCGTCGGCGCCATTGGCGCGCTGGTCTATCTGGCCGCGCTGCAATTGTGGCCGCAGCCGGTCGCGGTGCTGTTGGCAATGGCAGCGACGCTGTATGCCACCGGCGCTTTCCACGAGGACGGTCTGTCTGATGCTGTCGATGGTCTCGGCGGCGGCTGGGACAAGCAGCGCATCCTGGAAATCATGAAGGATTCGCGAGTCGGCAACTACGGTGTAATCGTCTTGTGGCTGGGCTTGACCGGCAAGTTCGTCGTGCTTGCTGCCCTCGATCCGGCAGCGGTGCCGTGGGCGCTGGTCGCCGGCCATGCTGTGTCGCGCTATGTCGCCATCTGGTTGATGGTGGGCATGAGCTACGTGCGCGAAGACTTACAGGCCAAAGCCAAGCCGCTGGCGACCCGGCTTTCCGCCGGGTCGCTGGTCGTGGCGACCGGCTTCGCCGCTCTCGGTCTGCTGCCTCTGGCCTGGCCGCAAGCATTGGCCGGCTGCCTGCTGGCGGCGCTGGTGACCGGCTGGTTGGCGGCCAAGTTCCGCCGCTGGCTGGGCGGCTATACCGGCGACTGCCTGGGCGCTGCCCAGCAGGTCGCGGAAATCGCCTTCTACCTCGGCCTGTTGGTGCAGTGGCCGCAATGATCCTGCATTTGATCCGCCATCCGCCGCCCAGAGTGGCGCAGGATGTTTGCTATGGCGCAATGGATGTGCCGGCAGAGCCGGCTGCGGTGTTCGCCGCCGCATTGCGGGCTGATTTACTGCCAGGTTTGCCGTTATGGAGCAGCCCGCTGCAACGCTGCCACGAGTTGGCGGCAGCGCTGCACCCGGTGCCGATCTTCGACGAACGGCTGCGGGAAATGGATTTCGGCACCTGGGAAGGTCGCCGGTGGGTGGATATTCCGCGCGCCGAACTTGATGCCTGGGCGGCCGACGTTGACGGCTACGTCCCGCCCGGCGGCGAGTCGGCCCGGCAGTTGCAGCGGCGGGTGCTCGATTTTGTCGCCATGCTGGCGGTGAGCGAGGCGGTACTGATCACTCATGCCGGGGTGATTCGCAGCCTGTACGCACACGTCAATGGTCGCTCGATCGCCGATTGCCTCGATGTCCGGCCGGCCTTCGGTAGCCGGACCACGCTGGTATTGGCCTAGGTGTTTAGTCCCACGTCATGTGACGGGGAGGTGCCCGTATCGGCAAGCGTGAGGATGGGGCCGGGGTCGCGACCGCCGGCGAGTTTGACCAATGCCTGAATGCGATCCTGCACTGAAGGATGCGTGGCGAACAGGTTGGTAAAACCCTGGCGCGGGTTGTCGATGCACATTTCCATGACGGCGGAAGTCGCGCCTTCCAGTTCGCTGCGGCTTTCGATTTTGCGCAGGGCGGAGATCATCGCGTCGGGGTTTTTGGTCAGTTCCACCGCGCCGGCATCGGCCAGGAATTCGCGTGAGCGGGACAGCGCGAAGCGGATCAGCATCGACACCAGCCAGGCCAGCGCGATCAACACCAAGGCGATGATGAAAACGAGGGCCGCGCTGCCATTTTTGCCGCCGCCGCGCGACGAGGAACGGCCCGGCCTGAAGAACAAGCGAAATGCCAGTTCGGCAAAAAAACCGATGATGCCCGCGATGATGCCGGCAATCACCATCAGCCGCACATCGCCGTTGCGGATGTGGGTCAGTTCGTGACCGAGCACGGCTTCTATTTCGGCATCGTCGAGCCTGTCCAGCAGCCCGGAGGTGACGGTGACGGAATACTGCTGGGGGTTGAGGCCGCTGGCAAAGGCGTTGAGCGATGCGGTGTCGATGATTTTGAGCTTGGGCATGGGAATGCCGCGCGAGATGCACAAATTTTCCAGCAAGTTATAAAGGCGCGGCTGTTCTTGGCGGGTCACATCTCGCCCGCCGGTTACGGTATCAATGATGGCTTGATTGAAGCGGTAGGCAATCGCCATCCAGATCGCGCCCGCCAGGGTGGCGACGGGCAAGGCATGGAGCAGATCGCCGCCCGCGGCGCGCAGATAAAAGCCGACCATCTGCCGGCCATCCAGTTGCACCTCGGCCAGCAGCGCGCCGGCAAACACGAAGAGGTAGACGAGCAGGAACATGCCCGCCAGCAACACGCGCGAACGGATTTTGTTCGACGCGATCTGGGTATAAAGACCGTAAGCGGCCATTGTGCCAACCGGTTTCCGCTACAACCTCAAAACTTGACGCTGGGCGCTTCTTCAAGCTGGACGCGCTGTTCGCCCAGATCGTAGAAATCCTTGCGCGTAAAACCGAACGACGCGGCGAACCACAGGGCGGGAATGCGAGCAATACCAGTGTTGTATTCCTGCACGGCATTGTTGAAGAAGCGGCGCGCGGCGGCGAGCTTGTTTTCGATGTCGGCAAGGTCGTTTTGCAATTGCTGGAAATTGGTGTTGGCCTTGAGATCGGGGTAAGCCTCGGACAGGGCGAACAGGCTACGCAGCGTGGCGGTCAACTGCCCTTCGGCGGCGGCGGTTTGGGCCGGGCCTTGCGCCGACATGGCGGCATTGCGCGCCTTGACCACTTCTTCCAGCGTGCCGCGCTCGTGACTAGCATAACCCTTGACCGTTTCCACGAGGTTGGGCACCAGATCGCGCCGCTGCTTGAGCTGCACGTCGATATCGGCAAAAGACTGTTCAACCCTTTGCCGCAGCACGACCAGAGAATTATAGACGCTGAAAATCCAGAAGGCGATGGCAACGAGAACGGCGATGAGGGTCAGAATGATGGCGGTTGATGACATGACAAAGCTCCTGATGGATGACGGAGGTTATGGCAAGGAATTATTGTGGAAATTGGCCTAGTCTCCAAAGGGGTATTCAAAGGTATGATGTAGGATCAAAAGCCTTCGGTGGCCACTGAAGTGGGGCAACAATTTCGGTTGGTCTTATCGTTTATGTGCCGCAGCAGGCACTACTTTGCTTTGGGGTAATTCGGATGTCCAGGAAAAAACTGACTTTCTTAGTCGTCGCCAGCGTAGCGATGCTGCAAGCTGGTTGTGACGCCACCAACATCAAGATGGGGGATGAGGGCGCCAAAACCATGGCCACCGGCTCGGCGGCGGGCGAGGCCACTTCTGGCGAAAACTCGGCGCTGGAAAAATGCGCTTCGCCGCTCGGCACGGTATCGCTGGTGGAAAACCAGAATGCTGGCTGGTACACCATCCTGCGTGACGAATACAAGCTGCCGCCGACGGCCAACCTGCTGCGCCTGCTGATCCAGCAGTCCAACTGCTTCGTCGTCGTCGAGCGCGGCGCCGCCGGCATGAAAGCCATGGGCCGTGAGCGCCAGTTGCAGGACTCCGGCGAGATGCGCGGCGGCAGTAATTTCGGCAAGGGCCAGATGGTGGCATCGGACTATGCCATGTCGCCCGAGATCATTTTCAGCGAGGGCAATACCGGCGGCATTGGCGGCGCCCTGGGCGGCATTATCGGCGGCCGGAGCGGCAGCGTGATCGGCGCTGTGGGGGGCGGCACAAAGACACGCGAGGCTTCGACCATGCTGACCCTGGTGGATAACCGTTCCGGCGTGCAAGTGGCGGCCAGCGAAGGCAGCGCTTCCAAGACCGATATCGGTGGTTTCGGCGCCCTGTTCGGCAGCAGCGCCGCCGGCGGCCTGGGCGGCTACCAGAACACGCCGCAGGGCAAGGTCATCGCCGCCGCCTTCATGGACGCCTACAACCAAATGGTGCGCTCGCTGCGCAACTACAAGGCGCAGAGTGTGAAGGGGCAAGGTCTGGGCGGCGGTGGCCGCTTGGGCGTAGACGGTGGCGCGGCCCCGCAGCAAACCTACACGCCCGGCAACGCGCCCAAGCGCAAGAAGTAAGCCGACGCCGCTGAGCGAAAAGGCCGCCGGAGAGGTGGCCTTTTTTTATTTCGCACCCGCGAAACGAGCCTCGTTGGTATCAGTGCGCCGCTTCCCAGTTCGGCCCGACGCCGACTTCGACCACCAGTGGCACGGTCAGTTCGGCAACCTGGCTCATCAGGCGCGGCAATTGCAGGCGGACTTCGTTCAGTTCCCCGTCCGGCACTTCGAGCAGCAGTTCATCATGCACTTGCAGCACCAGTTTGGACTGCGCTCTGGCATCGTCCAGCCACTCCTGCACGGCGATCATCGCCATTTTGATGAGGTCGGCGGCGGTACCCTGCATCGGCGCGTTGATCGCCGCCCGCTCGGCGGCCTGGCGGCGGTTGCCGTTGCTTGAGCGGATTTCCGGGAACCACAGCCGGCGGCCGAAGGCGGTTTCGACGTAGCCTTTTTGCCGAGCCGTCTCGCGGGCCTCTTCCATGTAGCGGGCGACGCCGGGGTAGCGGTTGAAATAGCGGTCGATATAGGTCTGCGCCGCGCTGCGTTCGAGGCCGAGTTGGCGGGCAAGGCCGAAGGCGCTCATGCCGTAGATCAGACCGAAGTTGATGCTCTTGGCGATGCGCCGCTGGTCGGGGCCGACTTCCAGCGGCGTGATACCGAAAATTTCGGCGGCGGTGGCGCGGTGCACGTCCTCGCCGTGAGCAAACGCCTCGCGCAGGCGTTCGTCGCCGGAGAGATGGGCCATGATGCGCAGTTCGATCTGCGAATAGTCGGCCGAGACGATGCTGCTGCCGGCTGGAGCGACGAAGGCGGTACGGATCTGCCGGCCTTCTTCGCTGCGTACCGGGATGTTCTGCAAGTTGGGATCGCTGGAGGCCAGCCGCCCGGTGACCACCGAGGCCTGCGAAAAATGGGTGTGCACCCGGCCGGTCTGGGCATTGACCATGCGCGGCAGCTTGTCGGTGTAGGTGCCTTTGAGCTTGGACAGGCTGCGGTGTTCGAGCAGCAGCTTGGGCAGCGGGTAGTCGAGCGCCAGTTCGCTCAGCACTTCTTCATCGGTGGAGGGGCCGCCGGAGGGCGTCTTTTTCTTGACCGGCAGCCCCTGCTTGGCGAACAGAATTTCGGCCAGTTGCTTGGGCGAGGCGAGGTTGAAGGGCTGGCCGGCGAGTTCGTAGGCTGCGGTTTCCAGGGCCATGATCTTCTGACCCATGGCGTGGCTCTGCCGGGCCAGTACCGCCGTATCAACCAGGATACCGTTGCGTTCGATGCGCCAGATGATTTCCCGGGCGGGCATTTCGATTGCGTGGTAGATGCGGCTCAAGCCCGGCTCGGCGGCAAAGCGCGGGTGCAGCGTCTGGTGGATGCGCAAGGTGACGTCGGCATCCTCGGCGGCGTAGGTGGCGGCGCGCTCGATGTCGACCTGGTCGAAGCCGATCTGCTTGGCCCCCTTGCCGCACAGGTCTTCGTAGGCGATGGTGGGCAGCCCGAGGTGGCGGCTGCATAACTGGCCGAGATCGTGGCCCTTGTCGGATTCGAGCACGTAGCTCTGGAGCAGGGTGTCGTGGGCGATGCCGGCCAGCCGGATGCCGTGGTTGGCGAATACATGCTGGTCGTACTTGGCGTTTTGCAGCACCTTTTGTTTGCCGGCGTCTTCCAGCCACGGTTTGAGGCGGCCCAGTACGTCGTCGCGCGGTAGTTGTTCGGGGGCGCCGGGGGCGGTGTGGGCGAGCGGGATGTAGCAGGCCGTGCCTGCCTCGACCGACAGCGATATGCCGACGATTTGCGCGGCGAAGGAATCGAGGCTAGTCGTCTCGGTATCGAGGGCGGTGAGTTCCGCCGCGTTGATACGGGCCAGCCAGGCGTCGAGCTGCGGCCAGTTGAAGACAGTTTCGTAATGCACGGCGATCTTGTCGGCCGGCGCGGCGCTCGCCGGCTCGGCCGAAACCGTGCGCGCCGGTATGGCGGCCGTGGCCTCCGGGCCGTCGATTTCGCCCAGCCAGGAGCGGAACTGGTAGCGGACATACAGTTCACGCAAGGCGGCGGTGTCGCGCGGCGCGGCGATCAGATCGGTCGGCTGCGGCAGGTCGGCGAGGTCACAGGCGACGGTCACCAGCTTCTTGCCGAGCGGCAGGAAGTCGAGGTGGTCGCGCAGATTCTGGCCAACCGCGCCGCCGATTTCGCCGGCATGGGCGACGATTTGATCCAGCGAGCCGAACTGGGTCAGCCATTTGACGGCCGTCTTCGGCCCGCACTTGGCGACGCCCGGCACGCCGTCGACGGCATCGCCGACCAGGGTCAAGTAATCGACGATCTTTTCCGGTGGCACGCCGAATTTCTGCTCGACGCCGGACGCATCGAGCAGTTCGTTGCTCATCGTGTTGTACCAGCGCACCCGTGGCCCGACCAATTGGGTCAGATCCTTGTCGCCGGTCGAGATCAGCGTGTCGATGCCGGCGGCGTCGGCCTGCCGGGACAGGGTGCCGATCACGTCGTCGGCCTCGACGCCGTCGACCATCAGCAACGGCCAGCCGGCGGCCCGGATCGCGGCGTGCAGCGGTTCGATCTGGCGAACCAGGTCGTCGGGCATCGGCGGTCGATGCGCCTTGTATTCGGGAAACCAGTCGTCGCGGAAGGTCTTGCCCTTGGCATCGAAGACGACGGCCTTGTAGTCGGCCCCGCCGTTTGTCTTGTCGTCGCTTTCCAGACGACGTAGCATGTTCAGGACGCCGTAGATGGCACCCGTCGGTTCTCCCGATTGGTTGCGCAGGTCGGGCAGGGCATGGAAGGCGCGATAAAGGTAGGACGAGCCGTCTACCAACAACAAGAGAGGCATGGATCGTGGCGGAAAATACGAATACGAAATTGACGATGGGCGTGTGCGCCGACTCCCCGTTGCGGCCGAACTCGGCCCGCGAGGCGTGGCGGATTTTCGGCATTATGTCAGAGTTCGTCGAAGCGACTGATCGCCTGGCGGCAATCAAGCCAGCGGTCACCATTTTCGGCAGCGCCCGCACCCAGGAGGGCACGCCCTATTACGAACTGGCCGAGAAAACCGCCCGCCTGCTGTCCGATTCCGGCTTCAGCGTCATTTCCGGCGGCGGCCCGGGCATCATGGAGGCGGCCAACCGCGGCGCCTACTACGGCAAGTCGCCGTCGGTCGGCCTCAACATCCAGTTGCCGCACGAGCAGTCGAGCAATCCTTACCAGGACATCTCGCAGACCTTTCGCCACTTTTTCGCCCGCAAATACATGTTCGTCCGCTTCGCCAGCGCTTACGTGGTGATGCCGGGCGGCTTCGGTACGCTGGACGAATTGATGGAAGCGCTGACCCTGCTGCAAACCGGCAAGGCCCGCAAGATTCCGCTGATCCTGGTCTGCTCGGCCTTCTGGCAGGGGATGCTGGACTGGTTCCGCGAGCATCTGGTCGGAGAGGGAATGATCGACCCGGAGGACATGAATCTCATCCAGATCATCGACGAACCGGAGGGCGTGGTCGAAGCCATTTTCAAGCACTACGAGGCGCGCCCCTTCGGGCCGCTGCCCGCCGAGCATGAACAGCTCCTCAACCTGTAATAAAATCGACATTCGATCACCGAGGAATCTCCCCATGCGCCGCCTTCTTCCCCTCCTGCTGCTTGCCGTCCTGCCGGCCTGGGCAGAGCAGTCCGCCACGCAGCCGCTGCCGGCCGTGCCGCCGCCGCCGCCGGGCATGGAAGCCTTTGATTCCGCGCTCGAACCGGAAGTGACCATCGTCAAGGGTGAGAGGGAAACGCGCGAGGAGTTCCGGATGGGCGGCAAGCTGTACATGGTCAAGGTCACGCCGGCGGTTGGTAGGCCCTATTTCCTGGTCGACCGCCACGGCGACGGTATCTTCATCGAAACCGATATCGAGCCACGGCCGACGCGGCCGCCGATGTGGATCATTCATAGCTGGTAAGCCTTGTCTGTTTACACCCTGGTCGGGCGCGAGGAGCTTGCCGCCTGGCTACAGCCGCTGGGCGTCGGCGAGCTGCGCGAACATGCCGGCATTGCGGCCGGCATGCAAAATTCCAATTATTTCGTCGACACCGCCGGCGGACGTTTCGTGCTCACGCTGTTCGAGCTGCCGTTTGCACAAGGCGCGGTGCCGGAACTGGATTTCTACCTGGCCCTGCTAGACCATCTGGCCAGTCGCGGCTTGCCGTGCCCGCGCCCATTGGCCGATGCCGCTGGCCGTCGCTGGCGCCCGCTGGCCGGCAAGCCGGCGGCGCTGCTGAGCCGTCTGCCGGGGCACGCCATCGAGGCGCCCGATGCCGGCCAGTGCCGGGCCGTCGGTCGGCTGTTGGGCGAACTGCATGTTGCTGCCGCCGATTTTCCGGCGCCGCCGCCCAATCCCTGCGGCGCCGATTGGTGCCGGCGCGTCGGCGCGGCGCTGCTGCCGCGTTTGAACCCGGACGAGGCCGCCCTGTTGCAGGACGAACTGGCCTTCCAGGCGGCGCGGGACGATGGTGGCCTGCCGCGCGGCGTCATCCACGCCGATCTGTTCCGCGACAATGTGCTGTGGGATGCCGGCCGGCCGAGCGGCGTGCTCGATTTCTATTTCGCCGGCGCCGATTGCCTGCTGCTCGATCTGGCCGTGGCGGCGAACGACTGGTGCGCTTCAGCCGAGGAACTGGCGGCGCTGGTCGCCGGCTATCGCGCCGTCCGACCCTTGAGCGAAGCCGAAGCAGCGGCCTGGCCGGCGCTGCGGCGGGCGGCGGCGCTGCGCTTCTGGCTGCTGCGCCTGGGGGCACGGTACCAACCGCGTGCCGGCGAAGTGGTCACGGTCAAGGACCCGGATCATTTCCGCCGTCTTCTGGAAAACCTGCGCCTTGCCCCGGCCGCGCTCCCCCGTTAGCATCCGCGCATGAGCGAATCTCCTACTTTTCCTCTCGCACCGACGCCGTTTACCGGCGACAGCCGCGAAGTCGATGCCGGCGCCTGTTTCGACTGGCTGCAACAGGGCTGGCTGCTG
>JAIRKE010000002.1 GCA_031260295.1 Azonexus sp.
CGGGTTCGATGACCCAAGGCTTCAACGGGCTACCGTGTCGCTAACCACAGGAGAAGCTTTCTCCTCTCCTACTCAACTCCCAATTCTTCTTCAGAATCGGTGGTTTGAACATACAAGGCAAACAGTTAGCCAACACGCAGTGCTCTCGCGAGCCAAAGGTGGAGCAGTGGCGGTATGGCAAGCTCCGATGCGAGCAGCGCCAGTACCAGAACCGATGGCATGCCGTGCGTGGCGATTGACACTAGGCGCGCCACACCAGCAGCGAAGAAGACCCAAATGACACTGCGCAGAACAGCAGCGTATTTGCGAAGGTCTGTGGCGCAGAGGTAGAACAGAACGCCGTACAGGGTGAAGGCGATGCCGTAGAAGCGGTTCTGACTATTGAGCGTGGCGTCGCTGAGAGCCTCCGGCGGTAACTTGGCTCCGAGCAGAACATCGGCGCCGGCGCCGAGCGCCAAGTGAACCGCACCGACGAGCGCGAAGACTGGCGCAACGAGTTTGAGGAAGGCCGCGAGTGACATGAGTTCTCCTTAGCCTAGCGCCTAAATTAACCGGCGCGCTTTAGCGCGTCCGGGTTGAATGACTTGTTAGGCTCTATTACGATGAACGCACCTTGCAATTACAAAGCTTGTCGAGAAATTTTCTTTTTATTAATAATAAAATCAATGCGGCTACGCCATTCGTGCCAAAAATATCAATCAGCAAGGCTACGATTTCGATATTTTCAATTAATGGCAAATCTCTTCTCTCACACCATTTAAATTTTTTACAAATTAAATCGTATAAATGGTCATTAAAATCTCTTACCCTGTTTTCAATAGCAAGATGAAATTCTGAGATCACCTTACGCGTGACATGTGGTGGAGCATAAGAGAAAAATTTTGGATCTAGCACCTCTTCCCCATAGCGGTTGATTATCCATTCACGCTCAGAACTAAAGACTCTGCACTCCTGAAGAACGATTTGAGAAAGCCGCCAAGCTTCAAACTGAGAAAGCTCATTAAATTGATCCTGATTTACCATATAATCTCCTAATGATGCCTAACTATATATAGACGAACTGTTTTGAGAGGAGCAATGTCGTCTAGCCTATAGCTGTTATCAAATTTAGCCAGGAACGGCGGTTATTTTTCGATTAGGCAAACCTGAAACTCGACGGATAGGAGGCAGCCACCGAAGTTACTGGCCCCGTTGCGCGACAATCCAATCGGTCATTCAAATTCCCTTTACGCCCGCTCCGCCACCCAAGCCGCGACCGACTGCAAGGCAGCGGGTAACGCGGCGGCATCCGTACCACCGGCCATCGCCATGTCCGGCTTGCCGCCGCCCTTGCCACCGACTTGTTGAGCAACGAAGTTCACCAGCTCGCCGGCCTTGATCTTGCCCAGGGTGTCGGCGGTGACGCCGGCAGCGATCTGCACTTTGCCGCCATCGACGGCGGCCAGCACGATGGCGGCGGTCTTGAGTTTGTCCTTGAGCTTGTCCATCGTCTCGCGCAACTGCTTGGCGTCGGCGTTGTCGAGCCGCGCCGCGAGCACCTTGACGCCCTTGACGTCGACCGCCTGTCCGGCCAGTTCGTCGCCTTGCGAGGAAGCGAGCTTGCCCTTAAGCGCGGCCAGCTCCTTCTCCAGCACACGGACGTTGTCGAGGATGCCGACCACACGCTCGGCGATGTCGTCCGGCTGCGTTTTCAGTAGCGCCGAGATGCCGGCGACACGGGTCGCCTGCTCTTGCACCCAGGTCAGCGCATTGATCCCGGTGATCGCTTCGACACGGCGCACGCCGGCGGCGACGCCGGTTTCCGCGACGATCTTGAACAGGCCGATATCGCCGCTGCGGGCGACGTGCGTACCGCCGCACAGTTCTTTCGAGGAGCCGATGCTCAGCACGCGCACCTCGTCGCCGTATTTTTCACCGAACAGCATCATGGCGCCGGAATTCTGCGCCTCGGCCAGCGCCATGACCCTGGCTTCGGTCGCGGCATTGGCCAGAATCTCGCCATTGACGATTTCCTCGACCTCGCGGATTTCCTCGGCGGTCATCGGCGCGGTGTGGGCGAAGTCGAAACGGGTCTTGTCCGGGTCGACCTGCGAGCCTTTCTGCTGCACATGCTGGCCGAGTACCTGGCGCAGCGCCTTGTGCATCAGGTGGGTCGCCGAGTGGTTGCGGACGGTCGCTGCCCGCGCAGTGGTGTCGACCTTGGCGGCGACTTCCTGGCCGACACTCAGCTTGCCGGTCTTGAGAATGCCGTGGTGGCCGAAAACGGCAGCCTGGATTTTCAGCGTGTCCTCGACGGCGAAGATGCCGCCGACGCCCTTGAGTTCGCCACGGTCGCCGCACTGGCCGCCGGACTCGGCGTAGAACGGCGTGCGGTCGAGGACGACGACACCGAGCTCGCCTTCGTTCAGCTCGGTGACTGCCGCACCGTCCTTGTACAACGCCAGCACCTTGCCCTTGGTCTCCAGCGCCTCATAGCCGTGGAAGGTGGTCTCCGGGCCGGCATATTCGAGGTTGCTGGCCATCTTGAATTTGCCGGCGGCGCGCGCCTGCTCCTTCTGGCGGGCCATCGCCGCATCAAAGGCGGCGGCGTCGACGGTGACCTTGCGCTCACGGCAGATGTCGGCTGTCAGGTCGAGCGGGAAACCGTAGGTATCGTGCAGCTTGAAGGCGGTTTCGCCGTCGAACACGCTGGCATTTTTTGTGGCCAGCGCCGCCAGTTCGCCTTCGAGAATTTCCATGCCATTCTCGATGGTTGCGAAGAAGCGGTCTTCTTCCTGCTTCAGTGTGGCGGTGACTCTGGTCTGGTTGTCCTTCAGTTCCGGGTAGGCCTGGCCCATCTCGGCGACCAGGTCCGGCACCATTTTGTGGAAGAAGGCGGCGCGGGCGCCGAGTTTGTAGCCGTGGCGGATGGCGCGGCGGATGATGCGGCGCAGCACGTAGCCGCGCCCCTCATTACCAGGGATGACACCATCGGCAATCAGGAAGGAGCAAGCGCGGATATGGTCGGCCAGCACCTTGAGCGACGGGCTGTCCATGTCGGCGCCGCTGGTTTCGCGAGCGGCGGCCTTGATCAGGTTCTGGAACAGGTCGATTTCGTAATTGGCATGCACGCCCTGCAACACGGCGACGATGCGCTCCAGGCCCATGCCGGTATCGACCGAGGGCTTGGGCAGCGGATGCATGACGCCGCTCTCGTCACGGTTGAACTGCATGAACACGTTGTTCCAGATCTCGATGAAACGGTCGCCGTCTTCCTCTGGCGATCCCGGAGGGCCGCCCGGAATATGTGCGCCGTGGTCATAGAAAATCTCGGTGCACGGGCCGCAGGGGCCGGTATCGCCCATCATCCAGAAGTTGTCGGAGGCGTAGCGCGCGCCCTTGTTGTCGCCGATGCGCACGATTTTTTCCGCCGGCAGGCCGATTTCCTTGTGCCAGATGTCGTAGGCTTCATCGTCCTCGGCGTAGACGGTAACCATCAGCCTGTCCTTGGGCAGCTTGTAGATTTCGGTCAGCAGTTCCCAGGCGTAATGAATGGCGTCGCGCTTGAAATAGTCGCCGAAGCTGAAATTGCCCAGCATTTCAAAGAAGGTGTGATGGCGCGCGGTGTAGCCGACGTTTTCGAGGTCGTTGTGCTTGCCGCCGGCGCGCACGCATTTCTGCGAGGTGGTGGCGCGGCTGTAGGGACGCTTGTCGAAGCCGAGGAAAACGTCCTTGAACTGGTTCATCCCGGCATTGGTGAACAGCAGGGTCGGATCGTCGTGCGGCACCAGTGAGCTGGACGAAACGATCTGGTGGCCTTTGGCGGCGAAGAAGTCGAGAAACTGCTGGCGGATTTCGGAGCTTTTCATGAACGGCGGCCTCAACGGCGGGAATATCGAAACCCGCGATTTTAAAAGAAAAATCCGCTGCACGGCGGCTTTTGCCGGCGCCGGGGGCGCGGCCCAAAGCCGCGCCGGGCGGCCCTTGCCGCCGATGTTTCCGGCGTCGTTCTCAGGCGCCGGCCTGGCCGGCGAAGCGGTCCAGGCGATCGGTAAAGAAGCCGGCAACGCCGCGCCGCAGCAAGTCGACCGCGACTTCCGGCGCATCGACCGTATAGCACAGCACCGGTATATCGTGCGCCGCGGCCTCGCGCAGCACGGCATCGTCGACCTGCGCCGCGTCGCAATGCAGGGTCGTCGCCTCGACGCGACGGCAGAAGTCGAGCCAGTCGCCCGGCACCGTCTCGTACAGCATGCCGCGCCGCAGGCCGGGTGCCAGATCGCGGGCCATGACGATAGCCTCGGGCACGAAGGACGATAGCAGCACCCGGTCGGGTGCCGTCCGCCATAGCTCCTCGGCTAGCCGGATCACGGTCTCGGCCGTGGCCACCTCATGGCCAGCCGCCGGTTTGATCTCGACATTGGCCAAGAGGCCAAGTTCGCGGCACAGCCGGGCGGCGTCGACCAAACGGGGAATACGCTCGCCGTTGCCGGCATCGAGGGCGAACAGCGCGGCATCCGGCGTCTCGCAGACGCGACCGTGGCCGTCGGTGGTGCGCTCCAGGGTTTCGTCGTGAATCAACACCGGCATGCCGTCGGCGCTCAACATGACGTCGAACTCGACGGCGCGAAAGCCCAAGCGGGCGGCCAGGCGGATGCCGGCCAGGGTGTTTTCGGGGGCCAGCGACCCGCCGCCGCGATGGGCAATCCAGCGCGGCAGCGGCGATGGCATCAGAAGGGCTGGACCTTCTTCAGCAGCGGCTGGGCAGCCAGCAGGCTGTTGCCACGGGACACCGCAGTGTCGAGCGCCGCCTTGGCCGGCTTGCGGCCATCCCAAACGGCTTCCAGTTCCTCGTTGACAATCACCGACACCGGCTCGATGTTGGCGACGCGCAGCGCCGTCCGCGCCCCCTGTCCCTTCAGCGACGCGAAGGCGATATCCAGCGTCCGATCGTCGTCGCGCAGCAGGGCGCTGCGCGCTGCTGCGCGGGCGGCGCCGGTCAAGGGCAGGCCGCCGTAATGACGCACCCCTTCGATCTGCATTTCCGGCGCCAACAGGAAAGCAACGAATTTCGCCGCCACCTTGTATTCGGCCGCCGAACGCCCGGCGCCGATCCACAGCGAGGCGCCATCGGCCAGCGTGCCGCGCCGGCCGCCATAGATGTCATCATGGTGCGGCAGCGGCGCGACGCCCAATTCGACGCCGCGCGCTTCGCGGAAATCGCTGGCCTCGCGGGAATCGGTGGTGATCATCGCGCACTCGCCATCGTTGAACTTGCCGCTGGCCTCGTCGCGCCGGCCAAACAGGCGGAAATAGCCGGCCTTGGTCCACGTCGCCATCATCGCGATGTGCTTAACCTGCGGCAGGCCGTTGAAGCTCAGTTGCCCCTTGTCGCTGGTCGCCGGCAGGCCGGACAAGGCGCTGACGTTGTCGATGTGCACCCATACCGGCCACGACGAGGTATACGGGCAGGTATAGCCGGCGCTGTGCAACTTGTCGAGCATGCCCTGCATCTCAAACCAGGTGGCCGGCGGCTGCTCGGGATCGAGGCCGGCCTTGCGGAAGGCGTTCTTGTTGTAGAACAGCACCGGCGTCGAATAGATCAGCGGCAGCGCCACCAGACGACCACGAGCATCGACGACGCCGGCCTTGAGGTCGCTGGAAATGTCGCCGGTGTTGAGCGACTGGCCGGCCTTGCTCATCATCTGGTGCAGCGGCACGAAATGCGTCGGCTGGCTGAGAATGTTGCCCGATTCGGCCCGCCGCATCAGGTTCAGGGTCGCCGGCTTGCCGCCTTTCTCGAAGGAGCGCAGGGTAATCGTCGCGCCGCTTTCCTTGTTGAAGCGGTCGACCACATCCTGCAACCGCTGCTCGGCCTGCGCTCCGAGGTTGTTGGCCAGTTCCAGCGTCACCGGCGCGGCCGGTTTGGCGACTGTCTTGGCTGCGGGTTTGGCGGCATGGACGGGAGCGATCAGCGCCCAGCCGAGGGCGACGGCAATACAAGCAGACAGTCTCAAGGCAGTACTCCGAAAAATACGTCGAATCGGTCATTATAGCCCTCCGGTGCCCCTCCACGGTTTCACCTTACCTCCTTGAATGTGCGAGAATTCATGACAATGAACAAGCGTCCCCTACTCATCGCCGCGGTCGTGTTGTCTCTCGTCGGCTGCGATCAGATCAACGAGAAGCTTGGCCTCGATGATCCGGCCAAGAAGGAGGCCCGCGCCGAAGGCGAAGCCCGGGCCGTCGGCAGCGCCTGCCGCCATTCCGGACGAGCCATCGAGGATTGCTACGCCATCTACGCCTGGCTGCCCAAGGCCGGGGTATACGCCGGCTGGCGGGAGATGGATGAATACATGCGCGAAAACAAGATCGAGACCATCGTGCCGCAACTGCCCCCGGCCGAACCACCAGGGGCCAAGAAGCGCAAGCCAGCGCCGGCCGCCGAAGCCGGCGACGAGGCAGCGGCGAGCAACGGAGCCGCGCCAACCGCCGACAAAAAGTGAGCGCTCGCCGCCGGCCAAACGGCATGCGCGGAGACGGTGGCTGGCGTTCCGGTAGCACTGGAAAGGATGCCCGCCCCCTGAACCCAACGTCGCCGGGTATAATCCGCGTCTATGTCTGAAATCAATACCTTAAGCGGCGAAAGCG
>JAIRKE010000008.1 GCA_031260295.1 Azonexus sp.
GTATCCACATCCGGCGTGGTGCCGATGATCGAGCGGCTGGCGCGCGACTGCCCGGTGGCGTTGGCCGTGTCGCTGCACGCGCCGACCGATGCTTTGCGCGATCAACTTGTCCCGCTGAACCGCAAATACCCGATTGACGAACTGCTGCGCACCTGCACTGCCTACCTGGCGCACGCGCCGCGCGATTTCGTCACTTTTGAATACTGCATGTTGGACGGCGTGAACGACGCGCCTGAGCATGCCCAGGCGCTGATCGCGCTGCTGCGCGCGCACGCGGCGCACGGCCTGCGCGCCAAGTTCAACCTGATTCCGTTCAACCCATTCCCGCAGTCGGGGCTGACGCGCTCGCCGCTGGCGCGCGTGCTGGCGTTTGCGCAGCAGCTGAACGATGCCGGCATCGTCACCACCGTGCGCAAGACGCGCGGCGACGACATCGACGCCGCCTGCGGCCAGTTGGCCGGCCAGGTGCGGGACCGGACGCGGCGGACAGCCGATAAAATGATCATGTTCAAGGAGATGGCACGCTGATGAAACTGGGGACGAAATCGGGCCGCTTGGCCGGCATGCTGTGCGCGGCGCTCTGCGCTTGCGCGGTCCAGGCTCAGAGCTATGGGGATTTGACAAATCAACCCGGCGATCCGCGTAGCAAGGCGAAAATCCATACCGAGCTCGGCGCCGCCTACTTCCAGGCTGGTAATCCCGCCGTCGCGCTCGAGCACCTGGACACCGCGCTCAAGACCGATTCCGATTTCTTCCAGGCCTACAGCGTGCGCGGCCTGGTCTATGGTTCGCTCAAGGAGTACGACAGGGCCGAGCAGGATTTTCAGCGTGCGCTGAAAATCGCGCCGAACGATCCGGAAGTGAACAACAACTACGGCTGGTTTCTCTGCGATATCGGCAAAGAGCGCCAGTCGGTCAGTTATTTCCTGAATGCCCTGAAGAATCCGCTGTATGAGACGCCGGATATTGCCTATGCCAACGCCGGTGCCTGCGCCCTGAAGTCGGGCGATCTGGAAGGCGCCCAGCATTACCTGCTGCAGGCCCTGCAGTTGTCGCGCGACGGCGGCGCCCATGCGCGCCTGCAACTGGCCAAGCTGTTCTATCTGCTCGGCAATCTGGACGAGTCGCGCGTCTATCTGAACGAAGTGATGAAGCAGGTCGATTCGCCGACCGCCGAGGCCTTGTGGCTGGCCGTCCGGCTTGAGCGCAAGTTGGGCAACAAGGGCGCCGAGAGCGGCTTTGCAGCGCAGTTGCGCGGTCGCTACCCGACGTCGCCGGAATATCAGGCATTCCTCAAGGGTAATTTCGAATGAGCGAAGCGGACGCCAGCCTGCCGGTCGTCGAGGAAGTCGTCGCCCCGCCCCCGTCGGTCGGCGAGCAACTGGCTACCGCCCGTTTGGCGCGTGGCTTGAAAGTCGCTGATGTGGCGCAGACGCTGAAGCTTGGCATGCGCCAGGTCGAGGCGCTGGAGAGTGGCAACTGGCAGGCCCTGCCGGGGTCCACCTTCATTCGCGGCTTCGTGCGCAATTACGCGCGCCTGCTCGGCCTGGACGCCGCGCCGCTGATGGCGGGGCTCGACACGGTGCTGGAAAAGCCGCTGGCCACCTTGATGGTGCCGCCGTCGCCCCAAGGCGCGATGCCCCAGACGGGCGGTGGGGAGTCGCGCCGCGACCGCCTCGTGGTGATCACTGGCGGGGTGTTGGTGGTGCTGGCGGCATTAGCGTATTTCCTGGCTCCCGGCGATCTGTCGAGCCTGCGCGAAAACGCCCAGAACCTGCTGAATTCGCTGGCCCGCCAGGAGGCGTCAGTGGTTCAGTCCACCGAGCCGTCCGAGCCGGCTTTCCCGCCCGGCGCCACGCCGCAGCAGATCATGAGTCCGCAGGCGACGTCGGCAGCAGAGGAAGCGGCACCGGTTGAACCGGCTCCGGTTGAGCCATCGGCGCCCGCTCCGGCTGCCACTTCGACGAGTATGCCGATCGCCGCCGCTCCGGCTGGCCCGACCGTTGCAGTGGCGCCGGCCGGCGGGGCGCAACTGCGTCTGGTGGTGGACAAGGAATCGTGGGTCGAAGTGCGCGATCGCGACAATCGCCTGCTTTTTTCGCAGCGCCTGCCGGCCGGCAGCGAGCAGAAGCTGGCGGGTACGCCGCCGCTGTCGCTGGCGGTTGGTTACGCGCCGGGCGTGCGCCTGACTTGGCAGGGCAAGGCTGTCGATCTAGCGCCGTACACCAAGGGCGATGTCGCCCGCCTGATTCTCGAGTAATGGCAATGAGCGCCGCCAGCAAGCGTTCGACCCGCGCCATGACCATCGCCCATGTGCGTATCGGCGGTGACGCGCCGGTCGTCGTCCAGTCGATGACCAATACTGATACCGCCGATGTGCTGGCCACCGCTATGCAGTGCGCCGAACTAGCCCGCGCCGGCTCTGAACTGGTGCGCATCACCGTCAATTCGCCCGAAGCCGCCGCCGCCGTGCCGAAAATCCGCGAGCACCTCGACCGGATGAACTGCAACGTGCCGCTGATCGGCGATTTTCACTACAACGGCCACCGCTTGCTGAGCGACGAGCCAGCCTGCGCCGAGGCGCTGGCCAAGTACCGAATCAATCCGGGCAACGTCGGTTTCGGCAAGAAGAAGGATGAGCAGTTCGCGCGCATGATTGAACTGGCCTGCCGTTATGACAAGCCGGTGCGCATCGGCGTCAATTGGGGCAGCCTCGACCAGGATTTGCTGGCCCGCATCATGGACGAGAACAGCCAGCGTTCTGAGCCGCTCGACGCGACGCAGATGATGCGCCAGGCGATGGTCGCCTCGGCGCTGGAATCCGCAGCCAAGGCCGAGGAAGTGGGCCTGGCCGGCGAGAAGATCATCCTTTCCTGCAAGGTTTCCAGCGTCCAGGATCTGATCGCCATCTACCGTGAACTGGCCTGGCGCGCCGATTACGCGCTGCACCTCGGCCTGACCGAGGCCGGCATGGGGTCCAAGGGCATCGTTGCCTCGACGGCGGCGCTGGCGGTGCTGTTGCAAGAAGGCATCGGCGACACCATCCGCGTTTCGCTGACGCCGGAGCCGAACGGTTCGCGCGCCCAGGAAGTCATCGTCGCCCAGGAAATCCTGCAAACGATGGGTCTGCGTGCCTTCACGCCGATGGTCGCAGCCTGTCCCGGCTGTGGCCGGACGACCAGTACCTTGTTCCAGGAGCTGGCCGGCGAAGTGCAAGATTTCGTCCGCGCCCGCATGCCGGAATGGAAACAGGACTACGACGGCGCCGAGAACATGACGCTGGCCGTCATGGGCTGCATCGTCAACGGCCCCGGTGAGTCGAAGCACGCCAATATCGGCATTTCGCTGCCGGGCACCGGCGAAGCGCCGTCGGCGCCGGTGTTCGAGGACGGCGTCAAGACGGTGACGCTAAAGGGCGATAGCATCGCCAGCGAATTCAAGGACATCATCGAGCGCTACGTCCGGCGCACCTATAAGAAAAAGATCCAAGCATGAGTCAAGCGTTACAGGCCGTGCGCGGGATGAACGACATCCTGCCCGACGAGGCCGCCTTCTGGGAACTGTTCGAGGAAACCGTCCGCGACTGGCTGAAAGGCTACGGCTACCGGCCGATCCGCATGCCCGTCGTCGAACCGACGCCATTGTTCAAGCGCGCCATCGGCGAAGTCACCGACATTGTCGAGAAGGAAATGTATTCCTTCGTCGACGGTCTCAACGGCGAGGCGCTGACCTTGCGCCCGGAAGGCACGGCTGGCTGTGTCCGTGCCGTCATCGAGCACAGCCTGGCGGCGCGGCAGACGCAGCGCCTTTACTACTTTGGCCCGATGTTCCGCCACGAGCGGCCGCAGAAAGGGCGCTACCGCCAGTTCCATCAGGTCGGCGTCGAAGCCTTCGGTTTCGCCGGCCCCGACATCGATGCCGAACTGATTCTGATGGGCGCCCGCCTGTGGGCTGATCTCGGGCTCGACGGCATCGAGTTGCAACTCAACAGCCTCGGCCAGCCGGATGAGCGGGCACAGCATCGGGCGGCGCTGATCGACTATTTCTTGGCCCATGCCGATCAACTTGACGAAGATGCCAAGCGTCGCCTGCACACCAATCCGCTGCGTATCCTCGACAGCAAGAACCCGGCGCTGCAGGAACTGTGCGGCAAAGCGCCGAAATTGATCGATTATCTCGGAGCCGAATCGCTGGCCCATTTCGAAGGCGTGCAGCGCGTGCTGCGCGACGCCGGCCTGCCATTCACCATCAATCCGCGCTTGGTGCGCGGCCTCGATTACTACAACTTGACCGTGTTCGAGTGGGTCACCGACAAACTAGGCGCCCAAGGCACGGTCTGCGCCGGCGGCCGCTACGACGGTTTGGTCGAACAACTCGGCGGCAAACCGACGCCGGCCTGCGGCTTCGCCATGGGCATCGAGCGTCTGATCGCGCTGATCAAGGAATCCGGCGGCGAACCAGCGGCGCCGGCGCCCGACGTTTACCTCGTGCATCAGGGCGAAGCGGCCTCGCGGCTGGCCTTCCGCGTCGCTGAGGGCTTGCGCGACCAGGGTCTGGACGTGCTGCTGCATTGCGGCGGCGGCTCATTCAAATCGCAGATGAAGAAGGCTGACGGCAGCGGCGCGGCCTTTGCGGTCATCATCGGCGATGACGAAGCGGCAACTGGCGAGGCGCAGTTGAAGAATTTGCGCCAGGATGGCATCGCCCAGCGGAAACTGAAAGTTGATGAATTGGCCGAGGCCATCATCGGGTATTTGATCGATTCGGACGAAGAGGAATAAGCAGATGGCACATTACGATCTCGAAGAGCAGGAACAGATCGACAGTCTGAAAACCTGGTGGAAGATGTACGGCAACCTGGTTACCGCCGTGGTCGCCGCGGTGGCGCTGGCCACGGTCGGCTGGCAGGGCTGGAACTGGTACCGCAACAACCAGGCGGGGCAGGCTGCGGCGATCTTCGCCGTGCTCGAAGATGCGTTTGCTGCTGGCGACGCCCAGAAGGTCAAGACCGCCGCCGGCGAATTGACCGAGAAATTCGCCGGCACCAGTCATGCGGCGCTCGGGGCCTTGTTGGCCGCCCGCCAGTCATTCGACGCCGGGGATTTGAAAACGGCCCGGACGCAGCTCGCCTGGGTGGTGGACAATGGCCGCGACGAAGTGCGCGATCTGGCCCGCTTCCGCCTTGCCGCCGTGTTGCTTGACGAACAACAGTACGACGAGGCCCTGAAACAGCTTGCCGCCGCGCCGGCACCGGCCTTTGCCGCCCGCTTCCAGGAGCTGCGCGGCGATGTGCTGGTGGCCCAGGGCAATAGATCGGAAGCGCGCGCCGCCTACCGTGCCGCGTTCGACCAGATCGGCGAGGCTGCCGGCGTCGGCCGCGAATTGTTGCAACAGAAGCTCGACAGTCTGGGCGAGGCCGCTTGATGAATGGGCGCTTGCTCTTGCCCCTGGTCGCCGCTGGCCTGTTGCTCGGCGGCTGCGCCAGCACTCTGGACAAGCTCAATCCGTTTTCCAGCTCCGGCCCCAAGCCGGCCAAGTTGGTCGACTTCAAGCCGACGGCCGATGTCCGCAACCTGTGGTCGACCAGCATCGGCAAGGCCGGCGACTACACTTTTGCCCCGGCGGTGGTCGACAACGCGGTGTTCGTCGCCGGGCGCGACGGCTCGCTGAGCCGCATCGAGGATGGCCGGACGGTGTGGAAAATCGCCACCGGCCACACGCTATCGGCCGGCGTCGGCGCCAGCCACCGCCTGGTCGTGGTCGGCACGCCGAAGGGCGATGTCCTGGCCTATGCCGCGGACGACGGCAAGCCGCTGTGGCAGGCCAAGGCCAGTAGCGAGGTGCTGGCCGCGCCGACGGTCGGCGAGGACGGCGTCGCGGTGCGCAGCGGCGACAACCGCGTTTTCCTGTTCGATCTCGTCGATGGCGGGCGCAAATGGGTGTACCAGCGGGCGACGCCGACGCTGTCGATCCGCGGCGCCGGCTCGCCGGTATTCGCCGACCGCTATCTGTTCGTCGGCTTCCCCGGCGGGCGCCTGGTCGCCCTGGCGCTGCAGAACGGCGCCCTGGCATGGGAAGGCACGGTGGCCCAGCCGCGCGGTACGACCGAACTTGACCGCGTCGCCGACGTCGTCGCGCCGCCGGTCGTGGATGGGTCGCAGATCTGCGCCGTCGCCTTCCAGGGCAAGGTCGCCTGTTTCGACATGGGGCAGGGCGGTGCGCTGATCTGGTCGCGCGACCTGTCCTCCGCCACGGGTCTGGCGCTCGACGGCCGTTACCTGTTCGTCACCGACGACAAGGGAGCGGTGCATGCACTCGACCGCCTGACCGGCAGCAGCCTGTGGAAACAGGACAAGCTGGTCAACCGCGCGGTTTCCGGTCCGGCCGTGGGTCGTGGCCTGGTCGCCGTGGGCGACGTCGAGGGCAACATTCATTTCCTGTCGCGCGAGGACGGCGCTTTTGCCGCCCGTCTGCAAACCGACGGCACGCCGGTACGCGGCGCCATCCAGCCGCTTGGCTCCGGTTTCCTGGTGCAGACCGTCGGCGGCAGCGTTAACGCGATCGAGGCGCAATGAAACCCACCCTCGTCCTGGTCGGCCGGCCGAATGTCGGCAAATCGACCCTATTCAACCGCCTGACCCGCTCGCGCGACGCCATCGTCGCCGACTTGCCGGGCCTGACCCGCGATCGTCATTACGGCCACGGCAAGCTTGGCAGGAAACCCTATCTGGTTGTCGATACCGGCGGTTTCGAACCGCTGGTCAAGGAGGGTATCCTGCACGAGATGGCGCGCCAGACTGAGCAGGCGATCGCCGAGGCCGATGCGGTTATTTTCGTGGTCGATGGCCGCAGCGGCCTGACGCCGCACGACAAGGAAATCGCCAACAAGCTGCGGCGTATCGACCGCCCGGTTTTCGTCGCCGTCAACAAGGCCGAGGGCATGAATCGCGGCATGGTCGAGGCCGAATTCCACGAGCTTGGCCTGGGCGAGCCGAACGCCATTTCGGCGGCGCACGGCGAGGGCGTGCGCGGCCTGGTCGACCTGGCGCTGGCCGGCTTCCCCGAACCGGAAGAGGAAGAAGCCGAATCCGGCGCGGTGCGCGTCGCCATCGTCGGTCGGCCGAATGTCGGCAAGTCGACGCTGATCAACACCCTGCTCGGCGAGGAGCGGGTCATTGCCTTCGACGCGCCCGGCACCACCCGCGATGCCATCGAGATCGACTTCGAGCGCGGCGGCCGCCCCTACGTGCTCATCGACACCGCCGGCATGAGGAAGCGCGGCAAGGTTTTCGAGTCCATCGAGAAATTTTCGGTGGTCAAGACGCTGCAAGCCATCGAAGATGCCAACGTCGTCGTCCTGATGGTCGATGCCCAGGCCGATGTGTCCGAGCAGGATGCCCACATCGCCGATTTTGTCGTGCAGTCCGGGCGGGCTCTGGTGGTCGCGGTCAACAAATGGGATGGCCTTGATACCTACGTCCGCGAGCAGACCCGCCTGACCTTGCAGCGCAAGCTGAAATTCCTCGACTTCGCCAAGTTCCACTTCATTTCGGCGCGCCAGGACATTGGCCTGGCTGCATTGTTCCGCTCGGTCGACGCGGCTTATGCGGCCGCCATGACCAAGATGTCGACGCCGCTTCTCTCCCGCGTGCTGGCCGATGCGGTGGCCAAGCAGGCGCCGCCCAAGCACGGCGTGTTCCGGCCGAAGCCGCGCTACGCGCACCAGGGCGGTTCCAATCCGCCGATCATCGTGATCCACGGCAACGCGGTGGACCAGATCAGCGACAGCTACCGTCGCTATCTTGAGCACACCTTCCGCGAAGCCTTCAAGTTGCAGGGCACGCCCTTGCGTATTCAGTTTGTTGTTGGCAAGAACCCTTTCGCCGACAAGGATCGGAAATAGGCCCAGCCAAATGTTTTGGCAAGCTTGGCGATTTTCGGTACATTAGCCGACTCATAACAACACACATGGAGTCCACACCATGAGCAATAAAGGGCAACTGTTACAAGACCCCTTTCTCAACGCGCTGCGTCGCGAGCACGTTCCCGTCTCGATCTATCTGGTCAACGGCATCAAATTGCAGGGCCAGGTCGAATCCTTCGATCAGTACGTCGTACTGCTGAAGAACACGGTTACCCAGATGGTCTACAAGCACGCCATTTCGACGGTCGTGCCGGCCCGTCCGGTCAATCTGCAACAACAAGAGCTGGCGGCCGAACAATAAAGCCGTTCTCCAGGCCCGCCACCCCGGCGGGCCGCTGCTTCTCCCCGCGCTGTTTTTTCTCGGACTCTATTGATGATTGAACGTCCTGCCGCCGGTGAACGCGCGGTGATCGTTCAGCTCGACTTCGGTCAGCCCGATCTGGCCGATCAACTGGAAGAATTGCGCCTGTTGACAGAGTCGGCCGGCGGTGTTGTCGTCGCTGAAGTGTTCGGCCGGCGCCACGGCCCCGATCCGAAAACCTTCGCTGGCAAGGGCAAGGTGCAGGAAATCGCTGCCATGCGGGCGGCCGGCGATGCCGATCTGGTGATTTTCAATCACGAACTGTCGCCCGTTCAGGAACGCAATCTCGAGCGCGAGCTGCAATGCCGCGTCATCGACCGCACCAGCCTGATTCTCGACATCTTCGCGCTGCGCGCCGCCAGCGCCGAGGGCAAGTTGCAGGTTGAACTGGCGCAACTGGAACACCTGTCCACCCGTCTGGTACGCGGCTGGACGCACTTGGAGCGTCAGCGCGGCGGTATCGGTCTGCGCGGGCCGGGCGAAAAGCAACGGGAAACCGACCGGCGGCTCCTCGGCAACCGCGTCAAGCTGCTCAAGGAGCGTCTGTGCCGCCTGTCGCGCCAGCGCGGCGTGCAGCGCAAGGCGCGCATGCGCGGCGACGTGCTCAACGTCTCCATCGTCGGCTACACCAATGCCGGCAAGTCCACGCTGTTCAACGCCCTGACCCATGCCGGCGTCTATGCCGCCGACCAGTTGTTCGCGACCCTGGATACGACCTCGCGCAAACTATGGGTGGCCGGCGGCGGCAATATCGTGATTTCCGACACCGTCGGTTTCATCCGCGATTTGCCGCATGCGCTGATTGATGCCTTCCATGCCACGCTGGAGGCGGCCAATGACGCCGATATCCTGTTGCACGTGGTGGATAGCGCCAACTCTGCCCGCGAGGAGCAGATGGCCGAGGTCGATAAGGTACTGGCCGAGATCGGCGCCGGGCAGTTACGGCAGTTGATCGTCTGGAACAAGATCGACCTGACCGAGGCGGTGCCGGGCGTCGAGCGCGACGAGTATGGTAATATCGCGCGCGTTCGTCTCAGTGCGCGCTCGGGAACAGGCCTCGACCTGCTGCGCGAGTCGCTGGCCGAATATGCCAATATCAAATCCGAGGCTCGCCGCAAGGAACTGGCCGAAGCGGCGCGCGAAGCCCAACAAGATTTCATCTGATAGAAGAATCCCGACACCCATGATCCCAACGCTCGGTATTTTCATGTCGCTCAATGACCCCAAATGGGGCAATCGGGGCGGCGACAACGGCGACCAGCCCGGCGGCGGTCCGCGCCGGCCCAACGACGGTCCGCCGGACCTGGAAGAGTTGTGGCGCGATTTGAATCGCAAACTGTCCGATCTTTTTGGCAAAAAAGGTGGGGGCGGCGGCAACGGCGGCGATGGTCCGCGCCTACCCGATGTGGATTTCAATCCGAAATTCCTCGGCGGCGGCATCGGTCTCTTGGCCGGCCTGGCCGCCGTGCTCTGGCTGGCTTCCGGTTTCTACATCGTCGATGCTTCGCAGCGCGGCGTTGTGTTGCAATTCGGCCGCTATCTGGAAACAACCGAGCCCGGTCTGCGCTGGCGTTTTCCCTTTCCGTTCCAGTCGCACGAACTGGTCAACCTGTCCAAGATGCGCGCGGAGGAAATCGGCTACCGCGGCAGCCAGAGCAACCAGGTGCTGAGAGAGGCCTTGATGCTGACCGATGACGAGAACATCGTGAACATCCAGTTCGCCGTCCAGTGGATGCTCAAGGATCCGGTCGAGTATTCGTTCAACAACCGTGATCCAGAGAATGTGGTTAAAGGGGCGGCCGAGTCGGCGATCCGCGAGATTGTCGGCAAGAGTCGGATGGATTTCGTGCTCAACGAGGGCCGCGAGCAGATCGCCGCCAACGCCACCCAATTGATGCAGGAGATTCTCGACCGCTACCAGAGCGGCATCCTGATTTCCATGGTGACGATGCAGAACGCCCAGCCGCCGGAGCAGGTGCAGGCGGCCTTCGACGATGCGGTCAAAGCGAGCCAGGATCGCGAGCGGCAGCGGAACGAAGGCCAGGCCTACGCCAACGACGTGATTCCCCGCGCCAGGGGTACGGCGGCCCGCCTGATCGAGGAAGCCAACGGCCACCGGCAACGGGTGATCGCCACCGCCGAGGGTGATAGTGCGCGCTTCCGCCAGATTCAAAGCGAGTACGCCAAAGCGCCGGAAGTCACGCGCCAGCGCATGTATCTGGAAACCATGCAGCAGATTTATGCCAACACCACTACGGTGCTGATCGATGCGAAGGGCAGCGGCAATCTGCTGTATCTGCCGCTCGACAAGCTGATGCAGTCGGTGGCGGCCGGCGTTCCCGCCGGCGAGGCCACGGCCTCATCGGGGCGGGGCGGGCCGCCGCTGGCGGCCGAGGCGCCGCCGCAAATCGAACGGCCGCTGGGCGGCAACACTTCGTCGGGCTCGCTGCGCTCGCGTGATCGGGAGAGTCGTTGATGAGTTCGCGTCTGAAGAACGTTCTGGGCATCGTTGCCGTCACCGCGCTGCTGGTGCTGTCCATGTCGATATTTACCGTCGATCAGCGGCAGTTTGCGCTGGTCTTCCAGTTTGGCGAGGTCAAGCGGGTGATTACCGAGCCGGGCCTGAATTTCAAGATTCCGCTGATCCAGAATGTGCGCTATCTCGATCGGCGCATCATCACGCTGGATAGCGATGAGCCGGAGCGTTTCATCACCTCCGAGAAGAAGAACGTGCTGGTCGACTCCTTCATCAAGTGGCGCATCATCGATCCCAAACTGTATTACATCTCGGTTGCCGGCGACGAGGCGCTCGCCCGCACGCGCCTGAACCAGACGGTGAATTCTGGCCTGCGCGAGGAATTTGGCAAGCGCACCGTGCATGACGTGGTGTCCGGCGAGCGCAACAAGATCATGGAACAGATGCGCGTCAGGGCCGATGCCGATCTCCGCCGCATCGGCGTGGAAATCATCGATGTGCGTCTGAAGCGCGTCGAGTTGGCGACCGAGGTCAGCGACGCGGTATTTCGCCGGATGGAGTCCGAGCGCAAGCGGGTCGCCAACGAACTGCGCTCGGAGGGCGCGGCCGAGGCCGAGAAGATTCGCGCCGACGCCGATCGCCAGCGCGAGGTGGTCATCGCCGATGCCTATCGCGACGCCCAGAAAATCAAGGGCGAGGGCGACGCCAAGGCGGCTGCCATCTATGCCGCCGCCTTCAACCAGAGTCCGGCGTTCTATGCCTTCTACCGCAGCCTCGAAGCCTACCGTGGCAGCTTCAACAACAAGGGCGACATGCTGGTGCTCGAGCCCGGTTCCGACTTCTTCAAGTTCATGAAGAATCCCGGACAGAGCAGCGACAAAGCCAAATGACCACGCCGCTGTTGCTGGCCTTCGCGCTGATGCTGGTGCTGGAGGGGGCGATGCCTTTCATCGCCCCGGCCGCCTGGCGCGAGACCTTTCGCCGTCTGATCCAGTTTTCGGACGGGCAAATCCGCTTCGTCGGCCTGACCTCGA
Organism: Azonexus sp.; assembly: GCA_031260295.1. Lineage (GTDB taxonomy): Bacteria > Pseudomonadota > Gammaproteobacteria > Burkholderiales > Rhodocyclaceae > Azonexus. Next base: position 11,796 of record JAIRKE010000008.1, read on the forward strand.
TGCTGATCGGTCTCGCCCTCATCCTGATCCTTTCATGAACTGGCTGTTACCCGAATACATTGCCGATGCGCTGCCGGCCGAGGCCGCGCGCATCGAGAGCCTGCGCCGCCAGGTGCTCGACCATTTCAAGGTGCGCGGCTTCGCCTACGTGATGCCGCCGATGCTCGAATACCTCGAGTCGCTGCTGACCGGCGCCGGCCAGGATTTGAAGTTGCGCACCTTCAACCTGGTCGACCAGTTCTCCGGTCGCACCATGGGGGTACGGGCCGATATCACGCCGCAGGCGGCGCGTATCGACGCCCACCTGCTCAACCATCAGGGCGTGACCCGGTTGTGCTATTGCGGCAGTGTGCTGCATACCTTGCCGGCCACCGTTTCGGCCGGCCGTGAGCCGCTGCAGATCGGCGCCGAACTGTACGGCTATGCCGGCATCGAGGCCGATCTCGACATCATTCGCCTGCTCGCCGGCGCCTTTGCCGCGATCAAGCTGCCGCTGGCCCGTATCGATCTCGGCCATGTCGGCATTTTCCGCGCCCTGGCCGAGGCCGCCGGTCTGCCGCCGGCAGCCGAGGAAAATCTGCTCAACCTGCTTCAGGATAAGGATGTGCCGGGACTGGCCGAGGCTTGCGCGACGGTCGCCGCGCCGTGGCGCGAGGCGCTGCTGGCGCTGCCGCGACTCTATGGCGGCATCGAAGTGATCGCCAGGGCAGAGGCCGAACTACCCGCTTTGCCGGCCATCGCGGCGGCGCTCGACGGTTTGCGGCATATCTTCGCCGCAGCGCCGGAATTGCCTCTGTCGGTCGATTTGTCCGACCTGCGCGGCTACCACTATCACAACGGTGTTGTTTTCGCCGCCTATTGTCCCGGCTACCCGGCGGCGATCGCCCTCGGCGGGCGCTACGATGGCGCCGGCCAAGCCTTTGGCCGGGCTCGCCCGGCCACCGGTTTCTCGATGGATTTGCGCGAAGTGGCCCGCCTAGTGCCCGTGCCCTGCGCGGCGGGCGCCATCCTGGCGCCGGTGGCCGGCGCCGACATGACGTTGGCGGCCCAAATTGCCGCCCTGCGTGGCCAGGGAGAGGTCGTCGTCGAATTGCTGCCGGGCGAAACGGCTTGCGAAGGGCTGCGCTGCGACCGCAAGCTGGTCCGCGTCGGCGAACGCTGGATTATTGAAGCAATACAAGAGGATTAGAACATGGCCAAGAATGTCATCGTCGTCGGCACGCAGTGGGGCGACGAGGGAAAAGGGAAGATCGTCGATTGGCTGACCGATCACGCCAAGGGCGTGGTCCGCTTCCAGGGCGGCCATAATGCCGGCCATACCCTGGTCGTCGGCGACAACGTCTATAAGCTCAATCTGGTGCCCTCGGGCATCGTCCGCGATGGTGTCGACTGCTATATCGGCAACGGCGTGGTTCTCAATATCCACCACCTGATCGGCGAAATTGCCGAGCTGGAGAAGGGCGGCATCAACGTTCGCGGGCGCCTGAAAATCAGTCCGGGTTGCCCGCTGATCCTGCCGTACCACTCGGCCATCGACCAGGCGCGCGAAAACGCCAAAAACAGCGACAAGAAGATTGGTACGACCGGCAAGGGCATCGGCCCGGCCTACGAGGACAAGGTGTCGCGGCGCGGCCTGCGCGTCTACGACCTGTTCCACCCGGAGCGTTTTGCCGAGAAGTTGAAGGAAGTCCTCGATTATCACAACTTCGTGCTGACCCAATACTTCAAGGCCGATCCGGTCGATTTCCAGTCTGTTTACGACCAGGCCATGAGCGACGCCGAAGTGATCAAGCCGATGGTTGTCGACGTCTCGGCGGCGCTGTACGACGCCAACAAGGCCGGCCACAACATGCTGTTCGAAGGCGCCCAGGGCACCTTGCTGGACATCGACCACGGCACCTATCCCTTCGTTACCTCGTCCAACTGCGTCGCCGGCCAGGCGGCCGCCGGTTCGGGCGTCGGTCCGGGCCTGCTGCACTACGTGCTGGGCATTACCAAGGCTTATTGCACCCGCGTCGGCGGCGGTCCGTTCCCGAGCGAACTGGATATCGACACCGAGGGCACGCCCGGCCATCAGATGTTTTCGGTCGGCAAGGAGTTTGGTACCGTCACTGGCCGCAAGCGCCGTTGCGGTTGGTTCGATGCCGCGCTGTTGCGCCGTTCGGCGCGTATCAACGGCCTCACCGGTTTGTGCATCACCAAGCTCGACGTGCTCGACGGCCTCGAAGAAATCAAGATCTGCACCGGCTACCGGCTTGACGGCAAGGTAATCGACCTGCTGCCCATCGGCGCCGACGACGTGGCCGGTTGTGAACCGATCTACGAAACCATGCCCGGTTGGGAAGGCTCGACCTTCCGCGTCAAGCGCTGGGAGGATCTGCCGGTCAATGCCCAGGCCTATCTGAATCGCCTGGAGCAGTTGTGCGAGGTGCCGGTCGCCATTGTGTCGACCGGCCCGGAGCGCGACGAAACCATTCTCAAGGATCACCCCTTCAAGTGACCCGCCTTCTGTTTTGCGACAGATGAAAACAAACCGCCGGCAGCAGCCGGCGGTAATAGAAAAAGACAAGCCGCTAAACGCGGCTTGCTTTTGATTTACTGCATCTGATCTGACATCAACAAGCAGTAGCCCGTGGCTTCCGCTTTCGCGTCCGCCACAGTACCGGCGCTATATCCGGTCCGAATAATCTCCCGGGCAATATCGGGGAAGGGGGCGGACATTTCGGTTTCCTGGTTGTCCACGTCCTCAAGCAATTGCCCCAGAGTCCGTCTGCCGGATACCTTGGCGTAGAAGGCCGTTGCCGCAATCCGCTCGGATACGCCACAGGGCTTGGCGCCAAGTCCGAGATCCTTCACGGTAATGGGGGAGGCTGATTTGTCGGCGAGCTTTTTCTTTTCCACTACCCGCGTGCACTCGACCTTGCCGCTCTTTGCTTGCCTGCACTTGAACGTTTTGCCCTCGCACTGCGCTGTCCAGGAATCATTTGACATCCTATTGTCATCATTCTCCCCCCACGCAAGATCATCAATATGCACGGTGTAGGGGTAGCAGCCCGTGGCCACCGATGTCGGCTCCTGCTTGGGAATTGCACACCCGGCGACCACTGCCGCCATGGCCAAGGCGGCCGCCATTTTCAACTTTGCGTTCATGTTTCCCTCCCTCATCACTTTGTTCAACGCTTAAGTGTCGCTGAAATTTGGAAAACTTGTCAAACCAAAGGCATCCTTCAGACCAGAAATTATCAATGGCGGCAGGAGCTTATACGCCGTGGGTGAAGCAATTTCTGATAAGCCCAGCCCGCCAAATCACTTCAAACGCGGTGCCGGCTCCGCTATGGCGATACCGGTTGCCTGTGACCTTGTTCCACTTCCTGCCACGCGTTCACGGCGGGTGAAATCATGGGGTCGCGGCCTTGTTCAAAGCCTTGCTCGCGTACCAGCGTCCAATAGGCTTTGTTGAGCGTTATCGTCCGGCGCGAAAGGGGGGGCAGGTATGGAAGCGCCGGTATCACGGTGAAAACAGCGAAGACGCGGCGGTAAGATGCGTCCTCGCATCCTTTCATTCAACCCGGCCAAGCCCCTGAGTTGCGTGCCGCTTCCGGCGAACGAGATGGCGCAGACCCGGCCGCCTTCCACTACTTACCTCAAAACACCCGGCCCGAACCACTGCCGGAAAGAGACAAAAAGCTAAAAACCCCGGCCTTTCCAGACCGGGGTTTGCAGGGGAACCGATATTCTCATCCGTTTCCTACATGACAACATTAGGTGGTTGCCTTTGCTTCATCTGTTCGACCCACTGGCCGGGTTCCTTGGCGTGCGTGAGCCCACTCCTGGCACCGTGGATCAGCAGCGTTCGCAGGTACGTATCGCCGCGTTTGCTGATCCCGTGCAAGTTTGTCTTACCGCCCGTACCTGTCTGCCGGGGTACAAGCCCTGCCCACGCAGCAAACTCCCGACCTGACCGGGATGCCTTTGCATCGCCCATCGTGGCTACCGCCGCCGTCGCAGTAAGCAGCCCAACACCGGGTATCTCGCTGATCGCTTTCGACCCTTGATTGTCGTGGATGATGTCCTGACCATCGCCCTTCGAGAAGACGTAGATGTCGTTGCCGTCACCACCGTTCAACTTGTCGTTGCCGGCCCTGCCGTCTATGAGGTCCGCCACGCTCGTGCCGGTGATGTTGTCCGTGCCAGCCGTGCCGATGAAGGCCTTCGCTGTCAATGTCGCTATGTCCCAACTCGTCCCGTCGGAAAATTTGACTTCCTGGACCGGATTGTTGATACCGGTGCCCGGTTCGTCACCGGAGAAGAAGCCTTGCTGCGCCACCCCTTCCGTGCTGCCGGCGAGTTTGAACCACAGGTTGACGCCCGAACGGACGACTTCCACGTCGTTCGCCTGCACGTTGTCCTTGAATTCCAGCACGTTCCACTTGTCGGGGCTGATTTCGGGGTCGGTGTTGATGATGTCCCAGCCAAGGGGGCGTATTCGCTTAAATGAATGCGAGTACACGCCCTCTTTTCGTTGCATCCTAGCGCTCAAACCCGCTCTGGCTTGTTAACCCATGCAACCAAGGTATAGCTGACGATCAACAGCAAAAACCACGAGCCAAGTTTGGCAAAACTCACCATACTCCAGCCCGTCGCCTGATGTGGATACATCCAGGCTTTCGCCCATGTGCCAAGGTTTTCAGCAAACCAGATGAACAGGCTGACGAGAAACAGGCCGAGCAACAACGGCATGCGCCGGCGCGTGTGCCAGATGTGATAGTGAATCCATGCTCTGCCCAACAAGATGGCGCTGGCGATGAAAAGCAGCCAGCGCAGATCGACCATGTAGTGATGCGAGAAAAAGTTCAGGTAGATCGCTGCGGAGAGCAATGAAAGCGCCCACAAAGGCGGATGATGCGCAAAACGGAAATCGAACAGGCGCCAGCACCGCGCAATGTAGCTGCCGATCGAGGCGTACATGAAGCCTGAAAACAGCGGCACGCCACCGATTCGGAAAAACGCGTCCTCGGGATAAATCCACGATCCGACGCCTGTCTTAAACACCTCCATAGCGGTGCCGATGATGTGATAGATCAGGATGACTTTTGCTTCATCCAGAGTTTCCAGCCGAAAACCCAGCATGAGGTACTGGATTGTGATTGCTGCGATGAACAGAAAGTCGTAGCGCGAGAGAAATGCGTCTTTCGGGTACGCATAATGTGTTACTACAATCAACGCAACCATTGCGCCGCCAAACAGGCAGGCCCAGGCCTGTTTGGTGCCAAATCGGAGAAATTCGTAGATGAAGGCACTGATACGGTGATGCTGCATCCGTGCGCCCAAGCGTGCTTCACGCGCCTGGAAGCGGGCAATCAGCGGCCAGAAACTACCGGTGGACATAATGAATCTCTCGCCATAATTCGTGGATATTTTGGTTGCATTAATAATGAGAAATCGTCGCTATTTTTGACCTTTTTTGCGGTTTAGCCGCGGCGGCCGCTTATCGCGCCCGCTCCGGCGGGCGCTGGCCCAGCCCGTACCAATCGAGCCGGCGGGTGGTGAGCATCACGACGCCGAGGGCGATGAACAGCAATAGGCTGCCCATCAGTAAGGCGTTGTCTTCCGACAGTAGGACACCGTAGAGCACGCCGTAGAGACCGGTTAGTCCGGCGCCGAAGGCGGCGCCCCGGCGCCAGTCGCCGAGCGCGCCGGCCAGGTACCAGGCAATCAGCCCGATGCAGGCGCCCGCCGCCAGGCCGTAAGCGGCGGCGAAGGCCATGTGCTCGGAGAAGGCGATCAGTAGCAGGAAGAAGATGGCGAGCGCCAGGCCGACCAGCAGGTATTGCAGCGGATGGATCGGTGCCCGGCGCAGGATTTCGGTCAGGAAGAAGCCGGCGAAGGTCAGTACGATGAACAGCACGCCGTATTTCACGGCACGCTCGGATTGCAGGTAGATGTTGACCGGATCGACGAAATCGACCGACAACGCTTCGCCGCTGCTCGGTTGCAGCGCGCTGGTGAAATCGCGGGCGAGATGGGAAATTTCCCAGCGGGCCGCGAAGCCGTCGGCGCTGACGCTGCGTTCGCGCGGCAGGAAGCGGCCGCCGAAATTGGGGTGCGGCCAGGCCGACTTGAGTTGGATGCTGTTGGTCTCACCGGTCGGTGCGATGGAGAGGCGTGTCGTGCCGGTCAATTGCAGGGGAAAGCTGACTTCGAAGCGGTGCGTCTTGCCCAGTTCCAGGCGGCCGAGCGGCACGCTCAACTGCGCCATCGGCAGCGCCTCGGCCGCTTGTGCGCCGGTGCCGAAGCGATGGCGTTGGCCGTTGATCATTACTTCGGGGTCGTTGTCGACGCCACGGGGGTCGGACAGGCCGAGAAGCAGCACGGCTTCGGCGTCGATTAGCCGATCATTGGCCTCGGCCGCCGGCACGTTGACGGCGAAGCGGCTCTGGCTGGTGGCGTCGAGGTGGAACAGGCGCGCCTGGTAGATGCCGCGCTTGCGCGTTTCCACCTTGGTATAGCCATTGATGCTCAGTGTTTCCGGTGCGATCAATTGGCTGTGTACGACGATCTTGGTGGTCGTCACGGGCAGGTTGCTGTCCGCGTCGCGCCGGGCTTCCGTCACGTGTTCGCGGGTGCGCAGCAGGATTACCGGCCCGGTCAACGTTTGCGGCCCGGCCGCGCTGTTGGCGATGTTCCGTTGTACCTCCTCCTGACGCTGGCTGCGCTCGCGAATCTGCCCCTCGACCAGCGCGAGAGGAATCAGCAGCAGGATGGTCAGGCCGACGATGGCGAGAATTTTGAAGAACAGTTTGCGGTCCACGATGGGTTCCCCGGTTGATGTGACGGGAGCAGTTTCCGACCGCCGGGTGAGGGCATGACGAAGCGGCGGTGAAGTCGTGTGAGGCGAAGGTGAAGAAGGAGCGGGAAGCTGGCGGCGGAATGTCCGTCGAATGCCTTTCGGGTCACCATAGATTGTTGTGTATTTGCAACAGGTGTTGTTTGTGCGCTATTCCAGATGCGGCCTTTGCTTGACCTTGTCGTTCTTCCGCCGCAACACTGACGCTTCGCTTCACCCACCCATTTCACCAAAAGGAGTACGACATGCCTGCCATTGCCAACGAGGTTTTCCAGCGCTGAGCCGCAGGCGAGTCGTCGCCCGGAACGCGCTGCCAAGCGAGTCCGGGCCGGGAAAGAAAACCCTGGCCAAACGCCGGGGTTTTTTCTTTTCCGCCGGCGGTTAACCGTGGCATAGCCGCTGCCCGGATTCCAATCCAAAGCAACATCCAGGAATCCAACATGGGCATTCAGATTGAACTTAACAAGGGGCGCGTTCCGGTCAAGGTGTGGACGCGCGATATTGAATCCGAGGCCATCCAGCAATTGCTGAACGTGGCCTCGCTGCCGATTGTGCATGGCCATGTCGCCGCGATGCCGGATGTACATGCCGGCACCGGCGCCACCGTCGGCAGCGTGATCCCGACCAAGCAGGCGATCATTCCAGCCGCTGTCGGCGTCGACATCGGCTGTGGTATGAACGCGGTGCGCACCTCACTGCGCGCCGGGCAATTGCCCGATACCCTGCGCGCTCTGCGCCTGGGCATCGAGGGTGCGGTGCCGTGCGGTTTCGAGCAGCACGCCGCCAGCCGTATGCGCGGCAGTGCGCTGGAGCGCGTCGGGCGCCCGCTCGACGCGCGGCTGGACGCCATCGTCGGCAAGCATCCGGGGTTGATGAAAATGCAGCGCCGTTTCAACGAAACCTGGCTGTGCCAACTCGGCACGCTGGGCGGCGGCAATCATTTCATCGAGCTGTGTCTGGACGAGGCGGATCAGGTCTGGGTCATGCTGCACTCCGGTTCGCGCGGCATCGGCAACGTCATCGGACGCTACTTCATCGCCGCCGCGCAGAAGGACATGCGGCGTTACCAAATCCGCTTGCCGGACCGCGACCTCGCTTATTTCAGCGAGGGTTCGGCGCTGTTCGACGATTACGTGGAAGCGGTGGCGTGGGCGCAGGATTACGCGCTGCTCAACCGCCGGCAGATGCTGACCACCGTGCTCGAGGTGCTGAAGACGCGCTTGCCGTCCTTCAGCCTGGATGGCGAGGCGATCAACTGCCACCACAACTACGTGGCCCGCGAGCGGCATTTCGGGGAAGACCTGTTCATTACCCGCAAGGGAGCTATTTCGGCCAAGACAGGCGAACTGGGCATCATCCCCGGCAGCATGGGCGCGCGTTCCTACATCGTGCGCGGGCAGGGCGATCCACAATCGTTTTGCTCGTGCGCGCATGGGGCTGGGCGGCGTATGAGCCGTAGCGCCGCTAAGCGGCGGTTTTCCCGCTTCGATCTGGAAGCGCAGACGGCGGGGATCGAGTGCCGCAAGGACGGCGGTGTCGTGGACGAAATTCCGGCCGCCTACAAGGACATCGACCGGGTCATGGATAGCCAGCGCGATCTGGTGGAAGTCGTCCATACCCTGAAACAGGTCCTGTGCGTGAAGGGGTGAGCGATGGCCAAGAAGAATCTCATCCTCGTCCTGCCGCAAAGCCGGCCCCGTAACCCGTTGCTGGTGCCCGGGCTGACCCGCCATGCCGGACCACACAGCAACACCCGCAAGGCTGTCCGCCAGCAGGCGCGGCAGCGCACGCAGCGGTCGCTGGCGGCACTGCTTGCCGGCGATTTGGCGGAATTTGAAGTTGATTGAATAACCCGCTCGCCGCTACAGCGGCGGGCTTTTACCAAGGAGAAAACCATGACGACCCGGCCCGAACCACTGCGCCACCCACCTGTCACCGCATTCCACGGAGTCATCCATGCAAGGTCAACTCGCCGACGAAATCATCGCCTGCTTGCAAGGCGAACGCACCGTTTATTCTTATTATCGTGACCGCTACGGCATCGGCCTGCTGCGGCATTATTGCCATCGGCAGCCGGACCGGCGTGTCCCGGTCGCCGCGTTGCGCCGTTCCGCTTACGCCGGCCTGCTGGAGAAGCCGCGCATCCGTTCCATCCTCGCTGGTTGTGGCCGTGCCCTCGACGATGCCATGCTCGCCGCCAGCGATTACGATACCGACCAGGCCGCCTTCGTCCTCACCTTGTCTACCTGGGGCACAGAGCGGCGCAGCGATTGGCGCCATCAGCAGACCTCGCGTCCCGGCGTCAATCTCGTTCTACAACTCAATTTCAACCGCGAGCACGAGCGGCATTACCGCCGCCTCGGCGAGGTCGACGGTTTGTTCCAGTACTACGGCCATCCCATCGCCCGCCAGCGCAACACGCTGGCCTGGGCGCGCATCGACCTCGACTGGGCTAGTGGCAGCGCGCTGATCGAGGAAATCCAGACCGACTGGCTGCGCCGGGCGGCCGATCTCGAACGCTGGCTACTGGAGCGCCGTCGCGCCGGGGCCGCCGACGATGCGCTGATTCCCTACCGCCGCCGCCAATTGCCCTTGCGTCTGACGCTCGACTACTGCCGCCTGATCGGCGAACGCTACCGTCCGATCTGGGCAGAGGCCATGCTGTGGGCCGCCATCGCTTTTCTGCGCGACGAACTGGGCTTGCGCACCCTCTACTACCACAGCGAAGACAGTGGCCGCCTGTTGAAGCGCATCGGCTGGCGGTCGCCGCCACGCTCGCTGTACACCGATTTGCCACGCCGCTTCTGTTTCCGGCGCGGCGCCGAGTGGCCCGATTTCCTGCTGGCCGACAAGGAGAACCGCCGGCTCCAGCGCGATCATCCCGGTGCGCGGCTGTTCTGCCTCGATGATAGCGCGCTGGCTTGAGACGCTTCTGACCGCTCCCCGTGGTCAGGCTGCTGGTTTGGCGAGGCGATCTATGATGGCCTGGGTGATTGCCGACAGTGGCGGCCTATTGCCGGGCAGGTCCGCATCGAGCAGCGCGGGGATGAAGGCGGGCCGGTGAAACAGAAAGCCCTGGCCGGCGCCGATGCCGCTATTGTCCAGCAGCCAGGCCAGCTCGTTCTCAGTCTCTATGCCTTCGGCGACCAGATCGATGCCGAGCGCGCGGCCGAGGGAGCCGATGGCGCGCAGAATGGATTGCTGGTGTGGCCGGTCCTGGATGCAGGCGATGAAGGAGCGGTCGATCTTGATTTCGTCGACCGTCAGTTCGGTGAGCATCGCCAGTGATGAATAGCCCGTCCCGAAATCGTCGATTGCTATACCGATTCCCGCCTCGCGCAGCAGCGGCAAACTATCGGTCTGGAAAGTATTGGCCCGGATCAGGGATTCCTCAGTCAGTTCTAGCATGAAATTCCTGGCCCGCCCCGATTGCGCGATCCGGCCGATCAGGGTCTTCATGAAGCCGGGGTGCGATGCCTGAATGGCGGAGATGTTGAGGCTATAGACGATATCCTTGCCGAAGCGCTGATCGAGTTGCGGCAGCCAGGACAGAAGCTCTTCGATTTGCATCAGCGTGATGCCGTCGAGTAGCCCGAGTTCGCTTGCGATAGGCAGGAAGGTATCCGGCGCGTGGACAACGTCCTGCGCATCCACCCAGCGTAGCAATGTCTCGAAGCCGATGATCCGGCCGCTGCGGATGTCGACCTTGGCCTGGAGCGCGCAGCGGAACATCCGGGCAGCGAAGGCGGCGCGCAATTGCTGTTCGTGGCACTGCCGCTCGGACATGGAGCGGCTGAGCGCGCGGTTGAAGAATTCGACGCTGCCCTTGGCCGATGTCTTGGCCCGGTACATCGCGGTATCGGCATTGCGGCGCAGCGCTTCATAGCTGCGCCCGTGCACGGGATAGAGCGCAACGCCGATTGATCCAGATCCCTTCACCTGCACGCCATCGAGATCGAAAGGCTGGTGCAGGAGTTCGCTGATCCGCCGGACCAGGGAGACGATCTCGCTCCTCTCCCGGAACGGGTCCAGAATGACAACGAACTCGTCGCCGCTGATCCGCCCGAGAATGTCGTTGGCGCGGATCTGCTTGCCCAGGCGATCGGCGATGCCGCGCAGCAGCGCATCGCCTACATCATGGCCATAGATATCGTTGACCCGCTTGAAATCGTCCACGTCGATGAAGGCCAGCGCCAGCTTCTCGCCGGGCCGCTTGCGGGCCAGGCGCTCTTCCACCAATTCCTGGACATGGGCGCGATTGGGCAGGCCGGTGAGTTGGTCGTGATTGGCGCGGTGGGCGAGCGCGTGCTGGCTGTCGGTGAGCTGGTCGGTCAGTTGCTTGAGGCGCTGGCTCTCGATTTCGCGACGATGGGCGTCGCGTGCTGCCAGCGCGTGCGAGGCAAGCAGGGAGAATTTGCGCGCCAGTATGACGTGCGAGCGGTCGAAACCCGGCTTGCCGCACTCGCGCAGCAGCAGCAGCAGGCCGCGCCGGCTGTGCTGGGTGAGCGGCAGGTAGAGTGCCGGCTGGTCGTCGCCAGGGACGAGGCTGCCGGAGGTCATGCAGGAGCCGAGATCGTGGCTGCCAAGCGTTGCCACGATGCGGCCGCGCAGCGCCTTTTGCAACTGTGCGTCTGGTTGCCAGAGCGAGCCGACTAGGCAGGCATCGTTGGAGGCGACGCATTCCATGGTATCGTCATGGTCGCTAGGGCAGGCCAGCGCGATCGCCAGCGCTGCATCGAAGATCGGCAGCAGCACACTGAACACGCTGGCAAAGGGATCGTCCTCGCCGGAGACCACGAGGAGCGCATCGAGCGCGTCGAGCAGCGTGCGGGAATGGGTCGTCTCCAGGCGCAGCATGTCCAACTCGCGCTGCATCGAGACGATGGTTTCCCGTAGCTCCTCGGCATGGCTCATGGTTTCATCGGCCGAAAGCGATTGCCGAAATCATCAGATTGCCATGGGCGTTGCTGCCCAGCACCTGACCCTGTTCGCCGAAGGTGAAGCAGCCGACGAATGGCATGTCGCCGAAACTTTCGCTGATCGCGGCCGATACCTGATCCATCTCCTCGCCGACGGCGAGCCGGCAGCCGGCGCAATAGACGACCAGGCCGCCGGCGAGGCTTTTCGGCCCGCCCGGCAGCGCCGCCGCCGCTGCGGTCGCCACCTTGCGGGCCCGCTCAATCAAGTGCGCTCGGTCGCCGCGCATGGCGAACAGGCAGCAGCCCTCGCCAACGTTCGCAAAGGTGGACATGGCGCCGTTTTCCAGAATCTGCTCGGGATGGATGACGAGATACTGAGGCACGTCACCGATCCGGCCGACCTCGATGCCGAGCGGGAACATCGTCGTATCCGTCAGGATGTTGCCGCCCGCGAGCTTGTGGCTGATCTTGCCGCCGCTCCAGCGATTGTAGACCTCGGCCGCCGGCTCGCCGTCGATGGTCAGGATGGTGCGGCCGCTGCTTTGCGTGACGATCCCGCTTGTGCCCGTTGGTGCATAGCCGCCCTGGAAGGCGCAGCTGATTCCGCCCGAGGAGAAGAGCACGCCCACCACCACCCCGTTGGTCATCGGGCCTTCCGGCCCCAACTGCCGCCAGTGGCCCGCCACCGCGTTATCGGCCGCACTGCCGCCGATGATCGGGCAGCGGTCGCCGACGACACGGCGCAGGCCAGCGATCACCTGTTCCTCCTGGCCGGGTGTCTGGTAGATCCAGATCAGTTCCGGCAGTTCGCCGGGGCAACCGGCCCGCTCCAGCGCCAGATGGAGGGCGTGCTCCGCGGCGCTGGCGGCGTCGCCGGTCAATTCTGCGGTGCCGACGCCATATTCCCCATCGGGGTCGGCCACGGCGAGCAAACCGATCGAACCGTCACCGCCCAGCCCCTTCTCGCTCATCGCGCCACCGCACGACGTACCGCCCAGCACGGGGACGCCGGGGAAGCGGGCGGCCAGGAAATCATGGATCAGCTGGTCGTCATGGATTTCGTCGTAGAAGACGCAGAGGAAATCGGGAGCGGCATCAAGGTTCGCCGCTTCCTGCTCAAGTGCGCGCACGGCAATGACCGTGTCGGCTGCGCGGGCACTGATCGAATGAACCGAAACCATCTTCCCTCCTTTCGCCCCGTACCCGGGCAACGGGTAATGGGATGTGCGCCTATGGTTGGCAGGGAAGGCGCCAACCATTATGTCGGGATCGTGCTATGACCTGATAAATAATTCTATAGCTTATTCAACGTAATCAGGCCACTGCAATCCGGAAGCTGGCCTCGCCGCCGCCCTCCGGATGATTGGCGAATTCGGCCTCACCGCCGTGCAGACGGGCAACTTCGCGGACCAGGGCGAGGCCCAGGCCGGTACTCTTCTTGCCAGTGGCCGGCCGGGGCAGCGAGTAGAAGCGGCTGAACAACTGCGGCAGCGCGTAGTCGGGGGCGCCGTCGCCGTGATCGCGGACCGAGAATTCGACCATTTCGCCGCGTTCGCGGACCGTGAGATCGATGTCGCCGCCATCCGGCGAGAACTCGATGGCGTTGTCGAGTAGGTTGAGCAGCGCTTGCTGTAGCAGGAAGGCATCGCCCTTGATCGGGCGAGTGGCGTCGACCTGCGGCCGGGCATGCAGGCCGCGCGCGGCCAGGGCTGACCGGCGCAGTTCGAGGCAGTCTTCAAGCAGTGCGGCCGGCTGCAATGTCTGCGGGCCTTCCGGCGTCTGCAATTGCTCGACGCGGGCCAGCATCAGCAGGCGCTCGATGGTTGCCTGCAGTCGCTGTGTTTGTTCGACGATGCTGTCGGCGAAGCGGCGGCGGTCCTCGGCCGGCGGATCGCCTTCGAGAATCTCGGCGGCGCCGCGGATGGCGGTCAGCGGGCTTTTCATCTCGTGCGTCAGGTTCTGCACGTAGTGCTCGACGTACTGCTTGCCTTCGAGCTTCTCGCGCATCGTCGCCAGGGCGCGGGCCAATTCCGACAGTTGCCGGCCGCCGCCGGTCGGTGCTTCGGCCTTGTGGCCGCCGGCGACGGCGCGGGCGTAGTCGCGCAGGCGATGGATCGACCAACTCAGCCAAGCAGTGAACAACAGGCCGATGACCGCCGTGGCGACCAGCAGGATCAGCCCGGAGGATTTGACGCGACCGGCGGCGCGCTCGATGTAGGGGGCCAGGGACGACATCGGCTTGGCCAGCGACAGCACACCGATCCGCTCGCCGAGGTAAACGATGGGCGCCGCCACGTGCATCACCGAGGTACTCGGATCGTACGGGTCCTCGCGCGTCTGGCGGGCACCGTACTCGCCGCGCAGGACGCGGGAGATATCGCGCCATTGCGAGAAATCCTCGCCGAGGGCGGCGTGCTTCGAGTCGTAAACGACGATGCCGCTCGCATCGGTGACATAGACGCGCAGGTCGACGCTGGCCTTGACGACGCCGGAAATCTCGGCCCGTGGCCGGCGGCGCAGCGCTTCGCGCACGGCTTCGGCAAACGGTCCGTGCTCGATCCGGCCGGCAGCCAAGTCGGCCGCCGCCATCTCGGCCAGGACCTGGGCGGTATCGACCAGGGTTTCCTCGGTCGCTTGGCGGATGCCCGGCTCGCTTTCCTTGACGAAGGTGTTGAGCACGAACCAGGCGGCCAACCCGACGATCAGGAAATAGCCGAAGAACAGGCGGATGGAAATGTTCATCGGAGGCTGTAACCGAGGCCGCGATGGGTGTGGATCACTTCTTCGTCGCGCACCGCGCGTAACTTGCCGCGCAGGGTCTTGATATGCGTGTCGACGGTGCGCTCCAGGCTTTCGCCGCCATCCTGCCAGACTGTCTCCATGATCTGCCCACGCGACAGGATGTGCCCTGGCCGTTCGAGCAGCAGCGCCAGCAGCAGGTATTCGTAACGGGTCAGGTCGAGCCAATGGCCGTGGAAGGCGATGCGCAGGCCGGCGCGGTCGACGGCGAAGCGAGCGCCATCTGCCGGCGGGTTGGTGGCAGCGGGTTGCCGGGTATCTGGGCGCAGGCGGCGCAGGATAGCACGGATGCGCGATACCACTTCGCGCGGGCTGAACGGCTTAGCGACGTAGTCGTCGCCGCCCAGTTCCAGCCCGACGATACGGTCGACCTCGTCGGCGCGGGCGGTCAGGAACAGCACCGGAATATCCGAATGGCGGCGCAGTTGCCGGCAGACGTCGAAACCGCTCATGTCCGGCAGGCCGACGTCGAGCACGACCAGCGCGAAGTCCTCGGCTCGCGCCGGCGCCAGCCGGTCGAGCGCTTCGCCGCCGAGGGCGCAGTGCGCGCTGACGAAGCCTTCGCCCCGCAGCGCGTAGGCCAGCGTGTCGGCGATGGCCGGCTCGTCGTCGACGATCAGAATCTTCATGATGCCGGCCATGATAAGGCAAGCTGTGAAACCGCAAAGAACGCATAGAGCGCAAAGAAAAATATCGGCATCTTTGTGTTCCTTGCGTTCTTTGCGGTTTCTTGTACAGGCGCCCCTTATTGCGCCCTGCGCCGGTGCAATGACTGATTACCCGCCGCCGCGTCCGGCCGGCGCGTGGGTGATCCGGTTTCGGGTAAAATCCTATTCTTTCCGTTATTTGCCTCGACATGACTCAGAAAGCCTCACTCTCCTACCGCGATGCCGGCGTTGATATCGTTGCCGGCGACGCTCTGGTCGACCGCATCAAGCCGCTCGCCAAAAAGACGCTGCGCGACGGCGTGCTCGGCGGCATCGGCGGCTTTGGCGCGTTGTTTGAAGTGCCCAAGCGCTACAAGGAGCCGGTGCTGGTGTCCGGGACCGACGGCGTTGGCACCAAGCTCAAGCTGGCCTTCGACCTGAACCGCCACGACACCGTTGGCCAGGACTTGGTGGCGATGAGCGTCAACGACATCCTGGTGCTCGGCGCCGAGTCGTTGTTTTTCCTCGATTACTTCGCTTGCGGCAAGCTCGACGTCGATACCGCCGCGGCAGTCGTCGGCGGCATCGCCAAGGGCTGCGAACTGGCCGGCTGTGCGCTGATCGGTGGCGAAACTGCCGAGATGCCGGGCATGTACCCGGCCGGCGAATACGACCTGGCCGGTTTCGCGGTCGGTGTGGTCGAGAAATCCAAGGCCATCGACGGCAAGTCCATCGCTCCGGGCGATGTGGTGCTCGGCTTGGCTTCCTCCGGCGCCCATTCCAACGGTTACTCGCTGGTGCGCAAGATCATCGAGCGTTCGCAGCCGGACCTGAATGCCAAGTTTGATGGCGAGCGGACCCTGGCCGACGTGGTGATGGCGCCGACCCGCATCTACGTCAAGCCGGTGCTGGTGACGATGGAAAAAGTGGCGATCAAAGGCATGGCCCACATCACCGGCGGCGGCCTGTTGGAAAACGTGCCGCGCGTGCTGCCGGAAAATACCGTGGCCGAACTGCAAAAAGCCGCCTGGCCGCGCCCCAGGCTGTTCGACTGGCTGCAGGCCGAAGGCCAGGTCGCCGAGAACGAGATGCACCGTGTCTTCAACTGCGGCATCGGCTTGGCGATCGTCGTCGCCGCCGCCGATGCCGAAGCGGCGATGGCCGAACTCAAGGCCCAGGGCGAAGATGTCTATCGCATCGGCCGAATCCGGGCGCGTCAGGGTGACGAGCCGCAGACCCTGGTGGTCTGATCGCCGCTTGCGGGCCGTCGTCCTCGGCGGCCTGTTGCTGCTGCTCGGGCCGTTTGCCGGAGCGGCCGACGACCTTGCTGTGCCGGCCCGCCCGGCGGCGCTCAAGCTAGCGCATCCTCTCCCATCGGAGGTCGTCTTCGGTACGGCCGCTGTGCTCGACGCCGATTTGCCCGGCCTGCATGGGCTGGCCAGTTTCTACGGTTTCGGTTTTGTCGGGCGGCGCACCGCCAGTGGCGAGCGCTTCGATCCTCGCCGTTTCACTGCCGCCAGCAACCGCTTTCCCCTCGGTTCCCTGGTCGCCGTGCTGCGTCCGGACACCGGCCGCTGCGCCGCGGTCAAGATAAACGACCGCATGCACGCCAAGCACCGGCGGCGGATCATTGATGTTACCCGTGGTGTCGCCGAACACCTTGGCATGCTCCGCGCCGGCGTTGTCGTGGTCCGCTTGATCGGCTTGCCGGCCGACTGGGCAGGTACCGATGAGGCCGACTGCCAGGCTGCCTTCGCCATTGAGCCGGACTGTGCCGATTGCCTGGCCGAAGCGCTGCCTACCGATTCAATGGTGGTTGTAGAAGACCGGTAAGTGGCTTGGGCCGGGCTTGTTCTACTTCGTTACAATCAATACTTTGGCCGGATGCCACGCTGTGTCCTTTCGCTGGTTTAGCTGATGAAGAAAAACACCCGTTCCGGAGTCGTCGCTCTGGCCCTGCTTGGCTTGGTCGGTGCCGGTTATTTCGCCTATACCGCCAACCGGCCACCAGCCAAGGTGCCGGCCAGCGTGGCGGCCGAGAGTTCGGCGCAGGCGGTTGAGGTGGCGATGGTCAAGGCGGTCGATTTCGCCGACGACGCACAGGCCGTCGGCACGCTGAAATCCGCTGAGTCGGTCATGCTGCGGCCGGAAACGGCCGGCCGCGTGGCGGCGATCAATTTCCGCGACGGCGCGGTGGTGACCAAGGGAACGGTGCTGATCAGCCTCGACGCGGCGATTCAGGAGGCCGAATTGCTACAGGCCAAGGCCAATCTGGCGCTGGCCGAGAGCAGCCACCGGCGCAACCAGGAACTGCTGGAAAAGAAATTCATCAGCCCGCAAGCGCTCGACAACTCGCAGGCGACGCTGAAGATCCAGTCGGCAGCGGTCCGCCTGGCCGAGGCGAAGGTAGCGCAGATGCGCATCCGGGCGCCGTTCGACGGTGTCGTCGGCCTGCGTAACGTGAGTGTCGGCGACTATGTGCAGCAAGGGCAGGACTTGGTCAATATCGAGGACATCGCCACACTGCGCGCCGATTTCCGCCTGCCGGAAAGCTACGTCAGCCGCCTGCGCCAGGGCATGGAACTGGAAGCGACCAGCGATGCGCTGCCCGGCGAGCGTTTCCGGGCACGGTTGGAGGCCGTCGATCCCCTGGTCGATCAGGCCGGCCGTTCGCTGTCGGCCCGCGCCCGGCTCGACAACCAGAGCGGCAAGCTGCGACCGGGCATGTTCATGCGCCTGCGGGTATTGCTGGGCGACCGCCAGGCGGCGCTGATGGTGCCTGAACAGGCCATCATTCCCGGCGGCCAGCCGGCCGTCTTCCGTGTTGTCGACGGTAAGGCGCAATGGGTGCAAGTGCGCCTCGGCGTGCGCCGGGCGGCCCAGGTGGAAATCGTCGAGGGCTTGGCGGCCGGCGACGTCGTGGTCACCGCCGGTCAGCTCAGACTGCGCGACGGCACGCCGGTGCGCGCTGTCGGTGAAATCGGCGAGGGGACGCCGGCCACGTCCGCCAACAGCCCATGAAAATTTCCGAAATCTGCATCCGCCGGCCGGTGTTCGCCACCGTGTTGTCGCTGGTGGTCATGCTGCTCGGCTTGGTTTCGTATGGTCGCCTGTCGGTCCGCGAGTATCCGAAGATCGACGAGCCGGTGGTCACGGTCACTACTACCTATCTCGGTGCCTCGGCCGAGATCATCGAGTCGCAGGTGACCAAGCCGCTTGAGGATTCGCTGGCCGGCATCGAGGGGATCGAGGTTCTGACCTCGATTTCACGTTCCGAAAGCAGCCAGATTTCGATTCGCTTCAAGCTCGAACGCGACCCGGACGCCGCCGCTGCCGACGTCCGCGACCGCGTTTCAAGGGTGCGCAAGCGCCTGCCCGACGAGATCGACGAGCCGGTCATCGCCAAGGTCGAAGCCGATGCCAATCCGATCATCTGGCTGGCCTTCTCGTCCGACAAGCATTCGGCGCTGGAAGTTACCGACGTTGCCAACCGCATCGTCAAGCCGCGCCTGCAAACGCTGCCGGGCGCTGCCGACGTGCGCATTTTCGGCGAGCGCAAGTTCGCCATGCGCATCTGGCTCGACCGGCAGCGCCTGGCGGCCTACCAACTGACGCCGGCCGATGTTGAGGATGCCTTGCGCCGGCAGAACGTCGAAGTCCCGGCCGGCCGCATTGAGAGCCGGCAGCGCGAGTTTTCCGTGGTCGCCAGTACCGATCTCAAGACGCCGGGGGAATTCGCCGCCATCGTGGTCAAGACGGCCAGTGGCTACCCGGTGACCATCGGCGATCTCGGCCGGGTCGAGGTCGGCCCCTTGGCCGAGCGCAACTCGGCCCGCTTCAAGGGTCGCTCGGCGGTCGGCATGGGTCTCATCAAACAGGCCACGGCCAATCCGCTCGAACTGTCGCAGGCCCTGCGCGCCGAATTGCCGGGGCTGATCAACCAGTTGCCGGAAGGCATGCGCGTCGATATTTCCTACGATTCCTCGATTTTCATCGACCGCTCGATCCGCTCGGTGTTTACGACCATCGGCGAAGCCATCCTGCTGGTGCTGGCGATCATCTTCTTCTTCCTGCGCAATTTGCGGGCGACACTGATTCCGCTGGTCACCATCCCGGTTTCGCTGGTCGGCACCTTCGCCATCATGTTCGTGCTCGGCTTCTCGATCAACACGCTGACGCTGCTGGCGCTGGTGCTGGCTATCGGCCTCGTCGTCGACGACGCCATCGTGATGCTGGAAAACATCTTCCGCCACATCGAAGCGGGCATGCCGCGCATGCAGGCGGCCCTGCTGGGTTCCAAGGAAATCGGCTTCGCCGTGGTGGCGATGACGCTGACCCTGGCCGCCGTCTACGCCCCGGTGGCTTTCATGACCGGGCGCACCGGCAAGCTGTTCATCGAGTTCGCGCTGACGCTGGCCGGCGCCGTGCTGGTTTCCGGCTTCGTCGCCCTGACCCTGTCGCCGATGATGTGCTCGCTGCTCCTGCGGCACGAAGAGAAGCACGGCCGGGCCTTCCTCGCCGTCGAAAGCTTCCTCGACTGGCTGAACAACGCCTATCGCCGCGTGCTGACGGCCACCCTCAATCAGCGCTGGGCAATCATGCTGGCCTTCGTGCTGGTTGCCGCTTCCTGCGGCCTGTTGCTGCAAGTGCTGAAATCGGAACTGGCGCCGCTGGAAGATCGCGGCGTGATCTTCGCCACCCTGGCCGGGCCGGACGGGGCGACGCTCGACTACACCGAGAAATACGCTCGCCAGCTAGAGGATATCGTCCGCCAGATACCGGAAGTCGAGCGCTATTTCGTCGTTTCCGGCAATCCGACAGTCAGCCAGGCCAGCGCCAACATCGGCCTGCTCGACTGGAAGGAGCGTAGCCGCAGCTCGCTCGAAATCGTCAAGGAAATGCAGCCGAAATTCGCCGCCATTCCCGGCGTGCTGGCCTTTCCCAACGCGCCGCCGTCGCTCGGCCAGAGTCCGCGCGACCGGCCGGTCAATTTCATCATCGTCACCTCGGCCTCCTACGAGGAACTCGATGAAGTGACCAACCGCTTCCTCGCCGAACTGCGCAAGAACCCGGGGCTGACCAATATCGACACCGATCTCAAGCTGAACAAGCCGGAACTGTCGGTGGTTGTCCGCCGCGACAAGGCGGCCGACGTCGGTGTGCCGGTCGAAACCATCGGGCGGACGCTGGAAACCCTGCTCGGCGGCCGCCAGGTCACCCGCTTCAAGCGCGATGGCGAACAGTACGACGTCATGGTCCAGGTCGCCGAAATTGACCGCAGCAACCCCGACGACATCCGCGACATCTACGTGCGTGGCCGCGACGGCGGCATGATCGCCCTCGACAACCTGCTCGACCTCGAAGAAACGGTCGCCCCGCGCGAACTGAACCATTTCGCCCAGCGCCGCGCCGTGGCCATCACCGCCAACCTGGCGCCGGGCTACACCCTGGGCGAAGCGCTTACTTTCATGGACGGCATCGCCGCTGGCCTGCTGCAACCCGGCTATTCCGTCGACTACAACGGCCAATCGCGCGAATTCCGCCAAGCGGCGTCATCGCTGGCGGTCACCTTCATGCTGGCACTGGCCTTCATCTACCTAGTGCTGGCCGCCCAGTTTGAAAGCTTCCGCGACCCCTTCATCATCATGCTGACCGTGCCGCTGTCGATGGCCGGCGCGCTGCTGGCCCTGTGGCTGACCGGCGGCACGCTCAACGTCTATAGCCAGATCGGCCTGGTGACGCTGGTCGGCCTGATCACCAAGCACGGCATCCTCATCGTCGAATTCGCCAACCAGTTGCAAGAACAGGGCAGGGCGCTGAAAGAAGCGGTCATCGAATCGGCGACGCTGCGCCTGCGGCCGATCCTGATGACCACCGGCGCCATGGTCCTCGGCGCCACGCCCCTGGCGCTGGCCACCGGCGCCGGCGCCGAATCGCGCCAGCAGATCGGCTGGGTCATCGTCGGCGGGCTGATGCTCGGCACCTTCTTCACGCTCTTCGTGGTGCCGACGGTATACACCCTGCTCGCCGCGCGCAAGGCGCCGGGCGGCGCGGCGGAGGCCGGCGAAGCGGTGCAGGGGGCCTGACTCCAAAAAACATCCGGCCTGAATCACCGCCGGAAAAGAGACAGAAAGAAAAAACCCCGACCTCTTCAGACCGGGGTTCGCGGGGAAACAAATATTCCCGTCCGTTTCCTACATCCCGTGCATCTCGAACAGATCGACACCGATGAGCGTCACGTCGGCAAACTCGTAGCTGGCCATCTGGTAGGAAGCGTTGGAGAAGTGACTCTGGATCGTCACGCTATCCGATTCGCCGTAGAAAAGCTTCAGGTCGGTGCCGCTTCTCACCAAGGTGATTTCATCCGACTTCACATCCAGGAAGCGGATCGCGTTCGCCCCCTGATTGTCCTTGATGATGTCCTGGCCGTCGCCCTTCGAGAAGACGTAGATGTCGTCACCGCCGCCACCTTGCAACAGGTCATTGCCCTTGCCGCCGATCAGAATGTCGGCTCCGGTTCCGCCGGTCAGCTTGTCGTTGGTCCCGTTCCCGCCCTTCAGCGTGTTGCCGCTACTGCCGCCCGTGATGGTGTTATCGTTGGTATCCGACCCGACGATCGTCGCCCCGGCCGAGCCAGTACCCGAGAAGCTGATGCTCGTCGTGCCATCCGTCACATGCACCGGGTGCAGCGCGAACAACTCGGCGGGCGTCAGGTTCTTTCCATCGGCAAACTCGTATTTCGCCATCTGGTAAGCGCTGCTGGTGAAATGGTTATAGACCGTCACGCTGTCCGATTCTCCATAAAGAATCTTCAAGTCATTGCCGCTTCTCACCAGCTTGATCTCGTTCGACTTCACATCCAGGAAACGAATCGTGTTCGATCCCTGGTTGTCCGTGATGGTGTCCTGGCCATCGCCCTTCGAGAAGACGTAGATGTCGTCGCCGGCGCCACCCTTCAAGGTGTCGTTGCCTTTGCCGCTGATGATGATGTCGGCGCCGCTGCCGCCATACAGCTTGTCGTTGGTCCCGTTGCCGCCCTTCAGCGTGCTGCCGCCGCTGTCGCCCGTGATGGTGTTGTTGTTGGCGTCCGAACCGACGATCGTCAGCCCGGCGGAAGCCGT
>JAIRKE010000033.1 GCA_031260295.1 Azonexus sp.
TTGCGCACGCTCTCCAGCAACGGCCTGATTTGCTCAAACGCTTCTTTGCTCAGATCACTGGGGTAACTCTTTCTCATACCACTCAGTCTACGACAGCACCAAGATCGTGAACAGGCTCTAAGAAAAACGGTTGAACCCTTGCTGCCTTACCCGGCGGCATCAGGCCGGCACCCACAAGGTGCCGGCCTTTTTCATTGAGTCGCGGCGCGAACGCCCGCCCCCCAAGCAAATGCCCTGCCTACCAGTAGCCACGACCAGACGAAATTATGGGATAGACTTGTAAATTGGCTTTCCACCATCCCAATAAATAACTAGTCATTTGGCTGACCTCGGGAGCAGATAGTGAGCACACCAATTGGCCGTGGTACCTCGGCACGGCCGATGCATCATCGGGATCTTGCCGCCGGCAGGGGGCAGCATCTGAGTATCAGCAGCAGATTACTGCTGCTTGTTTGCCTGATTCTGCCGGTTCTGTTCGCCGTTTCCGGCAATGCACAAGCTGCCGACGACAAGGCACCGCTGCGCATCGGCGTACTCTCTTTCCGCGAGCTTAGCGCCACCGACCGGCAATGGGGGCCGCTCGCCCGTTACCTGACCGAGCAGATTCCGGGGCAGCGCTTCGAACTGCGCAGCCTGTTTCTCGACGACCTGGCCCAGGCGGTCGAGCACGACGAACTCGACTTCGTGCTGACCCACCCCGAGCACTATGTCCGTCTCCGGGCGCTGCATCGCGGTCTCGCCCCCATCGCCACGCTCGCCACCAGCGTTGACCATCGCGCCCTGTCGTACTTGGGCGGGGTCATCATCCGCCGTAGCGACCGCTCCGACATCGCCACCCTCGCCGACCTGCGCGGCGCGCGGATCGCCAGCGCCGTCGAGAGTTCGATCGGCGGCTTCCGCTTGCAGCAATGGACGCTGCTCAAGGCCGGCATCAATATCCAGAAGGAAGCGGCCGACATCGTCCTCACCGGCCAGCCGCAGGATCAGGTGGTCGAGCTGGTGCTACAGGGCAAGGTCGACGCCGGCTTCGTCCGTACCGGCCTGATCGAAACCATGATCGCCGAAGGCAAACTCGCCCCGGACGCCCTGCACATCGTCAATCCGCGCCAGGAACCGGGTTTTCCGCTGCTGCTGTCTACCCCGCTGTCACCGGAATGGCCCTTCCTGGCCAGCCAGCGGGTACCGGAACCGATCATCAAGGCCGTCACCCTGGCGCTACTGCAAATCGGTCCGGACAACCCGGCAGCCCTGGCCGGCAATTTCCATTCCTTTTCGCCACCGGCCGACTACAGCCGGGTCGAGACGATGATGCTGGAATTGCGTGCCCATCCGGACCGGCTGCAACGCTTCGACCTGCAGGACATCGTCCAGAAATACCCCTATCAGGTCGCCTTGTCGCTCAGCGCCCTGCTGCTGCTGACCCTCACCGGTGTGGTCTTCCTGGTCCGTTCCCACCGCCAGATCGAGAATGCCTTGCACGAGCGCGCCAGTCTCCTCGACAGCCTCGGCGAAGGGGTCTATGGCATCAACAGCAAAGGCCGATGTACCTTCATCAACCCGAAGGCATTGGAAATCCTGGGCTGGCAGCACGAGGACGTGATCGGCCGCGACCAGCACGCGCTGTTCCACCATCACCGGCCGGACGGCAGCGACTATCCGGCCAGCGAATGCCCGATCTGCCAGTCTCTGCTCGATGGCCAGCGCCGCCAGGGCGAGGAATGGTACTTCCGCCACAACGGCGAAGGTTTCCCGGTGGCTTTCGTGGCCACCCGCAGCGCCAGCGAGGGAAGCCACCACAGCGTGGTCGTCACCTTCCGCGACATTTCCGAGGAGCGCCGTGCCGACGAAATGATGCGCATCGCCGCCATCGCCTTCGAGACCCAGGAAGGCATGCTGGTTACCGACGCCAACAATCGTATCCTGCGCGTCAACCAGGCCTTCACCCGGGTCACCGGATACACGGCCGAAGAAGCGGTCGGGCAAACGCCAGCGCTGCTCAAATCCGGCCGCCACGACGCTGCTTTCTATCAGGACATGTGGGCCACGCTGCAACAGCAAGGGCACTGGAAAGGAGAAATCTGGAACCGGCGCAAGAATGGCGAAATTTACCCTGAGTGGCTAAGTGTTTCGGCCGTCCGTGACGGACAAGGGAAGGTCAGCCATTACGTCTCCTCCTTCCTCGACATCACGCAACGCAAGGAAGCCGAGGAGCAGATTCAGTTTCTCGCCTATTACGATCCCCTGACCCGGCTGCCTAACCGCAGCCTGCTCAACGAACGGCTGGCCAAGGTGCTGGCTGCCGGCAGCCGCCACCGGCGCCACGGTGCGCTGCTGTTCATCGATCTGGACGATTTCAAGGCGCTCAACGACACCCGCGGCCACGCCATCGGCGATTCGCTGCTGGTCCAAGTCGCCAGCCGCCTGCAGCAAGCGGTACGGGCCGGCGACTCGGTGGCACGCCTGGGCGGCGACGAGTTCGTGGTCCTGCTCGAAGACCTCAGCCCCGACATCCACGATGCCATCGCCCAAGTCCGCCAGACCGCCGAGCATATGCTGGCCGTCCTCGGCCAAGCTTATCTGCTCGGCGACATCACCTATCTCTGTTCCGCCAGCATCGGCGCCGTGCCTTTCTGCGACGGCGGAGAAACCATCGAGAACCTCCTCAAGTCGGCCGACATGGCCATGTACAAAGCCAAGGAGCTCGGCAAGAACACCATGTGCTTCTTCGATCCGGCGATGCAGACCGAGATCGAGCGGCGTGTGCTGCTCGAACGCGAGCTGCGCCAAGCGCTGGCCGAAGAGCAGTTCGTCCTCTACCTGCAAAATCAGGTCGACCGCGAGGGCAAGCTGCTCGGTGCCGAGGCGCTGATCCGCTGGCTGCATCCGCAGCGCGGCATGATTCCGCCCGGTGAATTCATTGCAGTGGCTGAGGACACCCGACTGATATTGCCGCTCGGCCAATGGGTGCTGCACGAAGCCTGCCGCCAGTTGGCCTGCTGGCAGCGCCACCCGGCCACTGCCGAGCTGACCCTGGCGGTCAATGTCAGTGCCGTGCAATTCCGCGACAGCGCTTTCGTCGACAACGTCGCCCATGCCCTGAGCGAGAGCGGCGCCCGCCCTTCTTCGCTGAAGCTCGAAATCACCGAGTCGTTGCTGCTTGAAAACATCGGCGAGGCCATCACGCGCATGCACGCGCTCAAGGACAAATTGGGCGTGGATCTGTCGCTCGACGATTTCGGTACCGGCTATTCCTCGCTCAGCTACCTGAAGCAATTGCCGCTCGACCAGATCAAGCTCGACCGCAGTTTCGTGCACGACATCGACAGCAATCCCAACGACGCCGCCATCGCCGAGGCGGTCATCGCCCTCAGCCGCGCCTTCAACCTGACCGTGATTGCCGAAGGCGTCGAAAACACCCGCCAGCGCGACGCGCTGCTGGCCCTCGGCTGCGACGCCTTCCAAGGCTACCTGTATGGCCACCCGGTCAAAGCGGAAGATTTCGTCCACGTCGTCATGACCGCGCAGTAAGGAAGGCGAGTCAGCGCGACGGACGTGACCACATCCACAGCAAGACGACCGCCGCTGCCGCCAGCGGCACATAGCGCCACGGCTCGGCCAGCAGCAGCCCGCTGCCGAGCACGCTGATACCCATCAGCACCGTCGCCAGCCACTTGGCGACAAGTGGAATCGCGCCGTGGTCGCGCCAAGCGCGGATCGCCGGCCCGGCCTGTGGATGGGCCAGCAGACGCTCCTCCCATTCCGGGTGCGAGCGGGCAAAAAACCAGGCGGCAAGGATCAGGAAAGGCGTCGTCGGCAACAGCGGCAGCAGGGCACCGGCCACGCCGAGCAACAAGGCCAGCACGCCGCACAACCGGTAGAGCGACCGTCTCACGGCAGTTCCCAGTAACTGGCCCGGCCGTAGGTATCCTTGAGCAGATCGATGAACAAACGGACCCGTAGCGGCAAATGGCGGCGCTGCGGGAATACCGCGTAGATACCCATCGGCGGCGCCTGCCAGGCGTCGAGCACCGAGGTCAGCCGGCCTTCCCGCAAATCCTGCCCAACCTCCCACAACGAGCGCCAGGCCAGTCCGCGCCCGGCCAGCGCCCACTCGTGCAGCACCGCGCCATCGTTGCATTCAAAGCGGCCGCCGACCTTGAGTGTCTCGACCTGGCCGCTCTCCGGGTCGCGGAAAGTCCAGCCGCGCTGCTGCCCGAGCGACAGGCAGTTGTGGCCGGCCAGATCGGCGGGCGCACGCGGCACACCGTGGGCGACCAGGTAGGCCGGGCTGGCGACCACCATGCGCCGCATTTCGCCCAAGCGGACGCTGACCAGACTGGAATCGGTCAGTTCGCCGATGCGGATGGCGCAGTCGATGTTTTCGTTGAGCAGGTCGACCAGACGATCCGACAGATTGAGGTGCACCGTGACCTCGGGATTGGCCTGCATGAAATCGCCAACCAGCGGCGCTACATGACGATGGCCGAAACCAGCCGGGGCCGACAGCCGCAACTGGCCGCTGGCCCGCACGCCGCCGAGCGACACGGCGGCCTCAGCATTGGCCAGGTCATTGATGATCTTCTGGCAATCCTCGAAAAACGCCTGGCCCTCGAAGGTCAGCGTCAGGCGGCGCGTCGTGCGCAGCAGCAGCTTGACGCCGAGCCGCGCTTCCAGCGCGTCGAGGCGGCGGCCGATGATGGCCGGCGTGACGCCCTCGCCGCGCGCAGCGGCGGACAGGCTGCCGCGCGTCGCAACATTGACGAAGGCCAAAATCTGCTTGAAGGTATCCACCGATTACATACTTTTTGTATAAGAACTACCGCTGATTTTGCCGCTTATTTTATCCGCTTGGTAACAATAAACTCTGGCATCGCATTCCTCAACCCTTACCACCAGGAAACCTCATGAGCCTCAACCTGCCCGCTGGCGTGCAAATCACCGCGCCGATCCAGTCCGAATGGGAATTCATCCTGAGCAGCGAAGCGCTGGCTTTCGTCGCCAAGCTGCACCGCGCCTTCGAGGCCCGCCGTCAGGAGTTGCTCAAGGCCCGCGTCGCCCGCCAGGCGCGCATCGATGCCGGCGAAATGCCGGATTTTCTGCCGGAAACCGCGCACATCCGCAACGGCGACTGGAAGGTCGCGCCGGTGCCGGCCGCCCTACACTGCCGCCGCGTCGAGATTACCGGCCCGGTCGAGGCCAAGATGATCATCAACGCTTTCAATTCCGGCGCCGATTCCTACATGACCGACTTCGAGGATTCCAACAGCCCGAACTGGGAAAACCAGATCCAGGGCCAGGTCAATCTCTACCAGGCGATCCGCCGCCAACTGTCGTTCAAGAATGAAGCCGGCAAGGAGTACAAGCTCAACGACAAAATCGCCACACTGCAGATCCGTCCGCGCGGCTGGCACCTCGACGAAAAGCATGTACTGGTCGACGGCCAGCGCGTCTCCGGCGGTATCTTCGACTTCGGCCTGGTTTTCTTCCACAACGCCAAGGAGCAGATCGCCCGCGGCGCCGGCCCGTTCTTCTATCTGCCGAAGATGGAAAGCCACCTCGAAGCCCGCCTGTGGAACGATATTTTCGTGATGGCGCAGGAACACGTCGGCCTGCCGCAAGGAACGATCAAGGCCACGGTGCTGGTTGAAACCATTCTCGCCACCTTCGAGATGGAGGAAATCCTCTACGAATTGCGCGAGCACTCCGCCGGGCTGAATGCCGGGCGCTGGGACTACATCTTCTCCTGCATCAAGAAATTCAAAAAGAACAAGGACTTCTGCCTCGCCCAACGCGGTGCCATCACGATGGAAGTGCCCTTCATGCGCAGCTATGCGCTGGCGCTGGTGCAGGCCTGCCACAAGCGCGGCGCGCCGGCGATGGGCGGCATGTCGGCACTGATTCCGATCAAGAACGATCCGGTGGCCAATGAAAAGGCATTGGCCGGTATCCGCCACGACAAGACACGCGACGCCAATGATGGTTTCGACGGCGGCTGGGTCGCCCACCCCGGTCTGGTGCCGATCGCCATGGAAGAATTCGTCAAGGTGCTGGGCGACAAGCCCAACCAGTTCGAGAAGCAGGTCGACGGCGCTTTCGGCCCGGCCCAGTGGCTTGATTTCCGCCCGACCACGCCGATCACCGAGACGGGGCTACGCAACAACATCAATGTGGGCATTCACTACCTCGGTAGCTGGCTGGCCGGCAATGGCTGCGTGCCCATCCACAACCTGATGGAAGACGCCGCCACCGCCGAAATCTCCCGCTCGCAAGTGTGGCAGTGGGTGGTGTCGCCGAAGGGCATCCTCGACGACGGTCGCAAGGTCACCGTCGACATGGTGCGCCCGATGATCGCCGAGGAACTGGCCAAGGTGAAAGCCACCGTCGCCGCTCAGGGCGAAGCCACCGCGACCTACGACCAGGCCGCCGAAATCTTCGACCGCATGAGCCTGACCCCGGATTATCCCGAGTTCTTGACGCTGCCGCTGTACGAAGCGATGGCCTGAAGCCAGGACAAAAAGTGGAGAGAGACCGACGCCGGGGCAACCCGGCGTTTTTTTTGCGCTGAACCCGGCCTGCCGCCAATAAGCGAAATCGTTTTGCCTGGCTTCATGCCCAGGCGAACACGTCGTCATACTCATGACCAAGCTTGATCTTTGTCAACAAATTGTGTTTTTGTCAGCTTATCGACAATTTTGATGTTTTTTGACAACAACCTTCGGTCATAATTGCCTCCTTTCGTATTAGTGCGTTGGAAAGTGCCACCGTGACCCTGAATGCCAAGGTAACCCTCTTCTTCATCGGCATCGCCGCGGGTTTGCTGGCAGTTCTGATCGCGATCAGCCTGTACGCCTTCCGCATTTTTTCGATCGCTTCGGCGACGGAGCATATCCAGACCGCCGCCGAGATCGTTCGGACGCACCTCACCGAATCGATGGTCAACGGCGTCATCGACAAGCGCGAAGGTTTCCTGCAACGACTGACCAAACTCCAAGGACTGGAGTCGGTGCGGGTCATCCGTTCGCCGGAGGTCGAGCAGCAATTCGGCAAGGGCCTGCATGGCGAGACGGCCGCCGATGAACTGGAACGCAGCGTGCTGCGCGAAGGCAAGCCGCGCTTCGACCTGCTCAACGGCAACGACACGGTCTTCCGCGGCATCATCCCCTACATTGCCAGCGCCAGCGACACCCCTAATTGCCTGCAATGCCACCACGTCAAGGATGGCGCCGTCCTCGGCGCCATCAGCATGAGCATGCCGATCGAGTCGCTGAAGCACAAGGCGCTGGTCACCGTGGCCGGCATCGGCGGTACGGTGGCTTTCTTCATGCTGATGCTGATCCTGCTGTTGCGCCGCCTGCTGCGCCCCATCTCGGATACCGCCAACGCCGTCGAGGAGGCGGTCCAGCGGGCGTTGCGCGGCGATTTCAAGGCGCACGTCGAGCAGCAGACCAATGACGAGATCGGCCAGATCGCCACCGACATGAACCGCCTGCTGACCTTCCTCGATGAAGGTCTCAACCGCATCGGCCACAATGTCGCCCGCCTCACCAAACGCACGCCGACGCCCGGCGAGAATCTGCTGACGGCGACTATCGACATGGTCGAAAGCCTGACCGGAGCAGCACACTTCAAGCGGGCGATCGAGGGCGACGAATCCCAATTGGAAATCTACCAACGCCTGGCGCGCACGCTGAAAAGCGAGTTTCACCAGGAAGAGTGCTCGCTGTATGAAGTGTCCAGCGACAAGAAACACATGCAGGTCATCATGGTCGACGGCGCCGCCGCCGATACCTGTCGCTGGTGCGACCCGCAGGTCATGGTGCGGCCGGAAGCCTGCCGCGCGCACCGCACCGGCCACTTGGTCGACGGCGTCGGCGACCCGGCCATCTGCACTGCCTTCCGCCCGCCGGCCGAGGCCGGTGAACGCCGCCACATCTGCTTCCCGATCATGCAGTCCGGCTCGGTCGGCAGCGTCGTGCAGATACTGAGCCGGCCCGAGACAGCCAGCGACCTGCGCAAGGCCATTCCCTTCATTAACGTCTACCTGCGCGAAACGGCGCCGGTGCTGGAAACCAAGCGGCTGATGGTGAGCTTGCGCGACTCGACGCTGCGCGACCCGATGACCGGGCTGAACAACCGCCGCTTCCTCGAGGAATACGCCGAAATCCTGATCGCCAGCGTGCAACGCAAGCGCACCCAGGCCGCGATCCTGATGCTCGACCTCGACTACTTCAAGATGGTCAACGACACTTACGGCCACGACGCCGGCGACGCGGTGCTGAAGGCCCTGGCGACGGTGCTCAAGCAGTCGGTGCGTGCGGTCGATCTGGTGATTCGCTACGGCGGCGAGGAATTCGTGATCATCCTGCTCGATACCGTCGGCGTGGCAGCCGAGCTGGTGGCCGAGAATATCCGCGCCCGGGTCGAGGAACTGCAAGTGCCGATCGCCGGCATCGTACTGAAGAAGACCATTTCCATCGGCATCGCCGACTTCCCGAATGACAGCAAAACCTTTTGGCAAGCGGTCAAGTTCGCCGACGTCGCGCTCTACCAGGCCAAGGAACAGGGCCGCAACCGCGTGATCCGGTTCACTTCAAGCATGTGGTCGGACGACAAGGAATATTGAGCCAAGCGGCCACCATCTTGTACAAAAAATATCGTATCAATCGCCTTTAACGCAGATTATCAAAGGCCAACGCATCTAACATACTGGCCACCTCCTTGCTCCGAAGGTCGCCCGTGATATCCGCCCTCTCCCTGCTGCTGTTCTTCCAACTGGCCGGCGAAATGCTGGCCCGCTATTTTTCGCTGCCGGTCCCCGGACCGGTGATCGGCATGCTGCTGCTGTTCGTCGCGCTGGTGCTGCGCGGTGGCCCCGGCGACGACCTGCGCCACACCAGCCAGACCCTGCTCCAGCATCTCTCCCTGCTGTTCATTCCGGCCGGCGTCGGCATCATGGTGCATCTGCACCGGGTCGCCGACGAATGGCTGGCGCTGCTGCTATCGCTGTTGATCAGCACCCTCGCCACCCTGGCGGTGACCGCCCTGACGATGCGCTGCTGCCAGCGCCCGGCGACGCCGGAGGACGGGGCATGACGCCGCCGCTCAGCGAACTGTGGGCCTATCTTGCCGCCTCGCCGCTGCTCGGCCTGACCCTGACCCTGCTCGCCTACCAGGGCGCCCTTTGGCTGTACCGGCGTACCGGCGCCAATCCGCTGGCCAACCCGGTGCTGCTGGCGGTCGGCCTGCTGGTACTGTTCCTGTCGCTGACCTCGACCCCCTACGAAACCTATTTTTCCAGCGCCCAATTCATACACTTCCTGCTCGGCCCGGCCACCGTCGCCCTGGCCATTCCACTGTATATGCAGATACGCCGCGTCCGCGCCATGCTGCTGCCAATCGCCGTCGGCCTGCTCGCCGGCAGCCTTACCGCCATCCTCTCGGCGGTGCTGATCGGCCGCCTGCTCGGCGCCAGCTCATCGACGCAACTGTCGCTGGCGCCAAAATCGGTGACCACGCCGATCGCCATGGGCATCGCCGAGCACATCGGCGGCATTCCGTCGCTGGCCGCCGTGCTGGTCATTTTCACCGGCATCATCGGCGCGGTCGGCGCGCGCCATGTGTTCGACGCCATGCGCTTGCGCGACCCAGCCATTCGCGGCTTCGCCATCGGCATCGCCGCGCATGGCATCGGCACCGCTCGCGCCTTCCAGATCAACGAGCAGAGCGGCGCCTTCGCGGCGCTGGCGATGGGCCTGAACGGCGTGCTGACGGCCTTCCTGGCGCCACTGCTGGTAGCCTGGCTGACACCCGCCACCGGCTAGGCGCCGCTGCCGGCCATTGGCCGGCTCAGATCGGGATGATGTCGCCGTCCGGGTTATCGTCGAAATAGCCGGCGTAGTGAATCTGGCCGCGTACTTCCTTGCGCCGCTGCAGCTTTTCCTGGACCCGCAGCGGCAGGTCGGTGAATAGAATGATGTCCTTGGCGATCAACAGTTCGATGATGTCTTCGATGGCGCGCACGAAATCGCGGTCGAGTTCGCTCAACTCGTTCTGCCGCCAGCGCTCGTGGATGAACTGCAGGACTTCGGGATGGTCGGTCGGCAGGGCTTCCGTGGCATACTCCAGCGGCGCCGGATGTAATTCGCAGACTTTCCCGTTGCTGTCTCGTAGGACGTAGAGCATGCCCGTTTCTCCAATCAATGCTGAATCAAGTCTGCATCAGGCCGCCAGCGTTTGCAATCGGCATCCAACGGGCTATCAGCGCCCGCCCTGCCCCTTGCCGGCCGCCGCCTTGGCGCCTGGAACCACCTTGTGCTTGGTCGGCGCGGGCACCAGGCGCACTGACTGCGCCTGTCCCGGTTGACGGCTGGCGGTAATCTCCAGCGTCGTCGCCCGCGCCGCCGGGGCCTGCTGATCGAGCCGGGCGCGGATGATGCGCGCCCGCTCGGCGGCGATGCGCCGGTCGATGGCGGCCGTCGCCATGCGGCGCTCCAGTAGCGTCTCGCGCATGTCCAACAGCGCCTGCAATTCTTCCGACATGGCCAGCGAGCCAGCCGGCGTGCCCCATTTCTCGCGCGGCTCATTGAGCGCCGCCTTGAATTGCTCCGGCTCGGCCAGCATCCGGGCAATCGTCAGGTTGTTGTTGCGCATCGCCCATTCCAGCGCGCCGTCGCCCCAGTCGTTCTTCGGCTTGCGGTCGGCGCCCCGGTCGATCAGCTTCTGCGCCAGTTCCTGGCGCCCTTCATAAACGGCCAGCATCAGCACGCTCGAACCGTTGGTGGAGAGGGCATTGATGTTGGCGCCCTCAGCGATCAGGTAATCGACCATTGGCGTCTGGCCGGCCAGCACCGCGTAATGCAGCGGCGACCACTGGCGGGCCGGGACATTGATGCGTGCGCCGCGCTCGACAAGCCAGCGCGCCGCTTCCAGGTTGCCGCGCCAGGCGGCCAGGGTCAGCGCCGTCTCGCCGTTGGCGTTGGCCTGGTTGATGTCGGCGCCGCGCGAGATGAACAAGCGCATCAGCTCGATCTTGCCTTCCCAGGCGCCGATCATCAGCCCGGAACCGATCCGGCTGCCGAGAAAATCCGGGGGCAGGCCGGCATCGAGCCAGGCTGCGGCGCGTTCCAGATCGCCCCGTTCCATCGCATTGGCGAAGGCCGCCGGGTCCGGCAATTTCGCCTCGGCGAAAATCGCCGGCGGCGCAAGCAGCGCCAGCGCGATTATCATGGATGCCAGCCGACCGCCGGCCATTCTCCTTTTCCCTGCTTTCATCGATTGTCCATCCAGCAAACCAGCGCCCATTTTCTCATGATCCCGACCGATTACCGGCTGGCGCCGGCGCTGTTGCTCTCCCTGCTGGTCCATCTGCTGTCTTTTCTGCTCGGCCTGCCGCCGCCGAGTCGCAGGCCGCCAGCGCCGCCGCCGCTGCTCGCGCAACTGCAAGCGCCGCCGCCGGCGCCCGAGGTCGTGCCGCTGGAGCTGCCCGAACCGCCGCCCGCCGCGACCCCGCCGCCAGCCAAGCCACGACCGCCAAAGCCCGCGCCGTCCCCGGCCGCCCCCGACTGGCAACGGGAAATCCGCCGCCAGTTCGGCGAACAGCAGCAACGCGGCGAGTTCTATCCCGCCGAGGCCATCGCTCGTGGCTTGCAGGGCGAAGTCTTGGTCTTGCTACTGCTGGCGCCCGACGGCAGCGTTACGGCAGCACGGGTCGAACAGGGCAGCGGCCATCGCTTGCTCGACGACGCGGCCCTGCGCGCGGTCCGGGCGCTACGCTCGCTGCCCGCCGACGCCCCGCGGGAAACCCTGATACCGGTCCGCTTCCGCCTCCGTTGAGGCCGGGTTTGCGGTCGTCAGACAGCGCCTGCGGCGCGCAGCCCGGCGATGGCTACCGGGCTGTAGCCGAGGGCGGCCAGCACTTCGTCGGTGTGCGCCCCCAGTTCCGGTCCGATCCAGCGGGTTTCTCCCGGCGTCGCCGACAGTTTGGGGACGATGCCGGGCAGGCGGAATGCCTTCCCGTCTGGCAGCGTTGCCGTCGGGAACATCTGCCGGGCGATGAATTGCGGATCGGCAAACATGTCGGCCACCGAATACACCCGCGACGACGGCACCTCGGCCGCCGCCAGCGTGGCCAGCACCTCGTCCTCGTCGTGCCCGGCGCACCAGGCGTCGATGACGGCATAGATTTCGTCGCGCCGTGCATCGCGCCCGGCGTTATCGGCCAGCGCCGGATCGTCGGCGAGATCGGCGCGGCCGATGGCCCGCATGAAACGCTTGAAGATCGCGTCGCCGTTGGCACCGATGGTGACGTGCTTGCCGTCGCGCGTGGTGTGCGTGTTCGACGGCGTGATGCCGGGCATGATGTTGCCGCTCCTTTCGCGGACGAAGCCGAAGACGTCGAATTCCGGCACCAGCGATTCCATCATCGCGAACACTGCTTCGTACAGCGCGACATCAACCACTTGGCCGGCGCCGCCATTGACTTCCCGATGCCGGAGCGCCATCAGCGCGCCGATGGCGCCCCACAGCGCGGCAATCGAATCGCCGATGGAAATTCCAGTACGCACCGGTGGCCGGTCGGCGAAGCCGGTGACATAGCGCAACCCGCCCAGCGATTCGCCGACTGCGCCAAAACCCGGCTGCTCGCGGTAGGGTCCGCTCTGGCCGAAGCCGGAGAGACGGACCATGACCAAGCCGGGATTGTCGGCTTGCAGGCTTTCCCAGCCGAGGCCCAGTTTTTCCAGCACGCCGGGGCGGAAATTCTCGACCAGGATATCGGCGTCGGCAATCAGCCGGCGCACGAAGGCCAGCCCATCCGGATGTTTCAGGTTGGCCGTCACCGACTTCTTGTTGCGCGCCTGCGCGTACCACCACAGCGACGTGCCCTGGTAGAGCTTGCGCCATTTGCGCAAGGGATCGCCGCCGTCCGGCGCCTCGACCTTGATCACTTCGGCACCGAACTCGGCCATGATCCGGGTACAGAACGGACCGGCGATCAGCGTCCCGAGCTCCACCACTTTCAGGCCGGCCAGCGGCTGTTGTGTTTCAGGCATGATCCGGCTCCCAGTGCTCAACCGGCAGCAGCGAACCCCACAGACGGCCGACCGTCGCCTCGACCTGGGCCGGCATGCCGCTGCTGGCCACCGTCAGTCGCCCCTGCCCGCCACCGAGCAGGCCAGCGGCGGCGAGCCGGCGTTCGAGCTGGCGCGCCACCGCCTCGCCGGTATCGAGCAGGGTGACGCCAGCCGGCAAGCGGCGGGCGATCATCTCGGCAACCCACGGATAATGCGTGCAACCCAGCACCACGACGTCGGCCCCGGCAGCGGCCAGCGGTGCCACGAAGGCATCGAGCAGGCACTCGATCTCCGCACTGCCCGGCCCATGCCGCTCGATTGCCTCGGCCAGGCCCGGACAGGCCTGGGCGAGGACGCGATGCTGGCTGGCATGGTCGCCGACCAGGCGCTGGAAACGCTGGCTGCGCAAGGTTCGCGTCGTGGCCAGCACACCGATCACGCCGGAACGCGTCAATGCGGCAGCCGGCTTGACGCCCGGTTCGAGCGCGACGACAGGCAGCGGACTGGCGGCACGAATGCTTTCCGCCGCCACTACCGTCGCCGTATTGCAGGCGATGACCAAGGCCTTGGCGCCGCGCCGGGCCAGGGATGCGGCGATCCGCTCGCCACGCTCGCGGATGAAGCTTTCCGGCCGGTCGCCGTAGGGTAGGAAACGGGTATCGGCGAAATAGAAGAAATCCTCGCCCGGCAGACGCTGGCGCAAAGCGCGCAGGACCGTCAGGCCGCCGAGACCGGAATCGAAAACAGCGATGGGTTGGTGATTGAGCGGGGCATCCACGGCAGGTCGGGCAGAGTGATGGGCGGCAGCCGAAAGCGCCAAGTTGCCATTATCGCATCCCGCCCCGGCCACCGGAATCGCCCCATGCCGACCGCCATGTTAAATCTACATGCGCTCGATCATCGCCTCGCCGAAGCCGGAACAGGACAGCTCGTCGGCGCCTTCCGTCAGTCGGGCGAAATCGTAAGTCATCTGCTTGTCGCCGATGGCGGCCTCCATGGCCTTGATCACCCGATCGGCCGCTTCGCACCAGCCGAGATGGCGCAGCATCATTTCCGCCGACAGGATCAGCGAGCCGGGATTGACCTTGTCCAGCCCGGCATATTTCGGCGCCGTGCCGTGCGTCGCCTCGAAGCAGGCGTACCGATCCGAGAGATTCGCGCCCGGCGCGATGCCCGCCCCGCCAACCTGGGCAGCCAGGGCATCGGATATATAGTCGCCATTCAGGTTGGTGGTGGCGATCACGTCATATTGAGCCGGGCGCAGGAGTGTTTGCTGCAAAAAGGCATCGGCGACGGAATCCTTGATCACGATCTCGCGGCCGCTCCCTGGATTGCGCACCTGGCACCACGGCCCGCCGTCGATCGGCTCGGCGCCGAACTCGTCGCGGGCCACCCGATAGCCGATGTCACGGAACAGGCCTTCGGTGAACTTCATGATGTTGCCCTTGTGCACCAGGCTTACCGATTTGCGGTCGTGGTCGATGGCGTAGCGGATCGCGGCGCGGACCAGGCGCTGCGTGCCCTCGATCGAGATCGGCTTGATGCCGATGCCGGAAGTTTCCGGGAAACGAATCTTGCGGATGCCCATTTCCTGTTGCAGGAAATCGATCACCTTGCGGCAGGCTTCGGTATCGGCCGCCCATTCGACACCGGCGTAGATGTCCTCGGTGTTCTCGCGGAAGATGACCATGTTGGTCAGCTCCGGATTTTTCAGCGGCGACGGCACGCCCTTGAAATAGCGCACCGGGCGGACGCACTGGTAGAGGTCGAGCTCCTGGCGCAGGGCGACGTTGAGCGAGCGGATGCCGCCGCCGACCGGCGTCGTTATTGGCCCTTTGATTGAAACAGAATATTCCTTCAGGGCGTCGAAGGTTTCCTTCGGCAGCCACTCGCCAGGACCGTAGACGCGGGTCGATTTCTCGCCGGCGTACACCTCCATCCAATGAATTTTCTTGCGGCCGCCATAGGTCTTGGCGACGGCCGCATCGATCACCTTGATCATGACCGGCGTGATGTCGACGCCGCTGCCGTCGCCTTCGATGAAGGGGATGATCGGGTTGTCGGGAATCGGCTGCCCCGGAACGATCTTGGCGCCGCCAGGCGGAATCTTGATGTGGGAAGTCATCGGCAACTCCTTGCATGGTTATGAACGGGAGCACGCAACTGCCGGCCATGGAGTTTTCCCGAATCGGCGGCGAGGCCGATTATGAAACAAAAGCGCCGCCGCTGTCAGTGCTCGAAGGCCAGCCGGCGCCCCTCGGCATCGCGCTCTGCCACTTGCTCCGGCTTGCGCAAGCGCTTGGCCAGCAGAGCCGCCGGCGTTTCCACCCAGCGGTGAAAAAGATTGGCGGCCAGCAAGCTGCCACCGAAGGCAACCAGCAGGCCGGCCGTCGCCGCCACTGGCGAATTCCATCCCAGGCGCGCCCACAAGGCACCGACCAGGACCAGGACCGGAAAGTGGATCAGGAACAAGCTGTACGACATTTTGCCGATAAGGGCGATCAGACTGCTGCGCGACCAGTGCCGACCCAGACCCGAACGCCCGGCGATGAACAGCAACATGCCGAACACCATGGTCACGATCACCCGCCAACGCCACGCGTACAGCATGGCGAGCAACATCACCCCCTGAAAGACTACGAACCCGACCGTGCCATCACGCGTCAGCGCCTTGTGCACAAGGATGCCCATGAAGAAAAAGGGGAAGAAATACAGGGCCCAGCACGCCCCGGCCGGATCGAGGTTGAAATGGAACAGCGAGTAGAGCGAGGCCGTCCAGCCGAGCAACATGACAACGCCGTCGCCACCCCGACCGAAGCGCTGTTGCACAACCAGCGCGCAGGCGTAGACGAAACCGAGTTGGAAATTGATGCAGACGAACCACAGGCCGGCCGATAGCGACTCGTAACCGAGGATGTCCTGCAACAAGAACAGATGAGCGAGGAACTGGCCGACCGATACCGGCTGACCGAGTACGTCGTCGGGCACCCAGCCACGCGCGAATTCGTAGATCGGCAGAATGGCGATAACGACGGCCAGATAGGGCAGGCCAAGCCGGCAATAGCGCTGGATCGCGAAACGCCCGAGTTGCGCCGAATTCCACCCCTCCCGGCTGCCGATGCCCTGGGCGGCAACGTAGCCGCTGACCACGAAGAACACCTGCGTCGCGCGGCCGTAGTCGGCCACCCAGTCAAGCAAGCCGCCAAGCAGCGGCGCCGCCCAGTCGTTCAGCGGCGCATACAGGGAAAAATGGTGCCAGACGATGGTCAGCGCGGCAAAGGCGCGCAAGGCCAGGAGGAAAGCAGGCTGGACAGTCAAAACGATGTGAAATATTTGAAAAACAATATTTTCACATGTTCATTTTTCGTTTCCGCCCATTGCCGGCAAATAAAGTTGTCGTCATGAAACGACAAAACGGAGGCCCGCAGGCCTCCGTTTTCTGGCTCGCCGGCACTGCCGCCGGCTGCGGATGCTTAAGCGCGCATCGCCTTCAGTGCGGCGTTCAGCGTCGGGCTCGGACGCATCACCGCCTTGCACTTCTCCGAATCGACCTTGTAGTAGCCGCCGATGTCGGCCTGCTTGCCCTGCACCGTCTTCAGTTCGGCGACGATGGTGGCTTCGTTGGCGCTCAAGGTCTTGGCCAGCTTGGCGAAGTGGGCGGCCAATTCGGCATCCTCCTTCTGTGCCGCCAGCTCCTGCGCCCAGTACATGGTCAGGTAGAACTGCGAACCGCGGTTATCGAGCTCGCCGGTCTTCGGCGACGGCGACTTGTTGTTGTCCAGGAGCTTGCCGGTGGCGGCATCCAGCGTCCTGGCCAGCAGCTTGGCCTTGGCGTTGTTCTCCTTGATGCCCAGTTCCTCCAGCGACACCGCCAGGGCCAGAAACTCGCCCAGCGAATCCCAGCGCAAGTGATTTTCCTGGGTCAGTTGCTGCACGTGCTTGGGCGCCGAGCCGCCGGCGCCGGTTTCGTACATGCCACCGCCGTTCATCAGCGGGACGATGGACAGCATCTTGGCCGAGGTGCCCAGTTCCATGATCGGGAACAGGTCGGTCAGATAATCGCGCAGGATGTTGCCGGTGACCGAGATGGTATCGAGGCCGCGAGCGACGCGCTCGAGCGTGAAACGCATGGCACGGACCTGCGACATGATCTGGATGTCGAGGCCGGTAGTGTCGTGATCCTGCAGGTATTTTTTGACCTTCTTGATCAGCTCGTTCTCGTGCGGACGATACGGGTCGAGCCAGAAGACGGCCGGCATGCCGGAGTTGCGGGCACGGGTGACGGCGAGCTTGACCCAGTCGCGGATCGGTGCGTCCTTGACCTGGCACATGCGCCAGATGTCGCCGGCTTCGACATTTTGCGTCAGCAGCACTTCGCCGCTATCGATATCGACGATGTTGGCGATGCCGTCCTCGGCGATCTCGAAGGTCTTGTCGTGCGAGCCGTATTCCTCGGCCTGCTGGGCCATCAGGCCGACGTTCGGCACCGTGCCCATGGTCCGCGGATCGAAGTTGCCGTGCCATTTGCAGAAGCCGATCATCTCCTGGTAAATGCGGGCGAAGGTCGATTCCGGCATCACGCACTTGCTATCGTACTGCTTGCCGTCGGCGCCCCACATCTTGCCGCCCTGGCGGATCATCGCCGGCATCGAGGCATCGACGATCACGTCGTTCGGCGAATGGAAGTTGGTGATGCCCTTGGCCGAATCGACCATGGCCAGGCGCGGACGATGCTCCTGGCAGGCGTGCAGGTCACGGATGATCTCGTCGCGCAAGGATTCCGGCAACTGCTCGATCTTCTCGTACAGATCGACCATGCCGTTATTGACGTTGACGCCCAGCTCGGCAAAGGTCTTGGCGTGCTTCTCGAAGGCTTCCTTGTAGTAAATCTTGACGCAGTGGCCGAAGACGATCGGGTGCGAGACCTTCATCATCGTCGCCTTGACGTGCAGCGAGAATAGAATGCCGGCCTGGCGGCAGTCTTCCAATTCCTTCTCGTAGAAGTCGCAGAGCGCTTTCTTGCTCATGAACATGGAGTCGATGATCTCGCCTTCGAGCAGCTTGACTTCCGGCTTGAGCACGGTGGACTTGCCGCCCTTGGCGATCAATTCCATGCGCACGCGACGGGCCTTGTCCAGGGTCAGCGATTTTTCGCCGTGATAGAAGTCGCCGCTGTGCATGTGCGAGACGTGGGTCTGCGACCATTGCTTCCACTCGCCCATCGAATGCGGGTGCTTTTTGGCGTAGTTCTTGACGGCGCCCGGTGCGCGGCGGTCGGAGTTGCCTTC
The DNA here is from genome assembly GCA_031260295.1 of Azonexus sp. Classification (GTDB taxonomy): domain Bacteria; phylum Pseudomonadota; class Gammaproteobacteria; order Burkholderiales; family Rhodocyclaceae; genus Azonexus. Next base: position 18,359 of record JAIRKE010000033.1, read on the forward strand.
GCGCAGCACCGGGTTGACGGCCGAGCCAAGACACTTGCCGAAGCGGGCCTTGAGTGCCTTTTCTTCGTCGGTGGTCGGATTCTCAGGGTAGTCGGGAATCTTGTAGCCCTTCTCCTGCAACTCCTTGACACAGGCCTTCAACTGGGCCACCGAGGCCGAGATGTTGGGCAACTTGATGATGTTGGTCTCGGGCAGCAGGCATTTCTTGCCCAGTTCGGCCAACGTATTCGGCAGACGCTGTTCTTCGCTCAGAAATTCCGGAAATTCGGCGATGACGCGAGCGGAAACGGAGATGTCCGCCTTCTCGACCGTGACGCCAGCCGGCCCGGTAAAGGTGCGAATAATCGGCAGAAAGGCACAAGTCGCCAGCAACGGCGCCTCGTCGGTAAGCGTATAGATGATCCTGGACTTGTCTGCTGGCATGCTTTCCTCTGGTCGTTGGTTTTCGATTAGCGGCCGACGATACGCCGGCACCCTTGCGCGGTGCTTACAAGAGAAGCTCTGAATAACCTTGGGAGTATCCGCAAGGCGGCGCTTCCGGTCAACGGCGATTTGGCGGGCATCAGAACAAGTGGACCATGTCCGGTTCCTGCAAGCTGGCTGCCCCCCACCGGCCGATGAGGCGGCTATCCGAGGCGCTGCCACCCCCTTTTTTTGATAAGCAATAAATGAAGTAAATAGTTAGAAATACTGACTATTTGTGAAGTAACAATTCTCTTATCTTCGCCAGAAAATTTGAAGCAGCAATGATCGAAATTGCTGCCCGCTGGCTGGCGCACCGGCAAATTTCCATCAATATTCCAACAAGTTACTGTTTCAAGGAGAATCTCGATGCCCCTAACCCTGGCGGCTGCACGGGAACGCGCCGACGGTGAGAACCGGACCGCACTCGTTCCCGAGACAGCCAAGAAATTCGCCGCCCTCGGCGCGCGTCTGCGCATGGAGCAGAGCGCCGGCGTCAGCAGCCATTTTCTCGACTCCGACTATAGCGAGGTCGATTTCGCCCCCGGCCTACCGGAAACCTATGCTGGCACTGAGATTGTGCTGCGCGTAACACCGCCGACGGCGGAGGAAATCGCCGCGCTGCCCGACGGGGCAATACTGATTGGCCTGCTCAAGCCCTACGACAGCCGCGAGCGGCTGGCGGCGCTGAATGCCAAAAAAATCACCGCCTTCGCCCTCGAACTGTTGCCGCGCATTTCGCGCGCCCAGAGCATGGACGCGCTGTCCTCGCAGGGATCCTGCACCGGCTACCAGTGCGGCCTGATCGCCGCCGCCCGCTGCACCAAGTTCTTCCCGATGCTGACCACCGCCGCCGGCACCGTTCGCCCGGCGCGAGTGCTGGTCATCGGCGCCGGCGTCGCCGGCCTGCAGGCGATCGCCACCTGCAAACGCCTCGGCGCCATGGTCGAGGCTTACGACGTACGCGCCGCAGCCAAGGAACAAATCGAATCGCTCGGCGCCAAGTTCGTCGACACCGGCGTCTCGGCCGAGGGCGCCGGCGGCTACGCCCGCGAGCTGTCCACCGAGGAAAAGACCGCCCAGGCCGAGAAGCTGACCAAGGCCGGTGCCGCCGCCGACGTGGTGATCGCCACCGCATCCAGTCCCGGCAAGAAAGCACCGACCATCATCACCAAGGAGATGGTCGGGCGCATGAAGTACGGCGCCCTCATCGTCGACATGGCCGCGGAAACCGGCGGCAACTGCGAGTTGACGCAGCCCGGTGAACACGTCGTCGCCAACGACGTGAATATCCACGGCCCGCTCAACCTGCCGTCGCGGATGCCGACGCACGCTTCCGAGTTGTACGCCAAAAATATCTACAACTTCCTGTCGCCGTGGATCAAGGATGGCGTACTGCAATTCGATTGGGATGACGAGATCGTCGCCGGCACCCTGTTGTGCAAGGATGGCGCGACCGTCCACGCCACCGTCAAGAACGTTTTGGGAGAAGCCTGATGGACGGCCTGCTCACGTTGTACATCTTCATGCTCGCCGCCTTCACCGGCTACGAGATCATCGCCAAAGTGCCGGTAATCCTGCACACGCCGCTGATGTCCGGCTCCAACTTCATCCACGGCGTGGTCGTGGTCGGCGCGATGATTATCCTCGGCGTCGCCGAGACACCGACACAACAGGTCATCGGCTTCTTCGCCGTGGCGCTCGGCGCGGCCAACGCGGCCGGCGGCTATGTCGTCACCGAACGCATGCTGGCCATGTTCAAGAAGAAGGAGGGCGGCCAATGAACGCCCCGATCTACGTCCAGGGCGCCTGGTTCGTCGGCGCCCTCTTGTTCATTTTCGGCCTCAAGGGCATGAGTTCGCCGGCCAGCGCCCGCAAGGGCATCGTCATCGCCGGCTACGGCATGCTATTGGCCATCGTCGCCACCTTCCTGATCCCTGGTCTGAACAATCTCGGCCTGATGACCCTGGCATTGGCGATCGGCGGCGGCGGCGCCTGGTTCTCGGCGCAGAAGGTCAAGATGACCGACATGCCGCAAATGGTCGCCATCTACAACGGCATGGGCGGCGGCGCGGCGGCGGCCATCGCCGCCGTCGAGCTGGCCAAGGGCGACGTCCACGGCACCGTGACAACGACGCTGGCGGTGCTCGGCGCGCTGATCGGCGCCGTCTCCTTCACCGGCTCCTGCGTCGCTTGGGCCAAGCTGCAAGGGGTGCTGAAAAAAGCCGTGCGGCTGCCGGCGCAAAACGCGGTCAATGTGGTCCTGGCGCTCGTCGCCGTGGCGCTGGGCATCGCGGTCATCGTCGTGCCGCCGGTGCAACCGGAACTGATCGCCTTGTTCTTCGTCGTCGCCCTGGCGCTTGGCCTGATCGTCACGCTGCCGATCGGCGGCGCCGACATGCCGGTGGTCATCTCGCTGTTCAACGCCTTCACCGGCCTGGCCGTCGGCTTCGAGGGCTACGTGCTCGGCAATCCGGCGCTGATCATCGCCGGTATCGTCGTCGGCGCCGCCGGCACCCTGCTGACGCAACTGATGGCCAAGGCGATGAACCGGCCGCTGACGAACATCCTGTTCACGCCGATGGTGGCGAGCAGCAGCAGCAGCGAGGCAATCACCGGCACGATGAGGGAAGTTGGCGCCATCGACGCGGCGGCGCTGATGCGCTACGCCTCCAAGGTGCTCATCGTCCCCGGCTACGGTATGGCCGTCGCGCACGCCCAGCACAAGGTCTGGGAAATGGCCGAATTGCTGGAGGAAGCAGGCGTCGAGGTGAAGTTCGCCATCCACCCGGTGGCCGGGCGCATGCCGGGGCACATGAACGTATTGCTAGCCGAGGCCGGTGTGCCCTACGACAAGATCTTCGACCTCGAAGAGATCAACGGCGAATTCGGCCAGGCCGACGTTGCGCTGGTCATCGGCGCCAACGACGTGGTCAACCCGACGGCGCGCACCGACAAGTCAAGCCCGATCTACGGCATGCCGATCCTCGATGCCGACAAAGCGCAGAACGTCATCGTCATCAAGCGCGGCAAGGGCACCGGCTACTCCGGCGTCGAGAACGCGCTGTTCTACACCGACAACTGCCGCATGCTGTACGGCAATGCGCAGCCAATGGCCGGCGAGATCATTCAGCACCTGAAGACCATGAGCTGATTGAACAAGCCCTGCCCCGGAAAAACACAAGGCCCGCTTGAGCGGGCCTTGTGTCTTGGATGCCTTTGCGGCGACGCTGCGGCTTATCAGGTGTAGAAGTTCAGGCTTTGCCGGTACTGCCGAAACCACCCGCACCGCGCTCGCTGTCGTCGAATTCCTCGACCACGTTGAAAGCGACCTGCAACACCGGCACCACCACCAGTTGCGCGATGCGGTCGAGCGGATTGAGGGTGAAACTTTCCTGGCCGCGATTCCACACCGAGACCATCAACTCACCCTGATAGTCCGAGTCGATCAGGCCTACCAGGTTTCCAAGCACGATGCCGTGTTTATGACCGAGACCGGAGCGCGGCAGGATCATCGCCGCCAGGCCCGGATCGGCGAGGTGAATGGCCATGCCGGTCGGCACCAGCACCGTCTGGCCGGGCGCTAGATGCAGCGGCACCTCGATGCAGGCGCGCAGGTCGAGACCGGCCGAACCGGGCGTCGCATAATGCGGCGGCGATTCGCGCAGCCGGTTGTCGAGAATTTTGACGTCGATACGGTGCATCAGTGGATTCCTGTCAGATGGGCGATATGTTCGATCAATTGCCGCGCCAGCGCCGCCTTGCTCGCCGGCGCCAACGGATGCACACCGTGGTCGTCGAACAACACCAGGCGGTTGTCGTCACCGCCGAAGCCGTCCTGGATCAAGTTGCCGACCACCAGCGGCACCTTCTTCTTCTGCCGCTTGGCCTGGGCATAGGCTTCCAGATTATGACTCTCGGCGGCGAAGCCGACGCAGAACGGCCCGTTTTCCAGGGCCGCCACGCTGGCGAGGATGTCTGGATTCTCGACCAGTTCGAACGCCGGCGGGCCGCCTTCGTCTTTCTTCAACTTGTATTCGGCGGCATGGGTCACGCGATAATCGGCAACGGCGGCGACGGCGATGAAAATGTCGCTGGCCGTGGCGCGGGCCATCACCGCCGCCTGCATGTCGAGCGCGCTCTTGACGTCGATACGCTCGACCCCGGCCGGCGTCGGCAAGGCCACCGGGCCGGATACCAGCGTCACCTCGGCGCCGGCCTGCCGGGCGGCGCGGGCCAAGGCATAACCCATCCGCCCCGACGACAGGTTGGTAATGCCGCGTACCGGGTCGATGGCCTCGAAAGTCGGCCCGGCCGTCAGCAGAACCCTCCTGCCGGCCAGCAACTTGGGCGTGAAGAAGACCAGTACCGAGTCGACGATTTCCTCCGGCTCCAGCATGCGGCCAGCGCCGATCTCACCGCAAGCCTGTTCGCCGCTGGCCGGGCCGAGGATACCAACGCCGTCGGCCCGCAACTGGGCGACATTGCGCTGGGTCGCCGGGTTCTCCCACATCTGCCGGTTCATCGCCGGCGCCACCAGCAAGGGGCAGTCGCGGGCCAGCACCATGGTCGCCAGCAGATCGTCGGCCAGCCCATGCGCCACCCGCGCCAGAAAATCGGCCGAAGCCGGCGCGACAACGATCAGGTCTGCCTGCCGCGACAGATCAATATGGGCCATTGCGTTGGGCATCCGCTGATCCCATTGGTCGGTGAACACCGGCCGTCCGGACAGCGCCTGAAAGGTGGTTGCGGTGATGAAATGGCTGGCGCCCTCGGTCATCGCCACCTGCACTTCGGCGCCCTGCTTGACCAGCAGGCGCACCAGCTCGGCCGCCTTGTAGGCTGCGATGCCGCCGCTGACGCCGAGCGCGATACGCTTTCCCTTCAACTCCATTGTCATTGCCACTAGAATAAGGACTTTCCCATTCTACTGGAAACGCCATGGCGATCAGCGACTGGCCGGCTGGTGAACGTCCCCGCGAACGCCTGCTGGCCCACGGCCCGGCAGCCCTTTCCGATGCCGAACTGCTGGCAATTTACCTGCGCGTCGGCGTGCGCGGCAAAAGCGCGGTCGATCTGGCGCGCGACCTGCTCGGCCGCTTCGACTACCGGCTCGACGCCCTCGCCGACGCCTCGCTCAAGGAACTGGCCAGTATTTCCGGCATCGGCCAGGCCAAGGCGGCCCAACTCAAGGCCAGTTTCGAACTGGCCCGGCGCGCCCTGAACCAGGAAATGACACAGCACGACACACTCTCCTCGCCGGGCCGGGTCCGCGATTGGCTGCGCCTGCACTTGGCCGCCCGGCCGCACGAAGTCTTCATGGCGCTGTGGCTCGACGCGCAGAACCGCCTGCTGAAGGCCGAGGAACTGTTCGCCGGCACCCTGACCCAGACGGCCGTCTATCCGCGCGAAGTGGTCAAGGCGGCGCTCGGCCACAATGCCGCCGCCGTCATCCTCGCCCACAACCACCCCTCCGGCATCGCCGAGCCCTCCGCCGACGACGAACGCCTAACGCGCAATCTCAAGGACGCCCTGGCCCTGGTCGACGTCCGCCTGCTCGACCACTTCATCGTCGCCGGCAACGCCCCGCCGCTTTCCTTCGCCGAGCGGGGCCTGTTATAAACATCACAAAACCCCTTGAAAGCATTGGGTAGTTTCGATTACACTTATCGGCTTTCCTCTATCGAATTCTGGAGCACCAATCATGGCGCGAGTCTGCCAAGTCACGGGTAAAGCCCCGATGGTTGGGAACAAGGTTTCCCACGCCAACAACAAAACGAAGCGCCGCTTCCTGCCGAACCTGCAGTATCGCCGCTTCTGGGTCGAAAGCGAGAACCGCTTCGTGCGTCTGCGCGTTTCCAACGCCGGCCTGCGCCTGATCGACAAGAACGGCATCGACACCGTGCTCGCCGACCTGCGCGCCCGTGGCGAAATCTGATTAAGGAAGGATAAATAAAATGGCTAAAGGCGGTCGCGAAAAAATCAAGCTGGAATCCACAGCAGGTACCGGTCACTTCTACACCACCTCCAAGAATAAGCGCACGACGCCCGAGAAGCTGGAGATGATGAAGTACGACCCGAAGGCTCGTAAGCATGTCGCTTATAAGGAAGTCAAGCTGAAATAATTCGGCTACTCCAGCTTTCGACGAACCCGCCTCTCGGCGGGTTTTGTTTTTTGGGCCGCTATTATGTATTTGATGCACAAGGCTAAGTTATCCACAGCCCCGGAATGAATTCGGGGCTAAAGTCCCTGGTCAAAATTCAACGCGCTCAACTGGTCACTTTTTAAGCGCACATCATCAACCCGGGGCGACCTTGCCCTCCCTGGTGACGCTCGAAGCGATGGCCGCCGCGTTGCGTGTGACCATTGCCGAGCTTCTGGACGAAGAACCGCCGCAAAGCTCGGAAGCGGGGACGCGCGTCTTGGCGCTCATCGAATCCTTGCCACCCACCAAGCAGCGTTTCGTGGCCGACATGGTGGCGAGCCTCGTCCATTTTTTTTGCGAGCAACCCACGGTGCAAAAGGCAGCCAGGCAACGCACGCGCTCAACGCCTTAAATCGGCCTGCTTCCGCTCGGGCAGATCGCGTTGGTCGTTCAACGGTGGCAAGAATGCTTGGGAGAGGCATGGATGGGGATGTTTCAACAGTAGCGCCTAGAATTTGATTTCTAGTCAAGCATGTTACGTAACCGTTGCATCGTGTCAAGTCGCCGGAGGGCAATGCCGGTAACGTTGCCGGATGCAAAATCCAAAGCAACAATTCGCCGACCGGCTGCGGGAGGCGATGCTCAAGGCCGGGCTGAAACCGGAACCCGCCGTGCTGGAGCGCGCGTTCAATCTGCACTATTTCGGCAAGCCGATGACGTTGCACGGGGTGAGGAAATGGCTGCTCGGGGAGTCGATCCCGCCTTACGACAAGATTGTGGCGCTGGCCGAGATGCTGGCCGTTCCACCGGAGGAATTGTGCTTTGGGCTGGAGGTCAAGCAGCGGATCGACGCGCATCGCGCTCGCTGGGAGGATGGCATCGGCTATCAGGAACGGGAAATTTTCGAGGCGTTTCTGGCACTGCCGCCCCCTCAGCGCAAGACGGTGCACGAGGTCATCCTGGCGTTCGCCAAGGCGTTTCCATCCGAGATCGCCGCCAGGGAGGGGATTGTTTCCCGGAGGTGATGCTGAATGGCGGTTCGGGGCGCTATGCCTGAATCTTCTCCAGGAAGCGCGCGGACGTCATGATTTCCAGGTTTTCGACGCCAGTCACTGCAAGTAGATCCTGGTCGCCTGTTCATCGCCCGGGTCGCGGCTGACTGTCATGGCGGACAGCCGTCGGACTGCGTATCGAAATGCGGATACTCGAACCCGCATGAGCATCATCCCCTGGTGAGGCTCGAAGCGATGGCCACCACGCTGCGCGTGTCCATTGTCGTGCCTCTGGGCGGCGTTTACTGGTAGCGCAGGGCCTCGATCGGGTCCAGCCGCGCCGCCTTGCGCGCCGGGTACCAGCCGAAGAAGATGCCGACCGTGGCGGCGACGGCGAAGGCGACCAGCGCCGCGCTGCCGGAAATGACCACGACCATGCCGGTGACGGCATTGATGCCGAGCGCGATGCCCAGGCCGAGCACGAGGCCGAGCAGGCAGCCGGCGAAGGAGAGCATGATGGCTTCGAGCAGAAACTGCATCAGGATATCCGCCTGGCGGGCGCCGATGGCCATGCGAATGCCGATTTCGCGGGTCCGCTCGGTGACCGAGACGAGCATGATGTTCATGATGCCGATGCCGCCGACCAGCAGCGAGATGGAGGCGATGGCGCCGAGCAGGATCGACATGGTGCGCGTCGTTTCGGCTTCCGATTCGGCGGCGGCCGACAGGTTGCGGATGAAGAAATCGTCCGGCATACCCTCGCGCAGCCGGTGGCGCTGGCGCAACAGCGCCGTGACATCGGCCATCGTCCGCTCCATGCCTTCGGCCGATTCGGCCTGCACCATGATCATCCGCACCGAGCCGAGAAAAGGCGTGCCGAACACTTGGCGCTGGGCGGTGCTGAGGGGAATGATCACGGTGTCGTCCTGATCGCGGCCGTCGAGGTTCTGCCCCTTGGGGCCGAGCACGCCGACGACCACGAACGGGCTTTGCTGGATGCGCATCGTCTTGCCGACCGGATCCTCGCTGCCGAACAGGTTTTCGGCGACGGTCTTGCCGATCAGCGCCACGCGCGTTGCCGAGCGCACGTCGGAATCGCCGAAGGCGGCGCCATTGACCACGTTCCAGGCGCGCGCACCGAGATAGGCGGGCGTCGTACCGATGACCTGGGTGCTCCAGTTCTGCGAACCGTAGACCAGTTGCCGGCCGCCTTGATGGGTCGCCGCCGCGTTGGCGACGCCGTCGAGTTCGTCGATGGCATTGGCGTCGCCGACGGTCAGCGTCGGCCCGCCGCCCGCGCCGCTGCGCACGCCGCCCGCGGTGAGCGAGCCGGAAAGGATGATGAACAGGTTCGAGCCCATGGTGCTGATCGTCTGCTGCACCGCGTACTGCGCCCCCTGGCCGATGGCCAGCATGATGACTACGGCGCCGACGCCGATCACCATACCGAGCATGGTCAGCGCCGCCCGCAAGCGGTTGGCGCCCATCGCCAGCCAGGCTTCGCCGAGCATCGCCTTCAACATGGCGCATGCTCCGTCAGGTGGTCGCTGACGATCTCACCATCGAGGAAGCGGACCTGGCGCTTGGCGTGCGCGGCGATGTCCGGTTCGTGGGTGACCAGGATGACGGTGATGCCCTCGCCGTTCAGTTCGTTGAACAGGCGCATGATTTCCTCGCTGGTGTGGCTGTCGAGATTGCCGGTCGGCTCGTCGGCGAGAATCAGATGCGGCGCGTTGACCAACGCCCGGGCGATCGCCACGCGCTGCTGCTGGCCGCCGGAAATCCGGTTGGGCAGCGATTCGGCGTAACGGCCGAGGCCGACCTTGTCGAGCAGCAGTCGCGCCCGGGCGCGCCGGGCCTCCTTGTCCACGCCGGCATAGACCAGCGGCAGCGCGACATTATCCTGGAGACTCACGCGCGACAAGAGGTTGAAGCCCTGGAAAACGAAGCCGAGGGTGCGATTGCGCAGCCGCGCCAAGGAATCGTTGTCGAGGTGCGCGACATTCTCGCCGGCCAGCCAGTACTCGCCGCAGGTCGGCGTATCGAGGCAACCGAGCAGGTTCATGAAGGTCGACTTGCCGGAGCCGGACGGCCCCATGATGGCTATGTACTCGCCCTCGCGGACCTCCAGGTTGACGCCCTTGAGCGCCGTGAACAAGCCGGCGGCGGTGGCGTAGGATTTGCCCAGGCCGGCGACCCGGATCACAGGCTCGGTCATTAGAACATCCGCATGCCGACGCTGGAGGGCGATCTGGCGGGAGTGCTGTTCTCGCCGGTGACGACGCGGTCGCCGACCTGCAAGTCGCCCCCGAGAAGCTCGGTACTGCGGTTGTCGGTAATGCCCAGTTGGACATTGACCGGCTGCAAGGCCCCGCCGCGCAGCACGAAGACCGTGCCGCTCTGGCCGTCGCGCTTCTTGCCCTTGCCCGCTCCGGCTCTCGCTCCGCCGCCCTCGGGCGCTGCCGGAGGAGCCTCGGCGCCGGACGGGCCGCCGGCCTGGGGAGCGGCGTCCGGCGACGGCGGAGCGCTGATCGGCTCGGCCGGCTTGAAGCGTAACGCGGCGTTCGGTACCAGCAGCGCATCGTCGCGCTGCTGCACGGCGATATTGACGTAGGCGGTCATGCCCGGCAGCAGGATCAGCTCTGGATTGGCAACGTTGATGCGGACGTTGTAGGTGACGACGTTCTGCTGGTTGGTCGGATTGAGCCGGATCTGCTGCACGGCGCCGGCAAAGCTGCGGTTGGGAAAGGCATCGACGGTGAAGCGCACCTTCTGCCCCTCGCGGATCAGCCCGATGTCGGCCTCGGCAAAACTGGTGTCGATGCACATTTCCGACAAATCCTGGGCAATCTTGATCAGCGTCGGCGTCTGAAAGCTGGCCGCCACCGTCTGGCCAAGATCGACGACGCGATCGACGACGACGCCGTCGACCGGCGAGCGGATCACCGTAAAGCCGAGATTGGCCCGGTCGCGGTCGTTCTGTGCCCTGGCCAGGGCCAGTTGCGCCCCGGCCGCCTTCAGCGCCTGCTCGGCCTGGTCGTATTCCTGACTGGAGACGAATTCCTGGGCGTACAGCACCTTGATCCGGCTTTCATTGGCTTGCGCCAGATCGAGGCTGGCCCGGGCGCTGACGACGCTGGCCGCGCTCTGCCGTTCGGCCGCCGCCACCAAGGCATCGTCCAGTTCGAGCAGCACCTGGTCCTTCTTCACCGGGTCATTGAAATCGACGTAAAGCTGCTTGACCGTGCCCGACACCTGGGTGCCGACACTGACCAGCACCACCGGATTGAGCGTGCCATTGGCCGATACCAACTGGGTGATGTCCCCCCTTTCGATCGCCGCCAGCCGGTAGCGCCTTTCCGGATTCTGCGCCGAGCGCTGCTGAAACCACCACGCCACGCCGCCAGCCAGGGTGGCAGTGACGACAATCCAGAGAACAACTTTGCTGCTTCGTTTCATGGTCTTCCCTCTGCCGGTTGCAGCAGCGTGTAATCGAGCGTGCCCATGGCCTGGGCCAGCGTGGCGCGGAACACCTGCCAGTCAAGCGCCGCCTGGATGCGTTGCAGGCGGGCGCTGGCCAGCGCGCTCTGCGCCGCCAGCAATTCGAGCACGGTGCCGACGCCGGCCTTGTAGCGGCCGAGCGCGACACGCTCCGACTGCTCGGCGCTGGCCACCAGATCGGCGGTCGTCCGCAGGCTGTGTCCGGCCGTGTTCAGGTTCTGGTAAGCGCGCCAGACATCGAGCGCGATCTGGCTACTCAGGCTGTCGCGCTGCGCCGCCCGCAGTTCGGCCTGGGCCTCTGCCGAGCGCACGCGGTAGGTAGTCTCGAACCCGGAGAAAAACGGGATATTCAAGGTCAGGCCGATACTGCCGCCATTGCTCGACGCGCCGCCGACCTCCTGCCAGGTCGGCCCAGCCGACAGACTCAAGGTCGGCCGTCCCTGGGCGCGCGCCAGATCGATATTGGCCTCGGCCGCCTTCAACTGCGCCTCGGCCGCCCGCAGGTCGGACCGGCGAGCGCGGGCCGCATCGATCAAGGCGGCGACGTCGCGCTGTAAATCCTCGTCCAGCGACAAACTCTGAAACTCGGCCAGGACCATCGGCTGCTGGGCAGCGAAACCCATGATATTGGCCAGGACGCCAAGCGCGTTGCGCGCCTCGCCCTCGGCCCGGATGCGGGTCAGCGTCGCCTGCGATAGCGCCGTCTGCGCTTGCAGGCTGTCGGCTGGCGTGCCGGCGCCGACCTTGTAGCGTGCATCGGCGGCAGCGAAACTCTCTTGGGCCGAGCGCTCGGCCTCGCCGGCCGACGCCACCGCAGCACGCGTCGCCTGGGCGTTGTAATAACTCTGCAAGGCCGCCAGAAACAGGCTCTGTACCGCCGCTCCCTGGGTCGCGGCGGCGGCGGCCAGCAACTGCCGGGCATTCTCGGTACTGGCGGCGCGCTGGCCGAAATCGAGCAGCAGCCAGGACAGCGTCAGCGCCGCGTTGCGCTGGTTGTAATCGCCGCTATCGGCAAAATTGCGGCTGGCTCCCAGACGGCCATCGAGATTGGGCAGCCAGGCCGACTGGGCAACGCCGAGCAGCGCCGCCTGAACACGGGCAGCGGCCCAGACCTCGCGCGTCTGCGGGTTGTTGCATAAAGCCAGATCGACGGCGTCGATGGCGGTCAGCGGCGTTGCCGGCAGCGCCGTGGCGCAAGGCGCCTCGCCGACCCGGGCGGCCAGTCGCGGCGACGGCCGCAGCGGCGTTAGCGCCTCGGTATCGAAAGGATCATCCTGCCAGGCGGCAGCGGCAGGCAGGCTCAAACAGCACGACAGGGCCAGCAGGCGGAGGATCGATTTGGACATGGCCGCCAGTTTAGCCGCAGCCCATGCCGGCCGGCTGTGAGCAATTGTATCCAGACGCTAACGCGAAACCCGGCTTTGGCACCGATGCCACATTCGAGTAGGAACAATACACACAGCACCAGCACGCGGCGATACTTGACGCACAGGGACGGCGCATCACCCTCATTTCGGGGCGGCCTCGGGCGGCAACAGCAGCCACATCCGGCCGCTCTGCCTCATGCGCCCGGCCTGTTCGCCAGCGGCCTTGCCGAAGCCCCAGAAGAAATCGGCGCGCACCGCGCCCTTGATGGCGCCGCCGGTATCCTGGGCCAAGACCAGGCGGTTCAGCGGCTGCGCCGAATTGGGTCGCGTAGTGGAGAGGAAGACCGGTACGCCGAGCGGCACCGAACGTGGGTCGACGGCGATGCTGCGCTCGGCGCTCAGCGGCACGCCGAGGGCGCCGATCGGCCCGTCCTGGCTGTCCGGCATTTCACGGAAGAAGACGTAGCTCGGATTGTTGTTCAGGAGTTCGTCGAGGCGCCCCGGATTGGCCCGTGCCCAGGCTTGGATACCCTGCATCGAGGCTTCTTCCAGCTTGAGTTCGCCACGGGCGACCAGTACGCGGCCGATCGACTGGTAGGGATGACCGTTCTGGTCGGCGTAATTGAGGCGCACCATGCTGCCATCGGCCAGGCGCACCCGTCCGGAACCTTGCACCTGCAGGAAGAACAACTCGATGGCGTCATCCACGTAGAGCAGCGTACGGGCGGGGATGCTGTCGCCGCGACTGACGATCTCGGCACGCGTCCAGTACGGCACCACGCGCTTGCCTTCGATCCGGCCGCGCAGGCGCTTGTCCTTCAGTTCGGGAAAAACGGCCGACAGATCGATGCTGAGCAAGTCGTCGGGCACGCCCAACACGGGCTGCTCGAAGCCACGGATCGGCTGGCGACTGCCGCGCAACAGCGGTTCGTAATAGCCGGTGACGGTGCCGCTGGTGTTGCCATCGTCGGCGACGATGGCGTAGGGCCGCAGCTTGTCCTGAAAGAAGGCCCGGTGGTCGAAGCCAGGGCGGTCGCCAGCCTCGCGGGCCAGCTCGCAGACGCGCTTCCATTCCCCGCCGTGCGGCCGCCCGGCCAGGCCACGACAGGATTGCAGGAAGGCCGGCCAGGCGGCGGCCACGTCGTCGTCTTGCCAGCCTGGCAGTTCGCTCCAATCAGCGACTTGTAGCGTTCGCGAGAACGGCGGCGGAATGGTCGGCGTCACGGTAACCGGCGGCGGACAACTCGGACAGGCGGCGCAGGGCGGACAGTCTGGCACGACCGGCTCAGGTGGGAGGATGGAACAGCCGGCCAGCAGCAGGAAGGCAAAGGCGAGGATGACTTGTATTGGGGACATGGCTTTCGTTAGAGTTTGAGGCTTCGCTCAAAGTATACCTGCCCCATGCCCGCCACTCCCGACACTCTCCCGCTCGAACGTCTGTTCGCCCGCGCCGAGGCCGTTCTCGGCCGGCTCGAAGCTGTTCTGCCGCCACCCATTCCGCCGACCGACTGGCAAGGCGCCGTCGCCTTCCGCTGGCGCAAGCGCCAGGGCCGCGGCTGGTTGCAGCCGGTACGCCAGCCGCACCCGATCCGCCTTGCCGATCTTGAAAACATCGACAATCAGAAAGAACGGATCACCCTCAACACCCGCCAGTTCGTCGCCGGCCAGCCGGCCAACAACGTGTTGCTGACCGGCGCCCGTGGTTGCGGCAAATCCTCGCTGGTCAAGGCGGTGCTCAACGAATTTTCCGCCGAGGGCTTGCGCCTGATCGAGGTAGACAAAGAGGATCTGGTCGATCTGGCCGACATCGTCGACCTCATCGCCGAGCGCCCAGAGCGCTTTATCGTTTTCTGCGACGACCTCTCTTTCGAGGCCGGCGAGACCGCCTACAAGGCGCTGAAATCGGTGCTCGACGGCTCGATTGCGGCGCCGCCGGACAACGTGCTGATCTATGCCACCTCCAACCGCCGCCACCTGATGCCCGAGTATTTCTCGGAAAACCTGGAAAACACCCGGGTCGACGGTGAAATCCACCCCGGCGAAGCGACCGAGGAGAAAGTCTCGCTGTCCGAGCGCTTCGGCCTGTGGATTTCCTTCTACCCGTTCAGCCAGGAGGATTACCTGGCCATCGCCCGCCACTGGCTGCGCCATTTCGGCGTCGACGAAGCAAGCATCGCTGGCAGCGAGCGCGAGGCATTGAACTGGGCGCTCGGCCGCGGTTCGCGTTCCGGTCGCGTGGCCTGGCAATTCGCCCGCGATCTGGCCGGCCGGCGGAAAAAACCGGCGGCCAGGAAAAAACCGTGACGCCGCTCGTCGAAGTCGCCGCCGCCGTCATGCTACGCGCCGATGGCCGCGAATTTCTGCTCGCCCAGCGGCCGGCGGGCAAAGTCTACGCCGGTTACTGGGAATTCCCCGGCGGCAAGGTGGAAGCCGGCGAAAGCGTGCGCGCTGCCCTGGTGCGCGAACTGCAGGAGGAATTAGGCATCACCGTCACTGCTTGCGCGCCGTGGCTGACCCGGCAATTCACTTACCCACACGCGACGGTGCGTCTCCATTTCTGGCGCGTCACCGCCTGGGAGGGCGAAATCGGCATCACCGCACCGCTCGAACATGCGGCGGTGGAATGGCAGGAATGCAGCGCGGCAGCCAGCGTTGCCCCGATCCTGCCGGCCAACGACCCGATCCTGAAAGCGCTGCGCCTGCCGACGATGATGGCCATCACATTGGCCGAGATCGAGGGCATCGAACGCCAGTTGGAACGCCTGCAAGCGGCGCTGGGGAAAGGGCCGAAACCGGGCCTAGGCCTGATCCAGTTGCGCGACAAAGGCTTGCCGCCGGCACAGCGCCTCAGCTTCGCCGAGGCGGTGGTGCGCCTGGCCCACGATGCCGGTGCTCTGGTTGTCATTAACGACGATGCCGAACTCGCCCGCCGGGTCGGAGCCGACGGCCTGCATCTCTCCTCGGCGGCGCTGACGGCCTGTATCGTCCGCCCCGATTTCGCCTGGGTCGGCGCTTCCTGCCACGATGCCGGTGAAATCGCCAAAGCCGGCGAACTGGGATTGGACTACGCGTTACTCGGTCCAGTGCTGCCGACGCCGAGCCATCCAGAAAACCCCGGCCTTGGCTGGCACGAATTCACCCAGCGCATCACCGGCAACACTTTGCCGGTGTTCGCCCTGGGCGGCCTGCGCCACGACCTACTGGCCACCGCCCAGGCAGCGGGTGCCCACGGCATCGCGCTGATGCGTGGCTGGTAGTTCGGCGCGGAGTTCAGTTGGCCGGAAGTTCGGCCGACGGCAGTTCGCCGTCGCCCTCGCCCGGTCCGCCCTGGACCGGAATGCGGTAGGCGTCGCTGGCCCAGGCGCCGAGATCGATCTGCTTGCAGCGCTCGGAGCAGAACGGACGCCACGAGTTCTCCGGCGCCCACAGGGCGTCCCCGCCGCACTGCGGGCAACGGACCTTGCGCGCGCCCGCTATCACAGATTGCAGAAGGTCAGATCGAAGGGCACGTCGCCCTCGTAACCGCGCGCTTTGATGTCGCCACGCGGCGGCTGGGTGAAGCGGATGTTCAGGAAGTATTTGTTGGCGCTGACTTCCGGGATCGCCGGCTGCTCGTCGGCAATCGAGACGCGCACCATCTGCGCCGCGGTACCGCCCAGGTTGAGGTGGAACTGGCCGGCGGTGGCGGCATACCCCTTGGGCCGGCCGCTCGAACGCAGCAGGCGCAGCACGATGGCGGCGGCGTCGCGCATCGGGGTCATCGAGCGGATCCAGCCCTCAAGCGCCTCGCGCCGGACTTCGGGGCTGCGATGCAGCCACCAGTGGTAGGACGGCAGATCGAATTCGCAGACACCGCCGGGAATCGCGGCACGGCTCTTGATGCCCATCAGCCAGTCGTTGTCGCGCAGATGCTGACCCAGCTTGCCGGTCATCGCCAGCAGCGCAGCCGAGGATTGCTCGATCTCGTAGAGGGCGCCGGACAGCGCTTCTTCGGAAATTTCGGGATTGTTGCGATAGGCCAGCAGGGTCTGCCGCTGTCGTTCGAGTTCCTGGATCAGGTCCAGCTTGAGATCGGCGCGACCGGCGACTTCGAGGATTTCGAACAGCGTGACCAGCGCCGTGTGATGTTCGAGAGAAGCTTCGCCCTGCATGAAATACACGGTTTTCTCGAACAAGTCTTCCAAACGCAGCAGCGTGCGAATGCGTTCGTTAAACGGGTACTCGTAGGTAATCACGCTGCCAGTGTCCGATAAGACGGAAAATTTCCCTGATTTTGAGGCATTTGCATGCAAATCTCAATAGTTTGCTTTAGGTGTCTCTGCTAAAAGTCGTAGGTATCTTCGATGCAGCGCGTCGACCTGCGCCGCTAGGGCGGAAAAATCGCCGTCATTGGCGATCACGTCGTCGGCTACGGCCAGACGCTCGGCCCGCGTCGCCTGGGCGGCCATGATAGCGCGCACGGCCTTCTCGTCGAGCTCGTTGCGGGCCATGACACGGGCAATTTGCAATGCCTCCGGGCAATCGACGACCAGGATGCGCTGGCAGCGCTTGCGATAGCCGCCGCTCTCGACCAGCAGCGGCACCGCGAGAATGACGTAGGGCGCCGCCGCGGCCCGACAACAGCGGTCTGCTTCCTGGCCGATCAGCGGATGCAGGATGGCTTCCAGCCGCTGCCGCCGCGTCGGATCGGCGAAAGCCTGCCGGCGCATCGCGGCGCGGTCGAGGGCGCCGCGCGCATCGGCCACCTGCGGTCCGAATTCGGCGAGCAGCGCCGGCATCGCCGCGCCGCCCGGCCCGGTCAGATCGTGAGCGATGGCGTCGGTATCGACCAGCGCCGCCCCGCGCTCGACAAACAGTTCGCCGACCCGGCTCTTGCCGCTGCCGATGCCGCCGGTCAGGCCGACGACATAGGCGCTCACGAGCAGTCCCGCACCACCGGCTTGACCAAGCCGCCGTTCACCGCGCCGAGCAGCGCCGTCCGATCCGCCGCCGGCCCCTCGGCCTGCAGGCTGATCGTGCCGTCCTTGCCCGGCCGTGGCATCAGCCGGGCGGAACGGACGCCTTTGCCCTTCAGCTCGATAAAACGGTCCTGGCCGCCCTTTTCGCTGGAAAAAATACCGAGCGAAATGGCATAGCGGTTGGGGCCTTCCTGGACGACGAAATAATCGGTGACGCCGAGCTGGCGCAATTCACCCGCCTTCTTGTCGGCCTCGGCCTTGTTCGCCAGCGGCGGAATGTAGATCCACCAGCCGCCGTTCTCGCCGCCGTCCATCCGCTTGACCGTGAAGACGGGAAAACGGGCGCCAAGCAGCGAACCGATGCGGTCGGCCTCGGCCGCCGGCAGTTGTTCCCAGAGCAGGCAGATCCGGGCAGAGCCGGAGACTGCCACCGTTTCCGGCTCGCTGGCGGCTACCGGCGGCGCGATTTCCTCCGGACGTTCGTTGGCCGTCGTCAGGGGCGGCTCCTCGCCACGCGAGACGATGAGCACGCGTTCGGGCAGCACCTGGCGAGCCATACGCTCGGCATCCGGCCGTTCCGGCTTGCCAAGGTAGTCGTTGCTGAAGGCGTAGAGCAACAGATTGGCGAGAACGAGCAGGAAGACCAGGATTTTCACGATGTCAGCCGACCTTGGGCAGATGCTTCAACGATTCGACGATGGCTTCGGCCGGGTAATCGTAATCCTCCAGTTGGCCGGAGAAGAAGCGGTCGTAGGAGGCCATATCGAAATGGCCGTGGCCGGTCAGGCAGAACAGGATGGTCTTCGCCTCGCCGGTCGCCTTGCAGCGCAAGGCCTCGTCGATGGCGGCACGGATCGCGTGGCAGGCTTCCGGCGCCGGGATGATGCCCTCGGCGCGGGCAAACTGCACGCCGGCCTCGAAGGTGCCGACCTGCGGCACGGCAACGGCTTCGAGCAATTTTTCATGGAACAACTGCGACAGCAGCGGCGAGGCGCCGTGGTAGCGCAAGCCGCCGGCGTGGATGCCGGGCGGCATGAAGTCGTGGCCGAGGGTGTACATCTTCATGATCGGCGTGTAACCGGAAGCGTCGCCGTAATCGTAGGTGTAGGCACCCTTGGTCAGCGTCGGGCAGGAGGTCGGCTCGACGGCGACGCAGCGCAGCTTGGCCGCCCGCTTGTCGCCAGCCGCCTTATCGGCCAGGAAGGGAAAGGCGACGCCGCCAAAGCTGGAGCCACCACCACAGGGGCCGAAAATCACATCGGGATAAAGACCAATCTTCTCAAACTGCTTTTTGGCTTCCAGCCCGATCACGGTCTGATGCAACAGCACGTGGTTCAGCACCGAGCCGAGGGTATAGCAGGTGTGCGGATCGGCTACCGCCTCCTCGACCGCTTCCGAAATCGCCAGGCCGAGCGAGCCTTGGCAGGCCGGGTCGGCGGCCAACGCGGCGCGCCCGGCGTTGGTCAGGTCGGTCGGGCTAGCAAAGACCTCGGCGCCCCAGGTCTGCATCATCGAGCGGCGGAAAGGCTTCTGCTGGTAGCTAACCTTGACCATGAAAACGCGCACCGGCAGGCCGAACATCTGGCCGGCGTAGGCGATCGACGAGCCCCACTGGCCGGCGCCGGTCTCGGTGGTCAGCTTTTGCGTACCGGCCAGCTTGTTGTACCAAGCCTGCGGCACCGCCGAATTGGGCTTGTGCGAACCGGCCGGCGAACCGCCTTCGTACTTGTAAAAAATCTTGGCCGGGGTGCCCAGCATCTGCTCCAGGCGCAGCGCCCGGATCAGCGGCGCCGGTCGCCATTGCGCGTAGATCTGGCGCACTTCCTCGGGAATCGGAATCCAGCGCTCGGCACTCATTTCCTGTTCCAGGATCGGATCAGGGAAAATCGCCCCCATTGCTTCCACCGACACCGGCTGGCCATCCGGCCCGAGCGGCGGCGCCGGCCGGTTGGGCATGTCGGCAACGACGTTGTACCAGTGGCTGGGAATCTCGTCCTGGGCAAGGTCGATGCGGAGCGGCGTCATGGTCTTCTATCTCCTGGAAACAAGTATACAAAGGGGAGTACGTTATCCGAAAATGCCCCGCCATGCCACGCGCCCGTGGCGCGCGGGCTATTCCGGCCACCCGCTCCGGTTTTCCGTGGCCGTCCGGGCGGCTACACTGTCGCCCTTCCCCATTCTGGAACCCCATCGCCGTGCCAGGCTCCGTTTTGCAGCCCGTTTCGCAGCCGCTCCGTCCCCATCCCACCACGCCCGGCCCGGCCGGCGATGTGCTGACGGTCGATGTCAGCCAGAGTCTGGCCGGCATCGAACTGCATTACCGCTTCCACAGCGACTTGGCGACACTGCGCCTGCCCTCACCGCAGGCCGCCGGTCCGGCCGACGGGCTATGGCAGCACACTTGCTGCGAGGCCTTCATTGCCGCCACGGCTGCGCCAAGCTACCGCGAGTTCAATTTCTCGCCGGCGGGACAATGGGCAATCTACCGTTTCGCCGACTACCTGCAGCGCGACGATACCGACCCGCCGCCAACCTCGCTGCCGCCAATCGACTTTTCCCGCCGGCCCGACGGCTTCGACCTGCGGGCGACCATTCCGCGCTTGCTGCTGCCGGCCGGCCCGTTGCAACTCGGCCTCAGCGCCGTGATCGAGCGCGCCGACGGCGACAAGGATTATTGGGCGCTGGCGCACGGCAGCGAACAACCGGATTTCCATCTGCGTCAGACCTTCATCATTCACCTGTCCCCGCCATGATTCCCCATTTCCAGACCGGCCTCGACCGCCTGCTCGCCGATCCCGCCCTGCGTCGCCCGCTGGCCGGCCGCCGCGTCGCCCTGCTCGCCCACCCGGCCTCCGTCACCACCACGCTCGATCATGCTCTCGATGCGCTGGCCGCCCTGCCCGAAATCAGGCTGACCGCCGCCTTCGGGCCGCAGCACGGCCTACGCGGCGACAAACAGGACAACATGATGGAATCGCCGGATTTCCGCGATCCGCGGCACGGCATCCCGGTGTTCAGCCTGTACGGCGAGGTACGCCGGCCGACCCCGGCGATGCTGGACAGCTTCGATGTGCTGCTGGTCGATCTGCAAGATCTCGGTTGCCGCATCTACACCTTCATCACCACGCTGCGCTATGTGCTCGAAGCGGCCGCCGCCCACGGCAAGTCGGTGTGGCTGCTCGACCGTCCCAATCCGGCCGGCCGGCCGGTCGAAGGCCTGACCTTGCGCGCGGGTTGGGAAAGCTTCGTCGGCGCCGGCGCGATGCCGATGCGCCACGGCCTGACGCTGGGCGAACTCGGCCATTGGTTCATCGCCGCCCTACAACTCGACGTCGATTACCGGGTCATCGAGATGCAGGGCTGGCAGCCCGATGCCGCGCCCGGCCACGGCTGGCCGCTGGGCGAGCGGGCCTGGATCAATCCCAGCCCGAACGCCCCCAACCTCGGCATGGCCCGCGCCTATGCCGGCACCGTGATGCTCGAAGGCAGCACGCTGTCTGAGGGCCGCGGCACGACCCGGCCGCTGGAGCTGTTCGGCGCGCCCGACCTCGACGCCCGCGCCGTGCTGGCCGAGATGCAGGTCTTGGCACCGGACTGGCTGGCCGGCTGCGCGTTGCGCGACTGCTGGTTCGAGCCGACCTTCCACAAGCACGCCGGCCAGCTTTGCCACGGTCTGCACATCCACGCCGAAACGCCGCACTACGACCACACTACTTTCCGTCCGTGGCGCCTGCAGAGCCTGGCCTTCAAGGCGATCCGCCGACTCTGGCCGGACTACCCACTGTGGCGCGATTTTCCCTACGAATACGAACACGAGCGGCTGGCCATCGACCTGATCAATGGTTCGCCACTGCTGCGCGAATGGGTGGACGACCCGGCCGCCCAAGCCGCCGACCTCGATGCCCTGAGCGCCACCGACGAAGCCGCCTGGATCGAGGAAAGACGGCCTTTCCTGCGCTACTGAGCAACGCGTCTGGCAAGCAAGCGAGGCCGAGAAGTTTCGAGCGACGGCTCGCCGTAGCGACGACCGGTTGCGGGGGCTGTCTGGGCGGTCTATGCTTCGTCAATAAGTGGGTTCAGAATTGTAAACGTGGTAGGCGACCGTCCCGTCGAGAGGGAATCCCTGGATTCCCGCAAGGTGGAGCCAAGGTGATGATTCTGGAATACGATCGGCGCAGCAACCTAGACCGGCGCGAATCCGATGTCGGCGCATCCCGTGATCGGGATGAGCGGCGCAGGATGCCGGAACGACGCGCCCCCGTCGTCGAGGAGGTAGAATTCGACGATGTCATCGAGGTAATGCCCGTCAGCGATTTGCGGCGCCAGACGCCCATCGATCCTGGCGAAACAGGGCGCGAAAGAGATTCAATTTACTGAATGACACTTGCCGGCCGTATCCACAGCCAGCGACGATGGCAATCCGTCGCGGTGGCCGGAACAACAGAAAGACAAGGCATGAAAACAATTCTCTGCATTCCGTTGCTGCTGGCGCTGGCCGCCTGCGGCGTCGAAACCGCCGGCACAGCGGCGACCGCCGCGGCGCTGAAGAAGCAGGAATTGGAACAGGCGCGACAGACCCAGGAGCAGGTACGGCAAAAGCTGGAGGAAGCCACGCAGCGAATGCAGCAGCGCGCCGATCAGGCCGGGGACGAGAAGTAGTTCAGCGTCCGCGCAGTGCTTCGCGCCGGGCCAGGCCGAGCTTGGCCGAGCGTTCCATCTTTTGCACGAAGGCGGGGAGATCGAGGCCGAAGCGGGCGCGCAGTTCCTTGGCGTAGTTGTGCAGCCAGCGCCAGCGCGGCTCGAAGTAACGTTCCTTGAAAGCGTACAGCACGTGGTTGCCGTCGTCCGGCACCGAAATCACGATCACCTGGTCGTCAAAGGCCTGCATCGCCTCGCCGATCAGGCCGGCGTAGCTTTCCTGCTCGCCGGCCAGGTTGATCACCAGCACGCCGTTGCTGGAGAGCTTGGCGAAGGCGTTGGCGAAGAATTCGCGGTTGGCCAGGCCGGGCGCGAAACCGGTCTTGTCGAAAGCGTCGACCAGCAACGCGTCGATACCCTTGTCGGTCTGCGCCAGGTATTCGGCGCCGTCGGCCTGTAGCACCTGTAGGCGCGGGCCGTCGGGCGGCAGCAGAAAGGTGTCGCGGAAAGCGATCACGTGCGGATCGAGTTCAATGGCCGTCAGTTGCGCGCCGGGCAAGCGGTGGTAGCAGAACTTCAGCAGCGAGCCACCGCCCAGGCCGATCAGCACGATGCGCTTGGGGCGCGGCTGGAACAGCAGGAAGGCCATCATCTTCTGCGTGTATCGGATGGCCAGCTCGTTCGGCGCCCGCAGCGACATTTCGCTCTGCATCAGGCGAACGTTGAAATACAGGAAGCGCGATTGCCCATCGTCAACAACGAAGGGCTTCGGGTAGCTCTCGTCAAGCAACTGGGCGCGCAGTTCGCCGGCGCGGGCCGTCAGTGGTTCGTGCAGCAGGATCGTGCCCGTCTCGTTGGCGAACGGGCTGGGTAGGTGGTAGAGCGGAGCCAAATCGGCGGTTTATTCCGGCAGGTCGGCGGCCGGCAGCAAAAACACGTAGTTGCCGCCAGCGGCCGTCTCCAGCCAAATGAAAGGCAGGTCGGGGAAGGCTTCTTCCAGTACCGCCCGGTTGTGGCCGATCTCGACCACCAACAGCCCCTCCGGATTCAGATACTGCTTCGCCTCGCGCAGGATGACGCGGGTGAAGTCGAGGCCGTCCGCGCCGGAACCAAGCGCCATCTCCGGCTCGTGCCGGTATTCCGGCGGCAATGCGGCGACCGATTCGGCATCGACGTAGGGCGGATTGGAGAGGATCAGGTCGTAGCGCCGGCCCTGGAGTTGGGCGAAGGCGTCGGAGCGGATCAACTGAATGCGGTCGCCCAAGTGATAGTCGGCGACGTTGCACTCGGCGACGGCCAGCGCATCCGGCGACAGGTCGACGGCATCGACCTCGGCTTCCGGGAAGACCAGGGCGGCGAGGATGGCCAGGCAACCGGAACCGGTACACAGATCGAGGGCGGAAACCACCTCGTCAGGATCGTCGATCCACGGCGCCAGCCGGTCTTCGAGCAGTTCGGCGATGAAGGAGCGCGGCACGATGACCCGTTCGTCCACATAGAAGCGGTGTTCGCCGAGCCAGGCTTCGCGCGTCAGGTAGGCGGCCGGCAGGCGTTCCTGGCAGCGCCGGTCGTAGATGTCGAGTAGGGCCTCGCGTTCGTGCGCCAGCAGGCGGGCATCGAGGAAGGGTTCGAGACGATCGAGCGGCAGATGCAGGGTATGCAGCGTCAAGTAGACCGCCTCGTCCCAGGCATTGTCGCTGCCGTGGCCAAAAAACAGGCCGGCAGCGCCGAAGCGGCTGACTGCGTAACGGATGAAATCGCGGACGGTGTACAGGTCGGTCTGGGCGGCGGTCATGGCTGACTCTGGGTGCGGTGGGTGAGTATGTCTGGGCTAGCGGCTGGCAAGCAGCAAAAAACCAGGATACGTTGGTAAACTGCCGACAGCTTGGGCAAGGCGTCGACGGCAATGCATTCGTCGATCTTGTGGCTGGTGGCATTGACGGGGCCGATTTCCAGCAATTGATCGCAGATGTCGGCGATGAAACGGCCGTCCGAGGTACCGCCGGTGGTCGACAGCTCGGTGTCGATGCCGCACACCGCCTTGATCGCCGCTGTCGCTGCGTCGGCCAGCGGGCCGCGGCCGGTCAGGAAGGGGCGAGCGCCCAGCGTCCACTGAATCCCGTATTCCAGGCCGTGCTGGTCGAGGATGGCGCACAGCCGCTGTTGCAGGCTTTCCGGCGTACTGGCCGTTGAAAAACGGAAATTGAACTTGATCTCGACATGGCCGGGGACAACATTGGTGGCGCCGGTACCGCCGTGGATGTTGGAAACCTGCCAGGTGGTCGGCGGGAAATATTCGCTGCCCCGGTCCCATTCGGTTGTCGCCAATTCGGCGATAGCCGGCGCAGCTAGGTGGATCGGGTTGCGGCCTTTTTCCGGGTAGGCAATGTGACACTGGATGCCATTTACCGTCAGAACGCCCGAAAGCGAGCCGCGGCGGCCGTTCTTGATCATGTCGCCCAGCCTGTCGACCGAGGTCGGCTCGCCGATCACACAGTAATCGAAGCGCTGGCCGCGGGCCTTGAGCGCCTCGACGACGGCGACGGTGCCGTCGGTAGCATCACCCTCCTCGTCAGAGGTCAGCAGAAAAGCCAACGAACCGGGATGTTCCGGGTGAGCGGCAAGGAAGGCCTCGACAGCGGTGACAGCAGCGGCCAGCGAGGACTTCATGTCGACGGCACCGCGCCCGTAGAGCATGCCGTCGCGGATTTCCGGGGCGAACGGCGGGCTGCTCCATTTGTCCAGCGGACCGCTCGGCACCACGTCGGTGTGGCCGGCGAAGACGAATAGCGGCGCGGCATCACCGCGGCGGGCCCAGAGATTGGTCACACCGTTGCGGCTGATGAACTCAATGGCAAAACCGAGCGCCTGCAAGCGGCCAACAATGAGGTCCGTGCAGCCGGCGTCGTCCGGCGTCACGGAGGGGCACGACATGAGCTGCCACGCCAGTTCCAGGGTGGGGTCGGCCATCGGCGCCCCCTTGATGGATTGGTTAGACAATGGGCACCACCTACGTTGCAGGTGCGGGGGTACCCGCAGAACCGGCAAGAATACCGCCGTCGATGCTGATCTCGGCACCCGTCATGTAGCTTGATTCATCGGCGGCCAGCATGACGGCGACTGCCGCGACTTCCTGGGGAGTGCCGAACCGCTTCAGCGGCGTGTCTTGCACCAGCATGGCCATGTTCGATTCGCGGTCGGGTCCGGTGCCGAGCATGGGTTCCCACATAGGCGTGAGGATGGCCGCCGGATGAATCGAGTTGCAGCGTACCTTCATGCCTTGCTGCGCGCAGTACAGGGCAACGCTCTTCGTATGATTGCGAACGGCGGCTTTACTTGAGGCATAGGCCACCGCCGCCGGAATGCCGACCAGTCCCGAACGCGATGAAATGTTGATGATGGACCCGACACCTGTGGCCCGCATGGCGCGAATGGCGCGAATGGCGTATTTGCAGCCGAGGAATACGCCATCCAGATTCGTCTCATGCACGGAACGCCACGCTTCGAGCGACGCATTCTCGGGATCGTGGAATGCGGAAGCTCCTTCAAGGCCCGTAATACCCGCGTTGTTCACCAGAATGTCGAGCCTGCCGTGCTTGTGCACGACCGCTTCAATGGTTGTGCGCCAAGCGTCTTCACTGCGCACGTCAAGTAGCGCAAATGTGGCCGCAGAACCAATACCTTGAGCAACCAGACGTCCATTGTCCTGATCAATATCGGTGACATACACAATGGCACCTTCATCGGCAAAGGCTTGTGCGATGGCCTCGCCGATTCCACGCGCAGCACCGGTCACCAGAGAAACCTTACCTTCCAGACGCATCGAATTTCCTTGTGTCCAGCGGCGGTTTACTCGTCGCGGTCGGAGAGGCTCAGGGTGAATTCCTTGAACGACGCGCCGCCGGCGTTGGTGCTGTCGAAGTCCAGCGTCGTGTCGATTTTCTTGTCTTCGTTGCTGTTGTTGCCGGTCAACTCGGAATTGTTGATCAGCCACGACAAATTGGTCGGCGAATCGGCATTGGCCAGCGCCTCGTCGAGGGAGATCACTTGTTCGCTGTAGAGCTTGAACAGGTCCTGCTCGAAGGTCTGCGATCCCGGGGCCAGCGTCTGCTCCATCGCGTCCTTGATCGCCTGGACCTCGCCGCGCTCGATCAATTCGCTGATATGGCGGGTGTTGAGCATGATCTCGCAGGTCGGCGCCAGTTTGCCGTCCGCTTTCTTGACTAGGCGCTGCGAGACGATGGCGCGTAGCGCCACCGACAGGTCGAGGAACAGCGCCGGCCGGTTTTCCAGCGGGAAGAAGCTGATGATACGGTTGAGCGCGTGGTAAGAGTTGTTGGCGTGCAGCGTGGCCAGACACAAGTGGCCGGTCTGGGCGTAGGAAATGGCCGCCTGCATGGTGTCCCTGTCGCGGATTTCGCCGATCAGGATGCAGTCCGGCGCCTGGCGCATGGCGTTCTTCAGCGCCGTCTGCCAGTCGGCGGTGTCCATGCCGATTTCGCGCTGATTGACGATCGATTTCTTGTGCTTGAACAGGAATTCGATGGGGTCCTCGACCGTCAGGATATGGCCCGAGCGGAAGGAATTGCGGTGATCGAGCATCGAGGCGATGGTCGTCGACTTGCCCGAGCCGGTGGCGCCGACAATCAGAATCAGGCCGCGCTTTTCCATGATCAGCTCGGCGAGCAGCGAAGGCAGGCCGAGTTCATTCAGCGGCGGAATGTTGCCGAGAATGAAGCGGATCACGATGCTGGTCGAACCGCGCTGGCGAAAGATGTTGACGCGGAAGTTGCCGACCTGGGGAACCCCGAAGGAGAGGTTCATTTCCCAGGTCGTCTCGAAGGTTTTGATCTGCTCCGGCGACATCAGCTCGTAGGCGATCTTGTCGATCATGTCGGGCAGCATCACCTGCTGGTTCACCGGCATGGTGCTGCCCTGGATCTTGATGTGGATCGGAGCGCCGGCGGAGATGAAGATATCCGACGCCTGCTTTTCCGACATCAGTTGGAACAGTTTGTCGAGAATCATGGCAGGACCTTCGTGGTGGGTTAGGCGTTTAGGCGCGCAACAGCTCGTTGATGCTGGTCTTCGAGCGGGTCTGCGCGTCCACCTTCTTGACGATGATCGCGGCGTACAGGCTGTACTTGCCGCCATCCCTGGGTAGCGAGCCGGAAATCACCACCGAGCCCGGCGGGATGCGGCCATAGGTGGTTTCGCCGGTTTCGCGATCGTGGATCGGGGTGCTCTGGCCGAGGTAGACGCCCATCGAGATCACCGAGTTTTCACCGACGACGACGCCCTCGACGACTTCCGAGCGGGCGCCGATGAAGCAGTTATCCTCGATGATCACCGGACCGGCCTGGATCGGTTCGAGCACGCCGCCGATGCCGACGCCGCCGGAGAGGTGCACGTTTTTGCCGATCTGAGCGCAGGAGCCGACGGTCGCCCAAGTGTCGACCATCGTGCCTTCATCGACGAAGGCACCGATATTGACGAAGGACGGCATCAGCACCACGTTCCTGGCAATGTGCGAACCCTTGCGGACAAAAGCGCCCGGCACCACACGAAAGCCGGCAGCCTTGAAACGCTCGTCGCTCCAACCCTGAAACTTGGTATCGACCTTGTCGTAAAAACTCACGTCGCCCGCTTCCTGGACACGGTTCTCACGGGTGCGAAAAGACAGCAATACGGCTTTCTTGAGCCATTGATTGACCACCCACTCGCCATCGGTTTTCTCGGCCACGCGCAGCTTGCCGCTATCCAGGTCGCCGATCACGGATTCGATGACCTTGATCGCGTCGGTCGATTGGGTGGTCAGCTCGGTGCGCTTGTCCCAGAGTTCGTCGATGGCGGCTTGCAGCGGATGGTTCATGAAGAATTCAGTTGCTGTGCGAATTGACGGGTACGGCGGGCCGCCTCAAGACATTCGTCGAGCGAGGCGACCAACGCGATACAGATGAAATTGTCCCCCGGATTGACGCCCCCCACCTCGCTGGCGAGGAAGCTGCCGGGCAAAACCACGACATTATAGTGTTCGAGCAGGGCGCAGGCGAAATCCGTATCGGCGATCGGCGTCCTAGCCCACAGGTAGAAGCGGAAAGGCCGGATTATCGCCGAAAACGGAAACCTCACCCGGCACCGGCCGGTCAGTACAGCGTATGGCGCGGATCGTTGGCCCAGGCGCGCATCGGTTCCAGCGCTCCCGGCAGCGGCCGGTGTTCCATGATGATGCTGCGTTCGCGGCAGGTGCGATTCAGCTCATCGTACAGCTCGTCGTCGCAAAAACCGATGGCGGCGGCCTCGGCGCGGCTGTTGGCGAAGACGATGCGGGCGATACGCGCCCAGTAGGCGGCCGAGAGGCACATCGGGCAAGGTTCGCTGGAGGCGTAGAGGACGGTGCCGGGCAGGTGGAAGCTACCGAAGGCGGCGCAGGCGGCGCGGATGGCGGCGATTTCGGCATGGGCGGTGGGGTCATGGCCGACGACCACGCGGTTCCACGCCTCGGCGAGGATTTTTCCATCGCGCACGACAACCGCGCCGAAGGGGCCGCCGTCGCCGCGCTCGCTGCCGGCGCGGGCCAGTTCGACGGCACGGGCGAGAAAAAGATCTTCCGGATCCATGGTCTGCCTGCTGGAAGGGCTGTCGATAAAGCCGATGTTAACATACAGCCCCAAGGTGGCGGCTGAGGAGAAGGAAGACCGCATCGGCGCAGCAGCCGGCCCCAAGCGCCATCGGCGCCAAAATGATGGGCTCGACCCCGCCGGTGCAACAACCGAAAACCGAAAAGGGGTCGTACTCGCTCAAATTTAACGCGAGTACGCCCCCTTTTCGGTTCGCCGCGTTTAACGCCGCCGATGATCTATTCGCCCGCCAACGATTGTTCCGATTTCTCGTGAAGGAGCGATTGGATAGTATAGACAAGAATTGCGCATCCGATGGCTCCCATCACCGCAACGCCCAGCAACACAATGACGTCGATGGGGCCTCCGATATCGCGGAAATGAGAGCTTGTCATTGTTTGTACATACAGCACTGAGGCGATGGCGCCAAACGGCATCGACAGTTGCGCCCAGAGGAATTTGCGCATCGACATCGACCGGTCGCGGATCAGCACATACAGGTAGAGCGTCGTGATCGCCACGGCGACGGCAACCATGAACCACCACAGGCCGTGTCCAAAAATCTCCTCAAATACGGCGATCAGGGTTCCGAATGTCAGTTCTTTCATGTTTCATCTCCCCTCATGCCTTGCCGCGCAACATGGCGCTATAGGTGGCTTTCAACGCCACTTCCTTCATCAGCCAACTAATCCAGAGTTCTTCAAGCGGCGCAATCACGCCGGGAAACGAGGGCACGAGATCGTTGTGATAGTCGAATTCGACAAGCATCGCCTGACCTACGCGCGTAATCAGCGGGCAGGAAGTATAACCGTCATAGGTTTCGGTTCCCTCGCGCCCTTCGATGGTGGCTACCAGATGATCCTCGACCACCGGCACCTGCCATTTGACCGAGGCCGCCGTCTTGCCTTTTGGCACACCAGCAACGTCGCCAAGCGCGAAGATTTGGGGGTAGCGAAGATGGCGCAGGGTTTTCTGGTCGCATTCCACCCAGCCCTGATCCGTCCATTTGTCGGCCCAACTGAGTCCCGATTGGCGAATCACTTCGGGCGCGCGCTGTGGCGGAATGATGTGGATGTAGTCATATGGCAATTCTGCGATGGAAGTACCGCTTCCCACTGCCGGAGAGGTAGTGGCGGGGGTTTCAAAAAAAGCGATCTTGCGGCCGGGGTCGATGGCTTTCAGCGTGTGGCTGTAATGTGTGGCGATATTGCGGCTATTGAACAGCATGCGCACTTTTTCCGACACGATCGGCACCGAAAACAACACGTTCTGCGGGCAGGCATAATGCGCTTCATACTTACCCTTCGCCCCGCTGCGGCTGGCGATGTCGTCGATCAGAAATGTATGCTTGAGCGGCGCTCCGGCGCATTTCATCTCGGTCGACGGGCGGGTAAACAGGCCCACTCCGCCTTCCTCGGTAAATTTCGACGCGGCTTCCCAGGTTCGTCCGGCATACTCCGGCCCCGCGTAAAGCGCGCCGATCCCGTTCTTTCCCACCATGTCGAGCGAGAAGCCCTCGATTGCGCCATGATCGAGTACGAGACCCGGCGCGACGACGAGGAAATCGTATTCGAGTGTTTTGTTGCTGGCGGTAGAGACAGTCTTCGCCACCGGGTCGATCGCCGCTGCCGGTTCGGCGATCAGTGTGACGCCGGAAGGCAGCCAATCGCGGGTTTTCGTGATCGAATACTCTGGCGTCTTCAGCCCCGCCGCGATCAGCGAAAAGCCGGGTTGGTAATAGTGATCCTGTCGCCCGTCCACGAGCATGATCTCGGCACCTTCCAGCCGCTCGACCAGCCGGTTCGCCAGCGTGGTCCCCGCCGCACCCGCGCCGACGATGACGATGCGGGCGCGCGTGGCAATTCTTTTTGCGGCCTGACTCTGCGTGGCCAGCCCTAGCGTCCCCGTCGCGCCGACGGCTGCGGCCAGTTTGAGCAGGCTCCGCCTCGATGTGTTGAAACCCGGATAGCGTGACATTGTTTGCTCTCCTCTGATAGTTGGGCAGCGTATGTTACTTGCAGAGATACCTACGCTACTATCAGCGAAAGGGGGTCGTCGTCAGCTAAATTTCCCCCTCAGCCCGCCATTCCCTGCAAGCCCTCCTCGCCAAGCTGCGAGGAGGAGGCGCTATCTGCCTGACGGGAAAGGCTGTAGGTGCGGCCGATGCTATCATGTGGCCCCCAACTCCCGGCCAGCCTCGCGCATGCGCCTGACCAGACTCAAACTCGCCGGCTTCAAGTCCTTCGTCGATCCGACCGCCGTCGCCCTGCCCGGGCAACTGGTCGGCGTCGTCGGCCCGAACGGCTGCGGCAAATCCAACATCATGGATGCCGTGCGCTGGGTGCTGGGTGAGTCGAAAGCTTCGGAACTGCGCGGCGAGTCGATGCAGGACGTCATTTTCAACGGCTCGACCAACCGCAAGCCAGTATCGCGCGCCTCGGTCGAACTGATTTTCGACAATTCGCTGGGCCGCGCCCTGGGCCAGTGGTCGCAGTACGCCGAATTGTCGGTCAAGCGCGTGCTGACCCGGCAGGGGCAGTCGGATTA
The DNA here is from genome assembly GCA_031260295.1 of Azonexus sp. GTDB lineage: Bacteria > Pseudomonadota > Gammaproteobacteria > Burkholderiales > Rhodocyclaceae > Azonexus. The sequence goes on from JAIRKE010000033.1 coordinate 49,590, forward strand.
TTTCATCAACAATCTGAAGGTGCGGCGCAAGGACATCACCGACCTGTTCCTCGGTACCGGCCTGGGGCCGCGCGCTTACGCCATCATCGGCCAGGGCATGATTTCGCGCATCATCGAGGCGCGGCCCGACGATCTGCGCGTGTTTCTCGAAGAAGCCGCCGGTGTCACCCGCTACAAGGAGCGGCGCAAGGAAACCCAGGGCCGGCTGGAAGATACCCGCGAGAATCTGCTGCGCGTCGAGGACATCCGCGAGGAACTCGGCCACCAGATGACGCGGCTGGAGTCGCAGGCCGAGGTGGCGCGGCGTTATCAGACGCTGAACGAACAACTGGCGCAGCGTCAGCAATTATTGTGGCTGCTCCGGCGGCGCGAGGCGGAGGCCGAGCGGCAGCGCTTGGCGCTCGACATCGAGCGCGCCGCCACCGAACTGGAAGCCGCGAACGCCGCCCTGCGCGACACCGAGGCCCGCGCCGAGGCAAGCCGCGAGGCGCATTTCGCCGCTGGCGACGCGCTGCATCAGGCGCAAAGCGAGATGTACGCGGCCAATGCCGAAGTCGCCCGGCTGGAAGCGGAAATCCGCCATCGCCGCGAATCGCGCAGCCAGTTGGAGGCGCGGCTGGTACAACTGGAAGACGAACTCAAACACTGGACGCAGACAGCCGAACAACTGGCCGAGGAGCGCCAGAAGTGGGAGGAGTCGCAGGAAATCACCCGGCTGCACGTCGCCGAAGCCGAGGAGCGCCTGCACGAACAAATGCACCTCGCGCCGCAAGTCGAAGAAGACCACGCCCAAGCACAGGAAGAATTGCAGCGCCTGAAGACGCGCACGGCCAACGGCGAGCAGAAGTTGGAAGTCGAGCAGACGCACAAGGCGCATGCCCAACGCGCGCTGCAAGCCATCGTTTTGCGCCGCGAACGCTTGCGCGACGAAACTTTCGGCGAAGCGCCGGACGAGCTGACGCTGGCCGAGAAGGAAGAAGAACTTGAACTGCTACGCGAGGAACTGGCCGGCGACCAGGAGCATCTGCAACAGTTACAGGAAGAATTGCCGCAACTGGAAGCGCAGCGCAAGGCGGCGCAGGGCGAATTGCAGCGGCTGGAGCGCGAGCTGGCCGCCGGTCAGGCGCGACGAGCAGCGCTGGAACAGATGCAGGCCAAGACGCAGGCCGCCGGCAAGCTGCCGGAATGGCTGCGCCGTCACGATCTGGAAAACGCGCCGCCGCTGTGGCAGAAAATTCATGTCGAGGCTGGTTGGGAAGAAGCGGTTGAAGCCGTGCTGCGCGAGCGGCTGTCGGCCATCGCCGCCGACGATTCGGCGCTCGACGCCTGGCTGCACGACCGGCCGGAAGCGCGGCTGGCGGTGATGCTGGACGGCGAGGCGGTGGTGCAGGCGTTGCCAGAAAATTCGCCGGCGGGCGATTCGCTGGCCAACTCGCTGGCCGCCCGCGTGCGCAGCGACGACCCCGCCGTGCACGCCGTACTGGCAGACTGGCTGGGCGGTATCGCCACCGCTGAAACGCTGGCCGACGGCCTGGCCCGACGCGCCGGGCTGGCGCCGGGTGCGGTTATCGTCACGCGCGGCGGCGACTTGCTGACGCGCACCAGCATCACTTTCTTCGCCCCGGATCAGGGCGAGCACGGCTTGCTCGAACGCCAGCGCGAAATCGAGGCGCTGGCCGAGGGCATCGCGCTGGCCGAGGCGCGCACTGAAAACCTGCGCGAACAGCAAATGCTGCTCGACGAGCAATGGGGCGACAAGCAGGAAGAAATGGACGAAACCCGCCAGTACGTCGCCGACCGCCAGCAGCGGGTGCATGCCGTGCAGCTCAACGTGTTGAAGCTGTCGCAGGCGCTGGCCCGTTACAACGAACAAAAGGAGCGCGTCGCCGAACAGTTGGCCGAACTGGCCGCCGAAGAGGAAGGCGAGCGCGAGCGCGAAATGGCCGCCGATGAGCGGATTGAGGAAATCCGCGACGGTTTGAACCGCATCCGCGTGCTGGTCGCCGGCGCGCAAGCGCGGCTCGACGAGTGCGAGCGTGCCGTGCGCGCCGAGCGCGAAAAGAACGCCGATTTCGACCGCGCCTTGCGCGAGGCGCAATTCTCGGCCCGCGAGGCCGACAGCAAATTGCAGGACATCTTTGCCCAGCAAGCATTGGCGCAGCGCGAGCTGACGCGTATCGAGCGCGACCGCGCGGCCTGCGCCGAGCAGGTCGAAGCAGCGCCGGCCGATGTCATGGAAGAACAGTTGCAGCAAGCGCTGGAGACCCGTCAGGCAGCCGAGAAGGCCCTGGCCGGCAAGCGCGATGCGCTGGAGGCGGCGACCCATGCCCTACGGGCGCTGGAGGAGCGGCGGCTGAAGATCGAACAAGGTCTGGAGCCGCTGCGCACGCGCATCGGCGAATTGAAGCTGAAGGAACAGGCGGCGGCACTCAATGCCGAGCAGTTCGCCCTGCAATTGCGGGAGGCCGGAGCCAACGAGACAGCGCTCGAACAGGAGCTCGGGGCCGCCCGGCCAGCCGCGTTGCAAGGGGAAATCACGCGACTCGGCAACGCCATCGCCGAACTCGGGGCGGTCAACTTGGCGGCCTTGCAGGAATTGGAGACGGCAACCGAGCGCAAAGGCTACCTCGACATGCAGGCAGCCGACCTGACCGAAGCCATGGAAACGCTGGAAAACGCCATCCGGCGCATCGACCGTGAAACGCGCGAGCTGCTGCAATCGACCTTCGACACAGTTAATGGCCACTTCGGCCGGCTGTTCCCGGAACTGTTCGGTGGCGGGCGTGCCGAACTGGTGATGACCGGCGATGAAATCCTTGATGCCGGCGTCCAGGTCATCGCCCAGCCGCCGGGCAAGAAAAACTCGACCATCCACCTGCTCTCCGGCGGCGAGAAGGCGCTGACCGCCATCGCCCTGGTCTTCTCGATGTTCCAGTTGAATCCGGCCCCGTTCTGCCTGCTCGACGAGGTCGACGCGCCGCTCGATGACAGCAACACCGAGCGTTTCTGCGGCATGGTCAGGAAAATGTCGGGAGCCACCCAATTCCTGTTCATTTCTCATAATAAAATCGCGATGGAAATGGCCGAGCAACTGGTTGGCGTGACCATGCAGGAAAGCGGCGTCTCGCGCGTGGTCGAAGTGGATATCGAGGAAGCTCTGAAAATGAGGGATGCGGCGTAAATGACCGAACTCCAGTTGGGATTGATCGGCCTGGGCGCGACGGCGGTGGTCGGTGTGTTCGCCTACAACAAATGGCAGGCGCGGCGGCACCGCAAGCTGGCGGAAAAAGTGCTCAAACCGCATCACGAGGACGTACTGCTCGGTGGCGGCCAGCCGGCGGCGGCCGGGCGTAGCGAGCCGGAATGGCCAGTCGGCAAGGCGACCGCCGGTTTGGCCGAAATGGAACGGGTCGACCCCATCCTGATCGAACCGGCGGCCGCCGCGCATTCATTGCGCAACGAGACGCCGCTCCACGAATCCGCGCCGCACGACGAGGCGGACGATTCGCCGGCCGGCCCGCTGCCGGCCGAACTGCTCGATCCGCGCCTCGAATTCATCGTCGCCATGGAACTGGTCGAACCGGTAGCCATCGCGCAAATCCTGCATTCGCAACACGACGCGCTACAGCGCCTGAGCAAGCCGGTGCACTGGGTCGGCTTCAACGAGCGCAGCCGCGAATGGGAACGCCTGCGCGCCGACAGCGAACAGCCGGTCCGCCGCCTGCGCATCGGCCTGCAACTGGTCAACCGCCAGGGTCCGGTCGGCGAGGGCGATCTGGTCGTCTTTACCGGGGCCATGCAGGCCCTGGCCGACGAACTGATGGCCGTGGCCGACATGCCGCCGTCGCGCGTGCTCGACCAGGCGGCCGAGATCGACCGCTTCTGCGCCGCCGTCGATCTGGAAATCGGCCTCAATCTGGTCAGTTCCGGTGCGCCCTTTCCCGGCACCAAGATTCGGGCGCTGGCCGAAGCCGCCGGCATGGCGCTCGGCGTCGACGGCGCGTTTACCCGCTACGACGACGCCGGCCGGCCGCAATTCAGCTTGCAGAATTACGAAGCAACACCCTTTTCCGCCGAGTCGTTGCGCAACCTGACGACACACGGCCTGACCTTCATCCTCGACGTACCGCGCATCGATCACGGCGAGCGGGTATTCATGCAGATGACCGAACTCGCCCGCCGCTTCGCCGACGCGCTGCACGGCACCCTGGTCGACGACAACCGGCAGCCGTTGAGCGACAGCCAACTCGAACACATCCGCCGTGAATTCATCGGCAAGCCGCAGGCGACCATGGCCAGCTTCGGCCTACCGGCCGGCTCGTCCCAGGCGCGGCGGCTGTTTTCCTGAGGGCGTTCCCTATAATCAGCGTTCGGCTATATGAACATGGATCAGCCAAAGATCATTGAATTTTGGTGTGCCTATGGTGGCAAACATCCGGTTATCGGTGATGTTTGGTATCGCATATCGGCAGCGCGCGGAAGTGAAGCCAGTAAGTATTCCCGTTATATGTGTGATGCACTTTCCATGATTGCCCATCGAGCCTCTGACTGCGATACCATGCTCAGTCTAATTGATGCAGTAATTGCAGGGAAATCAAAAAAAGAAGAATATGGGCTGAACGATACATGCGTAATTTTTGAACCCAATATCGCGCAAGTCAATATCTTGATTGAGGAAAAATGCAACTCTCCATTAGGTCGCTTCGAATTGAATAAGTATCGTAAAGTTGTTCAGGCTTGGAGAGACTTTCTTCTAATGCCAGAGGCTGGAGAGTCAAAAATGCGCATTGAACTAAGCATAGCGCCTAACATTGCCCCGGATGGCTTCGCCGCCAGTTAGCTTAGGCGTTAGGCATCACTTCATATCAAACAGGAATCTCCGTTATGATTCATTCAGTCGAGCGCAGCAATAACAATAATCGCTTACAACTCAATGAGCGAATATTGACCCCACAGGAGGCAAGTCTATGCCTTTGGATTTCAACGGAAGGTTGGGATGAAAGGCAGAAAGCTTGGCTTTATGGAGAACCGTTCCTCAAAGTTCAATGGAACTTAGAAATTCAGGTTGATGAGCAGTCTGGAGAAGACGGAACTCCAGCGCCCTCCCTGTGCTACTACATTTTAGGTTCAAAACTACCACCCCTCGCTATGCTACCTGGGATGCGCCTTGACGATCCTGACAACAATTGGTGTGAAGCTTGGTATGGTAACGACGCACCCGAACTGACCGAAAACACCCTGACATTCGGAGATTGGGCAACAAACGACCATATTTATCTTCGATGGTCTGCAAAATTCAACGATTGGGACACAGGCGTAGACAGTGCCACGTTTTTATTCGACGGATTAGTTCACTTCACTGGTATAAAAATGAAGGTGAAAAATGATAATGATGCTGGCAACTTTCTAAAACTGGCTCTCCCTTTATCAGACTTATCCGAATTGAATATCGCCTGGGAAGAATGGCAGATTCTTTCGGACGATTTTCCAGAAGATCGACGTAAGTGGCATTGGGTAACATGGTCAAGAAAGTAATTAACCATCACGCGAAATGGGGTTGGCTTCGCTCTTAATTTCCACGCCACAGCCTCGAATTTTATATCGTTGAAAATAAAGTGAAGATGCCCCCTTTTGGCCTCTGCGTCATTCCCGCATGTTTCTGGCGGGAATCCAGTGTCTTTGCTGCCGTTGCCATGCTCCGCTTTGCGGAGCGGTGAGTCGCTGGATTCCCGCCAAGAGCGCGCGAGAATGACGGGATCAAAACAGTCAGCCTATGAACAAAAATGAAGCCCCCGCCCGCGCGGCGGCGTTGCGCGCCGAGATCGAACGCCACGACCACGCCTATTACGTTCTCGACGCGCCGAGCATTCCCGATGCCGAGTATGACAGGCTATTCCGTGAATTGCAGGCGCTGGAGGCGGAGTTTCCGGAACTGGCCGGGGCCGATTCGCCGACACGGCGCGTCGGCGGTCAGCCGCTGGCGCAGTTCGCGCCGGTGCGCCATGACGTGCCGATGCTGTCGATCCAGACCGAAACCGACACCGAATCGAGCGGCGCGCTGAATTTCGACGCCCGCATCCGCCGCGAACTGGAACTGACTGCCGAGGCACCGCTGGTCGACTATGCCGCCGAACTGAAATTCGACGGCTTGGCCATCAGCCTGCGTTACGAGCACGGCGTGCTGGTGCGCGGCGCAACGCGCGGCGACGGCACGGTTGGCGAAGATGTAACGCAAAACCTGCGCACCGTGCGCCAGATTCCGCTGCGTCTCACGGGCGACGCACCGCCCGTGCTGGAAGTACGCGGCGAGGTCTATATGCGGCGCGACGATCTGGAGCAATACAACGCCGCCGCCACGGCGCGCGGCGACAAGACGCTGGTCAATCCGCGCAACGCGGCGGCCGGCAGCATTCGTCAACTGGATCCGGCGGTGGCGGCGAGCCGGCCGCTGTGCTTCTTCGCCTACGGGCTGGGTGTCGTCGACGGCTGGAACCCGCCGCCGACCCATGCCGACGTGCTCGACGCGCTGGCCGCTTTCGGCCTGCCGGTCTGCGAACACCGCGCCGTGCTGGCCGGCGGCGAGGCGCTGGCCAGCTTCCACCAGCGCATCGCCGAACTGCGCGAGCGACTGCCGTTCGACATCGATGGCGTGGTGTACAAGGTCAACAGCTTGGCGCTGCAACAGCGCCTCGGTTTTCGCACGCGCGAGCCGCGTTGGGCGGTGGCGCACAAATATCCGCCGCAAGAGGCGCTGACCGTGGTCGAAGCCATTGACATCCAGGTCGGCCGCACCGGCGCGCTGACGCCGGTGGCGCGGCTGAAACCCGTGTTCGTCGGCGGCGTCACCGTCACCAACGCCACCCTGCACAATGCCGATGAAGTAGCCCGCAAAGGCGGCCTATGCGTCGGCGACACCGTCATCGTCCGCCGCGCAGGCGACGTCATTCCCGAAGTGCTGGGCATCGTCGCCGAGCGGCGTCCAGCCGACGCTAAGCCTTTCGTCATGCCCGATGCCTGCCCGGTCTGCGGCGCGCATGTGGTGCGCGAGGAAGGCGAAGCGATCACGCGTTGTTCCGGCGGCTTTTCTTGCCGCGCCCAGCGCACCCAGGCCATCCTGCACTTCGCCGGCCGCCGCATGATGGACATCGAGGGGCTAGGCGAGCGCTACGTCGAGCGCCTGGTCGAATTCGACTACGTACACGGTGTTGCCGACCTTTACCGCCTGATGCTGGGCGATCTGCTCGACATGAAGCGCCGCGCCGACGAGCGCGATGGCGTAACGCCGGAAACGGTCAAGGCCGGACAAATCACCACCCGCTGGGCCGAGAACCTGCTCGCCGGCATCGCCGCCAGCCGCACCCCGAGCCTGGCCCGGCTACTGTTTGCGCTGGGCATCCGCCATGTCGGCGAATCGACCGCCCGAACGCTGGGCGACTGGCTGGGCAGCATCGAGCGCGTGCGCCACGCCCCCGCGCCGCTGTTGGCCGTGCTGCCGGACATCGGCGCGACGGTCGCCACCGGCATCGCCGATTTCTTCGCCGAGCCGCGCAACGTTGACGCCATCGACGCGCTGCTGGCGGCGGGTGTCACGCCGGCCGATGAACATCCGCCGCATTCCGGTCTGGCCGAGCGCCTGGTCTGGAGCGAGCTGTACGCCATGCTCGGCATCCCCCGGCTGACACCGTTGCGGGCCAAGCAACTAGCGGCAGTCGTCGATGGGGCGGCGCTGGCGGCCGATGGACTCAATGCTGCCGCCCTGTCCGGGGCCGGCATGCCCGGCGAGGTCATCGACGCTTTGGGCGACTGGCTGCAACAGCCAGGCCGGCGCGGCCTGCTGGCCAGCGTGGCGATGCGCCGCGCGGAGCTGCTGGCCGCGCTGCCGGCGGAGAGTGCCGTGGCGCTTTCGCCGCTGGCCGGCAAAACCTTCGTTCTGACCGGCACGTTGCCAACCCTCAAACGCGACGAAGCCAAGGATCGAATCGAAGCCGCCGGCGGCAAGGTTTCCGGCTCGGTATCGAAAAAAACCGATTACGTGGTAGCCGGCGAAGAAGCCGGCTCGAAGCTGGACAAGGCGCTGGAACTGGGCGTTTCGGTCATCGATGAGGCAGAATTGCTGAAAATTCTGGGTAAGGAAGAAAAAGAGTGAAAAAAGTAAGAAAAGCCGTTTTTCCGGTGGCCGGCATGGGTACCCGTTTCCTGCCGGCGACCAAGGCCAGTCCGAAGGAAATGCTGCCCATCGTGGACAAGCCGCTGATCCAGTATGCGGTCGAGGAGGCGGTCGAAGCCGGAATCACCGACATGATCTTCGTTACCGGCCGTTCAAAGCGGGCCATCGAGGATCATTTCGACAAGGCCTACGAGCTGGAAAACGAACTAGAAATGCGCGGCAAGACCGAGATGCTCGATTTCGTGCGCAGCATGATTCCGAAGAACATCAACTGCATCTATATCCGCCAGGCCGAGGCGCTCGGCCTCGGCCACGCGGTGCTGTGCGCCAAGCCGGTGATCGGCGATGAGCCGTTCGCCGTGGTGCTCGCCGACGACCTGCTCGACGGCCGACCGGCGGTGATGAAGCAGATGACCGACACCTACGACTACTACCGCTGCTCGGTGCTCGGCGTGCAGGATGTGCCGCGCGAGGATACCCGGAGCTATGGCATTGTCGATGCGCGGCCGGTGGCCGAGCGCGTCGAGCAGATCAGCGCCATCGTCGAGAAGCCAAAACCCGAGGAAGCGCCGTCGACGCTGGCCGTGGTCGGCCGCTACATCCTGACGCCGCGCATCTTCCATTACCTGGAGAACGTCCGCCCCGGTTCCGGCGGCGAAATCCAGTTGACCGACGGCATCGCCGCGCTACTCGCCGAGGAGCAGGTGCTGGCCTACCGCTATGCCGGCACCCGCTACGACTGCGGCTCGAAGCTCGGCTACTTGCAAGCGATGGTCGTCTTCGGCCAGCGCCACCCGGAAATCGGCGCCGAATTCAGCGCCTACCTGAAAAGCCTGGAGACCCCCTGAATGACGCCGGAAAAAGCCCGTGATCTGCTGGCCAACGCCGAACTGATCTACCCCGAATCGGTCATCCAGACCGCCGTGGCCCAATTGGCCGAGCGCCTGACTGAGCGCTTGGCCGACAAGAACCCGCTGGTTCTTTGCGTGATGACCGGCGGCGTGATCTTCTGCGGCCACCTGCTGCCGAAACTGGCTTTTCCGCTCGATTTCGACTACCTGCACGCCACCCGCTACGGGCCAGAAACTCAGGGCGGCAAGATTTCCTGGCGCATGGCCCCGTGGACCTCAGTCAAGGGCCGTAGCGTACTGGTCGTCGACGACATCCTCGACGAGGGCATGACCCTGACCGCGGTCAAGGAAAGTCTGCTCCGCCTCGGCGCCGCCGAGGTGCTGCTGGCGGTGTTCGTCGACAAGCAAAATGGCAAGAACAAGCCGATCGCCGCCGATTTCGTCGGCCTGAATGTGCCTGACCGCTTCGTCTTCGGCTTCGGCATGGACGTCGACGGCGCCTGGCGCAACCTGCCGGCCATCTACGCCATAAAGGAGGCTGGATGAGCGGGAGTGGTGTCAGCCTCGCCGTCGCCGAATTTCTCGGCTACTGGCAAGACGAGGGCGAGCGTTACGCCCGGCACGGCGACTACGCCTGGATGGCCAGCCTAGTGCCCGGGCGGCGCGTGCTCGAAATCGGCTGCGGTCCGGGCTTCTCGACCCAGGCGCTGGCGGCGCGCGGCCTGGCGGTACTGGCCCTCGACGCGCTGCCGGAATGCCTGGCGGCGACGCAGGCCCGCGTCGCCGGCGCCGACGTGACGCTGCTGGCGGCTGACTTGGCGGCACTGACCGAGGTCCAGCGCGGGCAGATCGCCGCCTTTGCGCCAAATACCGTGGTCTGCTGGCTGATGGGGGCGCCGGCCGAAACCACCGGCGCGCAAGCTGCCGACGCCGGCCAGGCGGTGGTTGCCTACCGCGAAAAAATGCACCGCCTGGTCGCCGAACTGGCCGCCAGCCTGCCGACGGTGCGCGCACTGCATCTCGTCGACCGCACGGTGATCCCCTGGCAGGCCAAGGATATCGGCCGCGACACGCTGGTCGGCTACCATCTCGGCAAGACCCTACGCGACCTGCCGTTTACCACCGAGCGGCGGCAGGCGCTGTACCGCAAGCTCGAAGACACTGCGCCCAACCGGGGGCAACATCCGGCGCTCAAGGGTGCCGTACCCACGCTGGCCTCGCTGCTAGCGGAAAGGAACAACTGACATGCTGGCTATCATCGGCGGCAGCGGCCTGACAACGCTGTCCAATCTCGACGTCGCGCACCGCGAGATCGTCCGCACTCCCTACGGCGAGGCTTCCGGGGCCATCGTCATCGGCCAGATCGGCGGCCAGCCGGCGATGTTCCTGCCGCGTCACGGCCACGGCCACACCATCGTCCCGCACATGGTCAATTACCGCGCCAATCTCTGGGCGCTACACCGCCGCGGCGCGACCGGCGTCATTTCGGTAGCCTCGGTCGGCGGCATTCGCGGCGACCTGCAACCGGGCGAGATCGTCGTCCCGGACCAGATCATCGACTACACCTGGGGCCGCAAATCGACCTATTACGAAACCCTCGATACGCCGGTAACGCACGTCGATTTCACCGAGCCCTACGATGCCGACCTGCGCCGGCGCATCATCGAGGCGGCAGCGACTCTGAGCATTCCGCTCAAGATCGGCGGCGTCTATGCCGCCACCCAGGGGCCGCGCCTCGAAACCGCCGCCGAGATCAACCGCTTTGAACGTGACGGGGCCGACCTGGTCGGCATGACCGGCATGCCGGAAGCGGTGCTGGCTCGCGAACTGGGCCTGCCCTATGCGGCGATCAACGTCGTCGCTAACCACGCCGCTGGGCGGGGCAGCAGCGCCAACGGCATCCATTTCAAGAGCCTGGAGCGCGTGCTGCACGAGGCGATGGGCCAAGTCCGGGCGATCATCGAGGAACTGGTCGACAGCCCGAACAGCTGCCTGCCGATGGGGATGTCGGTCTAGAGGCTGTTCTGAACCATCCCTTGTTCATAAAATGGGTTGGTTATGGCAGAGCGCAAACCGTACCCGACCGATGTGAGCGATGAAGAATGGGCCTTTGTTGTTCCGTACCTGATTCTTTTCCCGCTGGATGCCCGACAGCGCCGTCACGA
>JAIRKE010000024.1 GCA_031260295.1 Azonexus sp.
TTTTGGCGCAGACGCCGCGCGCCAGCCAGGTTTGCGCCATGCCGGCGTATTGCGGAACGCCCAGCGCGGCGGCGAATTCCTTGTCAGCATCGTCAAAACGGCGTTGCTGGCACAGAAACCAGGCATGGTTGTGCAGCACACCACCATCGCGTGGCGCCAGTTGCAACGCGCGCTGGAAGTTCTGCTCGGCCAGCAGCGGGTCGTTCAGACTGGCGTAGATCAGACCGCGCAAGGCGTAGGCATCGGGCAGGTCCGGCATGACGATCAGCGCCTGCTTGATTTCGTCCAGTGCGGTTGCGGCCTGGCCGCGGCTGAGATAGGCAGAAGCCAGTTCCAGCCGCGTCCGCGCGCGCCGTTCGACGCCGCTCTGATCGGACTCGGTACGCATTTCGCTGCGCGTCTCGCGGCCACCGCCCGCGGCCGGACCGGTGCCGGTGCTGGCGCAGCCCGCCAGCAATCCGCCCCACAGCGCACTCACCATCAGCGCGGCCACCGCGGCCCCTCGCATCGCCAGCTTCATGGTCGTGTCTCCACCGTGTGTGTCGCCACCGGATGCAGCGCGATCGTCGCGCGCCGATGCTGCAAACGCTCGCGCGCCCGCGTGCGGTCGGCCACCTCGCCGGCCAGTTGGCCGCAGGCGGCGTCGATGTCGTCGCCGCGCGTCTTGCGCGTCGTGGTGACGATACCGGCCTGCATCAAAATATCGGCAAAGCGGCGCACCCGCTCCGCCTTTGATCGCCGGAACGGCGACCCCGGAAAAGGGTTGAAGGGAATCAGGTTGAACTTGCACGGCACCTTCTTGACCAGCGCCAGCAATTCGCGGGCGTGGGCATCGCTGTCGTTGATACCGTCGAGCATCACGTATTCGAAGGTGACGAAATCGCGCGGCGCCTTTTCCAGATAGCGCCGGCAGGCAGCCATCAGTTCGGCCAGTGGATATTTCTGGTTGATTGGCACCAGTTCGTCGCGCAGTACGTCATTGGGCGCGTGCAGCGACACCGCCAGGGCCACCGGGCATTCGTCGCGCAGGCGATCCATGACCGGCACCAGGCCGGACGTGGACACCGTGACCCGGCGGCGCGACAGGCCGTAGGCGTTGTCGTCGAGCATCAGCTTGAGCGCAGCGACGGCATTATCAAAATTGGCCAGCGGCTCGCCCATGCCCATCAGCACGACGTTGGAAATCACCCGCTCATCGCCATGCACAGCGCCGAGCGCCTGGTTGGCCTGCCACAGTTGGCCGATGATCTCGGCCACGCTCAGGTTGCGGTTGAAGCCCTGCTTGCCAGTCGAGCAAAAAGCGCAATCCAGCGCGCAGCCGGCCTGGGTGGAAACGCACAGCGTACTGCGGTCGTCCTCGGGAATGAACACCGTCTCGACCGCATTGCCGTTGCCGACGTCAATCAGAAACTTGCGCGTGCCGTCGTCCGACAGCCTGTCGGAAACGACCGCCGGCGGCTGCACGACCGAGCGCGCCTTGAGCTTATCGCGCAGGCTCTTGGCGATGTCGGTCATGGCATCGAAATCGGCAACGCCGGCGCGATGCATCCAGCGCAGCACCTGGCGGGCGCGGAAGGGCTTTTCGCCCTGTGCGGCAAACCAGGCGGTCAGGCCGTCGGCATCGAGATCGAGAAGATTCTGCATCGCAGCGGCAGCGGGTTGCCCGGCAGACACCGGGCGACCCGCCAGCAATCAGCGGCCGGCGTAAACGTTCAGGCCGGGGAAGAAGAAGGCGATTTCGACGGCGGCGGTTTCGGCGGCGTCGGAGCCATGCACGGCGTTGGCGTCGATCGACTCGGCGAAATCGGCGCGGATGGTGCCCTTGTCGGCCTTCTTCGGATCGGTCGCGCCCATCAGCTCGCGGTTCTTGGCAATGGCGTTATCGCCCTCCAGCGCCTGGATCATCACCGGGCCGGAGGTCATGAAGGAAACCAGATCCTTGAAGAAGGGGCGTTCCTTATGCACGGCGTAAAACTGACCGGCTTCCTGCTCAGACAGCCAGGCCATGCGCGCTGCGACGATCTTCAGGCCGGCGTTTTCGAAACGGGCGTAGATCTGGCCGATGACATTCTTGGCGACGGCGTCGGGTTTGATGATGGAAAGGGTACGTTCGATAGCCATTTGATTGCTCCGCAAAAGCTAGACAGTTGAAAAATGGGTGATTTTAGCAGATTCGCCGCCGCCACGCGGAGCTGGCTGCGGGCTTGCTCAGTTGCCGCCGCCAGCGCGCAACGGTTCGCGCAGCAAGGCGAAATCGCGCGGCGCGACGTATTGCAGCAACTCCTTGCCGTCGCCATCGACGACCACGTCGAGACCCTGGCGCGGATATAGCAAATGCACCCGTTTCTCCGATACCTGCAAACGCTCCGCCGGCTGGCCGAAACGCTGGATGACCGTGGCCTCGTCAAGATTGACCGTCGGTATCACCGCCAGCGCCCTGACCCGCGCCTGCTCCAGTTGAGCCAGATCGTCGGGGTGCAAGGTGATTTTGCGCGTCGTGCTTTCCATGTGCTGGGCCTTCAGCGCCCGCTCGCGCATGGCGACGACCGTCTCCGGCGCGACGTCCAACGTCACCACCATCCGGGCCAGCACGAAACCGAGCGCGACCTGGTTGTAATAGGCCTCGACCGCGCCGATCTCGTCCGGCCGGGCGATGACCGCCACCTCGAAATCATCGCCGAGCGCCGCCCGGACATCGGCCAGGGTGCTGTGCCCCGGCTGCAAGCCAAACACCGTGCTGCCGCCCTGGCCGTCGACTTCGATCTGCCACGGCAGGTTGCGTTCAGGATCGCCGCCGGCTCCCGGCGTCGGGATCAAAAAGGAAACAATCAGGGCGACAAGGATGAAGCCGATCAGGTAGAGCGCGAATTTCATGATGTGGGCCGTAGCGGAGCGAGGGCCGATTGTGCCACAGGCGCCCGGCCGGCCAATGGTCGACACCATTTCAAGCAACGGCGTTATGCTTTGAGGTCGAGACTGTCCCAAAAACTTCAGCGGAGTGAATAAGCGATGATCACGCTTCGCATCAATGGTCAGCCCTACACGGTGGATGCGCCCGAGGACATGCCCTTGCTTTGGGTGCTACGCGATCTGCTCGGGTTGAGCGGCACCAAATACGCTTGCGGTATCGGTCGCTGCGGCGCCTGCGCCGTGCATGTGGATGGCAAGATGGCGCATTCCTGCACGCTGCCGGTGGGCTCCGTCGGCAAGCGCGCCATCACCACCATCGAGGCCATCGGCGCTACGCCCAACGGGGCAAAAGTCCAGCAGGCCTGGATTGACGGCGAAGTGGCGCAATGCGGTTACTGCCAGCCCGGCCAGATCATGTCGGCCACCGCGCTGTTGAACCGCACACCCCATCCCAGCGATGCCGACATCGACGAGGCGATGAATGGCCACATCTGCCGCTGCGGCACCTATGTGCGCATTCGCCAGGCGATCAAGAACGCGGCCAAAACTTAAGGCCAGTTACTCCCAGCGAGGTCACCATGTCCAGCCAAGCCCGCTCCAAATTCGCCGAGTCCGACGACTATATCCGCGATCTGATGCAGCAGGCGCGTGGCCTGCCGGCTTGCGGCGCTCCTCTGTCCCCGCAGCGCCGCGCGCTGCTCAAGCTGGCCGGCGCGGGGCTGGTGCTGGGCTTCTATCTGCCCCATCGCGCCGGTGCCGATGCCGAAACGCCGCAGGCCGCTGGCAAGGCAAGCAAGTCGCCCGTCATCAATGCTTTCGTGCGCATTGCCCCCGACAATACCGTCACCGTCTATTCCAAGGCGCCGGAAATCGGCCAGGGCATCAAAACCGCCCTGGGTTTGATCGTCGCGGAAGAACTGGACGCCGACTGGAAGCGTACCGTGGTCGAGCAAGCGCCTATCGATGCCAAGGTCTATGGCTATCAGGGGGCCGGCGGGTCGACCACGATTCCGCGCGCCTGGGACCAATTGCGCCTGGCCGGCGCGGCGGCCAAAGCCATGTTGATCGCCGCCGCCGCGAAGGAATGGAAGGTGAATCCCGCCGAAATCACGGCCGAGGATTCGCGCCTGTCCCATGCCGCCAGCCAGCGTAGCGCCACCTACGGTTCGCTGGCGGAAGCCGCAGCGCAGATGCCGGTGCCCGACCTGGCCACGCTCAAGCTCAAGACGCGTGGCGAATACCGCCTGCTGGAGCGGCGCCATCGCGGCGTGGACGATCCCAGGATCGTCCGCGGCCAACCCCTGTTCGGCACCGATGTCCGACTGCCCGGCATGGCCTACGCCACCTTCACCAAATGCCCGGCCTCGGGCGGCAAGGTCAAATCCGCCAATCTGGACGAGATCAGGAAACTTCCCGGCGTCATCGACGCCTTCGTCATCGAAGGCACCGGCAAACCTACCGAGGTGATGCCCGGCGTGGCCATCATCGCCAAAAACACCTGGGCCGCCTTCGAGGCCAAGGATGCACTCAAGGTGGCGTGGGACGAAAGTGCGGCATCAAAGGATTCCTCCAGCCAATTCTCGGCACGCGCCAGGGAGCACGCCAAGACCTTCCCGGCCAACTTCGACAGCAACGTGGGCGATGTGGACAAGGCTTTCGCCAATGTCAGCAACCATGCCGGCAAAATCGTCGAAGCCTGGTACGAATATCCCTTTGTCGCGCACGCCAGCATGGAACCGCAAAATACCACCGCCTGGTGGCATGATGGCATCATGGAAATGTGGGTTCCCACGCAGCAGCCCGATCGCGGCAAAACCCTCGTCGCCGGCACCCTGGGCCTGCCCGAGGAACAGGTCGTGGTGCACCAGACTCGCGTCGGCGGGGGTTTCGGGCGCCGGCTGCTCAATGACTATATGTGCGAGGCAGCGGTCATCGCGCGCCAGGTCAAAGGCCCGGTCCTGCTGCAATGGACGCGCGAGGACGACTTTGTCCACGATTTCTTCCGTCCCGCGGGCTACCACCAGCTCAAAGGCGCTGTCGACAAGGACGGGCGGCTCGACGCCTGGCAGGAGCATTTCGTCACCTTTACCGCCGACGGCCGGCAACCGGCATCGGGTTCCGGCTACTCCAGCACCCTCGCCTATGCGTGCATAGCGCCCAATCTGCGCCGCGCGCTCACCCTGATGGAACTGAAAACGCCGGTCGGCCCCTGGCGCGCGCCAGGCAGTTGCGCCCAGTTCTTCGCCCAACAGTGTTTCATGCACGAACTGGCACTGGCGGCGGGGCGCGACCACGTTGAATTTCTGATCGATGCGGTCAACCGCGACGTGCCGGAACTGGCGCCCAAAAATCCGCAAATCAATTTCAGCCCCGCCCGCGCCACTAGCGTCATCAAACTCTGCGCCGAAAAGGCGGGCTGGGGCAAGAAGCTGCCCAAGAGTCGCGGCCTTGGCCTGGCCTGGTGTTACGCGCACGCCGGCCATGTCGCGCAGGCCGTCGAGCTGAGCGTGGATGCTGACAAGAGAATCACCATCCATCGCGTGGTGGTCGCGGCCGACATCGGACTGGTCGTCGACGTGGCGGGCGCCGAGTCGCAGGCGCAGGGCGCATGTGTGGATGCCCTGTCGGTGGCGATGGCGCAGCAAATCCAACTCGAAAACGGTCGCGTCCGGCAACGGAACTACAACGCCTATCCGATCTTGCGCCTGCCCGTGGCCCCCAGCGTCATCGAGGCGTATTTCGTTGACTCCGGCTTTCCGCCCACCGGCATGGGCGAACCGGCGCTACCCGCGATGGCGCCGGCGGTCGCCAACGCCATCTTCGCCGCGACCGGCGAGCGCCTGCGGGCGATGCCGTTCAACCAATTCGGCTATACGCTGGCCGGTCAAGCATCAGCCCTCTGACGCGCGCCAGATCCGCTGCGCTATCGATATCGATCAGCACACCCGGATCGTCGATCTCCACCCCATGCGCGGCATGGCGCAGCAGGATGGACCGGGCGCCTTCATCCCCGGTCAAGCCGAGCAGTTCTGCCCGCAGGGCGGCGGAAAAACCCACGGGGTGACCGCGTTGCCCGCGATACCGCGCAAAGACGACCGGATGCCGTGGGAGTTGCGCCGCGATGGCAAGCAGCGTCGCGGTCTGGATCATCGGCATATCGGCCGGCAAAATCAGCCACCCGGACGCCTCGGCGCTGGCTCGAACGCCGGCGGCAATCGAAGTCCCCATCCCTGGCTCCAGGACATCCGGCGAAGCGGCATCCGGCAGGATGACCAATCTGCTTTTCGCTGACGCATCCCGCACCATTTGGGCAAGTGTTGCCGTGGTCACGATGACCACCGGAAACTGCGTCGCCGTTGCATGCCCCAGCGTGATGGCAAGGATGCTGTCGCCGTGCAGGCGCTGGGTCAGTTTATGGCCCAACCCGCGAAACCGGCTCCCCTGCCCGGCAGCCACAACGACGACTGTAGGCGAGTTAAAGCGGCTTCGATTTTTTCCCCCTCTCCCGCAAGCGGGAGAGGGAGTCAGCGGGGCAAGCGTTTGAATCAAAGATGTGTCAGGCATGGCAGGCGGCATCACGCTTGCCCCGGCCCTCTGATTTGACCGGCATCCATTTCATGCGGCGGTTGCACGCCATTTTTGGCGGCCAACACCTCGGCCATGATGCTGACGGCGATTTCCGGCGGGGTTTTGCTGCCGATAGTCAGGCCGGCCGGGCCGCGCAAGCGCGCCAGACTGGCTTCACTCTTGCCGAAATGCTCGATCATGCGCGCCCGCCGAGCTTGCGCGTTGCGGCGCGAGCCGATGGCGCCGACGTAGAAAGCCGGGCTGTCAATGGCCTCCAGCAGCACCATGTCATCAAGCTTGGGGTCGTGGGCAAGTGCGATGACGCAACTGCGGTGGTCCGGGGCAAAGCGCTGCACGGCATCGTCCGGCATTTCGCTACTGCGCCGCACGCCGGGCAGGGAGACGCTATTTTGGTATTCGCTGCGCGGGTCGCACAAGGTAACGACGAAGCCGCAAAACTGCGCCATGGTGGCCAGGTATTCCGCCAACTGGCCAGCGCCGATGAGCAGCATGCGGTATTCGGGACCGAAGATGGTGACCAGTTTTTCCGCATCGAGCGCGAATGCGGCAGGCACCTCGGCAACGGCCAGTTCAACACGGCCATCGGCCAGGTAAACGGTGCGGCGCGTCAGGCGGCCCGCTGCCAGCGCGGCGACCAACATTTGCAATGCCGCCGCTTCGGGGTCGAATTCGAGC
Source organism: Azonexus sp. (assembly GCA_031260295.1). GTDB lineage: Bacteria > Pseudomonadota > Gammaproteobacteria > Burkholderiales > Rhodocyclaceae > Azonexus. Next base: position 7,174 of record JAIRKE010000024.1, read on the forward strand.
AACAGTTCAAGCGTGCCGCCACAAGGCAGACCGAAGCGCTGCGCCTCGTCGGCAGTAACGCCGTATTTGACGAAGCGTGGCGCGCCGGTCGGCATCGTGCCACTGAAGACGGTGGTGTAGCGCGCGATCAGATCGTCCTCGATGCAGCCGCCCGAGACGGAACCGGCAATCGCGCCATCTTCGGCCAACGCCATGATCGAACCAACCGGGCGCGGCGACGATCCCCATGTGCGCACCACGCTCGCCAGCAAAGCGCGCCGGCCCGCCGAACGCCAATCATGCAGAGTGCGCAGAACCATCAGGTCGAGGTTTTCCATGGCCTATCCTTTCTCCGCCTTGCATGGCGCCAACCAGGGTAGCGCAGCGGTTCTGGCGAGTCACCCCAGGCCAAAGCCCAGGATGACTCGCCTTGCTCGTGGAAAACTTTACATCATCCTCAACTGCTTCGGCAGCCACGGCCAAACCGCGACGGTCAGTTCGGTGATACCCATTTTGGTGATGCCAGGCCGCCATTCGAGAAATTTCATGAAACTCCCCGGTTGAAAGACGTCCGCCGGCCGAAACCGGCGGGCGTCCCACGGTCGATCCCGGCTTACAGCTTGTTCGGATCGAAATTGATGGCTTGATAGACGGCGTCGATCGTCTCCTTGCCGACGCGTTTTTCCATCTTCTGATGCACCGGGACCAGCGCCTTCTTGAAGGCGGTGCGCTCAGCGACGGTCGGCACGTACACCGCGGTCTTGCCGCTCTTCCTGACCTGCTCCAGCGCGTTATCGTTTTCGATCTTGGCGATCTGGTTGGCGTAGCGGGTCGCCTGCACCATGGCCTCTTCGAGTTGCTTGCGGATATCCGTCGGCAGGCCGTCCCAGAACTTCTTGTTGACGATGACGACGTAACCCAGGTAACCGTGGTCGGTGATGGCCAGATGCTTCTGCACTTCGTGCATTTTCTGGGTGTACAGATTGGAGATCGGGTTCTCGGTGCCGTCCACGACACCCGTCTGCAGCGCCTGATAGACCTCGGAGAAAGCCATCACCTGCGGCAGCGCCTTCAGGGCACGCACCTGCTCTTCAAGCACCTTGGAGGACTGGATGCGCAGTTTCTTGCCGCGCAGGTCGTCCGGGTTACGGATTGGGGTATTCGCCGAGAACGACTTGAAGCCGTTGTCCCAGAAGGCCAGACCACTGATGCCCTTGGGCTCGAGCTTGGCCATCAGTTGCTTGCCGACCGGGCCGGCGGTGACTTTATGCAGGTCGTCGTAGCCATTGAAGATGTACGGCAGATCGAAGACTTCGAACTCACGCACGCCCAGCGGGCCGAACTTGGCCAGCGACGGGGCCAGCATCTGGACGGCGCCCAGTTGCAGCGCCTCCATTTCCTCCTTGTCCTCGTACAGCGTCGAGTTGGCATAGACCTCAACCTTGACCCTGCCCTTGGTCAGCTCGGCAGCCTTCTCGGCGAAGAACTCGACAGCCTTGCCCTTCGGCGTGTCGCTGGCGACGACGTGGCTAAACTTGATGACAATCGGCTGTTGCGCGGCGGCGCCCAGCGACAGGGCGCCGGCCAACAGCGCAACCAGCAGCTTGGATACTTTCATTTTTTTCTCCTCCAGAGTGAATGCGTCGCACCTATCGAAATTGCGACGACTCGAAGTATCGGGAAAAACATCATCACCGCGTAGTGTGGTTTTCCACAGTCGACTATACGGGACGCCGCCTTGGCAAACGCCAACCCAAGGTGGAGTATCCGCTCGGAGCCTTGCTCAACAAGCTCATCCCCTGGTGGTTTACCGAAAAATACCAGGTCGCCATCATCGACGACAACGATCTCCAATACGCAACCCAAACCCATATCGCAGGCAATCCCAGCCAGAGCTACCAGATTCACTCACGCTTCCCTAAGCAGCGGTTTTTCGCTAGCATCCGAAAAGGAATTCGAGCGGCCCCTGCCGCCGTTCCCATCCCTGAATCCCCATTCAAGACAGAATCCCCATCCAAGAGGCAAGCATGAGCGAACATATCCACTATGTTACCGACGACACATTCGAGGCCGATGTGCTGCATTCGCAGCAGCCCGTGCTCGTCGATTACTGGGCCGAATGGTGCGGCCCGTGCAAGATGATCGCCCCGATCCTCGACGAAATCGCCGCCGAATATGCTGGCAAGCTCAAGGTGGCCAAGGTCAACATCGACGACAACCAGGCAACGCCAGCCAAGTTCGGCATCCGCGGCATCCCGACCCTGATGCTGTTCAAGAACGGCAATGTCGAGGCGACCAAGGTCGGCGCCCTTTCCAAGTCGCAACTCGCCGCCTTTATTGACAGCAACCTGTAATCTCCGTAGTCTCGCGGCCTGACGGTGCACCTCGCGCCGCCAGGCTGACACGATCGGCCTTTGAGAGTCTGTCGTTACTTCCTCGCATCCCCCACCACCGCAATAGCTCCCGCGCCCCGTTCACCCGGCCGTCGCCCGCGCTTCCCTATACGGCGCCCATACCCTCCATGCAACTTTCCGAACTGAAGACCCTGCACGTCAGCAAACTGCTCGACATGGCGACCGAGCTCGCCATCGAAAACGCCAACCGCATGCGCAAGCAGGAGTTGATCTATGCCATCCTCAAGGCCAAGGCCAGGAATGGCGACACCATCTACGGCGACGGCACGCTCGAAGTGCTATCCGACGGTTACGGCTTCCTCCGCTCGGCTGATACCTCCTATCTCGCCAACCCGGATGACATTTACGTCTCGCCGTCGCAGATTCGCCGCTTCAACCTGCGCACCGGTGACACTGTCGAAGGCGAGATCCGCACGCCCAAGGATGGCGAGCGCTACGTCGCGCTGACCAAGCTCGACACCATCAACGGCTTCCCGCCGGAAGCCAACAAAAACAAAATCATGTTCGAGAACTTGACGCCGCTGCATCCAACGCGGCATCTCCAGCTCGAACGCGAGATCAAGTCGGACGAGAATATCACCAGCCGCGTCATCGACATGATCGCCCCGATCGGCGCCGGCCAGCGTGGCCTCCTGGTCGCCCCGCCGAAGACCGGCAAGACGGTGATGCTGCAAAACATCGCCCACGCCATCACCGCCAACCACCCGGAAGTGGCGCTGATCGTGCTGCTGATCGACGAACGGCCGGAAGAAGTCACCGAAATGACCCGCACCGTCAAGGGCGAGGTCGTCGCCTCGACCTTCGACGAGCCGGCCACCCGCCATGTCGCGGTGGCCGAGATGGTCATCGAGAAAGCCAAGCGCCTGGTCGAGCACAAAAAGGACGTCGTCATTCTGCTCGACTCGATCACCCGCCTGGCGCGCGCCTACAACACCGTGCAGCCGGCCTCCGGCAAAGTGTTGACCGGCGGCGTCGACGCCAACGCCCTGCAGAAACCCAAGCGCTTCTTCGGCGCCGCCCGCAACATCGAGGAGGGCGGTTCGCTGACCATCATCGCCACGGCCCTGATCGACACCGGCAGCCGCATGGACGAAGTGATCTACGAGGAATTCAAGGGCACCGGCAACTCGGAAATCCACCTCGACCGGCGCATGGCCGAGAAGCGCATGTACCCGGCCATCAACGTCAACCGCTCCGGCACCCGCCGCGAGGAACTGCTGTTGAAGCCCGACGTGCTGCAAAAAATGTGGGTGCTCAGGAAGCTGTGCTACCCGATGGACGACCTCGAAGCGATGGAATTCCTGCTCGACAAGGTCAAATCGACCAAGGGCAACGCCGAGTTCTTCGACGCCATGCGGCGCGGCTGAACAGGCAGCGACACCAGCACAAAAAGCGATTGCGCTCAAGCGCCTATTCAACGATAATCTTGGGCTTCCCAGATCGGCCACATCCGCCGGTCGCTTGTTTAAAGGACACATGATGAAAGCCGACATTCACCCCGACTACGCCGAAGTCCAGGTCACCTGTTCCTGCGGCAACACCTTCGCTACCCGCTCGACCATGAAGAAGCCGCTTCATATCGAAGTCTGCTCGCTCTGCCACCCGTTCTATACCGGCAAGCAGAAGATCGTCGATACGGCCGGCCGCGTCGAGAAGTTCAACCAGAAGTTCGGCGCCATGCGCGGCAAGTCCGCCGCCTGAGCAAACGGAATTGCGCTATAAAAGGCAGCCAAGGGGCTGCCTTTTTTATTCCCGCCGTTATTCCCACCGCCATGCCTGACCTGCTCTCCACGCTCCGCCGCGGCCTGCGCCTGCCTCCGGCCGGCTGGGTACTGGCGGCCATGCTCGCCTTCTACGTGCTGGCCGGCCTGTTCGGCCGCGATCCGTGGAAAGGCGAGGACGCCATCCACATCGGCGTCGCGTGGCACATGCTGCATACCGGTGACTGGCTGGCGCCCGAACTGGCCGGCCGCGCCTTCCACGCACCACCGCTCTACTACTGGAGTGCCGCCCTCAGCGGCCACCTGTTCGGCTGGCTGTTGCCGACCCACGAGGCGATGCGCCTGGCCAGCGGCTTCTGGGTAATGCTGGCCCTGGTCGGCCTGTACTATGCCGGCCGCGAACTTTACGGCCAGGACAGCGCCGCGGCCAGCCCGCTGCTGCTCGCCGGCAGCCTCGGTCTGATCCTGCATGCCCACGATGCCCAGCCGATGCTGATTGCTGTCGCCGCCTACAGCGGCACGCTCGGCGCCCTGGCCGCGATCGGCCGGCGACCGCGCTTGGCTGGCCTGTTCTACGGCCTGGCCGTGGCCGGTTGCCTGCTCGGCGCCGGCATTGCGCCAACGCTGCCACTGCTGGCCATTCTGCCACTGGCCTGCTGGCTGGCGCCGGAACGGAACAAGGCCGTACAGACGCTACTGATCGGCCTGACCATCGCCGTTCTGCTCACCGCCCCCTGGCCGCTGATTCTGTTGTGGCAACAGCCGGACCGTTTCCACGGCTGGCTGGTGATGAGCTTGGCACCGCTGATGACGCCCTTGCCATTGCTCGGCGCCGGCCGCTTCCTGACCATGCTGCCGTGGTTCGCCTTCCCGGCTCTGCCGCTGGCGTTGTGGACCTTGTGGTCGCGCCGGCAGCAACTAGCGGCACCAGCACAACTGCTGCCGCTGGCCTTCCTGCTGCTGACCCTGCTGATGCTGGCGCTGGCCTACCGGCCGGGCGAGATTCCGGCGCTGCTGCTGCTACCGCCGCTGGCTCTGTTGGCAACGCCGGGCGCGCTACTGTTGCGGCGCGGCGCGGCAAACGCCTTCGACTGGTTCGCCATGACGACCTTCAGTTTCTTTGCCGCCGTCGTCTGGCTGGGCTGGTCGGCGATGGCGCTCGGCTGGCCGGCGCGCCTGGCGCAACGGGTGGTTATCCTGCGCCCCGGCTTCGTCGGCCAGTTCGACCTGGGCGACTTCCTGATCGGCCTGGGTGCAACGCTATGGTGGGCCTGGCTGATCGTCACCGCCCCGCGCTCCCCGTACCGCAGCCTGACCCACTGGACGCTAGGCTTCACCACGCTGTGGCTGCTGCTGACCACGCTGATCCTGCCCTGGTTCGACTATGGCAGAAGCTACCGCCCGGTGGCCGAAGCAGTTGCCGCCGCCCTGCCGGAAGAGCACGGCTGCCTGGCCGAGCGCGGCCTGACCAATGGCCAGCGCGCCTCGCTGGCCTATTTCTCGCTGATCGAACCGGCCGCTTACGACAGCCAGGCCGGCAAAGCCTGCGCCTGGCTGCTGCTGGTCGGCGAGACACCCGCCGAGCAAACGCCACCGGCTGGCGACTGGAAGCTGGTGTGGAAAGGTCTCCGCCCCGGCGAGCGCCACGAAAAATTCCTGCTCTTTCGCCGCTGATGGCGATGGCCCTCCTCGGCCAAGCAGGCAAAAAACCGCCGACGCGCTGCCTTCGCTGGCACAAAGACATGTTGATGGTCATGCGACAAAGGGCGTGCTCACCAAAAACTAAAGCGGAGACGACCCCTTTTTGTTATTAGCCTAACGCCTAAATTAACCGACGCCGAAGGCGTCCGGGTTGAATGCAATGTTAGGCCGCATGTTTACCGATAAACGACTGACTCCGCAAGACGCTGGAGCTTGATAACCGTTTCCATTTCGCTTGGCTCAAGGTCTTGGCTATGCTGAACACGGATTGTTTTGAGGCTTGAAGCGATAGCAGCCCAATCATCTGTGAGATTGTTGAGAATCGGGTAATTTGCGAGGATGACCCGAAGCAGATTGATAGCGCGGCGAGCACACCACGCATCTATTAGTGCGCCAACGTCATTGTTTATCTGTTCCACGGTAGTCTGATTCATACAGCCTAACGCCTAAGCTAACCGGCTGCCGCGTAGCGGCAGTCCGGGTTGAATGCAATGTTAGGATTTTTCTTTATCCAGAAGGTAGGCCGCCATAAAATTACCACCTACACCTCCCGATATAAGAAGAATAACATTTTGGAGCATATCCAGAACCTCTTTGTGCTCAGTGCCCTCAAGCATGGAACGACCAACAATTACAATAAATACGGAAGCAACTATAAAAAACAACCCTCGTGTTAGTGTGTCAGTTTTCCAGTGAATGAAAATTGCCCAAATAACAATCCAAACCCAACACAAAATAGCTGCCCCAAAAAAGAGAGAAAAAATAGATAAGAGCAAAAGGACTGATTAGGAACAATATCCAAAACCACGCCATTTTCTTAAGAAGAGAGCGAAAATCTGTGTTCATAGCGATAGCTCCTAACGCCCAAGCTAACCGGCGGCGAAGCCGTCTGGGTTGGGCGCAATGTTAGGCACAACGGTATTACCTGGCGCCAACATGTTAGTGACAGTTATATAGACTGAGTTCCATTTCTTTCAGAGTGCGCTCGGTGCAGCCTTCTTTGCAAACATAGCGTTGCTTGCACTTTGTTGCCCCTTTTTCGGCTCGCTCAAATGTTGCTCCTGCCAGTGGTGAAAGTTTATCCTTTAAGCATTCCAATTTTCGGAATGGCTCCACCCAGCTGCATTTGAAGGGGTACATAGCGGCCTGAACAACACCTACGCCCCCAGGTGCTAACTCACTGAGAGATACATGCCTTTCCCCGCTGGGATACGCACAAAGCACACTAACTCCATAGCCCCAATATGACGCGAACCATCGTTCTTGACATTCCAGAGGAAGTTTTATGTCGCCCGAACTATCTGTTCTATAGTCTTGTGCTATTCCGATGGCAGGTAATAATAGCAGGAATAGGTTTGCAATAAATATGCGCATGATGGTGTATGTGGAAGGTCTAACGTGGTTCGAGTTAAGCAATGTAGTGCGAAGCACTACGTTGCTTGAACGAGGAGTTCAACGACGTGGGTGCCGGACAGGAAGGCAAAACATTCTTCCTCGAACAACAGCCCAAAATCACCCCCGGTTTGGATGCCTTTGCCACGGAGCGATGCGGCCGTGTCCGCATAACGCCGTTATGCCGCACGGCAGACAGCGCTCCGCTGTATAGCATTTCAACCCCCACTTTATACAGCACCCCACTTCGGTGCATCATAGAAAG
>JAIRKE010000034.1 GCA_031260295.1 Azonexus sp.
GCACGCTCTCCAGCAACGGCCTGATTTGCTCAAACGCTTCTTTGCTCAGATCACTGGGGTAACTCTTTCTCATACCACTCAGTCTACGACAGCACCAAGATCGTGAACAGGCTCTTAGACAAAACTTTTGTCACTTCGCGGAGCGGTGTCTTGGGCGGCGGAAGGATGTAGTGGTTGGCATCCAACAGCATGTCCAAAACGTCATCCAACTGGTTCAGGGCGCTCGCATGGCTTGCGCCGGAGGAATTCACCGTCGCCAGCCAGTCCTTGGTGACATGGCCCGCCCCATTGGCGCCGGCCTTGGCATAAGCATCGATTTCCGGCGTGGTGTCCAGGGCGTCGGTAAAACTCTGGGCGATCGCCACCTTGTTTTTGATGGTGGTTGCGTCCGTACCCTGGGCGCCGCCCAAAATTTCATGGGCGGCGTTGCCAACCGTCACCCAGCCGGCGTCCATCTGGCTTGTCCAATAGTCCCAGCCCGTTTTCTCGGGCGGACGGCCAAACAAGTTCTGATAAATGATTCCGATGGTCTGGCGATGGCTCTTGCCGGCAAAATCGCTCAGATACTCGGCGGATTGGGAAAACTGGTCGAGGAGATCCTGGTCGGAGCCGGAATAGCTCCACCAATAGTCGTAACCCGCCCTATCCGCGGGACGATTGAAGAAGGCGATGTAAGCTCTCTGGATGAAATCGAATGAGGCCATGCTGAAAACTTCTTTTTCCAGGCCGGTATAGATACCACAATTCATGCGGCATGTCCGGGGTTTTGCCGGCGAGATGCGCCCTGCCCCGGGCTGAAATAGGCCCAAAGGACGGGAGCCAATTTGCTACCATCTCAGCCAATACGGAAAATCGTTTGGTCTATCGGTAGCAGCGTTCGAGGTCGGGGCCAGGGCTACCTCTGCAATCCGGGGAAATCACGATGAGTTCAACTGAGCCAGCAGTTCCAGAAACACACCCGACGCCGTGGCATGCCATGCCGGCGGATGAAGTCACGCGGCAGCTTGGCGTTGATCCGGCGCGGGGTCTTGCTGCCACGGAGGCGGCCGAACGGCTCGCCAGCCACGGACAGAACAAGTTGCCGCACGGCAAGAGAAAAGGTCCGCTTGCCCGCTTCCTGGCCCAATTCAACAATATCCTGATCCACGTCCTGCTCGTCGCTGGCTTCATCAAGTTGATGTTGAGCCTGTGGCTCGATGCGTCGATCATCTTCGCCGTCGTCGTCCTCAACTCGTTGCTGGGCTTCATCCAGGAGGGCCGTGCCGAGAAGGCGCTCGATTCGATCCGCAACATGCTGTCGGCGGAGGCGCGCGTCCTGCGCGACGGCTTGGTCCGCCTGATTCCCGCTGAAGATATCGTCCCCGGTGACGTCGTGCTGCTGGAATCGGGCGATAAGATCCCGGCCGATCTGCGCCTGATCGATGTCAAGAACCTGCGCACGGAAGAAGCGGCGCTGACCGGCGAATCCCTGCCGGCGACGAAGATTGCCGACGCGATAGCCGCCAAGGCCACGGTCGGCGATCGCGAGAATATCGCCTTCTCCGGCACCATGGTCGTTTCCGGTCGGGCGACCGGTATCGTCGTGGCGACGGGAAGCCAAACCGAACTGGGGCGGATCAATCAGATGCTGGCCGAGGTTAGCGTCCTCGAAACGCCGCTGCTGACCCAGATCAAGAAATTCGGCCATGTCATCACGGTGGTCATCGCGGTTCTCAGCGTGCTGCTGTTTTCCTGGGGGCACTGGCTTGGCCACATGACTTTTGTCGAGCTGTTCCAGGCTATCGTCGGCATCGTGGTATCCATCATCCCGGAGGGTCTGCCGGCGATCATCACCATCACGCTGGCCATCGGCGTGACGCGCATGGCCAAGCGCAATGCCATCATCCGTCGCCTGCCGGCAGTCGAAACCCTGGGTTCAGTGTCGCGTATCTGCTCGGACAAAACCGGTACGCTGACCTTGATGGAAATGATGGTGACTTCGGCCGTCACCGCCGGAGCGACCTACCAGGTGACGGGCAATGGCTACGCCTCCGAAGGCGAGGTTCTTGCCGATGGCAAGCCCGTCGGTGCTCCGTCGGCGGTGCTCGGACTGATGGCTCGCGTCTCCCTGCTGTGCAACGATGCCGAACTTTTCGCCGAGGAAGGGAAATGGAAAGTCGAGGGCGACCCGACCGAGGGCGCGCTCTATCCTTTTGCTACCAAGCTCGGCATGGACCGTGCCGCCGAGGCGGCCGCCGCGCCGCGCGTCGACGCCATTCCCTTCGAATCCGAGCACAAGTTCATGGCGACGCTGAACCGTGCGGCGGACGGCGACATGCTGCTCGTCAAAGGTGCGCCAGAAGTGATTCTCGAACACTGCGACCGGCAGCAGACGGAAGCCGGCCCGGCGCCACTCGATCGCGGCTATTTCGCCCAGGAGGGCGACCAGCTTGCCGCGCAGGGCGAACGGGTGTTGGCGCTGGCCTGGTTGCCGAATCCGGGTCTGGCCGTTGGCAGCCTCAGTCCGCAGGATCTACCCAGGAACCTCGTGCTCCTGGGCTTGGTGGGGCTGATGGACCCGCCGCGCAAGGAGGCCATCGAGGCCGTGCGCGAATGTCACGACGGCGGTATCCGTATCACCATGATCACCGGTGATCACAAGATCACGGCGGCGGCGATCGCCGGCATGCTCGGCATTGGCGACGGCAAGACGGCGGTGACTGGCGCCGAGATCGAGGCGATGAACGACGCCGAGCTGCAGGACTGTGTGCGCGACGTCGACGTCTTCGCCCGCACCAGCCCCGAGCACAAGCTCAGGCTCGTCAAGGCGATCCAGGCCAACCGGCAGATCGTCGCCATGACCGGCGACGGGGTCAACGACGCGCCGGCGCTCAAGAAGGCGGACATCGGCGTGGCGATGGGGATCAAAGGCACGGAAGTGACCAAGGAAGCGGCGGGGATGATCCTTGCCGATGACAATTTCGCCTCCATCTCCGCCGCGGTGACGGAGGGGCGCACGGTCTACAACAACATCGAAAAGGCCATGCTCTTCACGTTGCCGACCAATGTCGCGCAAGGGGCCGTGATTGCCATCGCGATCATCCTCGGCTTCACGTTGCCGATCACTGCGCCGCAAGTGCTGTGGGTGAATATGGTCACTTCCGTTGCGCTCAGCCTGACCATTTCCTTCGAGCCCCACGAGAGTGATGTCATGCGCCGCCCGCCGCGCGCCGTCGACCGGCCCATCATCACGCTCTTTGGCGTCTGGCGCATTCTTTTCGTCGGCGCGCTGCTGGTGCTCTATACGCTGGCGGTTTTCTTCTGGATGAAGTCGCAGGGCGCGTCCGACCCGATGGCCCGCACGGCCGCCGTCAACGCCATCACGTTGGGTCAGGTGATCTATCTGTTCAACAGCCGCTACCTGCTTGACTCGTCGTTGTCCCTGCGTGCCCATATGGGTAATTCCTACCTTTGGTACGGCGTTGGCACGGTGGTGGTGCTGCAACTCCTGTTTACCTACGCCATGCCGTTCCACGCCATCTTCAATACCGATGCCCTGCCTTGGGCGACCTGGCTTGGGTTGCTTGGCGGAGGGATTCTGTTCTTCTTCGTCGTTGAGATCGAGAAATTCGTCATTCGATCAGTGCCCGCATTGAGAAGCATAGTGACCTCTCAGCAGAAAAAGGCGGCGATGGGCAAGGGCTGAGACGACAGAACCGCTTTCCCGAAATCAAGGGGGATTTACCGTGATGCTGCGCAAGCTTGTTTCGCTGAGCCGATTTGTAATCGCCATTCCCTTTTTCTTTACGCTGCTTTTCGCGCTGTTTCTCATCATCTACGAAAGCGCTTCGGTGGTGCGGGCAATTTTCAGGTTCGGGGCAATCTTCGACCCATCAGTCGGTTCCGTCAAAGCCGTTGCGATCAGCATCATCGAAGGGATAGACGTTTATCTGATCGCTATCGGCGCCTACATCATCAGCATGGGCCTGTACTCCCTGTTCATCGATGATGACGCCCCCTTGCCGAAATGGCTGCAAATCCGCGATCTCGAAGACCTCAAAAGAAATCTGATGAGCGTCATCATCGCGGTGCTGGCCGTTCTGTTTCTCAAGGAAGTTTTCGCCTGGGACGGAAGCCGGGACATTCTTTCCTTCGGCCTGGCCATCAGCGCGATCATTGTGTCCCTGGTGTTTTTCATGGCGAAACTGCATGTTCTGAAAGGCGACAAATAGAAATCAGCCGCCAGCGAAGCCGCAGTCGAGCACACGGCTTTTGCGGCGCTCGAATTCGGCGGCGGCGCTTAACTGAAGTAGCGATGCCATGACACTCACTGATTCCGCACGCCACACCGCACAAAAAATCATTTGTGGCGAGATTTCTGCCACGGAACTGGTTGAATCCAGTCTGGCCCGAATCAAACAGCACAATCCAGCGATCAACGCCATTGTCACTCTCGATGAACAGGGTGCATTGGAGTCAGCGCGACGGGCCGATGCCCTGAGGGAACTGGGGCATGAAAATCTGCCACCTTTGCACGGCATTCCGATCTCCGTCAAGGATGCCTTCGAGACCGCTGGACTCAAAACCACCAGCAGTCATCCGCCTTTGGCCAACTACATTCCGGCGCGGGATGCCACCGTGGTTGCACGGCTCAAAGCCGCTGGCGCCATCGTTCTCGGCAAAACCAACCTGCCGGAACTGGCGGGCGATCCGCAATGCTGGAGTCCGCTTTTTGGCGCAACCCATAACCCCTGGAATACAGCCCTTACGCCCGGTGGCAGTTCGGGCGGCAGCGCGGCGGCGGTTGCGGCGGGGTTTTCTTTCCTCGATCCCGGCAGCGATATTGCCGGTTCCATCCGCATCCCCGCTGCCTACTGCGGCGTGGCGGGGTTGAAGGCAACGGAAAACCGCATTCCGCGTACCGGCCACATTCCCCACCTGCCCACCGGGGGGCGCAGCGTACGCCACCTGCTGTCCTTTGGCCTCTTGGCGCGCTGCATCGACGATCTACAGCTCGGTCTGCAACTGCTCGCCGGGCCGGATGGCATCGACAGCGAAGTGCCACCGCTGCCCATCATCATGCCAGCGGTCATCGAACAGCCTTTACGTATTGCCTGGTGGGACGATTTTGGCGGTCTGCCGTTGTGCCAGCGTACACGCGACGCGCTTGCCCGCACCGTGGAAGGGTTGCGGCAGCAAGGCATGACTGTCGAGCGCCGTAGTCCTCCGCAATTTGATTTCGAGAAAGCGTGGCACGCCTACGGCATCATCGCCGGAACCGAGATCGGCTTGGGCCTGCCCGCGATGCAGCGGCACATGTTTTCGCTCTTCGGCCATCTCGTGCCGGCGTCGGAGCCTGTCACACGGGCGTTTCTGCGCGGATTTTCCTTCAGCAGCCGGCGCTACAACGAAGCCCTGAACCTGCGTGAACACCTGACCGAACAACTGGAAGTATTTCTTGATGATTGGGATGCGTGGGTTTGCCCCGTGGCCTCCGTCGTCGCCTACCCGCATTGCCGTCTGGGGGGCTTCAGAAAACCGCCCAAGCTCAAAGTTGACCAGCGTTTCTTGTCCTACATGGAAGCCACCATCGGCTGGACCACACCCTTTTCATTGACCGGCAGTCCCGTCGTCGTTTTGCCTACAGGTATCGAAGACGGCCTGCCCGTGGGCTTGCAGTGGATCGGCAAACGCTGGTGCGACGAATCGCTGCTGGCCGTTTGCGCGCAGGTTGAAGCCGTTGCCGGGGGCTATGTAAATCCTTTGCCTTGAACACCGCACTTCTGTTTCACGCGTACCGGCTGTGTTCAGTGGCTGCCGGAGGCAATGATGCGTTCGATGCGCCGCTGCCGCTCGGCGGCAGCCTCGGTTTCGTCGCGCGCCAGCAGGCGGTCGCGGTCGGCGGCGAGCCAGGCGAGCAAGGGCCGTCGCCAGCCTTGCTCGGCCGCCGTGTTGATCGCCAGACCGTAGGCTTCGTCCGGCAGGCGGCCATCGCGTCGCAGCATGGCCGCGGCGAGTAGGCGGGCAAGCGGATCGGCGATGGCCGCCAGATCGGCGGTCGTGCCGCTTTGCCAAGCCTGTCGCTGGGTGGCCGGTAACTGGTCGGCGGCGAAGTTCGCGCCGGCCAGGTAGGCGGCGTAGGTGTTTTCGGCGGCTCCCGCATCGGTCGCCAAGGGGTGGAAGGCCGGGCAGTCGCCAGCGGCCAGGCTGGCCGCCTGGGCCGCGCAAACGGTCAATTCGACCCGCGCCATCAGCGTCGCGTCGCCGCCGCGCCCGACTTCGCGCCGGGCCAGGGCCAGTTCGCGGCCAGCGGCGCGCTCGTCGCCGCCCAGGTAAGCTTCGCGCCAAGCGTTGAGCGCGGCGTCGGTTTCCAGTAGCCAGCGCGGTGACGACGGGGCGGTGCAGGCGCTCAGCAGGCCGGCTGCAATCAGCGGAACAAACAGACGCTTCATGGCAGTTTCAACTCCCTTTCCTTGGCGAACGGCCATTTCTGGTTCAACTGCTCGCTTAGCGCGTTAACCCGGCGCAGCGTCGTTTCCACATCGTTGCGCAAGGCATCGAGATCGCTGCTCGCCACGCGGGCGTTGGCGGCGACAACCTGGGCCTCGCCCAGAATGGCATCGACTTTGCCCAGGCTGGCACGGGCTTCGGCCAGCAGTTTTGCCAGTTCGCCGAGCGATAACTTGGCTTGGTCGGTCAGGCCGTCGTGGTCGAACAGGCTGGCATCGGCCTTGGCCAGCAACGCATTGGTGCGTTCCAGGGCAGCTACTACCTGGCGGGCATTCTGCTCGCCGCCGAGCAGGGCGTTGAGGGCGCCGTAGCGGCCGTTGAGGGCGGTGCTGAACTGGCGCAGGTTGTCCAGGCTGGCCGACAGCGCCGATTGTTCGGCGGTCAGGCGTTCGAGATTGGCGACCAGTTGTTGGATACCGACCACCAGTTGCGGCAAGCCGGCCGCCGCATCGCCGATCAGCACGTCGCGGCGGGCGCCGTCGTCCAGTGGCGGATCATCGAGCATGCCGCTGAAGGCGCGCAGGCTGGCGCCGCCGACCACGCCGCGTTCGAGTGTGAATACCGAGGACTTGCGCAGCCAGCGCGCGTCACTGACCGGTACGTTGATGTGGAACAGTGCCTTGCCATCTTCGCCGAGTTCAATGCGGGCAACGCGGCCGATGATGAAACCGGAGAAAGTGAGGTTGCTGCCGACGCTGATGCCCTCGGCGCTATCGGCGACCAGTACCAGATGCTGGTTGCTTTCGAACACGCCACGGGCATTCAGCACGAACAGCACGAAACCGACCACCAGCAGCAAGGTCAGCAGCAGCAGCGCGGCGGCTTTTTGCGGGGCATGGGGAATATCCGGCGGGTTGAAGGGCGGTTCGGGCGTGGACATGGGGCTTCCTAGAGGCGGGGTAGGATCAGCAGGGCGGCTTCGATCAGGATCAGCAGTGCCAGCAGGCGGGCCATCACCCGCATTTGGCGCAATACCGGATCAGTGGGACCGCCCTCAAGGGCAACGGTAGCCGGGGCCAGGCCGACGACACCGGCGAAGAGCAGCAACTTGACCGTGAACACCAGGGCCATGGCCGGATCGAACACTTGGCCGATCAGCCGCGCGTAATTGGCCAGTGCCCACTGATTGACGCCGTACACCACCAGGTAAGCGACGGCCAGCATACTGATGCCACCGAGCACGGCCAGCACTAACACGGCCCCGGCACTGCCGACGGCGAAGGGTAGCAACTGGCGATAACCCGGCGGCGGCGCGCCGGGCGGGCGGGCCAAGTGCTGCATGGCGACCGGGGCTAGGCGCAAGGCGACGAACAGCGCCGCGGCGAGCGGCACCAATTCCAGCACCAGAACGCGGACCACGGCCTCCAGGGCCAGATGCGACAGGCCGTAGCTGGCGCTGGTGACGGCGACGATATGGGTCAGCACGGTGCCGACCAGGATGCTGGCCAGCAGGTAGCTGGGCAGTATCTGCCAAGCGCCGAGGCAGAGCACGGCGGCCAGGCTGCGCCTGGTCCGGCGGTCGTAGCAGGATGGCGACAGGGTGGCGGCCAGGGTCAGTGCGGAAAAACCGACCAGTTGCTGCTGCCGCGCCAGCCAGCGTCGGCAACGGCCGGACAGTGATGGACGGTCGGTTAGGCCGGCAGGCATCGTGGTGCGTCCGGGGCTGGCCAGTCGTCGCCGGTCGAAGCGATTTTTCCGATTGCCGGGATACTTGTCATTCCGGCCCTACCCGCCGCGATAGGTCGCCGGACGTTGAGGAAATAAGTCATATGGTGCTCGCAGGTCATGTCCGGATGATATATCGACATGCTTTGCTTTCGTCGGCCTGCCGCCGATTGCCATATCACCTTGATCGCCGCGCCTGTCCATGCCCGAGACTAGATCAATGGAATGATGCGTCGCAAACCAAGCAATATCAGCACTACCCCAGCCGCACGCATCAGCCACGGCGTCAGCCAGTCCCGTTCCTCGCGTAGCGCCATGCCCAGGCGGCCGGCCAGTGGCACGAGCAGCAGGATTGGCGTCACCGTCGCGCCAATACCAAAGACCAAGCCGAAACTGGCACCACGTAGCGGATCTTCTGCCTGAGCCGCCAGGGCGAGCAGTGAAGTAAGCGGCGTGCAGGGCGTTAGCGCCAGTGCTGCGCCCATCAGAAAAGGCGGTGTTGCGTCACGGGGGCGTCCCCAACGGATCGTCTGCGTGGATGTTGACGGCTTGGAACAACCTGAAGAACGTTTGCCCACCAATAACCATAAACCCGCCAGTATGCTGGTGCCACCGATCGCCAGGCTTCCCCAAATGCCGCCCAGCGCATGTGCCAGACTCAAGCCGGCCATTCCCGCGACCAGGGCAAGCAGCGTGTAAGCCAGCACCCGGCCGGTCAGAAAGCTCAGCGTATGGCGAAAAGCTTCGGAATCGCCACTGGCCCGACCCAGCGCCCAGGTGCCGATGAACGGTAGGCAACTGGCCGCGCAAGCCGTCAGACCCATCGAGGCACCAAGCAGCCAGACCGTCCCCAAGCCAATGCTGGCCGTTGCTTCAGGCATCGTTTTTCCCCTTCGCGGGAAGTTTGACCGTACCGTCCGGCAATTCGCCCCGCACGCGCGTCTTGTAATACTCGCGGTTTGAACGGAACACGGTAATGTTTGCCCACTTGATACTGACTACCCCGTCCTGCGGGCAATATTCGGCGCAGCGCCCACACAAGGTGCAATCCTCGTTGTAGGCCTTCTTTCCTTCGGCCTGCGAAATTTCGGGAATATCCATCGGGCAGGCATCGGTACAAATACGGCAATTGCCGCAATTGGCCCGTGATGGCTTGGAGAGACGCGCCAGCGACAAACGCTGAAAAAGTGAATTGAAGGCAAGCAGCGGACAAATGCGACAGAAAGGCAGGCGCAACGCCAACGCACCGACGATCATGAATCCGATCAGCCAGTTCGCCACCGCGCCAAGTCCAAACGACCAGCCATCACCCATGTTCAATGCCAGTTGGTCGGCATTTCCGGTCAACAGTGTCGTGGCAATGCGCGACGGACAGGTGTCGCAAAAAGGGTTACCCAGAGAATGCGATACCACCCCCAGCCCTGCCAGCAATGGCAGCAGAAAAACCATTCCGACCAGAATCAGCCACTTGACGGGACGTACACGCGATACCGGCCCAAGATCGCCCGGCTCGACCCGGCGTACCCCGATGCCGAAGCGCCGTCCAATCCGTCCGACAAATTCCTGTAGCGTTCCCAGCGGGCAGACCCAGCCGCAAAAGGCTTTGCCGAGTACAAAGAAGAAGGCAAAAAAGCTGGCCAGCAGAATCAGCAGGGGCACGATCATCGCTACGGTGACTTCACCTGTCCGTGCGATAACCATGCCAACGCTGTGGTGTAAATTGTGCTGATAGCGAATCAGCGTGCAATAACCGCCGTTCATCTGATCGTAGGCGCAGGAAAGCGCGGGCAGCGAGTTCGACAGCTTGTCAGCCGTGTAGCTGCCGACGAATATGCCGCCATAGACGGTGAGAAACAGCATCAGCAACTGGACGATCAGGCGCAGACGCCCAAGATTTGCAATCCAGGATTTCAACATGATTGCTCCTTGTTCTCTGACCGTTTGCGCCGACGAAGCAGCGGCAAGGCCGATAGCATGCCAAACACGCCAAAGGCGGCGCCCCAGCCAAGACTGCGCCCGCGATCAATGTCCTCGCCATAGACGGTATTGAAAGTGGTGACAAAGTGCCGTTCACCGACGACGTGTTCGGTGCTCAACACGAATCCCGCCCTGGGCCGGGGGCCATGACCGGATCTGCCCGGTTTGCCGGCGAAGTCTCGCGGGAACAGGACGGTTGCCACGCCCTGGGCATCCGTTACGAAAGCGCTGCGTGAACCGTTTTCCGTTTCCAGGAGCAGGCGCTGCTCGGCCAGTGGTTGCCCCTCGTAGCGCACCATAAAGCGCCATTTCTCACTTTCGCGATAATTGGCGTGCTCGCGCGGCAAAGGGGTGGGCACGATTTCGAGTTCGCTGTGCCTCGTTTCGAGCAGGCGGCGCGGCGAAGGCCCGGCCAGCGAGGAGTACCACACCGTCGTGGCGACCCCGACATGCTGTTCCTTCTCGTCACGAACCTGAAGCCAGTGGTAATTTCCTATTCCGGTATTGGCAACCTGGATCTTCGCGCGGCCGTCGACGAGTTGAAATTCCTGCTCGCCGCCGGCCGGGCCGAAAACCGTAACCGACGGTACCTTAGGGCCGCGCACCCGGAGCGTTGTCGAGGCGCGCTCGTCGCCGCGCTCAAGCAGCAGCAGGGGCTGCGCCGTCCAGCCGCCGCGCCCACCACTACCACGTCCGCTACCGCGCTCGCCGGTCGGCTGCCGATGTTCATCGTGCTGCGCCCACAGCAAGCCGGTCATGCCAAACAACAGTGCGAAAACCAGTATGGATCGCATGGCGGCCTCTTATTGAAAATCGTAGCGATACGTGAACAGCAGAGCGCGTGGCGCTGCCACCGCATAGGTCACTTTTCCGGCGGTATCTTTCTTTGCTTCCATCGCATAACGCTTGTTGAACAGGTTATCGACGTTCATCGACAACGAGTGCCCCCGCCACTGATAACTCGCCGCAAGATTGGTTACCCAGTCCCAGCCGCCGTAGCGTTCCGTATTGGCGCTGTCCATCCAGTAGCTGCCCCAGGTGTTGGTCGAGACCCGGGCGCGCCAGCCACCCTGTGTCCAGCCAGCAAAAAGACCGTATTGGCTGCGCGGAATAAACGGCAGGGTATTGCCGCTGCGATCCTTGTTGACGGTTGTCGCCCCGACCCGGACCGGTTCGGTGAAATCCTTGTAACGGTAGTCGGTATAGCTGAAATATCCGCCCGCATCCCAGTTGCGGTCAAACGCATAGCGTGCGGAAAACTCGAAGCCCTTTTTCTCGGTCTTGCCGGCATTCAGGTAGCTGACCACGCCGCCGTTGTTTTGCTGAACGATCTCTTTTTCGACCGGGTTGAAATAAACGCTGGTGTCGAACGACCAGTCGCGCGCCCGCCCTTTCAGGCCGATCTCGTAATTGGTGGAAACCGGCGCTTCAAGGCTGGGGTTATCGGACAACTCGCTGAACGAGGGAATCTGGCCGGCGCGCGCGACCATGCCGAACAGATTGAGCCCCTCGGCGATCCGATAACTTACGGCCAATTTCGGCGCCGGCAGATAAAAGGTCTTTTGTGTGCGGATCAGGCCGGCGCCGGCCTTGTAGCTTCCGCTTGAGTAATCGAATTTACGATATTCCATGGTGGTATCGTCGAAATCCACGACGTCGTAGCGTATCCCCAGGTCGACAATCCAGCGCTCACCGGGACGCCAGGATTCCTGGATGTACACGCCGGTCAACAGGGATGTCGCATCGCTGGTTTTCATCAAGTCCCCCTTGCGGTCGGATAGCGTGGCCACGATCCTGCCGCCAGACGTCAAGACATCGGCGAACTCGTATTTCCGCGAATCGGGCGTCCGTTCCCGGCGCGCGGTGACACCGGCGACCAGCGTTCCCTTGTTGTGGTGCCAGTGTGTTTCGAGATCCACCCCGACATTGGATACCCATTCTTCAGCTTCATTGATGCCGCCGCTCACGGGATGGAAGTGATACCAGGTGTTGTAGTAGAGGCGCGGTTTGAAGGTGATATCGCCGATTTCCTTTTCCAGGCGGGTATTCAGAAACCAGACCTTGGAATAGCGGCCGTTGTGCTGCCAGGGTTCCGAGCTTTCTTTCTGGCGTCCGGTCGACTTGAAGCGATTGAACAGGGCCTCGTCGACAACGCCCGGCGACTGCATGTTGGATTCGGTATAGGAAATCTCACTTTCCAGCAAAGCGCCATCTCCAAGGTCGATACCGTGCTTCAGCGAAGCTTGCGTGGTGTCGAATTCATTCCACGATCGCCAGCCGTTTTCCATTTCACGACGGCTTACGGTCAAGGCGATGGCTTGCTGATCGCTGACCATGCCGCCATAGCGCAGATGAAGATTCCGTGCGCCATAGCTGCCTAGACCCGCCTTGAAATTGTTCGCCGTGTCGTCGAAAACCGATTTCGAGATAATGTGGATCGCGCCACCCGCGCTACCTGCCGCGAACAGGTTACCCGGCCCCTTGGCGACTTCGATGCGCTCGATGTCCTGGGTATCGACGAGATCGAGCCGGGTCAGGCTGTCCGGATCGGTGAGCGGCACGCCGTCCCGTAGCACCATGATCTCCCGGATACCGTAAGGGGCCTTCAGTCCCGCGCCACGAATGAGCAGCCGTGCGTCGGAGCCGCCGTTCTTGCTGTCGACCAGTACGCCAGGCATTTCCTGCAAGGCTTCCTTGACGTTGAACATTTTCTTGTCGGCCAGGGTTTCCCTGCCGACGACGGAAATGGCCTGCGGTACTTCGCCTGTCGGACGCTCTACACGAGTTGCCGTCACGGACACTTCATCCAGTCGTACCGGTTCTTCCGCTATTGCGTCCGCTATCCACAACAGACCGCAGGCAGCCACCCCCCAAACACCAGAGCAAATTTGCCGCTGGGTTTTGGCGTTTTGTTCCATGTTTTCCCCCTTGCTGACTGTTTTTTTGAAAAAACGATTCTAGAGAGGGTCTTGCAAGCGGCGCTGTGACACAGTGCCACATGAGGCAATGTGTCGCAGCGATCTTCTTCATCCGCGAAAAAGTGGGGTGTTAAATGCCTTTGACATTGGCGCGGTGCGGTCCACGTCCTTCTGCACTAGTGCCTGCTCTGGAGCCATGTCAAGGCGATCATGGAGAAATGCGCGGAGCTAATCCATAGCCGGCACGTTTTTAGCCCAAGGCCGGCTGCTTGCGGCAAGATCGCCGCTATTTTTCAGGGCTTAGATGATCCGTTCCAGGTTGCGCAGGAAGGTCGCCGCATCCTGGAAGCCGACGATGCGCACGTTGTCGATCTGGCGTCCGTCGGCCGCGAAAAAGATGATGCCGGGCGGCCCGTATAGCTGGAAGCGGGCGAGTAGCGCCTTGTCCTCGTTGCTGTTGGCGGTGACGTCGGCCTTGAGCAGTGTGAAGCCAGCCAGTTTGTCCCGCACTGCCGGGTCGGAGAAGGTGTATTTCTCCATTTCCTTGCACGAGACGCACCAGTCGGCATAGAAATCGAGCATTACCGGCCGGTCGGCGGCGGCGATGCGGCGCTCCAGCTCGGCTATCGAGCGGACCGGCTCGAATGGCAGCCTGGCCGGTTGCGCGGCGCTCACGCCACCGCGTAGGCCGGCCAGCGGTTGCAGCGGGTCGCGGCCACCGGCCAGGGCGCCGAGCAGCAGCGCCGCGCCGCTCAGCAGCATGACGATACCGATGCCTTTCCAGAAGCGCTGGCCGCCGCTTGCCCGTGGCGGCAGCGGATCGAGGGCATGCAGATAGATGGCCGGGATGATTAGCAGCAGCGCCCAGCCAAACATACTAACGACCGCCGGCAGCACCGGCGATAGCAGCCACAGCGCGGTGGCCAGCAGCAGCACGCCGAAGCCTTTCTTGACGCCTTCCATCCACGGCCCGGTCTTGGGTAGCAGCGAGCCGCCGGCAACGCCGACGGCGATCAGCGGCGCGCCCATGCCGAGCGCCATGACGAACAGCGCCGCGCCGCCGAGCACCGCGTCGCCGGTCTGGCCGATGTAAAGCAGTGCTCCGGCCAGCGGCGCGGCGACACAGGGGCCGACGATCAGCGCCGACAGCGCGCCCATCAGGAACACGCCGAAGCCACGGCCGCCGCGCAGATGGCCGGATTCTTCCGATAGCCTGCTCTGCAATGCAGTCGGCAGTTGCAGTTCATAGAAACCGAACATCGAGAAGGAGAGCAGCACGAAAATCAGGGCGAAGGTGCCGAGCACCCAACCGTTTTGCAAGGCTGCCGAAAGCAGCGTACCGCTGAGGCCAGCGGCGACGCCGGCGGCGGCATAGGTCAGCGCCATGCCCAGCACGTAGGCCAGTGACAACACCAGGCCGCGGGTATGCGAGGCCCGTTGTCCTTGGCCGGCGATGATGCTGGAGAGGATGGGGACCATCGGCAGGACGCAGGGTGTCAGCGCCAGGCCGATGCCGGCGGCGAAGAAGAAGGCGAGGCTGGTCCAGAAACCGGCGTTGCGCAGTGTCGCGGCGATTGCACCGCTCTCGTCGCCGACGCTTTCTCCGGCTGCCGCCAGGCTCGGGGTCGTTGCCGGGTCCGGCAAGGTCAGGCTTAGCGTTTGCGTTTGCGGCGGGTAGCAGACGCCGGCCTCGGCACAACCTTGAGAGGTCACTGCCAGGCGCAACGGTAACGGCCCGGAAACGCTACGCTCGACCGGCAGGCGAATGGCTACCGTATTGAAATAAACCTCGACCTTGCCGAAGGTGTCGTCGTCCTTCTCCTTGCCCTTGGGCAGGATCGGCTCGCCGAGTACCGCCGCGTCGCTGTCGATGGCGAAGCGAAATTTGTTGCGATACAGGTAGTAGCCTTTGGCGATGCTGAAGACGACCTCGATGGTCTCGCCGTCGAGCGCCCGGGCGCTCGGCTGGAAGGCTACTGCCGGATCGAGGAATTCCTCGGCCCGAGCCGTGAACGCGAGCAAGGCAAAGAGTAGCCACAGCAGGCGCCGGGTCATTGGCGCGTTTCCTCGGCCAGCCAGTTCAAATAGGCCGGCAGGCCGCGGCTGATCGGCACGGCGATGATTTCCGGCACGGTGTACGGATGTAGTTCGCGGATGCGTGCTTCGAGCGCCGCGTAGCGCTCGCCGGTGGTCTTGATCAGCAGCGGAATTTCGCTGGCCGATTCGACCACACCTTGCCAGCGGTATATGGATTGCACGCGTGGCAGCAGGTTGACGCAGGCGGCCAGCTTCTCCTCGACGACGGCCAGCGCAATGGCGTTGGCCACGGTTTCGTCGGGGCAATTGGTAATCAGCAATAGTGGTTCCATCGGCGAATTCTACTTGAGCAGGCGGCGGCGGGTCAGGCGCAGGGCGATGGCGAAGGCTACGGCGGTGGTGGCGAGCAGTGCCATGACGTGAATCAGGGCATCGGCCGGAATCTGGCCGGCGAGCAGCGGGCGCACCAGCGCCACGCCTTGGGCCAGCGGCAGCCAAGCGCCGAGGGTGGCGAGCCAACTAGGCAACTGGTCGGCCGGAAAGAAAACGCCGGAAATCAGCGTCATCGGCGTGATGAACAGCGTGAAGTAGTACATGAAGAAATCGTAGGACGGCGCCAGCGCGTTCCAGATCAGGCCCAGCGCGGCGAAGGCCAAGCCGGTCAGGGCGATGGCCGGCAGCGCCCAGAACAGCAGCGGGCCGTTACTGAGGCCGAGCGCGGTGATGACGATGAGGATGGCGCTGCCGGAGAACAGGGATTTGGTCGCCGCCCAGAACAATTCGCCGGCGACCACGTCGGTAAGGCCGAGCGGCGTGTTGAGGATAGCCTCCCAGGTCTTCTGCACGTGCATGCGCGAGAAGGCGGAATACAGTGCCTCGAAGGTGGCGGCATTCATCGTCGAGGCGCACACCATGCCGCCGGCCAGGAAGGCGACGTAGGGCTGGCCGTCGACGGAGGGCAGCATGGCACCCAGGCCGTAGCCGAGGCCGAGCATGTAGATCAGCGGATCGGCCAGGTTGCCGAGAACGGAAGGCAGGGCCAGTTTGCGCCAGACCAGGAAGTTGCGCCGCCACACCGGCAGGAAGCCGAGGCGGCAGGTGCCGGCGGCCAGGGCCGACATCAGGAGGCTCCTTCCGGCGTCATCGGCAGGGCGGATCGTGCTGGCATCGACATGCGCGGGTCTCCGGATGGCAAAGATATCGATTATAGAAGAAGCACCGGGGCCGGTCGGGCTGCCGCCCGCGCCCGTTCTTGGCAGGAAGCGTCTCAGTCGCGCAATTCGCGGCCGGTCAGCTTGATGAACACGTCTTCGAGGTTGGCAGCGCGGTGCACGTAGCGCAAGCCGTGCGCTTCGGCCAGGCGGTCGAGCAACGGGCGCGGCTCGCGGCAGTAGAAAAAGGCCGTCTCGCCGCTGATCTCGACCCGTTCGGCCAGCGGCCGGACAGCGGCGACGAAGGTCGGCAGGTTGCCACCGGCCTCATCGTAAACTTCGACCACCTGCGGTTCGATGTGCGCGGCGATCAGTTGCCGCGGACTGCCTTCGGCAATCTTGCGCCCGTGGTCGATGACGATCAGCGAGTCGCACAGGCGCTCGGCCTCGTCCATGAAATGGGTGGTCAGGATCAGCGTCTTGCCGGCTGTCTTGAGTTGCTTCAGGCGCTCCCAGATCAGATGGCGGGCCTGTGGATCGAGACCGGTGGTCGGCTCGTCGAGAAAAACCACATTGGGGTCGTTGACCAGCGCCCGGGCCAGGGTCAGGCGCCGCTTCATGCCGCCGGACAGCGTCGCCAGGCGGGCCTCGGCCTTGCTGCCAAGGCTGGCGAATTCAAGCAGGGATGGAATGCGGGCGCGAATCTCGGCATCGTGCAGGCCGAAATAGCGGCCGAAAACGAGCAGGTTTTCGCGGCAGGTGAAATCCGGGTCGAGGTTGTCGAATTGCGGCACCACGCCGACCCGGATTCGCGCCGTTTGGGCAGCAGCCGGGATGGCGTGGCCGTCGAGCGTGATCGTGCCGCTATCCGGTGCCGTCAGGCCGAGGCAGAGGCGCAGCGTGGTGGTCTTGCCGGCCCCGTTGGGGCCGAGCAATCCAAAACAACGGCCTGGCTCGACGGTGAACGACAGGCTATCGACGACGGTGGTGCCGGCGTAGGTCTTGCACAGGTCGACGACGGCCAGCGCCGGTGCGGCGTCTAGTGTCGCCACGCCCGGGTGACGATGTCGCGGATGAGGTGCAGCCGGCGGTGGAAGAAATGGTCGGCACCCGGCACCACCACCACCGGCAGGTCGAGCGGCCGGGCCCAGTCGAAGACGTTGGCCAGCGGCACTGTCTCGTCGGCTGAGCCGTGGATGACGATGGTGTCGTGCGGCACCGCCTCGGTGTCGTATTGGCGGGTGCCTTCGACGAAGCCGGCGGCGGTGCCAACCAGGACCAGGCGCTGGGCCGGATGGCCAACCTCGGCCAAGCACTTGGCGACGCGGGCCTGGCAGTAGGCACCGAAGGAGAAACCGGCCAGTACCACCGGCAGATCGCCGCAGCGGCGCTTGGCCTCGTCGAGCACGACCAGCAGGTCGTCGGTCTCACCGCGGCCTTCGTCATGCTCCCCTTCGCTGCCGCCGACGCCGCGAAAATTGGGGCGGAAAGCGGCATAGCCGAGACTGACGAAGGTGCGCGCCAGCGTGTAGGCAACCTTGTTGGTGTTGGCGCCGCCGCCCAGCGGGTGCGGGTGGGCGATCAGCGCGATACCGCGCGGCGCGTCGGGGCGCTCCATGATCACGTCGATGTGGCCGGCCGGGCCGGCAAGCAGCAGTTTTTCTTCCGGCGCGCGCATGATTCAGATTTTTAGGCGGTCCACGACACGGCCGTTGAGCAGGTGTTCCTGGATGATTTCCTCGACGTCGTCACGGTCAATGAAGCTGTACCAGGTTTCTTCCGGGTAGATGACCATCACCGGGCCGCTGTCGCAGCGGCCGAGGCAGCCGGCCTTGTTGATGCGGACGGCGCCAGCGCCATTTTTCTTCAGGGCGCCGATGCGGTCCTTGGCGTAGGTGAAGGCATCGGTACCGCCGATGGCGTTGCAGCATTGTTCGTTGTCGTCGCGCTGGTTGCAGCAAATGAATACGTGGTGGGTGAAATAACTCATCGATGGGCTCCTTGGTGGGCCTCCATTATAGAGGGCGGCCAGGTTTCACGTGGAACGCTCCGGGCGGTGCGTAGCCAGCAGCAGGAAGGGCAAGGCCAGGAACGGCCAGAATGTGGCGGCTACCCGGGTGAGGCCGTTGAAATTGAGAAAATGGCCTTGGCGCCAAGTAGCCAGGGCCGTTATTGAGTAGGGATTGGGCGGCGCCAGGTTGACCAGAATCGTGCCGGCAGCCAGCGCCAACAGGGTCAGGATCAGTCGCGGCGTTGCCGGCAGCAGAATGGCCACGGCCAGCAGCAGGCTGCCGACGAGCAGGCCGCTGCGGGCGCCGGCAGTCAGCCAGGCCAACGCTTCGCCGGGGCCGATCAGAATGGCCGTGGCCAGCGTCCGCACCAGCAGTCCGAGCACCAGGAACAGCGGCACGATCAGGCAGGCGGCGAGCAGGCGGGCGCACAACAGGCGGACGATCAGGCCGATAGCCAGCATGTTGAGGGCGGTGACGCTGGCCTCAATGACGACGAAGCTTTCAGCGGCGAAGGGGACAGCGCCGGGCCAGTCGAACCAGTGGCGAAAATCACCGGCGCCGAAGAGCAGGGTTTCCGGCGACAGCGGCACCAGCAGCCACAACCCGAGCAGGGTCAGGCCCATTTCGGCGTGCGGGATTGGCGCCACCAGCCGTTGTTGGAGGGCCGCCAAGTGGGTGAAGACGCGTGGCCCGACGGCTTGCGCCCAAACGGCACCGAGCAGGCCGCCGATGGCGTTACAGGCGAGATCGAGGTTGGATGGCACGCGCGACGGCAGCCAGGTCTGTATCGTTTCCATGCTGAAACTGACGCCGGCGCTGAGCACGATGGCCAGCAGCGGCGCGGTGAAACGCCAGGGCAGGCGGCTTAGCGCCAGGGTCATGAAAAAGCCGAGCGGCAGGTAGACAGCGACGTTGGTCAGCAGATCGAAAACGGTCCAGTAACGCGGCCAACTCGCGTCGAGATAGGCGAAAGGCGAGACGCCGGTGTCGCGCCAGCCGGAAAACGGGTGCAAGCTGCCGTAGACGATCAGCCCGAGCCAGGCCAGCGCGAGATAACGGGCGAGAAGGATAGGGCTGCGGCCGTGCTCGGTCATGACTGGATTTTAGGGGCTGGCGATGGTTCCGTCAGCCCAGGCATGCGGCGACGGCGACCGCTTCAGTGGCGGTGCGGGCGTTGGGCGACGTGGTGGGTTTCCGCCGCCGCCCGGTGGTGCAGGGCCTTGTGGAAATCCTCCTGCGGCGTCTGGCGGCCGAAGCGCTGCGGCAGCAACGAGCCGGCCAGCATGCCGACGATGCTGACGCCCAGCCCGATCAACTGAGCCGGCACCAGGCTGGCCTCGCCGATCAGGATTTCGACGACCAGCCAGGTACCGACGCCGCCGATGATCGCGCACAATGCGCCCTGGGTCGTTGCTCGCGACCAGTAGGCGCCGAAGAACAGCGGCACGAAGGCGCCGGCCAGGGTGATCTTGTAGGCGCTCTCGACCATCTCGAAAATCGAAGCATTGGTGTTCAGGGCGAAAGTCAGCACGACGCCGGCGAAACAGACCATGGTCAGGCGCATCATGCGCAGCAACTGGCGGTCGTTGACCTCGGGAAAGACGTTGCGCAGGATGTTTTCCGAGAAGGACACCGATGGCGCCAGCAGCGTCGCCGAGGAGCAGGCCATGATCGCGGCGAGCACGGCGCCGAAGAAGATGGCTTGGGCGAAAACCGGGGTGTGCTGCATGACCAGGGTCGGCAACACCAGTTGCGAGTCGGTCTCAATCAAGCCGTTGAACTGCTCGGGATTGATCAATGTCGCCGCATAGGCGATGAACATCGGCACGAAAGTGAAACAGAAATAGATCGTGCCGCCGAGTATCGAGGCCATGATCGCGACCCGCGCGCTCTTCGCCGAGGTAATGCGCTGAAATACGTCCTGCTGCGGAATCGAGCCGAGCATCATGGTCATCCAGGCGGCGATGAAGGCCAGCCATTGGACCCAATCGCCGCGCGGGAAGAAATCCAGCTTGCCGGCCGCGGCGGCGTGGCTAACCACGGTTTCGACGCCGCCGGTCATGCCCGAGACCAGGTAGCCGATGAACAGTATGCCGCCCATGACCACGGCCATCTGTACGAAGTCGAGAATAGCCACCGAGAACATACCGCCGAAAGTGGTGTAGGTCAGCACGATGGCGGTGCCGAGCACCATGCCTGCTTCGCGGCTGATGGCGCCGTCGGTGACGACCGAGAACACCAGGCCAAGCGCCTTGATCTGGGCCGAGACCCAGCCCAGGTAGGAAACCACGATGCATAACGTCGTCAGAATCTCGACCGTGCGGTTGTAGCGCATGCGGAAGAAGTCGCCGAGCGTCAACACGTTGAGCTTGTAGATCTTGGTGCCGTAGAAGATGCCGGCGATGACCAGGCACATGCTGGCGCCGAAGGGGTCGGCGACGACGCCGTGCAGGCCGTCCTTCACGAAAGTCGCGGAAACGCCGAAAATGGCCTCGGCCCCGAACCAGGTGGCGAACACGGTGGCGGTGACGACCGGCATCGGCAAACAGCGGCCGGCAACGGCGAAATCCTTGGCGTTATGGACGCGGGTAAACGCCACGAACAGGCCAATGGCGATGGACCCGAGCAGATAAAGAGCGACGAACCAGATCAGCATGATTGGGCGGCGAATCGGGGCAAGATGTTGAAAACGCGGGGATTATACGGCGAGTCGTGGCAAATCGAGTTGGGATTTTCTGGCCAATGGCGCGTGGGTTGGTGGCGATGACTTACTAGCCGGCAAGTCTCCGTCGAGCTTTCGGGCGGGCGGGGAGATCGAATCGAAGACGCCTCCTTTTTCGGCCCATCGATCACTCGGAGAGAGCGGAGGCGCCTGACTGGTCATGTCGATCCGGTGCAACTCTATGGCGCTACGCCTATCAATAGCGTCTTCATCGAGCGCTTCGACAAGAGTCTCAAGGCAAAAGGTGCGTCCGGTCTGCTGGTGCCCGGCGTCAATGTGTTGGAACGGGGGTAAGCCCATGCGACGTTTTGCGATTGGGGTAGCGCTGTCCTGCTTGTCGGCGCTTGCAGTCGCCGCCGATCCGGCGGAAATCGCCAAGAAAATGGTTGGTTACGAATACACGGCGACACGTGATCCTCTTCCGGGGTTGGATGGCTGCGTGAATGAAGGTGTGAATGAGGGGATGATTAGCGACGAATTCGGCTATGCCATCATCCGATGTGGCAAGGACTATTTCTTGACCTTGGGTAGAGGCAAGGTCAGCAGCTTGCCGCACTATCACATCCTCGATGCAATCGTCCTGCCAAAGCATGACTATTACGCTACGTCCCGCGATAACAAATCTAAGCAACTTGTACTCGGCAGGATGATGTGCGAATTCGACGGCGATAGCGAAACGGAGATGCTAGTTCTACTACGGTGGGGCAAGCAAGAGCGTGTCACCTCGAAGAACGGCGTGCTGGCTGCCTGGGGTTACGATCTGGAGAAGGGCAAGATCATCTCGCTCGACATCTCGCACATCGTCTGCGAAAAGCCGGACGAACCTTGATTGCCTCAAAGTGGAGCGGTTATCACCACCGCAGCCTGGTGGAAACCAAGATGCGTTGTTTCAAGCGCCTGGGTGAGCGCGTCATGGCCAGGGATTTCGACCGTCAGGTCGCCGAACAGCAAATCCGCGCCGCACTCCTCAACCGCTTCACCCAACTCGGCAGCACACCACAGGCGGTGCGTCTAGCCTAAATCCGTCCAGGGTAGGGAAAGCTCTGCCACAAATTCATTTAGGCAACAAAGCCAATTGAATCTAAAAATCAGGGCGATGCTACTCCTGTCGGATAGGTTTCAATGTAAGTGCATCTATTTTTTGCCAAAGCTTGCGCTCGACTCGCGCTCTCGCTGCCTCAGAACGGCGCGTCGTGATGAAAATGCAGGGCTTGGCCGCTAATCGGGTGGTCAAAGCGCAAATCGGTGGCATGCAGGCTCAGGCGCTCGCCATTGTCGAGCGAGCCGCTGCCGTAGAGTTCATCGCCGATGATCGGGTGGCCGAGGGCGGCCAGATGGACGCGCAACTGGTGCGAACGGCCGGTTACCGGTTCCAGTTCGACCCGGCTGGATAGTCCCGAAGGATCGCGCCAGATTGTGCGGAATCGCGTCAGTGAGTGCTTGCCAATAGCGAAATCGACCTTTTGTCGCGGGCGATTCGGCCAGTCGCAGATCAGCGGCAGGTCGATTTCGCCGGTATCAACGGCGAGGCGGCCTTCGACTTCGGCGACGTAGCGCTTGCCCACCCGCCGTTCGCGGAACAGCCTGGAGAGCGCGCTGTGCATTGCCGGGCCGCGAGCCAGCAGCAGCAGGCCGGAGGTCGACATGTCGAGGCGGTGCACGGCCAGCGCATCGGCAAATTTTGCCTGTGCCCGGTGCAGCAGGCAGTCCTGCTTGTCGGCGCCGCGCCCCGGCACGGACAGCAGGCCGGCCGGCTTGGCGACGACGACCAGCGTGTCGTCGGCGAATACCACGGCCAGCCCGGTGTCGGGCGGCGGCGCATAGACGGCCATTTACAGCCGGTCGCGACAGCGGGCGTCGCGGAAGGGCTGGGGTTCGCGAATCCAGCCTTCACCGGGCGAGGTCTGCCAGCAGATGCGATTGGGGGCGTCGCGGCTGAACCACCAGTACCAGGGCGCCGGGCCGGCGAGCGCGGGGGCCGCTAGGCCGGCGATGAGCAACGGGAGCAGAAGGTAGGTGCGCATGATGTGTCGAGAATCCGCTTGCCAAGTTTCCAATGCCAGATTACTGTATATGCGAACAGTAGTTGGCGACAAATAGGGCAGACCACGAAATATTGTCGTCGTTTGCCGGGTTTGGTTACAAAATCCTTTTTGTCATCGGCATGGATGCCGCGAAAAGGCCGTACCGAATCCACAGCAATTTTTGTTCCATCATTGGCCCCTGTGCCATAATCCGCTCAAATTTTCGAGGACTCCGCATGGACGACAACAAGGCAAAGGCGCTTGCCGCAGCGCTGCAACAGATCGAGAAGCAGTTCGGCAAGGGCTCCATCATGAAGATGGGCGACGCCGAGATCGACGAGGGCGTCCAGGTTGTGTCCACCGGTTCGCTCGGCCTGGACATCGCGTTGGGCGTCGGCGGCTTGCCGCGCGGGCGCGTCGTCGAAATCTACGGCCCGGAATCCTCGGGCAAGACGACGCTGTGCCTGCAGGTCGTCGCAGAAATGCAGAAGCTCGGCGGCACCGCCGCCTTCATCGATGCCGAGCACGCGCTTGATCCGCAGTATGCGCAGAAACTCGGCGTCAATGTCGGCGAATTGCTGATTTCGCAGCCGGATACCGGCGAGCAGGCGCTGGAAATCGCCGACATGCTGGTGCGTTCCGGCTCGGTTGATATCATCGTCATCGACTCGGTCGCCGCGCTGACGCCGCGCGCCGAAATCGAGGGCGAGATGGGCGACCAGATGGTCGGCCTGCATGCCCGCCTGATGTCCCAGGCCCTGCGCAAGCTGACCGCCAATATCAAGAAGACTAACACCCTGGTCGTCTTCATCAACCAGATCCGGATGAAGATCGGCGTCATGTTCGGCTCGCCGGAAACGACCACCGGCGGCAATGCGCTGAAGTTCTACGCCTCGGTGCGCCTCGACATCCGTCGCATCGGTGCGATCAAGAAGGGCGACGAGGTGATCGGCAGCGAAACCAAGGTCAAGGTGGTCAAGAACAAGGTTTCGCCGCCTTTCCGCGAGGCCATCTTCGACATCCTCTACGGCGAGGGCATCTCGCGCCAGGGCGAGATCGTCGAAATGGGTGTTGCTCACAAGCTGGTGGACAAGTCCGGCGCCTGGTATGCCTACAAGGGCGAGAAGATCGGCCAGGGCAAGGACAATGCCCGCGAATTCCTCAAGGCTCATCCCGAGATCGCCGAGGAAATCGAGGCCGGCATCCGCGAGGCCGCCAGCACCACCGTCATCAAGCCGGTCAAGGCCAAGGCTGATGCCTGATACGCGCGTCCGCGCGCTGCAATTGCTGACCCGCCGCGATTATTGCCGGGCCGAATTGCGGGCCAGGCTGGCGGCCGAGGCCGAGTCGGCCGAGCAATTGGATGCCGTGCTCGACACCCTGGAGGAGCAGCGCCTGCTCTCCGATCCGCGCTATGCTGCCGGGCGCGTCGCCGCGCGCGCCGGCCGCTACGGCAATGCCCGGCTGCGCCAGGAATTGCGCCAGAAAGGCGTTGGCGACGAGGACATCGCCACAGTGCTGCCGCAGGGCGGCGACGAAGGCGAGCGCTGCCGCGCCGTCTGGGTGCGTAAATTCGGCGTCTTGCCGGACAGCGCCGAAGAACGTGCCCGGCAGATGCGTTTTCTGCAATATCGTGGCTTTTCCGGCGAAGCCATTCGCCGGGTGATGTCTGGAGCCGACGAATGACCACCGCCACCCTTGCCGCCAGCAATCTGAAAAAGCGCTACAAGTCGCGCACGGTGGTCGAGGATGTTTCCTTCGAGGTGCGCTCCGGCGAAGTGGTCGGTCTGCTCGGGCCAAATGGCGCCGGCAAAACTACCTGCTTCTACATGATCGTCGGCCTAGTCGCCGCCGACGGCGGCGAAGTCCATATCGACGACAGCCGCCTGACCCACCTGCCGATGCACTCCCGCGCCCGCCAGGGACTGTCCTATCTACCGCAGGAAGCCTCGGTGTTCCGCAAGCTGAACGTCGAGGACAATATCCGCGCCGTGCTCGAATTGCTGAAACTGCCGGAAGCCGAGGTGAACGACCGGCTTGAGGGGCTGCTGGCCGAATTGCACGTCGATCACGTTCGCCACGTTAGCGCCGCGGCGCTGTCCGGCGGCGAGCGCCGGCGGGTGGAAATTGCTCGCGCCCTGGCCACCAATCCGCGTTTTATTTTGCTCGACGAGCCTTTCGCCGGCGTCGATCCGATTGCCGTGCTGGAAATCCAGAAAATCATCCGTTTTCTCAAGGAGCGCGGCATCGGCGTGCTGATCACCGACCATAACGTGCGCGAGACGCTCGGCATCTGCGACCACGCCTACATCATCAACGCCGGCCATGTGCTGGCCGCTGGACGGCCGGAGGAAATTGTCGATAATGAAAGCGTGCGCAAGGTCTATCTAGGCGAGCATTTCAGGCTCTGACCGATACGAAGCACCCGACCCGCATCCATGAAGCCGGCACTCCAACTCAAACTCTCCCAGCACCTTGCGCTGACGCCGCAGTTGCAGCAGTCGATCAAGCTGTTGCAGTTGTCGACTGTCGAGATGCAGCAGGAGATCGAGCGTTACCTGCTGGAAAATCCAATGCTGGAGCGCGACGAGGAATTCGGAGGGGAAAGCTACAGCGCCGCCCAGCAGTTCGATTCGCCGTCGCGCGCCGATGGCGAACATGAAGCGCCGGGCGCTGAGCGCGTGGACGGAGAAAGCTACGCCGAGCGCGAGCCGGAGGCGCCCGTGTCGCCGTCCGAAGTCGACGATGATCGCTGGAGTTCGGACGCCGGCACCTTCACCGGCGCCGGCCGCGACGAAGACGATGACAGCGACGCCCAGGACATCCATGCCGGCAGCGTCAGCCTGCGCGACCATCTCGGTTGGCAACTGGGCATGACGCAACTTTCCGAGCGCGACCGGGCGCTGGTCCGTTTTCTGATCGAGGCCCTCGACGACGATGGCTATCTATCGGCGTCCTTGCCGGAGCTGCTGGAAACCCTGCCGCCAGAATACGAGATCGAGCTCGATGAGCTGGAAATCGCCTTGCGCCACATCCAGAATTTCGACCCGACCGGCATCGGCGCGCGTAATCCGCGCGAGTGCCTGGTCTTGCAGCTCAAGGCCCGGCCCGATAACAGTGTGCGCGCCCTGGCCCTGAGCATCGTTGACGAGCACCTGGATCTGCTGGCCGCCCGCGATTTCGCCAAGATCCGCCGCCTGACCGGCTGCGACGACGCCGCGCTGAAAGCGGCGAACGCCCTGATCACCAGCCTCAACCCGCGGCCGGGAGCCGACTTCGCCCAGGCCGAGGCGCGCTATATCACGCCCGATGTCATCGTCAAAAAACTGAAGGGCAAGTGGACCGCCTACATCAATCCCGACGCCTACCCGCGCCTGCGCGTCAACCGGCTGTACGCCGAAATCCTGGCCAAGCAGCGGCGCGGCAACGGCAACCTGAGCGGCCAACTGCAAGAGGCGCGCTGGCTGATCAAGAATATCCAGCAGCGTTTCGACACCATCCTCCGCGTGACCCAGGCCATCGTCGACCGCCAGCGCCAGTTCTTCGAACACGGCGAAGTCGCCATGCGGCCGCTGGTCCTGCGCGAGATCGCCGACCTCCTCGGCCTGCACGAATCGACCGTGTCGCGCGTCACTAGCCAGAAATACATGGCCACGCCGCGCGGCATCTTCGAACTGAAATACTTCTTCGGCAGCCATGTTGCTACCGACACCGGCGGAGCCTGTTCCGCCACCGCCATCCGCGCGCTGATCAAGCAATTGGTCGGCGCCGAGGACGGCAAGAAGCCCTTGTCGGATAGCCAATTATCCGAAATACTAGGCCAGCAGGGAATCGTTGTTGCCCGACGCACGGTTGCCAAATACCGCGAGTCGCTCAATATCCCGCCGGTCAATTTACGTAAGACCCTGTAGAGAGAGGAGAAAACATGAATCTGCAGATCGCTGGTCACCATATCGAAGTTACGCCGGCATTGCGCGAATACGTGGAAAACAAGCTGGATCCCGTACTGCGCCATTTTGACAAGGTTACTGGCGTCAACGTCGTTCTGTCTGTCGAAAAGCTGAAGCAGAAAGCCGAAGTCACCGTGCATGTGCCGGGCAAGGACATGCATGTCGAGGAATCCGGCGACGATCTCTACGCCGCCATCGATGCCATGTTCGACAAGCTGGACCGTCAGGTACTCAAGTACAAGCAGAAGATGCAAGACCACCACCGGGGCGGCAAGGCCGACCTCCACGCCGTCGAATAACGGCTGAACGACTGGCCGCGGCATGCGTGCTGCGGCCTTTGTTTTATCTGTCGTTTTATCTGTCCCTCCATGAACCCACTCAGCAATATCCTGACGCCCGATCAGATCCTTCTCGATTTCGAGGCGAGCAGCAAGAAACGGGTATTCGAGCAAGCCGGCCAGCTTTTCGAAGCGCACCTTGGCCTCGCCCGCTCGGTTATTTTCGATAGTCTCTTTGCCCGCGAAAAGCTGGGCTCCACCGGCCTTGGCCAAGGCGTCGCCATTCCCCACGGTCGCATCAAGGGGCTCAAGCAAGCCGCCGGCGCCTTCATCCGCCTGGCCAGTCCGGTACCTTTCGATTCGCCGGACGGCCGTGGCGTCAATTTATTATTCGTCCTGCTGGTTCCCGAGCAGGCGACCGAAGAGCATCTGCAGATACTGTCCGAATTGGCGCAGCGCTTCGCCGACCGCGCCTTCCGCGAAGCGCTACAGAATGCGCCCGACGCGGCAACGGTACTGGCGCTCTTTCAAGGCTGATTAACGGCCGTGCGTCGCCATATCGACCTGGTCCAGCTCTACGAGGACAATCGCGAAAAGCTGCTGCTGAGCTGGATGGCCGGCCAGGAGGCCAACCGCCGCATCGAGATCAAGGTCTCCAACAACTACGGTGCCGACGTTGTCGGCTATATCAACATCATCCATCCTGAGCGCCTGCAGGTGCTCGGCCAAGCGGAGCAGGAGTGGGCCGAACATATTGGCGAGCGTCGCTTCGGCCAGATGTTCCACGATTTATTGGCCGCTCAGCCGCCAGCGGTGATCGTTGCCGACGGGCTGACGCCGATGCCGTTGGTGCTCGACGCCTGTACCCGCTCGGGGACGCCGTTGATCTTGTCGCCCAAGCCGTGCTCGGCGGTGATCGACCTGTTGCGTCTCTATCTGTCGGCCTGCTTGGCCGACACTGTCAATATGCACGGCGTGCTCATGGACGTACTGGGCATGGGCGTCCTGATCACCGGCGATTCCGGTGTCGGCAAGTCGGAGCTGGCGCTCGAACTCATTTCCCGTGGCCACGGTCTGGTCGCCGACGATGTCGTCGAGATGGCCCGCATCGCGCCGGCCACCATCGACGGCCGCTGCCCCGGCATGCTGCGCGATTTTCTTGAAGTGCGCGGCCTGGGCCTGCTCAATATCCGCACCATTTTCGGCGAGACCGCTTCGCGATTGAAGATGCGTCTCAAGCTGATCGTCCATCTGCAGCGTAGCGCGTCGAGCATCGATGCGCCGCGCTTGCCGCTCGACGCTCAGACGCAGGAAGTGCTGGGCGTGCCGATCCGCAAAGTGGTTATTCCCGTGGCCGCCGGCCGTAACCTGGCGGTCCTATTGGAAGCGGCGGTGCGCAATACCATCCTGCAGTTGCGCGGTATCGACAGCATGCAGGACTTCATGGACCGCCAGCAGCGAATGATGTTCGGCGACGAATCCTGAAACCGGCCCCGGCCGGGTTACAGATGTTCGAAATCGGCACCGTCGGCACTGGCCGCGTTGCCGGAACCACCGAAGCAGATTCGCCCCGTTCCCTCAAGCAGGAATTCCTGGCGCCGGACCATCGCCTCCTGGCGTCCCTTGATGCTGACGTAGCAACCGTTGGTGCTGGTGTCGACGAGGAAATAACCGCATTGGCGTCTTTCGATCCGCGCATGCTCGCGCGAAGCCTTGCGGTCGTCGATCACCACCTTGTTGCCGTGATCGCGGCCGAGCGTCAGTACCGGCATTTTGCTGTCGACCAGGAAGGCCTTGCCGCGGTAACGCACGCACAAGCGCTCGGAGACCAGCGGCGAGGTCGAGGGGCCGAAGGTCGAGGGCGAATAGCCGCCCATCTCGTGCGTCGTCCAGTGAATGCTGAATAGCGTCAGGTTTTCCTCATCCCCGGCGGGACCGGCGTCCGAATCCAGGATCGATCTGGCGCTGACGATGCTGGTAGCAGCGGCTGCCATGAATGAGTCAACGTCTTTGGGGACAGGCACCAGCCGAGATCGGATCGTGCTGTCTTCCGGCAGTTCGGCGGCCAGCGCCGAACTGCACAGAATCTGGTCGCGGCGGGCCATGCCTGCAATGCGGGCAGCATTGGTGATGGTTTCGCCGCTCAGCTTGTTGCCATCCTCGCTGACCAGTCCGGCATGCAGGCCAATGCGGATGGTCAGCTTCAGCCCGGATATCGGCGGCAGGTCGGCGATCCGCTGCTGCATGTCAATCGCCGCATGGCAGGCGTCTTCCGCCGCTTCGTATACGGCCAGCAGTTCGTCGCCGACAATTTGTACCGTCCGTCCACCATAACCATCGATCGAGCGTTTCATGCGCTTCAGGCAGCGTTCGACGGCATGCATCGCTTCGGTGTTTCCGAGGCGTTCGAATAGGCCGGCACTGCCGGACACATCGGTAAACATCACGATCATCTTATGTTCGGTGGCAGGCATCGACGGCAGTTTATCAACAGGTAAATGGGTTGATTATATGATGAAGACAGTTTCCGCGGCGCTATCCCGGCAGACTGATGGGAACGGCTCCGGCCAGAGTAAAGCCGGGGGCATCGAAGACAATGTCGCCCTCCTCCACCCGTGTTTCGAGTGTCAGTCCGGCAAAATCGAACAGCGCGTTGTCGGCGAGATGTGACGGCACGACATTCTGCATGGCGGTCAACACGGATTCGGTTCGGCCGGGATAGCGCTTGTCCCAATCCTGCATCATTTCACGGATTTTCTGGCGCTGCAGGTTGTCCTGCGAGCCGCACAGATTGCAGGGAATGATCGGGAACTCCATGCCGCGGGCGAATTTGGCGATATCGGCTTCCGAGCAGTAGGCTAGCGGCCGGATCACCACATGGGCGCCGTCATCGGTGACCAGCTTGGGCGGCATGGCTTTCAGCTTGCCGCCGAACAGCATGTTCAGGAACAGCGTATGGACCATGTCGTCGCGGTGGTGGCCGAGCGCGATCTTGTTGGCGCCCAGCTCCTTGGCGGTGCGATAAATGATGCCCCGGCGCAAGCGCGAACACAGCGAGCAGGTGGTCTTGCCCGCCGGAATCTTTTCCTTGACCAATGAATAGGTGTCGGCCTCGACGATGCGGAACTCGACGCCGACCGATTCGAAATAACGCGGCAGGATGTCGGCCGGAAAGCCCGGTTGTTTCTGATCGAGATTCATCGCTATCAGACGAAAGCGAATCGGCGCGCGTTGCCGCAAGGCCTGCAGCATCGCCAGCAAGGTGTACGAGTCCTTGCCGCCGGAGCAGCAGACCAGCACCGTATCGCCGTCCTCGATCATGTTGTAGTCGCCGATGGCCTTGCCGGTCCGGCTTTCGAGGTATTTGCGGAGTTTCTGAAGGTTGTTGGAAGCAGTCATGAGGCACGGGGCGCAAGCGCCAAATCAAACGTGGCGGGAAATCCGGGCCACAGGCGCAAGTTTACCCCGACTCATTCACTGCCACGAGTTCCGCATGCCAGAAAATCGGTTCTATTTCACGCTTTCGCAACGACACGCCGTTCGCCTGGAAGGTGCGCGACATCGTGGATCTGTATTAGAGCCTGTTCACGATCTTGGTGCTGCCGTAGACTGAGTGGTATGAGAAAGAGTTACCCCAGTGATCTGAGCAAAGAAGCGTTTGAGCAAATCAGGCCGTTGCTGGAGAGCGTGCGCAA
>JAIRKE010000073.1 GCA_031260295.1 Azonexus sp.
ACGCTCTCCAGCAACGGCCTGATTTGCTCAAACGCTTCTTTGCTCAGATCACTGGGGTAACTCTTTCTCATACCACTCAGTCTACGACAGCACCAAGATCGTGAACAGGCTCTTAGAGCAATCTCCCCAAAACGGTCAATAGAAGGAGGTGTTTTATGGCAGTACAATTACAACCAAATGTTATACATAGTTTCACGAGGTCAGGTTACACGAATCTAGGCATACGGTCTGCTGGTTCATTTCAGCCGTCCAACGGCGATCTTCAGCAGTTCGACCGCAGAGGCCTCGGCGGTTTTCTCTATAGCGGGGTCTTTGGAAATCCACACAGTGACCACATCGTTTTTCGTATGGGCAATTGCATCCCAGCCGAGGACGATGTCGCCGACGCTAGCGGTGCTGAGATAAGCTTTCTCGCCGATTCCTTCCAGCTTGCGATCGGTCTGGGGGTTGAAGTCGCCCCACCAGGATGAAGCAGGAAAGATTTTAACGGCAACGTTACGGCCTGTATGGTCCTTACTGATGTCAATCCACTGACAACCAATGGTTTCGCTGAGCCTGCCTTCCGACACCTTCGTTGCCAGTGCCTTACTTACCTCTTTGTTCGTAAGCAGGGCGCATTCAGGCAGAAGAGGGGCGCTGGTTTTACTCGTGGCGGCAGGCTTATCCGCTTCGGTGGCTGCGTTGGTGGCGGATGCTGTCCCGTTGCCGCATCCGGCCATGAAAGAAATCGCACCCAGTAGCACCGCGATGTTCATACCTTTTCTGAAATTTTTCATGGGTTGTTCCACGTGAGGAGATTGGGAAAATCGGGTTTAGGCAGTACCCATGTCGTGGGTTGGTGTGGCGTTACATCCGCACCAGTTCCACGCGGCGGTTTTTGGCGCGGCCTTCTTCGTTGTCGTTACCTGCCACCGGCTCGGACGCGCCCGCGCCGCGCGAGGCAAAACGCTTGGCATCGATGCCCGCTTGCGCCAGCACGCGGATCACCGACGCGGCGCGACGGTTAGACAAATCCTTGTTGTGCGCATCATTGCCCGTCGAATCGGTATGCCCGACTACCTGCAAACGCAGTTGCGGGTTGCTCTTCATCAACTTGCCGATTTCATCGAGCGTGGGTTTCGATTCAGGCTTGATCGTGTCTTTGTCGGTATCGAAATAGATGCCGTAGAGGTTGACGCGGCCCGTGGCGTCCAGGCTTTTTTGCATGGCCGAGGCATCAACGAAGGCAATCTTGTCCGTATCCATCGCCCTGCTTTCCACCACGGCCACGTAAGCGCGGCTAGTACCGCGATCACACAGGACTAGGTTCACATGCGTCGTGCCATCGCTGGCCCCGCGTTTGGCGTGCAGATAGCGCGTGTTGCCTTCCTCGCACGCATAACCCATCCCGCCCGCATTGAGAATCCAGTCACCGTTTGGATACTTCCCTTCAGCCCAGCGCGTGGCGTCATTGAGTGCATGCGCGAGCCATAGCGGATTTTTTTCGGCTTTGTCCGTATAGCACGAACCGTTAGCCGCGCCGCAACTGGCCAGTATTTCAAAACCCTTGGCCTTCAGGCTACTCTCGTAATTGCGCAGCACTTCGAGCGTTGTCCGGCCCTCGGGCAGATCGTAGTAATAGAACGAGACATTGCCTTCCAGATGCAGCATCTCCGGCTTGATGGAACTTCTCCTGTCCATCGGGACTTTGATCAGGTCAAGCTCATCAAACTTGGGCGCTTGGTGAAAGATCAGTTTTGATCCCTCGTATCGGCCCACCAGCGGATGATCCTTGTCGGGCGGCGTAGCGGGTTTGGCCGCGTAGCCGGGCGCGGCGAATGCAAGCGTTGCGGCAACCAACGCGACGCCCTGGATGATCTTGCGGAAAAACGAAAAGCGGATGGGGTGACTCATGGCTTTTTCCAGGAAGAGAGATAAAACGGAGACAAAGGGGTTGGCTTCAAACGATAAAACGATCATGACCACCTTTTTTTGATGGTCATGATCGATTCGCACCGAACGAACCCTATCTCTGCTCGGAGAAGAATTTCCAGGTCACATAAGCCGCCTGACTGACTCCGGCTGTGGCAGAAGGACTGCTCCACCAGGCATGCCCCAACCCGGGAATGGCGCACCAACCCACCGGCTTCGAGCAACCTCGGTACGTTACGCACGGCGACGGAACATAAGAAAAAGTCTTCGGTACCGCCGTGTCATCACACGTATTGGCCGCGCGCCAGGTGTCACGCGCAAATTGTGCGTTGCTGTAGGACACACCAGGGGTGTTGTCGTTCATGCCATGTACCTGAAGCGCAGCCAGTGGCTGATTTCTGCCGTTGGGACCGCTGGGATACCAGAAATCCTTGCTATCCACCGACCAGTGGTTGTTCCAGAGCACATTGACGCCAGCATTGGAACCCGCGTGTATGGCGACCCCCTTCCAGGCCGTAATGCTTTGCAAGACCATGTTGTTGATGAAGTACGCGCCACGCGATATGCCAGCTGCAAACACTTGCCCGGACGTTACCTTGCCGCCCTTGACCAGGGAAGAAACCAGTGCATCGACAAAGGCGGTATCCCGAGCGAGGGCGCTCTCCGATCCGCCGCCAAACCAGGTTCCATCCAGCCCATCCGGGTAGACGATGATCGCGCCTCCGTTCATTTCGGCGATTTTTTCAAAACCCTGGTTCACCCCGAAATCGCTGCGCAACCCGTACCCGTTACCGCCATCCCCGTGAAAAACCAGAATGAGCGGAAACTTCTTACCCGCAGTGTTGTAGTTGCTGGGCGTATAGAGCACATAAGCACGTTGCTCGGCACCGACCGTGATGGACGGATGACTCACGGAGCCAGTTCCTGACGGTGGTGGCTCCGGTAGCTCCTGCTCCGGCGGCTCTGGCGGAGGCTTAGGCGGCTCCGGTGGTGGTGGCTTGGGTGGCTCCGGTGGTGGAGGCTTGGGTGGCTCCGGTGGTGGGGGCTTGGGCGGCTCCGGTGGTGGGGGCTTGGGCGGCTCCGGTGGTGGGGGCTTGGGCAACTCCGGCGGAAGCAGAGGCTCCGACTGAGGCCCCGGCTGAAAGCCGCCCTGGATCATCTGCATGTTCACCGTGTCGCCGGTGTAGGTGCTCCTGTTGGTCGGCGAAACACTGAAATGCCCGCCGCCGTTAGCGGCCACGTCTTTCCACCAAGACGGATCGCTGGCGGCCCACCATGTGAAGGACTCGAATGTGTCCGCGTTGGCGTCGAAGTAGTTGATGAAGTTGTTCCAGGCTGTCGCCGCGGTGAACGTACCGCTGGGTTTGCAACCGGAGGGAGGGCTAGCGCTGTTGAAGCCCGCATAAAAACCTATCTCACCCAGGTACACCTTCAGGCCTTGTGAACGCGCCCAATCGACCGTCGCCTTCACCTGGTTAACTGCGGCGTTGGCGGAGGTAATGCAGGTGCTGCTACCGCTTTGGTCTGCGTCGAGATAGGTATGCACTTCGACCGCGACGTTGTCCAAGGGATCGTAAAGCGGCGCGCCTTTGTTCGCGGTCAGCCAACCCGTGGCGTTCGATATGGCCGGCTTGTCCGTGTCGTCCCAGTTGGCCTTGGTCCAGGCGCCGGCTGATGTGTAGCCGATGCCTGGCACGTAGATGCGCTGCTTCGAACCCGCGTTACGAATCGCCGTGACCGCCGCCTGCGCTGCCTGGAACCAGGTTCTAGTGGACATGTTGTGTGGCTCGGCAGCCAGTACATAGGAAACCCTGGGATTGCCCTTGAAAAGGGTCGCTATCTTGCTCCAGAAATCAGCGAACGCACTGATCGGCACTTGTGAGCCGACCAACTGACCGCGGTAGCAGGGACCACATACACCGCCGTCCGATCCCGCCTGCCACGGCGCGATGATGATCTGAATCCCCTTGCCAGTGGCGTAGTCAACGATGCGCTTGTAGTTGCTGAAATACGTCTGATAGTTGGCGATGGTGGAAGGAATCGGACCGTTCAGGGTCGGCTGCATTGCTTCCCATGCGAACTGAAAACGTATCGCGCTAACGTTTTTCGACGCATAGTAGTCGATGAGTTTCGTGTCCAGCACAGGGTAATTCGTGCCTGCCGTGGGACCGGCGCTTTGGCTATACGCCGAGTAGGGCGGGTCCATCATGGTAATGACGACGCCACGTAATTGCCTCGAAGCCGTTGGCGATGGCTCTGGCTTAGGTTCCGGCTTAGGTTCCGGCTTAGGTTCCGGCTTAGGTTCCGGCTTGGGTTCCGGCTTGGGTTCCGGCTTGGGTTCCGGCTTGGGCTCTGGCTTGGGCTCTGGCTTGGGCTCTGGCTTGGGCTCCGGCTTGGGCTCCGGCTTGGGCTCTGGCTTGGGCTCCGGCTTGGGCTCCGGCTTGGGCTCCGGCTTGGGCTCCGGCTTGGGCTCCGGCTTGGGCTCCGGCGAAAGCTTACGCTTGTCGTTGCCGCTGTTGCCCCATGCTCTAGCCGGGGGGCTGCCAGACTGGCGAGGATCGCTAGCCTTGCCCATGTTGTACTTGCTCGATGGCGACCTGTTGCTGTCGTTAGGCCTATCGTTGCCACTGTTGGTCACCATTCCCTCCGACCTGTCGTCGTCGCGGCTGACAGCGCGAAGATCCCTGACCTTGCCTGATGGAGGCGAGTCGGAAACATGGGTACGGCCCGAAGAATCGACCCAGCGATAGGTCTCGGCGGAAACGCCAACGCTCGACAGCGCCAGGCTCAGAATAAGTAGAAAGCGCACAGGATCCTCCAATAGATCGATGAACTGCTGCTGTCAGGGCGAGGAAGGCGCCTGGATTTCAAAGGAACCGGCGCCTCTCGAAGTGCCTGCGCAATTCGCTATGCCGCTCCGCCCTTGGTTGAGGGCAGCTTGGACACCAGCCGTAGCGAAACGGTGAGCCCTTCGAGCTGGTAGTGCGGGCGCAAGAAGAACTTGGAGGTGTAGTAGCCGGGGTTGCCCTCGACTTCTTCCACCACCACTTCTGCGGCGGCTAGAGGTTTTTGCGCCTTGGTGACTTCCGAGGAATTCACCGGGTCGCCGTCGACGTAGTTCATGATCCACTTGTTGAGCCAGCGCTCCATGTCCGAGCGTTCCTTGAAGCTGCCGATCTTGTCGCGTACGATGCACTTGAGGTAGTGCGCGAAGCGGTTGCAGGCGAACAGGTAGGGCAGGCGCGCCGCAAGATTGGCGTTGGCGGTGGCGTCGGGGTCGTCGTATTCGGCAGGCTTGTTGAGCGACTGCGCGCCGATGAAGGCGGCGAAGTCGGAGTTCTTGCGGTGGATGAGGGAGAGCAGCCCGGCCTTGGACAACTCGGCTTCGCGCCGGTCGCTGATGGCGATTTCGGTGGGGCACTTCTGGTCCACACCGCCGTCGTCGCTCGGGAAGGTGTGCAGCGGCAGATTTTCCACCGCGCCACCGGATTCGATGCCACGGATGCGCGAGCCCCAGCCGTAGAGCTTGTAGGAGCGGTTGATGTTGGTGGCCATCGCGTAGGCGGCGTTGGCCCAGGTGTACTTGCTATGGTCGGCGCCGGCGGTGTCTTCCTCGAAGTCGAATTCCTCGATCGGGTTGGTCTTGGCGCCGTAGGGCGTACGCGCGAGAAAGCGCGGCATGCACAAGCCGATGTATTTGGCATCGTCCGACTCGCGCAGCGAGCGCCAGCCGGCGTATTCGGGCGTGGAGAAGATCTTGGTGAGATCGCGCGGGTTGGCCAGTTCCTGCCACGATCCCATCTGC
Source organism: Azonexus sp. (assembly GCA_031260295.1). GTDB lineage: Bacteria > Pseudomonadota > Gammaproteobacteria > Burkholderiales > Rhodocyclaceae > Azonexus. The sequence goes on from JAIRKE010000073.1 coordinate 5,717, forward strand.
ATCAGGCTTGGACCCGCGCCGCTGATGAAGGGCGCGTGCGCGGCAGCGGCGATCTTGCCCATTTCGCCGAGCAGTTCGACATCGGGCGGACTTTGGTCGAAGTAGTAATCACCCACGATCGCGCCGAATGGCTCGCCGCCGAACTGGCCGTATTCCTCTTCGTAGACCTTTTTAAACATCGGACTCTGGTCCCAGGCGGCGCCTTTGAACCGCTTGAGTGTTTTGGCCAGATCCTGTTTGGAGATATCCATCACGCGGATCTTTAGATGCTCGTCGGTTTCGGTGTTGTTGATCATGTAGTGCAGGCCGCGCCAAGCACCTTCGAGTTTCTGGAAATCGGGGTGATGAAGGATCTTGTTGATCTGCTGCGTGAGCTTTTCGTCGATCGCGGCGATCATGGCTTCGATCGAGACGACCACGTCCTTGCCGATAAGCTGCGTCTGCGCCAGCGCCTGCTGCGCGAGCGTGAGCACCGCCTGTTCGACGGCGTTTTTGGCCTCGTCGCTGCGCGGTTTGAATTCTTTTTGCAGTAGTGCGGCGAAATCGCCGCCCTGGTATTCGACGTCCTTGAGCATGCTGCTCTGGGTTTGTGCTTCGGCCATGGATGTACTCCTTGAAAAATGGTGGCTGTCAGGCGGCCGGCGTGGCCGGGATCGCGTCGTTCTCGGGCTTAGCGCTGGCGGCTAGCGTCTTGAGCAGCGCCGGGTCGTCCATCACCTTGGCCAGCAGCTCCTCGGCACCAGTCTTGCCGTCCATGTAAGTGACCAGGTTCGATAGTTGCGTGCGTGCTTCGAGCAGCTTGTTGAGCGCATCGACCTTGCGCGCGACGGCGACAGGTGAAAAATCTTCCATGCTCTCGAAGGTCAGCTCGACGCTCAACTGCCCTTCGCCGGTGAGCGTGTTTTCTACCTGAAAGGCGGCGCGCGGTTTCATGGCCTTCATGCGCGCATCGAAGTTATCGACATCGAATTCGAGGAACTTGCGGTCGGCTACCGGTGCGAGCGGGTCGACAGGCTTGCCCGAGAGGTCGGCCAGCACGCCCATGACAAAAGGAAGCTGGATCTTTTTCTCGGCGCCGTAGAGTTCGACGTCGTATTCGATCTGAACCCGAGGGGCGCGATTGCGTGCGATGAATTTCTGGCTGCTACTGGACATGGTGAGACTCCTTGGTAATGAATGCCTGAATACGGATAGAACGAAAACGACGCCGCCGTTTTATTCGGACGGCGGGCGGCGCCCGGTCACTGTCTCGATGGCATCGAGGGCGTTGGGCGCAAGATTGGCCATGATGTCGAGAAAGCTCACACCGATAAGTTGCTTGGCTCGCCCCAGTAACAATGGCGCCGGGTTGCCAGGCTCAGCCTGTTCGAAATAGGCGATCACACGGTCAAGCATGAGCAGCGCGTCCTGGCGGCTGTGGATGCCGTCGCCGTGCTGTGCTCTGGCGGCGGGCACGACCCCGGCGCTGTCCGGGACTGCCTCGCCCTCGGCGTCTTCCCCACCGAGCGAAGCGCCGATCTGGGCGAGCAGCTTGCCGATCGGCACCAGCCGGCCAAGATTGAGCAGGTCATCCTGGCCGCTGCGTTCGCCGACCGTGCGCCACAACGCATCCAAGGCTGGCGCCAGCGCGGCGAGCCTCCGGGCCAACTCGGGTTGGGCGGCCTGGATTTCGGCCAGCGCACCCAGCACCTGCGTCTGCGATGGCGCTTCGGGGCCGGGCGCAAGTACACCGTGCGCGGCCGCGATCTCGCGCACGCGCACTGGCCCCAGGCTGCGCGAGATGCCCACCCGCGCGTCGTACAGGTCGCGCGCGAGCATCGTCTCGTCGTTAAGCGGGGCGAGCGCGTTCATGCGCATCGTCGGGTCGTTGCCGTCGTCGGCATCGAGGCGCGGATGCAACTGTTCCCAGTATCGGTCGAGCAGGCCAGTGAGCAATTGCAGGCCCAGCAGCAAGCCTTCGAGCCCCTGTTCATGGGTCGCGGCGCGTACCAGCAGCACCGCCGGACGCAGGTCCTTGGTGCGTTGCAACAGCGCCTGCGCCTGCTCGGCCACAGCCAGCCATTCGGGTTCGACGGCCGCGATCACGGTGTCGCCGAACTGCTGCTCGGGCTTGCCCTGTCCAGCGGTTGCCAGTGCGGTGAAGGAGGGGTCGTATTCTAAATCGTCGCCGCAAGGTGCGTCTTGGTTGACAGGCGCAAGCAAGACATCGACGAGATCGGGGGTCAGCATATCGGCTTGTTGCCTCCTCGAAAAAGCATGGTGATAATCGAAAACGATCATCAAGGGCGCTTTTTCGATAGTCAATATAACAAAGGAGATAGACAGGATGAGTAGAGACGCATCACGCGATTTATCCCATGCCCCTAGCCGGCGCGGCTGCCTTTTGGCGGCGCTGGGCTGGCCCCTGGTGCTAGCTGCGGGCTGTGCCAGCAAAGGGGAAGTCATCACACCGGTGTCGCTGAACCTGATGGCCGGGGCCGACGCGAATCCCGATGCCAAAGGCAGGGCCTCGCCGTTGACGGTGCGCCTGTATGTGCTCAAGTCGCCCAGCGCCTTTGCTTCGGCCGATTTCTTCTCGCTTTACGACAAGGACAGCGCCACGCTTGGCGCCGATCTGATGCAGCGCGAGGAAGTACTGCTGCGCCCAGGCGAAACGAAACAGTTTGCTTTCAAGCTCAGATCAGATGCCACGGCCATCGGTGTGATGGCCGCCTACCGTGACCTCGAACACGCGCGCTGGCGCGAGTTGTACATGCTCGACGTAGGTAAACGATGTAATCTCGACGTGCTTTTCGGCGCGCGGCAGATTCAGATCACAGAACCTTGAAGGCCGCTGCCCCAGCGCGGCCATCTCATCTCCCCTTCCGTAACAGGTGGTTCCATTTCTACTTCAAAACGATGACAATGTGCTGTCATTCCCGCTTTCGCGGGAATGACAGCCGTTATTGCTGCAAGTGGTGTTCACGGATTCCCGCGCCGCTCCTTCTGCTTCATGCGCCCGGTTTTGCTCCTGAACACTCATCCCTTGTACGGCTTCAAGCCTGACCAGTAGCCGCTGCAAGTCGCATATCTCCCGTGGGGCAAGTTGCCAGAGCAACGGAGATTGTTGTTCGGCAAAGCGGGCGATCAGCGCCACATCCGCCCGATCCGTCTTCCGCCGGTTCAGTCTCGATTCGCCATATGCCTTGATCTGCAAGGGATTCACAACGTTGACTCGGATCCCCGCACGTGCAGAAAGGTCGCTAGTTTCTCGTAATACAGGCTGGTCGCCTCCATGCAGGCATGCAACTCTTCACGCCGGCAAATGACCGGAAAACCCATCGTTCCTCCGGTCGGCATGTGTGGTTTGTTCCTTTGGCATTGGCTCTTACTGCAATTCTGCCTAAGTTTCGTGCAATTCAGCCCCATCAATCAAAGCATGACATTCGAGTGTCCAGGCCCTGTATGTACGGGTACTAGGCCATATGGCAGATGGAGTTTGGCGTAATGGCATTTCAAAATCGCCAGCCGAATTCGTCTCTAGTATCGAACAGACGAACGAAATAGACACCGCGCGCGCGTTTTTGTGCATGGTGCTGGGGGGTTTGAATGCAAGGTTTGACGAGGTTTCTGTGGGCGTTTTTTCTGCGTGCGGGCGTTCCGGCCGGGATGCTGTCGGTATTATTATTGGC
>JAIRKE010000014.1 GCA_031260295.1 Azonexus sp.
AAAATACGCGCCATCCGTTTTACGGACGACACCAGCCCGCGCGCCACCCTGTGGAACGCCGTACCGGCTGCGCCCGGTGACATCCTGAACCTGCGCGACATCGAGCAGGGGCTGGAAAACTTCAAACGCCTGCCTACGGCAGAGGCCGACATCCAGATTGCCCCGGCCGAAGGTTCTGACGCCAAACCCGGCGAGAGTGATCTCATCATCGCCTGGAAACAGAAGATGCCGCTACGCCTGAGCCTCTCGGTCGACGATTCGGGTAGCCGCTACACCGGCAAGTACCAGGGCAGCATCACCCTTTCGTATGACAACTGGTGGACGTTGAACGACCTGTTCTACGTGAGCCTCAACCAGGATCTGGGCGGGGGTATCGATGGCGACAGGGGCACACGCGGCTATACCGTCCACTACGAAGTGCCATACGGTTACTGGCTGCTCGGTTTGACCGCTGGCCGGTATGACTACCACCAGGCGGTCGCGGGCTTGAACCAGACCTATGTCTACAGCGGCACAAGCGAAAACAGCGAGGTCCGCCTTTCTCGCCTGTTCTACCGCGACGCCGTGCGCAAAGCCAGCGCCCACGGACGCATTTGGCAACGCACATCCAGCAACACCATCGACGATACCGAAATACTGGTGCAGCGCCGCCGCATGGCCGGCTGGGAACTTGGCATGACCTACCGCCAATTCATCGACGCCGCCACGCTGGACGCCAACATGGCGTACCGCCAGGGCACGGGGATGTTCTCGTCGCTGCCCGCGCCCGAGGAAGCGTTTAACGAGGGCACTTCACGCCCCTCGATCATCACGGCGGACGCACAACTGACCGTCCCTTTTACCCTGGATGAGCAGCGGCTGCGCTTCACGAGCGCATGGCGCACCCAATGGAACCGCACGCCACTGGTGTCATTGGATCGCTTCTCCATCGGCGGGCGTCACACCGTGCGCGGGTTCGACGGCGAATACACGCTCACCGGCGACCGCGGCTGGCTCACGCGGAACGACTTGGGCCTGGCGCTGGGCAACACCGGCAGTGAGCTATATGTGGGGGCCGACTACGGCGAGGTGGGTGGGCAATCCACCCGCATGTTGGTCGGACACCACCTAGCGGGCGCCGTCATCGGTCTACGCGGCGGCCTCAAAAACCTGTCCTGGGACGTCTTCGTCGGCACACCGCTCGCCAAACCCGATGGCTTTCGTGCCGCTGGCACTGCCTCCGGTTTCAACATGAATTTGTCGTTCTAGGGGGCCTTATGCGAAACCCGCGCCTGGCCGACCCTCAATCCCCCTTTACTGCCAGTGGCCGCTGTGGCGACTGGCGAATCCTGCTTTCCATTGATGTAACCCTTGCTTTTGAGAATAGCCATGAACAAACAGTTATTTCGGATCGTTTTTAATAAGACCCGCGGCCTGCTGATGGCCGTGGCAGAGAACGTGACAGCGAGCGGCAAGCAAGCAGGTGCAGGCAACGCGCCGGGCCGTGCGCGCAGCCTCACCCTGCGCCTGAAGGGGCTACGTTTTTCAGTTCTGCTGGCGCTGGGGATGGTCGGGACGGTAGCCCACGCGCAGGTTGTGGCCGACCCGAACGCACCAGGCTCGCAGCAGCCGACCATACTGGACGCAGGCAACGGGGTGCCGCTGGTGAACATCCAGACGCCCAGTGCCGCCGGGGTCTCGCGCAACACCTATAAACAGTTCGACGTGAACCAGCAGGGCGTCATCCTCAATAACTCTCGCTCCAACACACAGACGCAACTGGGCGGCTACGTGCAGGGCAACCCGTGGTTGGCCGGGGGCGCGGCGCGCGTGATCCTCAATGAGGTGAACAGCGCCAACCCCAGCTATCTGCGAGGTTACGTTGAAGTGGCCGGGCAGCGGGCCGAAGTCATCATCGCCAACCCGTCGGGCATCCAAGTCAATGGCGGCGGATTCCTCAATGCCAGCTCCGTCACACTGACCACGGGCAAACCGACCTTTGTGTCCGGAGGCGCGCTGGAAGGCTTTCGCATTGCCGATGGTGTGATCGGCATTGACGGCGCAGGGCTGGACGCCAGCCGCGCGGACTACACCAGCCTGCTGGCACGGGCGGTAGAAGTCAATGCGGGCCTGTGGGCGCAGCAGTTGAAAGTGGTCACCGGGGCAAACGAAGTCAGCGCCGACCAAAGCCAGGTGAAACGCATCGCAGCCAGCGGCGCGGCGCCGCAATTCCTGCTTGACGTGGGGGCGCTGGGCGGCATGTATGCCAACAAGATTTACCTGGTGGGCACCGAACAAGGTGTGGGCATGCGCAACGCTGGCCTGATTGGCGCTATGGCCGGTGATCTGGTCGTGACGGTCGATGGCCGGCTTGAGAACCGCGGCATGATGGACGGCAGCCAGACCCGCATCGAGGCCGAAACAATAGAAAACATCGGCAGCGGAAGGATTTATGGCGACCACGTTGCCCTTCAAGCTGGCACGCTGATCAACCGTGAAGAAACGGTTGATGGCCGCACGCAGGCGGCCACCATTGCCAGCCGGGGCGACATGGACATTGGCGCAGGTACGCTGACCAACCGGGAACAGGCGCTGATCTTCAGCGCGGGCGACATGCGCATTGGCGGCGCACTCGATAAGAATGGGCAGGCCACTGGGAGTGCCACCACCGTGCACAATGCCAGCGCGACCATCGAGTCGCTGGGCGACATGGCGATCAGCACGCAGAGCCTCTTGAACAGCAACGAGCACTTTGATACCGAAGAGGTGATGGTCGATGGGCCGCGGCCGCTCTCATACATCCAGCCCAAGGGCGACCCGAACAAATACGACATCAGTATGTTCGTCTGGAAGAACTGGAGCCGTGCCGGTCGATATGAGTGGAAAGACAACCCGCCCCCCGACACGGGCGTACTGGGCAGCTCGCCGATCCCGCACGTGGGCGAGCAAAACTGCACGGGCGAGATAGACGGCCCGGATGAAGTCTGCTGGCGTGTGCCCGGGGCCGATTACCTTGCGGACAATCCGACCTGGGCGTACTTCGGGCTCACCCCGCCCGACCCGGAACCGCTTGCGCCGCAGGAAGCGGCCTTTGACACCCCTGAAGCCTACGCGGCCGCGCTGGAGCAGTGGGGCATCGATCGTCAAACCTGGGTCGATGCGACCGAAGCGCGCTATGAGCAACTCGATGCACGGATCGAAACCTACAACGACCAATTTGACGACCGGGAGATCCGCAAGTGGACGCAATACCAGGTCACCCGCACCGAATTTGAGACCCAGGTGAAGGAAAGCGCGCCGGCCCTGATCCGCGCCGGTGGCGACCTGCAACTCACTGGCCAAGAGTTCATCAACGACAAGAGCCAAATCCTCGTCGGTGGCGCACTGCGGGGCGACATCGGCAACTTGCAGAACCTGGATGCCTTTGGCGAATACCGCATCCATGAAGTCGGCACCAGCCAATACACGACCTCAAAATGGCATGGCGGCCTCAAGCGTTATTACACCCGAGAATGGGATTCCAAGGTGGCTTACGCCCCCGCTGACGAAGTTACGGCTTTTTCGCTCAATATCGCCGCCGTGCAGGAAAACGCCCCCGGCGGCGGTACCAACACCAAGCTGCCCAACAGCAGCCTGTTCAACATTAACCCTGACGGCAGCTACCTGATCGAAACCGACCCGCGCTTTGCGGATTACCGCAAGTGGATGTCATCGGACTACCTGTTCGAGCAGATGAATATCGACCCGGCGACCACGCAAAAGCGCCTGGGGGATGGTTTTTATGAACAAAAGCTCATCCGTGATCAGGTTGCGCAGCTTACGGGCCGGCGCTTCCTGGACGGTTACGCTAACGATGAAGCGCAGTACCGCGCCCTGATGGAAGCTGGCGCAACCTTTGCGCTGGAATACGACCTGATCCCCGGCGTCGCCTTGTCGGCGGCACAGATGGCGGCCTTGACCAGCGACATTGTCTGGCTGGTTGCAGAAGAAGTCATCCTGCCTGATGGCAGCAAGACCACGGCTTTGGTCCCCAAAGTCTATGTCCTTGCCCAGCCGGGTGACTTGAAGGGTAATGGCACGCTCATCTCGGCCAACGCCATTGACCTCAACCTGATGGGGGACCTCACCAACAGCGGCACGCTCGCGGGCCGGCAAGTGGTACAACTGAGCGGCGAGAACCTGAACAACCTCGGTGGCCGGATTACCGGCGCTGCGGTGCAGATGCAAGCCGACAACGACATCAACAACATCGGTGGCACGATAGACGCGCAAAACGCCCTACTCCTCAGTGCCGGGCACGACATCAACGTAGCCAGCACCACGCACAGCGAAACGAACCAGGTGGGCAAGAGCAGTTTCAGCGGCACGAACCTGAATCGCCTGGCCGGTCTCTACATCACCAACCCGGATGGAGCGGGCATCCTTACAGCACAGGCGAGCAACGACATCAACCTGCAAGCCGCGCAAATCGTCAACGCCGGACAAAACGGCCTGACCGCTCTTGCCGCCGGACACGACATCAACCTGACCACCGTCACAGTTGGCAGACAAGACAACAGCGTGCGCAATGCGAAGAACTACCTCACGCAAGGCAGCACGCAGGAAATCGGTTCCACCATTCTGGCGAACAGCGACATCGTGCTCTCGTCAGGCAACGACATCACGATGCGCGCTGCGGACATCGGCAGCGGCGGGGCTGTCATCGCCCAGGCGGCTGGCGACATCAACATCCAGGCAGGGGAGGCCAGTGCCAACTGGAGTGAAGGCCACGAGCGCAAATCCAGCGGCTTTATGAGCAGCAGCACCTCCACGACCCGTGACAGCCTGACTCAAACCGTCGCGCAAGCCAGCACGATCAGCGGTAATACAGTGAGCGTGCAAGGCAACAACATCACCGTCACTGGTAGCAACGTCCTCTCCGAGGCAGGCACAACGTTGGCCGCGCAAAACGACCTCACCGTGCAATCGGCGCAGAACACCTGGAGCGAAGAACACTTCAAGGAAGAGAAGAGATCCGGCCTGACGGGGGGCTATTCCGCTGGGGTGCTCAGTGTGGGGTACGGCAGCGCCAGCGGCGCCGGCCAGAGCACGCAGAGCGGCACGCAGCAAGTTGGCTCTGCCATCGTCTCGCAAGGCGGCGACGTCACGCTCACTGCGGGCAACAAGGCCACGATTGCCGCCTCGGACGTGGGCGCGGGCCAAAACCTGACGATCGCCGCCAAGGAGATCGA
>JAIRKE010000051.1 GCA_031260295.1 Azonexus sp.
GATCGAGAAATGCCGGCGTTTGTGGAAAAACTGCGAGCGCAAACTCAACACCAGCTTGCAGTTCGTCCTCCTCGCCTTCCTGGCGCTTTTGCTCAGAAGATCGTGAACAGGCTCTTAGAGAAATTGATATTTGCAGCAGATCGGCCTTGACTCAACCCCCCGATCTCTTCGGACCGGGGTTTGCATAGGAACCGGCCTTCGCGTCCGTTTCTTTCTCACATCCCGAACCCCACGGCGCACTCTCTGGCGGCGTGGCGATGTGGGGGGGTGTGGTCGGCGCTGCCGTATCCAGATAGCAAAAAACCGGCTCAAGGCCGGTTTGTTTTGCGGAACAGACTGGAGAATTGAGGAACTGTGTTAGCCTCCGCTCTCGCCGAATCGCTGGTGCCCAGGAAGGGACTCGAACCCCCACGGAGTTACCCGCTAGTACCTGAAACTAGTGCGTCTACCAATTCCGCCACCTGGGCACAGGTGCGAAGAGCCGCCATTCTAGAGAAAGAAAAATAAGTGTCAACAAAAAAACTATCGAAGGTCCGCCGGGCCGATCCTTTTTTCGAACGTGAGTCCGTCCGCTACGATCACCCGCTGCCGTCACGCGAGTACGTGATGCAAATTCTCGCCGACGAGGGGCGGCCGCTTGGTTTTGCCGAATTGGCCGGCTTGCTCGACATCGCCGAGGGCGAGCGCGATATGTTCCTGCGCCGGCTCGGCGCGATGGAGCGCGAAGGTCAGTTGCTGCGCAATCGAAAGGGGGCCTACATTCTGCCCGAGCGGGCCAGCCTGACCGCCGGCAAGATCATGGGCCATCCCGACGGCTACGGTTTCCTGATTCCCGATGACGGCAGCGCCGACATTTTTCTCGACCAGCGCCAGATGGGCAGGGTGCTGCACGGCGACCGGGCGCTGGTCCGGGTCACGGGCATCGACCGCAAGGGGCGCCCCGAGGGGAGCATCGTCGAGGTTACGGAGCGGGTCAATTCCCGCATCGTCGGCCGCGTCTTCGTTGAACACGGGGTCGTCTTCGTGGCCCCGGAGAACCGGCGCATCGCCCAGGACATCCTGGTGCCGCCGGAAAAGAAGAGCAAGTTCAAGGCCGAGTCCGGCCAGGTGGTGATGGTCGAGATCATCGAGCAGCCGAGCAAATTCTCGCAGCCGATCGGGCGCATCGTCGAGGTGCTGGGCAACTATGCCGATCCGGGCATGGAGATCGAGATCGCGTTGAGGAAGCACGACCTGCCGTTTGAGTTCTCGCCGGCAGTGCTGGCCGAGAACAAGGCGCTACCGGACAAGGTGAAGAAGGCCGACCTGGCTGGACGCGAGGATTTGCGCACGCTGCCGCTGGTGACCATCGATGGCGAGACGGCGCGCGATTTCGACGACGCCGTTTATTGCGAGAAGAAGGGGCGCGGCTGGCGCCTGATCGTGGCCATCGCCGACGTCTCGCATTACGTGCGGCCGGGCATGGCGCTCGACCAGGAGGCGTTGCAGCGCGGCAATTCCGTTTATTTCCCGCGCCGGGTCATCCCGATGCTGCCGGAAAAATTGTCCAACGGCATCTGCTCGTTGAATCCCGATGTCGAGCGCCTGGCCATGGTCTGCGACATGGACATCGGCGTCGGCGGCAAGGTTGGTGGCTACCGCTTCTATCCGGCGGTGTTCCGCTCGCAGGCCCGCCTGACCTACAACCAGGTGTGGTCGTGGCTGTCCGGCGAGGCCGAGCCGGAGGACGCGGCGCAGCAGGCGGTGCTACCGCAGCTCAAGAATCTTTATAAATTGTTCCAGGCTCTGCACAAGGCTCGCTGGGCGCGTGGCGCGATCGATTTCGAGACCACCGAGACGCAGATGCTGTTCAATGCCGATGGCAAGATCGAGAACATCGTGCCGGTGGTGCGCAACGATGCGCATCGGCTGATCGAGGAATGCATGCTGGCGGCTAATGTCTGCGCCTCGGACTTTCTCGCCGCACACAAGCAGACCTGCCTGTACCGCGTCCATCCCGGTCCGTCCGAAGAAAAACTGAAGAATCTGCGTACCTTCCTCGGTGAATTCGGGTTGCCCCTGGGCGGCGGTGATGATCCGCGCGCCAAGGACTATGCGGCGCTGCTGGAGAAGGTCAAGTTGCGCCCGGATTTCCAGTTGTTGCAGACGGTGATGCTGCGCTCGCTGAAGCAGGCCATGTACAGCCCCGACAATGTCGGCCATTTCGGTTTGGCCTACGAGCACTACACGCATTTCACCTCGCCGATCCGGCGCTATCCCGACTTGCTGGTGCACCGGGCGATCAAGGCCGTGCTGGCCGGGGAAAAGTACACGCCGGCCGGCGCCTGGGACGACATCGGCCTGCAATGTTCGGCGACCGAGCGGCGGGCCGACGAGGCCACCCGCGACGTCGAGAACTGGCTGAAGTGCTTCTTCATGAAGGAGCGTATCGGCGAAGTGTTCGATGGCACCATCTCGGCCGTCACCGGCTTCGGCATCTTCGTCGCCCTCGACGCCATCTATGTCGAGGGGCTGGTGCATGTGTCGGAATTGGGCGAGGACTATTTCCAGTTCGACAATATCAAGCACCAGATGCTTGGCGAGCGGACCGGTCAGCGCTATCGCCTCGGCGACCGGGTCCGCGTCCGCTTGGTGCGCGCCGACCTGGAAAGCAACAAGATCGATTTCGTGCTGGCGCGCGACGACAAGGGAGGCAGCCGGCGGCGGCCGGCGCTTGCCGCGGCGCCGGAAACACAGCCGGTCGTCGCGAAAAGGGCCGTCGCCAAGATGGCAGCGGCCAAGCCGACGATAGCCGAGGGAACGGCCGGCAAGGCCGCGGCTGGCAAGAAAGCGCCGGCCAAGAAGGCAACAGCGAAAAAAGCGCCGGCCAAGAAAGCCGCAAGCAAGGCGGTCGGCCCCCGGAAAGCGGTTGCCAAGGCCGCATCGGCAAAGGGCGCCAAGGAAGCGACGGGCAAAGCGGTGCGTCGGCGGTGAACGGGCCGTAGCGCGGGCTGCGCTAGAATGCTCGCTTCGTTTTTCCGGAAACCGCCATGTCTTCCCGCCTGATCTACGGCTTTCACGCCATTACCGCCAAGCTGCGCCACGACCCGGCGGCGGTCAAGGAAATCGTCGTCGACGCCAGCCGCCAGGATGGGCGTGCCCGCGACCTACTGGCCCATGCCGAATTGCAGGGGGTGCGCGTCATCGCCGCCGACGGCAAGCGACTCGACGGCATGGCGCCTGGCGCCAGGCACCAGGGCGTGATCGCCCGCGTCGAAGGCGGGCGCAAGCTGGCGCAGCTCGACGATGTGCTCGATACGCTGGAAGAGCCGGCCTTCCTGCTGGTGCTCGATGGCATTACCGATCCGCGCAATCTCGGCGCCTGCCTGCGCGTTGCCGATGCCGCCGGCGTCCACGCGGTGATTGCGCCGAAGGACCGCGCCGCCGGCCTCACCGACGTGGCCGCCAAGACCGCCAGCGGCGCCGCCGAAACGGTGCCCTACGTGATGGTCACCAACCTGGCGCGGACGCTGCGCGAATTGCGGGAGCGCGAAATCTGGGTGGTCGGCACCGCTGGCGAAGCGGCCCAGGATCTCTATGCCGCCGACTGGCCGGCGGCGACGGCCTGGGTGCTCGGCGCCGAAGGCGAGGGAATGCGCCGGCTGACGCGGGAGAATTGCGACCAATTGGTGCGCATTCCGATGTACGGCAGCGTCGATAGCCTCAACGTCTCGGTTGCTGCCGGCGTTTGCCTGTACGAAGCTCGCCGTCGCCGTTCCTGCTAGTCCCACCGTGCGCTGGCCCCGCACGCTCTCTAGACTAGACCATCCAGTCTAAAATATAATCCTGCCTTATGCACGCGCTGACCAACAATCGTGAGAAATTGCTCCTTGCTGCCAGGGAGTTATTCCTTGAGCAAGGCTACGAGGCCAGCGTGGACGCCATCATCGGCCGCGCCGGCGTGGCGCGGCAGACGTTCTACAATCATTTCAAGAACAAGGAAAGCCTGTTCGCCGAGACGGCGAGGGGGTGTTTTCTCGAAATCACCGTGCACCTCGACGGTGAGCCGGAGAATCTGCGGGCGAGCCTGAAAACCTTCGCCCAGGCTTACCGCGACAAGGCGCTCAGCCCTGAAGGCATTGCTTCCTATCGCACGGTGTGCGGCCAATCGTCGCGCTTCCCGGTGCTGGTGCGCGAGGTGTATGAGCATGGTTTTGGCCAGATGATCGCGCGGCTGACGGAGTTTCTCGGCAGGGCGATGGAGCAGGGCTACCTGCGTCGTATCGATCCGATGTTTGCGGCGGAATTGCTGACGGCAATGGTGCTCGGTCAGGATCGGACGAAGCGCCTGTTCGGCATTGAATGCGAACCGGCGGATGAGCCTTCGCGGCTGGATTATGCAGTAGATGGTTTTTTGCGGATGTTGGCGTGCGCCCCTTGAGCTTGGCGGGGCGTCACCTACTTTTATGTTGAATTTATAAAGGCCGTTCCATGCGTATCGAATGGATTTCGTTTCGCCCAATCAGTCTTGCGGCGGTTGCTGTGATGCTCTCGGCCTGCGGGGAAAAGTCCGCGCCGCCGCCGTCGCCAACGCCCGAGGTCGGCGTCGTCACGGTCCAGCCGACTGCCGTGCCGGTTGTCTCCGAGCTTTCCGGTCGCACCAGTGCCTATCTTGTTGCGCAAGTGCGCGCCCGGGTGGATGGCGTGGTGCTGCGCCGCGAATTCACCGAAGGATCGCTGGTGAAGGCAGACCAGCGGCTCTACAAGATCGATTCGGCGCCTTATGTCGCCGCCCTCCACACCGCCAGGGCAGCGTTGGCCAAGGCGCAAGCCAATCTTGCCACGCAAAATGCGCTGATTGCCCGCTACAAGGTGCTGGTGGCGGCCAATGCGGTCAGCAAGCAGGATTACGATAACGCGATCGCGGCGCAGGGGCAGGCGGCAGCCGATGTCGCCGCTGGCGAGGCTGCCGTCGATACCGCGCAGATCAATCTCGGCTATACCAATGTTGTTGCGCCGGTCGCCGGGCAGGTGGGTATCTCGCAGGTCACGCCGGGCGCCTATGTGCAGGCTGGCGTGGCGACGCTGATGGCGACCGTGCAGCAGCTCGACCCGATGTATGTCGATGTGACGCAGTCGAGCCTTGAGGGTCTGAAGCTGCGCCGGGAGATACAGGAAGGGCGCCTCACGGCCGATGGTCCGAACGCCGCCAAGGTCACGCTGATTCTCGAAGATGGCCGCACCTATACGGAGAAGGGCAAGCTGCAATTCACCGATGTCACGGTCGATCAGACCACCGGCTCGGTCACGCTGCGCGCGCTGTTCCCGAATGCCGGCCGGGTGCTGCTGCCGGGCATGTTCGTGCGGGCGCGCATCGAACAAGGGATCAACAACAATGCCTTCCTGGTGCCGCAGATTGGCGTGCAGCACGACCAGAAAGGCCAGGCGACGGTGCTTGTCGTCGATAAGGACGACAAGGTCGAACCGCGGACGATCCAAACTTCGGGCACACAGGGCCAGGATTGGGTTGTTCTGGGCGGCTTGAATGCGGGTGACCGCGTCATCGTCCAGGGGATCGACAAGGTCAAGCCGGGTACGCCAGTCAAGGCCGTGGCGGCGCAACTGCCGCCGCCGCCGCCGCCGGGCGCGCCTTCGGCGGACATGGCGACGGGCAGTGCCAGCGCGGCAACGAAGGCCAGCCCCGAGCCCAAGGCCAGCCCTGCTGCGGAGGCGCATCCCGCTTCCGGCGGCGCGCGATAAGCGGGGGTCTGCTGCATGGCAAATTTCTTTATCGATCGCCCGATCTTTGCATGGGTGATCGCCATCATTTTGATGCTGGCGGGCGCGGCGTCGATCTTCACGCTGCCGGTCGCGCAATATCCGACCATCGCGCCGCCGTCCATCCAGATTTCCGCGAACTATCCGGGTGCCTCGGCGAAGACGGTGGAAGACACGGTGACGCAGGTCATCGAGCAGCAGATGAGCGGCATCGATCACCTGCTGTATCTCGGCTCCGCTTCCGATGATTCGGGCTCGGCCACCATCACGCTGACCTTCGCTCCCGGCACCAACCCGGACGTCGCGCAGGTGCAGGTGCAGAACAAGCTGCAACTGGCCATGCCGGTTCTGCCGCAGGTCGTACAGCAGCTCGGCATCCGGGTTACCAAGTCGAGCAGCAGTTTCCTGCTGGTCATGGCCTTCGTGTCCGAAGACGGCAGCATGTCGCGGTACGACCTGGCAAACTATGCGGCGTCGAACATTCTGGAACCGATCAGCCGCCTCGATGGCGTGGGCACGGTCACGCTGTTCGGCTCGCAGTACGCGATGCGTATATGGCTCGACCCGAACAAGCTGACCAGCTACCAGTTGGTGCCCACCGATGTGACGGCCGCGATTACCGCGCAGAACGTGCAGGTCGCCGGCGGTCAGCTTGGCGGCACGCCGGCGGCGGCGGGGCAGGCCTTCCAGGCGACCATCACCGCATCGACGCTGCTGCGCACGCCGGAGGATTTCGGCAACATCCTGTTGAAGGTGAATCCCGACGGTTCGCAGGTGCGTCTGAAGGACGTGGCGCGCATCGCCTTGGGCGGCGAAACGTATAACTTCGACACCAAGTACAACGGCGCGCCGACGGCCGGCATGGGTATCCAGCTGGCCCCGGGCGCCAATGCGTTGGCGACCGCCAGTCTGATACGCCAGAAAATGGACGACCTGGCGAAATATTATCCGCGCGGGTTCACGGTGAAATACCCCTACGACACGACGCCCTTCGTCAAGCTGTCGATCGAGGAGGTGGTCAAGACGCTGTTCGAAGGCATCCTGCTCGTCTTCCTCGTGATGTACCTGTTTCTGCAGAACATTCGCGCCACGCTCATTCCCACCATCGCCGTGCCGGTCGTGCTGCTCGGCACCTTTGCGGTCATGGCGGTGGCGGGATTCTCGATCAATACCTTGTCGATGTTCGGTCTGGTGCTGGCCATCGGCTTGCTCGTGGACGATGCCATCGTGGTCGTGGAGAACGTCGAGCGGGTGATGGCGGAAGAGGGATTGCCGCCGAAGGAGGCAACCCGCAAGGCGATGGGCCAGATCACCGGCGCTCTGGTCGGCGTGGCACTGGTGCTTTCCGCAGTGTTCGTGCCGGTGGCGCTGTCGGGGGGGGCGGTGGGCGCCATCTACCGGCAGTTCTCGCTGACCATCGTGGCGGCGATGGTGCTCTCCGTGCTCGTCGCGCTGATTCTCACGCCGGCGCTGTGCGCGACGCTTCTGAAGCCGATCAAGAAGGGCCACCACGAAGCCAAAACGGGTTTCTTCGGCTGGTTCAACCGGACTTTCAACAGAAGCCGCGACAAATATCACAACGGCGTGCATCACGTGATCAAGCGCTCGGGGCGCTGGCTGCTCATCTATCTCGGCGTCATCGTCGCCATCGGCTTCCTGTTCGTGAAGCTGCCGAAGTCCTTTCTGCCCGTTGAGGATCAAGGCACGATGTTCGTGCTCGTGCAAACGCCGTCCGGCTCAACGCAGGAAACCACGGCGCGCACGCTGGCCAACATTTCGGATTATCTGCTCGACAAAGAGAACGGAGAAGGAGAGATCGTCGAGTCGGCATTCACGATCAATGGCTTCAGCTTCGCGGGTCGCGGCCAGAACTCCGGTCTTATCTTCGTGCGGATGAAGGACTACAAGGTCCGCCAGCGCGAAGACCAGGGGATTCCGGCGCTGGTCGGCCGCATCTTCATGCGCTATGCCGGGTACAAGGATGCCATGGTGATTCCGGTGAATCCGCCGTCGATTCCCGAACTGGGCACGGCCGCCGGCTTCGACTTCCAGTTGCAGGATCGCGGCGGCGTTGGCCACGACAAGCTGATGCAAGCGCGCAACATGCTGCTCGGTATGGCGGCGCAGGATACGGCGAACTTGGCGCTGGTGCGTCCGAACGGCATGAACGATACGGCGCAGTTCAAGGTGGACATCGACCGCGAAAAGGCGCAAGTGCTGGGCCTATCGACGAGCGCGATCAACCAGACCTTCTCGATCGCCTGGGCCTCGCAATACGTCAACAACTTCCTCGATCTCGACGGCCGGATCAAGAAGGTCTATGTGATGGCCGACGCGCCGTACCGCATGAAGCCGGAAGACATGAATCTCTGGTATGTGCGTAACGCGGAAGGCGGCATGGTGCCGTTCGATGTGTTTGGCAAGGGCTCCTGGACCTACGGTTCGCCGAAGCTGGAACGCTACAACGGCGTGTCGTCGATGCAGATCCAGGGGCAGGGTGCGCCGGGCATCTCCACCGGGCAGGCGATGGCGGCGATGGAGCAACACGCGGCGAAACTGCCGCCGGGCATTGGTTTCGAATGGACGGGCATTTCCTTCCAGGAACGCCAATCCGGTTCGCAGGCGCCCATCCTCTACGCCATTTCGATTCTCGTCGTGTTCCTGTGCCTGGCGGCGCTATACGAGAGCTGGTCGATTCCGTTCGTGGTCATCATGGTGGTGCCGCTCGGCGTGATCGGCGCGCTGCTTGCCGTGACGTTGCGCGGTCTGGAAAGCGATGTGTTCTTCCAGGTGGGCGTGTTGACGACCATTGGTCTGTCGGCGAAGAACGCGATTCTGATCGTCGAGTTCGCGCGCAATCTCCAGGCCGAAAGCAAGATGGGGCCGGTCGAGGCGGCGCTCGAAGCGTCGCGCCTGCGCTTGCGGCCGATCCTGATGACCTCGCTGGCCTTCGGCTTCGGCGTGCTGCCGCTGGCCATCAGCACGGGCGCGGGTTCGGGCAGCCAGCACGCGATCGGTACGGGCGTCATCGGCGGCATGCTGACCGCCACCTTCCTGGCGATTTTCATGATCCCGATGTTCTTCGTCGTGATCCGCGCGAAATTCGCGCACGAGACCGAAGATCCGGATGTCGCGCTCCAGCACTACGATGAACACCACGCGCACGATTACGACGAGGTTGAAGAAGACGAGGACGAAGAAGGCGAGATAAAGGATGCCGGCGACGGCAACAATGGCAGCGGCGAATCGGGCAAGGAAGGACGACATGATGCATAAACTACCCGCAATGGCAGTGGCTGCCGTGCTGGTTGCCGGCTGCTCGCTGGCGCCGTGGTATGAGCAGCCCGCCGCGCCGGTGGCGCAAGCTTATCCGCAAGGCGACGCCTATGCGGAGCAGCCCGGCGCTGGCGAGGCGGGGCGCAGCGCCAACGACGTCGCGGCAACCGAGATCGGCTGGCGCGAGTTTTTCGTCGATGAGCGTTTGCAGCAGCTCGTCGAGGTGGCGTTGCAGAATAACCGCGACCTGCGCGTTTCGACGCTCAACATCGAGGCGGCGCGCGCGCAATACCAGATCACGCGAGCCGAGCTGTTCCCGGCCATCAATGCGGCGGGTTCAAAGGCGCGCACGCGTGTGCCGAATGACATGCAGGCCATGCCGAACAATCCGTACAACCTGTACAACGTGGGCTTGCAGGCATCCTGGGAAATCGACTTCTGGGGGCGCATCCGCAGCCTGAAGGATCAGGCGCTGGCGCAGTATTTCGCGACGGCCTATGCGCGCAAGGCGGCGGAAATCACGTTGGTTTCGCAAGTCGCCGATCAGTATTTGACGATGCTTGCCACCGACGATCTGCTGAAAGTCACGCAAGGCACGCTCAAAGCGGCGCAAGAGTCGTACAACATCACCCAGGTGCAGTTTGAAACCGGCACCGGCACCGAGCTCGATCTGCGCCAGGCGCAGAGCGTCGTGGAGACGGCGCAAGCCAACCGGCAAGCGCAATTGCGCGCCCGCGCGCAGGCCGAGAACGCGCTCGTGCTGCTGGTCGGCGCGCCGTTGCCGGTGGACTTGCCGCCGGGTCTGCCGCTCAATGACCAAGAGCTGCTTGCCGATATTCCCGAAGACTTGCCGTCGGATTTGCTAACTCGCCGTCCCGACATCATGCAAGCGGAACAGATACTGCTCGCGGCCAATGCCAACATCGGCGCGGCGCGCGCGGCGTTCTTCCCGAGGATCTCGCTGACTGGAGCCTATGGTTCCCAAAGCCTGGCGTTTGACGGCTTGTTCAAATCAGGCTCCTTGGCGTGGAGTTTCGTGCCGCAGATTTCGCTGCCCATCTTCGCCGGCGGCGCCAACGTCGCCAACCTGGAACTGGCGCACGTCAAGAAACGCATCGAGATCGCCTATTACGAGAAATCCATCCAGTCGGCCTTCCGCGAAGTGTCCGACGGACTGGCCGCACGCGGCACCTACGATCAGCAGATCGTGGCGCTCGAACGCAACGCCTCGGCCAACCAGAGCGCCCTCTCGCTGTCGGAACTGCGTTACAAGAACGGCGTGGACAGCTACCTGCCGGTGCTCACCGCCCAGACAAGCTTCTACGCGGCGCAGCAGGCGCTGATCAGCGCCAAGCTGGCGCGGCTGACCAATCTCGTCGATCTGTATCGGGCATTGGGCGGCGGCTGGATCGAACACACCGGCGACACGCCGCGCCCGGCCGATGACCTGCCTGGCGAGTGACTAGCGACCAGGCTAGCGGTGGCCGTGCCGTGAAGATGCCGGCCATCGTTCAATCGTCGTCGCGCAGCAGGGCGAGCGCTGGCGAACAGTAGTCGCGCCGGTAGAGCACGACCAGAACGCCGAGGGCGAGGCCGGCCAGGATCAATGGATGAAGCATCCAGCCGGCGGCGGCGAGGCCGAAGTAGTAGGCGCGGATGCCGCGATTGAAGTCGTCGCCGGCCAGGTTGTTGGTGCCGGCGATGCGTTTTGCGTAGCGGTCGATGCCCGGCTCGCCACGGCGGCCGAATGGCGCGGCGCCGACCAGGATGGATAGCAGGTTGAACTGGCGCAAGGCCCAGGTGAACTTGAAATAGGCGAAAACGAAAGAGGCGAGCACCAGCATCAGCTTGATTTCGAGCAATTCGCGGCTTGGCCGGCCGGCGAACGGCAGGTCGGCGGCCAGGCCGATCAGCGTGTCGGAGGCGCCGAGCGCAGCGACCAGACCGGCAATGATGTAGATCGTGGTGTTGGCGTAGAAGCTGACGCTGCTGACCAGATTGCCGATCAGCGTCGAATCGGCGACGCGCAGCTCGCGTTCGAGCATACGGTAGGCCCACTGTTCGCGGTAACGGTGGCTGGTGCCGATCAAACCGGAATCCGACTGACGGCTGCGTTCGGAAAACCAGGCGTAGCCGCTCCAGCAGGCAATGAACAAGACCAGGGCGAACCAGTCGACAGCGGCAAGATAGGGAAAGGCATGCATGGCGGCAGTGTGCCACAGGGGTGAAATGGCGAGTAGCCGTCGCCGCCGGACATTCGACAGGCGCTGGCCAGGCCGTTATCCTGCGCCCTTTCAGTGACGAGAGAACGACATGGGACAAGCGAAAGCACGCGGTACACAGGCCGAGCGCATGGTACAGGCGCAAGCCAGGATCGCCGCGACGCGGCCAGACAAGCTGGTCTGCAACGGCTGCGGCGGCGATGTGACCGACATTCATCCGGTCAGCACGCGCGGCCTGCAAGGCATCGAAGCCATTTGGGTCGGTCAGTGTGCCTGCGGCCAGACGACCTTCGCCGCTTCCGGTGAACCGAAAGCTGTTGATGCTTTCTTCTTCGCCTTGAGCGAGAACAGCGAATTGACCTTGGGCAGCCAGAGCAAGGACGGCCAGACGCACGTAAAAGCCGATTCGGAGTAGTCAAAAAGTAGTAGTCGGCTGATAATGTCGCCCTCGTTTTGCAGGGGGTGTCATGGCTGTTGAGTTGTTCAATGATGGAAAGCACATCGTCCACGCTTTCTACGATCTGGTCGATGACTCGGCCGCCGGGGCGGTACAGAGCAATCAATTCCTGGTCGTCGACGATGGCCACGGGGCGCTGATCGACCCGGGCGGCAACATGACCTATACCGGTCTGTTGATGGACATGCAGAAGTACTTTTCGTCCAAGGATCTCGACTACATCCTCGCCTCGCACCCCGATCCCGACATTATCGCCTCGGTGAACAAGTGGTTCGTCGCCTCGCATTGCAAGGTGATGATTTCCAACCTGTGGACACGCTTCGTGCCGCACTTCACCACCGGCCGCGACATCAGCGGCCGCATTCTCGGGATTCCCGACCAGGGCAGCGTGATCCGGCTCGGTAACTGCCAGTTGCTGGCGCTGCCGGCGCATTTCATGCACTCCGAGGGCAATTTCCAGTTCTACGATCCGGTGGCCAAGATCCTCTTCTCCGGCGATCTCGGCGCCTCGATACTGCCGCACGAAATAGCGGCCGAGCCGGTCAGCGATTTCGCCAGCCATGCCCGGCAGATGGAAGGCTTTCACCGCCGCTACATCGTCTCGCGCAAGGTATGCCGCTTCTGGGCCAACATGGTGCGCCAGCTTGACATCGAGCAGATCGTGCCGCAGCACGGTGCCCGTTTCGTCGGCGCCAAGGCGGTTGGCGATTTCATCGCCTGGGTCGAGGGCATGGAATGCGGTGTCGACCTGGTGACCCAGGAGCATTACCGGTTGCCGACCTAGAGAAAGCTCTGAATGACTCCCGCGAGGGGTTGTTCAGAGTTTCCCTGGCGCCGGATTCCCGGAGCGCGGTCGCTTACCGCAGTCCGGCTTGGCGGCGCACCGCCTCGACGTAGGCGGCGGCGTCGAGTTGACCGCCGTTGCGTTGTGCATGCCAGACCGTTTCGGCCAGGGTTTCGAGCAGGATGTGCTCGGCGTCGTGGCGGTCCATGCGCCGGACCAACTGCGCGAAGGCGGCGCGGATACCGGGCGGCTGGTCGATGCTCAATTGCTCGTGGATCGCCAGGTGCAGCGATAGGTGCAGGAACGGGTTCATCTGCCCGCCCTCGGGCGTCCATTCCTTTTCCAGCGCCCCTTCCGCGTCGGCCAGCAAGGCATGGTATTCGGGGTGGCGGGCGGCCAGGTCGGCGGCGGCGACTTCGGCGCCGGCCAGCGGCAGGCGTTCCTGATGTTTGCGCCAGGCGTCGCAGAAGAACTGGCGGACTTGTTCGCGCGAAGGGTTAAACATGGGGGCTCCGATAAAGCAGGGTCAGGGCGGCATTCTGGAACAAACGGTTGCCGTCGGGGGTGGGGGCGATCTGTCCGCTACCGTAGGCGCCGAGTAGCGGCACGTCGGGATAACGCTCGCGGAAAGCCAGCAGATCGCGGTCATCGCCGCCGTAGAACAACGGGCCACGGCCGATGCAGGAAAACATCAGAGCGAAGGCCGGCATCGGCCCAGCAGTGGCGGCCAGCAAAGCCCGCATTTCCTGCTCGGCGGCGAGCGGTTGGCGCATGGCCCAGGCGATCGGCTGGCCGGCGGCGAGCGGCGCGGCCAGCGTCAGCGAGCCGTCGGCATTGGCGGCGAGAATGCCGACCGCCGGCGCATCGTCGGCGACGACCACGGCGATCTGGTGCAGCGGTGGCGTGGCACGCAAGGCAGCCGGCAGAGCGCGGCGCAGGCTGTCGGCCGCTGGCTGACCGGCGACGCGGCGCAGTTCGTAGCCAGCACATTGATCGACATGCAGGGTCGCGTCCAGGGGACGCAGGCCATCAGCCCGCAGCACCTGGCAGGCGAGACCGGGCAGCGCGATTGTGGCGCCTGCCGCGCCGCCTGGGCGGGCCTGGCTCCAGGTGGCGGCACCGGCTTCGAGCAGGCCGGCGCGCGGCGGTCGCGCCCGCCAATCGTAGGGCAGCGCGGCGTGGCCGCTGAACGACAACAGCGGCGCCTCGTTTGCCGTGGCCGGCGGTAGTTCACCGAGAACCAGGGCGGCGGCGGCCGGCTGGTCGAGCAGCCAGCCGGCTTCGGTCAAGAGGCCGCTAGCGGTGCTGCCGCCGACTTGCAGGCAGCCGGCGGCACCGGCGGTGGCCAGGACGGCTGGCGTCGGCTGGCGGGCGAATTCTCGACTGAGCAGCAGTAATACCTGCTCGGCGCGTTCCAGGCCGGCCGCGGCCAAAGCTTTGCGCACCGCTTCCGCCGCTAGTTCCTTGTCCGGTCGCGGGCCGCTGGCGAAGCCACTGGCCGCCTTCACGCGGTCTTGCCCCGGTAGGCGCACAGGTCGGCAACGATGCAGCGCGGGCATTCCGGCCGGCGCGCCTTGCAGATGTAGCGGCCGTGCAGGATCAGCCAGTGGTGCGCGTCCTTGCGGAATTCCGGGGGCGTGACGCGCAGCAGCTTGGCTTCGACTTCGTCGACGGTCTTGCCGGGGGCCAGGCCGGTGCGGTTGCCGAGGCGGAAGATATGCGTGTCGACGGCGATGGTTGGCTGGCCAAAGGCGGTGTTGAGCACGACGTTGGCGGTTTTGCGGCCGACGCCGGGCAGCGCTTCGAGGGCCGCCCGCTCGGCCGGCACCTCGCCGCCGTGGCGTTCGAGCAACAACTGGCAGGTGGCGATGACGTTCTTGGCCTTGGTCCGGTACAGGCCGATGGTGCGGATGGCGTCGGCCAGGCCGTCGACGCCCAGCGCGAGCATGGCGGCCGGTGTCGGGGCAATGGGAAACAGGCGCGCCGTGGCCTTGTTGACGCCGACGTCGGTGGCTTGCGCCGAGAGAATCACGGCGACCAGCAACTGGAACGGCGTGGCGTAATCGAGCTCGGTGGTCGGTGCCGGATTGGCGTCCCGCAGGCGGCTGTAGAACTGCGCGATGTCGGTTTTTTTCACGGCGGAGGGTGGCTATGCAGAATACGCGATATTGTACGGGACAAGAATTCGTTGGCCGACCGTCGGCGCGCCAGTTTCGCCGCGATCGGGACGGCGGTAAAGAACCGGGAGGTGATGGCTGGTGGGGCATCCTTGGAGAAAAGTCGAAGGTCTTGGCGGGAACAGCATTTTTTCCGGCGAGCGGCTTGGCATGCGGCAAACCGGGCATAATTAGCCCATGAGAGTTGCCGGTTACTCCTTCTCTGTCGCATTTTTCGTAATTTTGCTGATTGGCATACTGGCGTGGTGGTTATTCTTGACCGGACACGAACAGCCTGAGCCACCGCAGCCTCCGGTCACGCCCTTGGGTTTGCAGGGCGAAGTGTTTCAACCAATCCTGCCGCTGGTGCCGATCAAAGGGCTCGACCCGGGGCGCGTCGCACTCGGCGAGCGCCTGTTCCACGACACCCGTTTGTCGGCCGATTCGACGGTTTCCTGCGCGTCCTGTCACAACCTGAAGGCCGGCGGCGTCGACGGCCAGCGCTTTTCCATCGGCGTCGGCGGTGCGGTCGGCAGTATCAATGCGCCGACCGTGCTCAACAGCGCCTACAACCTGGCCCAATTCTGGGACGGCCGGGCGGCGACACTGGAGGAACAGGCGGTTGGTCCGATCCATAATCCAGTCGAAATGGGCGCCACCATGTCGCAGGTGATCGGCCGCCTGGAGCAGGACGCCGACCTGGTCGCCCGCTTCGGCCGCCTCTATACAGACGGCCTGACGGTGGCCAACCTGCTCGATGCCATTGCCACCTTCGAGCGCTCGCTGATCACCGTCGACTCGCGCTTCGACCGCTACCTGCGCGGTGACCAGGAGGCGCTCAGTGAGTTGGAGGTGGACGGCTATCGGCGCTTTCGCGAATTTGGCTGCGCCAGTTGCCACCAGGGCATGCTGGTCGGTGGCAACATGTATCAGAAATTCGGCGTGCTCGGCGACTACTTCGCCGGTCGCGCCATCACCACCAGCGATCTCGGGCGCTACAACGTGACTGGCCGCGAGGAAGACCGGCACGTGTTCAAGGTGCCGAGCCTGCGCAACGTCGCCCTGACGGCGCCGTACTTCCACGATGCTTCGGCGATGACGCTGGAACAGGCGGTGACTGCGATGGCCCGTTACCAGCTTGGCCGAGACCTCTCGGTTGCCGATACCGAGGCCATCGTCGCCTTCCTGCATACCCTGAGCGGTACCGTGCCGCCGGCCAAGCCATGAGCGCGGAATCCGCCGTGAACCGTGAAGCCTGGCGCCGGCTGGGCCTGATCTGCGGCTTCGCCGCGTTGCTTGGTTTGCTGTTCTGGTTGTTTACCCGGGCCGAACTGGTTTCGCAGCAGCCTCACAATGCCTACATGCAATCGTTGCGCCGGGTGCTGCAATCCGACGTCGAGCTTAACGCTGCCGTGCTGGCCAGCTATTCCAATCTGTTGCACAACTACGATCCGCTGGTCCGCCATATCGCCGACATCCGCGCCGAGGAGGCCGGTCTGCTGGCCGTTCCCGACGGCCTGTCGGAGGCCGCTCGCGGCCGCCTGCAAGCGCTGGTCGAGCGGCTGCAGGCCAGCCAGCACGAGAAGGCCGAGGATATCGACCGCTTCAAGCGCAGCGGTTCGGTGCTGCGCAATTCCGAAATGTATTTCCCGCAGGCCGCCGAGGATGTGCTGCGCCAAGCCGACAAGCGGCCGCCGGAGGAACTGGAGCAATTCATCCGTCGCATCATGGCCTTGTCCGCCGGCACCCTGGTCGCGGGCGATCGGTTGCGCTCAGAGCTGACGCATCTGCGCCGGCAGAACCTGCGCGTCGAAGGGCCGTTGTCGATCAATCAATTACTGGTGCACGCCGAACAGATCATCGAATTGCGGCCGGAAGTCGATGCCCTGGTCGAGCGCATCCTGCGTCCAGCGTCGAGCCAGTTGCTTGAGGAAGTGACCAGCACCTATATCGAAGGCTACGAAGAGGCGCTGCACAGAGCCGGCCATTACCGCCAGATACTCTATCTGGCCACCGTGCTGCTGGTTGCCTACGCCTTGTACGCCCTGGTCCGCTTCGAGCGCGACCGGCGCAAGCTGGCGCTGGCCCATGACGATCTTGCCATCGCCCACCACGACCTGGCCGAGCGCTATGCCGCGCAACTGGCCGCCGAGCGCCAGTTGCGCCTGTACGCCACGGTGTTTACCAACGCCACCGAGGGGATGACCATTACCGACGCCGAGTCGCATATCGTCGCCGTCAATCCGGCGTTCAGCGCGATTTCCGGCTATTCGGCCGAGGAAGTCATCGGGCGGACGCCGGCCCTGCTCAGTTCCGGCCAGCAGGGGGAGGATTTCTACCGCACGATGTGGCGGGAACTGTTGAGCCGCGGCCACTGGCAGGGCGAGATCTGGAACCGACGCAAGGACGGCGGCATTTATCCAGAATGGCTGTCGATCGCCGCGGTGCGCGACGACAGAGGCACCACCACCCACTACATCGGCATCTTCATCGACATCTCCGAGCGCAAGCAGAGCGAGGCGCGCATCCACCACATGGCCCACCATGACGTGCTGACCGGCTTGCCCAACCGCCTGCTGCTGGAAGACCGGGTCAACCAGGCGATGCTCAAATCCAAGCGCAGCAGCAGGCCGATGGCTCTGGTCTTCGTCGACCTCGACCGCTTCAAGAACATCAACGACACGCTCGGCCACGAGATCGGCGACCAATTGCTGGTGCAGGCGGCGCAACGTGGCCTGGCGGTGCTGCGCGATACCGATACGCTGTCGCGCCAGGGCGGCGACGAATTCGTCATCGTCCTGCCCGAACTCGAACAACGCCAGGACGCCATGCACGCCGCGCGCAAGTTCCTGGCGGCGCTGACTCAACCCTACATGCTGGCCGGTCACGAGCTGACGGTCACCGGCAGCGCCGGCATCGCGCTCTATCCCGACGACGGGCAGACCGTTTCCGAACTGCTGCGCAAGGCCGACGCGGCGATGTACCGGGCCAAGGAGGAAGGGCGCAATACCTATCGCTTCTTCTCCGCCGAGATCGCCACCGCCTCGCTCGGCGAACTGCTGCTGGAAAACAGTTTGTACGGTGCCCTCGACCGCGGCGAATTGCTGATGTACTACCAGCCCAAGGTCGATGCAGCGAGCGGACAACTGGTCGGCATCGAGGCGCTGATGCGTTGGCAGCATCCGACGCACGGCATGGTGCCGCCTGGCATCTTCATTCCGATGGCCGAGGCCAACGGCCTGATCCATACCATCGGTGAATGGGCGATCCGCGCCGTCTGCGCCCAGCAGCGGGCCTGGCTGGATGCCGGTCTGGCGGCCGTGCCAGTGGCGGTCAACATCTCGGCGCAGCAGTTCGCCCAGCAGGACCTGCCGCAAATCGTCGCCGGCGCCCTTGCCGAGTACGCGTTGCCGGCGCAACTGCTCGAACTCGAACTGACCGAGTCGCTGCTGATGCGCAACGCCGGGCGTGCCGCCGAAGTGCTGGATACCCTGCGCCGGCTCAACATCAAAGTGGCCATCGACGACTTCGGCACCGGCTATTCCTCGCTCAGCTACCTCAAGCAGTTCCCGGTGCAGGTGCTGAAGATCGACCGCGCCTTCGTTTGCGAAATCGACGAAAGCGGCGAATCGGTCAAACTCGCCTCGGCCATCATCGCCATGGCCCACGAGCTTGATCTGGTGGTGGTCGCCGAGGGCGTTGAAAACGCTTGCCAGCGCGACTACCTGCACCGCCACGGCTGCGACCAGTTCCAGGGTTACCTGTTTGGCCTGCCCCTGCCGGCCACCGAACTGGCCGGGCTACTGGCGCTCGACCACTGCCGGGACGCGCCGGCCTGATTCCGGCGCCGCCGGCCCGGCCAGCCGGGCGCGTAGTTGGCCGCAAGCGCCCTCGACATCCTGGCCGGCCGACTGGCGCAGCCGGGTCAGGATGCGGCGACGATTCAGGCTTGCCGCCAGCGCTGCCGCCCGTTCCGCCGCCGGGCGGTCGAAGCCGGTGCCTTCGACCGGGTTGAACGGAATCAGATTCATCATCGCGTACTTGCCGGTCAACAGGCGGACGATGGCGTCCATTTCGGCCTCGCTGTCGTTGACCCCGGCGAGCAAGGTCCATTGGTACTGGATCGGATGGCCGACGGCGCGGGCATAGGCTTCGCCAAGTTCGACCAGTTCAGCCGGATCGATGCGCGGCGCGTGCGGCAGCAGATGGGCGCGCAGCTTGGGGTCGGTGGTGTGCAGCGATAGCGCCAGCGCTGGCTTGACCGCTTGGCGCGGCAGGCGCTCGAACACCCGACGGTCGCCGACCGTGGAAAAAACCAGGTTCTTGTGGCCGATACCGCCGGCGGTGCCGAGCAGATCGATGGCTTCCAGCACGTTGTCGAGATTGTGCGCTGGTTCGCCCATGCCCATGAAAACGACGCGCCGGATGGGGCGGCGGGCGCGCGCGGCGACCACCTGGGCGACGATTTCGCCGCTTGTCAGTTGGCGCAGCAGACCGTCGCGGCCGGTCATGCAGAAGCGGCAGCCGACCGCGCAGCCGACCTGGGTCGACACGCACAGGCCGTCGCGCGGCAATAGCACGCTCTCGACCGTTTGACCGTCGGCCAGGTCGACTAGCAGGCGGGCCGAGCCGTCGGCGCCGGGGTGTTCGGAGCGGACCTTGGCCAGCGCCGCCAGTCGTTCACCAAGCGCCGGCAGGGCGTTACGCAGGGCCAGCGGCAGATAGTTGGCGGCCGGTTTCTGACGTGGGCCGGCATCCAGTGGCCGGGCGGCGGTCCAGGCGCGCAGGATGCGTTCTTCGTGTTCGAGGCGGGCGCCGTGGTCGCGCAGGACTTGGCGGAGATCGGCGAGGCGCACGCGGTTACCGTGCCGAAACTCAGCGGCCGGCGGCCGGCGCCGCAGCCAGGCTACGGCCGTCGCCCTTGCCGCGGGCGCGGGCGGTAGCGCGGGCATCGAGCCAGTTTTTCCAGGCGATCAGGCAACCGAGCAGGATGAAGGCGCCGGGCGGCAGCAGGGCCAGCAGGAAGCCGGGATAGCTTTCCGGCAGCAGCTGTAGTGGTTGCAGGCCGGGGATCACCATGTCGATGCCGCTGAATAGCGTGCCGGCGCCGATCAGCTCGCGCAGACCGCCGAGCAGGGCCAGGGTCCACAGCATGCCGACACCCATGAAAATACCGTCGAACATCGACTGCAGCGGTGGGTTCTTGGCGGCGAAGGCCTCGACGCGGGCGAGCACGATGCAATTGGTGACGATCAGCGGAATGAAGATGCCGAGCACGACGTAAAGCTCGTGCAAGGTGGCGTTGAACAGCAGATCGACGACGGTGACCAGGGCGGCGACGATCAGGATGAAGACCGGGATGCGGATTTCGTGTGGGATCAGGTTGCGCAGCATGGCGATGGCGGCGTTGGAAAGCGCCATGACCAGGATGGTGGCCAGCGACAGCATGATGCCGTTGACCGCGTTGGTGGTCACCGCCAGCAGGGGGCACAGGCCAAGTACCTGGACCAGCGAGGAGTTCTGTTTCCAGACACCGTTGCCGGCGATGGCGCGGGATTCGTCACGGGTGATCATGAGTTGCTCCTTCGGCGAACAGGCGGTCGCGGTTGGCGGTGGCCCATTGGACGGCCTTGAGCACGGCCTTGGCCACGGCGCGCGGGGTGACGGTGGCGCCGGCATAGTAATCGATGTGGCCGCCGTCTTTCTTCACCTTCCAATCCCCTGGCGCGACCTCGGCCAGCGACAGGCCGGCGAATTGGGTGATCCACGGCCGGTCCTTGTTCTTGTCCTTCTTCAACTCGATGTAATCGCCGAGGCCAGGCGTTTCCCGATGCTGCGCGACGCGCACGCCGGCGACTCGGCCGTCGGCGTCTACGGCGACGATCAGGCGGATCTTGCCGGCATAGCCGTCCGGCGCCACCGCCTCGAATACCAGCGCCACCGGCTGGCCGGCCAGCCGGGCGCGGTACAGCAGCGACGGTTCGCTTAGGCCCAGTTCGGGCGTCGGCGGCAGCGTCAGCGTGTCGTCGAGCAGTGGGTTGTCGTATTCGCTGCGTGGCAGCACCTCGTTGACCCGTTTCATCTTCTCCTCGGCGGCCGAAGCCTCGATCGCCGGCCAGGTCCATTGGTAGGCGGCCGATAGCAGGCCGGTGAAGACGATCACGAAGACAAACAGGATGGCGGCCGTGCGCGCGGCCATGCTGGAGGCGGTGAATTCCTTGGCGGCGCTCATGTGCTATCCCCCTTGTCGGCATCCTTCATGCCGAACACGGGCGGCTGGCACAGCAGGTCGATCAGCGGTGCGCACAGGTTCATCAGCAACACCGCGAAGGCGACGCCGTCGGGATAGCCGCCAAAGACGCGGATGATGTAAGCGAGCAGGCCGGCACCGGCGCCGAAGATCAGCTTGCCGCGTGGCGTGGTACAGCCGGAGACCGGGTCGGTGGCGATGAAGAAGGCGCCGAGCATGGCGCCGCCGGAGAACAGATGGAACAGCGGATTGGCGAACTGGGCCGGGTTGTGCAGCCAGAGGATGCCGGAAATGGCGACCAGCGCGCCGATGAAGGCGAGCGGCACGTGCCAGGTGATGATCCGCCGCTGCCACAGCCACAGGCCGCCCAGCAGATAGCCGCCGGCCACCCATTCCCAGCCGCGGCCGGCGAAATTGCCGTAGAGCTCCTGGTTGGCCAGCAGGCGGGCGACGTTGCTGCCATCCTCACCGAGCTTCAGGGCGGTCTTCATGGCATCCAGCGGCGTCGCGCCGGTCAGCGCGTCCACGCGCGGCGCCAGGCCGAAAATGATGTCGATCTGATCGCGTAGCGGCAATTGCAGGCCGAGGTTCGGCCATTGCGACATCAGCGCCGGGAAGGCGACGATGCACACGGCGAAGGCAACCATTGCCGGGTTGAACGGATTCTGGCCGAGGCCGCCGTAGAGATGCTTGGCGATGACGATGGCGAACACCGTGCCGGTGGCGACCAGCCACCACGGCGCCAGCGGCGGGAAGGTCAAGGCGATCAGCCAGGCAGTGACGACGGCCGAGCCATCGGCCAGGAACAGGCCGAGCGGTTTCTTCTGCACGCGCAGCATCGCCGCCTCGGCGAGCAGCGCGGCCAGGCTGGCGACTAGTAGCTGGACGACGATGGCGCTACCGACCTGCCAGACATAGGCGGCGATGCCCGGCAGTAGTGCCAGGCAGACCTGGGCCATCACCTTGCCGACGCTGGTGTCCTTGAGGAAGAAGGGAGCGGGGGCGAAATTCATCCTGGGTTTTACGTTGGGTTTGGTTGGGTGTGGGTTGCCATTGAATCAGTTCGTGTAGTCGGATTATTGAAAATTGTGGCGATGGGTTTCGCTGCGCTCTACCCATCCTGCGCTTGCTACGCTTGCGCAATGCTTCAACATCTCTTGGGTATCTTCTATGCCCTGCACAGCCTCTGCTGTCTTTGGTTGAGCGGAAAGATATGATAAATGCTTCAACAAATATATTTTTGCCTTATGAAAATCTCCCGCAGAGAAGTACAACTTTCCTTTGATAAAAGGATATTGCTCTTCCGCGATTTGGGCAATTGCTTTCAAAGATCTCAGAGAGTCCATCCACGGAATCCCTTTCTCATGCAAGCAGTGCTTTGCTCGCTCTAAGCTCTTATTTGCCGATTCCTTATTGAAGCAAGGAAAGTTGGAAGGCATCTCAGATAAATTAGACTCTCCCAAGTACCGCACTCCAAAAACTCCGGCTTCATTCGGGGGCGCATCACCACAAATAAGAGGGGAATTAAAGCCCATGACCACCCGAAATGTCTTCGCTTTCCGAACATCAAAGTCGAACATAACGACGTGCCTTACCTGTCCCGGTAGATCACGGACAAATGTTCCGTCCGCAAACACAAAGCCATACTCCTTTTCTAGCAGTGGCGAAACAATATTTCTCGTCAGAACATCAAATTCCAGTAAATTCATTTTCTATATATCTGTTCAATAGGAACGCCAAAGCGTTGCTGAATTTTGAGCACGGTAGAAGGACTCCATCCCCGGCCAGTTTTCAAATCGAAGCCGATCTGCGGAACATTTCGATACTGTACAAGAGCATCTACACCCATTGAACCAGCAAGCGTAGGATGGGTAGAGCGTAGCGAAACCCATCAATCAATTTAATCATCAACATCTTTCACCAAACGCCCCATTATCCTGAGACAAATTACCTGCCCAATCCACTGGATAAATACCCTGCTTCACATAGCGATGAAAAGACGATGGCATCCAATCACGCACCCGTCGAACCAATCCATGTTTGACCGGGTTGATGTGAATATAGTCCGTATGCCGGGCAAAATCGGCTTCGTCACGAATGGTGTGCTCCCAATAGCGGCGTTGCCAGATGCCGCGTTCACTTCTGGCTGCCCGACTTGGTGAAATTTTTTCGGTATCAGGCAAATTCCGAGAGAACCCAGATTTGACCAGTCGCCAGCGAGTTGAGAAATCGGCGTCATTCTCCGGTAGCGCCCAGATGGTGTGAAGATGGTCGGGTAGCACGACGATAGCGTCAATGGTGAAAGGATGCCGCTGCCGTGTTTGGTGAAATGCGGCGCGTAATAGATTGAGATGGTCGATTAGAAGGGAGAGTTTCCTGTTTGCCAGATTGACCGTGAAGAAAAAACTTCCGCCGGGGAGGAGGTTGCGCCGATAGGAGGTCATGGCGTATCTGGGAGTATTGGGAGTTGTGGGGATGTGATGGATTTCGCTGCGCTCTACCCATCCTACGGTTGTTCGGAGTCGCCGAGATGGGCGGCGGCGCGGCGGGCTTCGATTTCAGCGGTTGCCTGTTGCTGCTCGGGCGTCAGCGACTCGGTATTTTTCGGCTGCGCGGCTTCGCGCTGGGCTTTGGCCCGCTCCATCGCCGCCTGGATGGCTGCTGTTTTGGCCGCTTTTTCGGCATCGGCCGGCGCTTCGCCGGTGGCTTCCGCCGCTTTTCGGCTGACCTGGTTGGCGGCGGCTTTGGCCAGCCTTTCGGCTTTCTCGGCTTTTTCGCGTTCGTCGCGCCACTGCTTGAACTCGTAACGGGCCTTGGCCTCATCGGCCGCGTTCTTCTCGCGCTCGCGCGCCCAGATCTCGCTCTTGGCGAAGCGGAAGTAATGCACCAGCGGAATCCGCGATGGGCAGACGTAGGAGCAGCAGCCGCACTCGATGCAGTCGAACAGGGCATATTCCTGCGTCTTGCCGAAATTCTTGGCGCGCGCGAACCAGTACAGCTCGAACGGCTGCAGCTCGTGCGGGCAGACCTCGGCGCAGGCTCCGCAGCGGATGCACGGCATTTCCGGCGCCTTGGGCGGGAACAGCCGTGCCGAATGGGCAATCAGGCAATTGGTGGCCTTGACCACGGGCGCCCGGCTATCGGGCACCAGGAAACCCATCATCGGCCCACCCATGACGATGCCATCGGTGTCGGGCTGTGGCCCGGCCAAGGCCAGCACTTCGTCCATCGGGGCGCCGATTGGTACCTCGTAGTTACGCGCTTGGCGGACATTGCCGGCCACCGTGACCAAGCGTGAGACGACCGGCTCGCCGTGGGCGATGGCGCGCCAGGCGGTGTAGGCGGTGGCGACGTTGAAGCACTGTACGCCGAGGTCGGTCGAGCGCTTGGCGGCCGGTACTTCCTTGCCGGTCAGCACGCGGATCAACTGCTTGGCGCCGCCGGCCGGATACAGTGTCGGCACCTCGATGACCGCAAAATCCTCGCCGGCCGCCGCGACCGCGGCGCGCATTGCGGCGGCGGCTTGCGGCTTGTTGTCCTCGATGCCGATCAACACCTTCTGTGGCTGCAGCAGGTCGCGGAAGATGCCGATGCCGCGCACCACGTCATCGGCGCGCTCGCGCATCAGCAGGTCGTCGCAGGTGATGAAAGGCTCGCACTCGGCGCCGTTGATGACCAGTTCCGCCATCGCCACGCTCTTGGCTGGCGTCAGCTTGCCGTGGGTCGGGAAGACCGCGCCGCCGAGGCCGACGACACCGGACCGTTGCAGGTGGCGGCGAGTCTCGTCCGGGCTGGCGGCAGCATGGTCGAAGGGCTGGCGCTCGATCCAGCGATCCTGCCCATCCGGCGCGATGACCACGCAGGGGGCGTCGAGGCCCGAGGGATGCGGCTGGACGTGCGGGCCAACCTCAAGCACGGTACCCGAGGTCGGCGCATGCACGGCGGCCGAGATCCAGCCGTCGGCCTCGCCGACCAGTTGTCCCTTCAGTACCTTGTCGCCGGCTGCGACCACCGGTTGTGGCGTACCGCCGATGCTCTGGTGCAACGGCACAACCAGGCGCGACGGCAGCGGCGCGACGGCGATCGGCAGGCCGACCGATTGCGTCTTGTGGGTTGGCGGCTTGACCCCGCCCTTGAACGTGAACAGGTTCATCGGCATCAGGCCGCCTCTTTGGCGTGGACCGCCGGTGGTACGGGCTTGATCGCCAATATAGGGTGCTTCCACTTCCAGTTTTCGATGTTTTCGCCGATCGGCTGCATGCTGATGCATTCGACCGGGCAGGGCGGCAGGCACAGTTCGCAGCCAGTACATTGCTGGGCAATGATGGTGTGCATCTGCTTGGCGGCGCCGACGATAGCGTCCACCGGGCAGGCCTGGATGCACAGCGTGCAGCCGATGCAGGTGTTCTCGTCGATGACGGCGACCGCCTTCGGTTTTTCCTCGGCATCGAGCGGCTTGACCTCGCGGCCGAGCAGATCGGCCAGGCGCTGTACACCCTCCGTGCCGCCCGGTGGGCAGCGATTGATGTCGCATTCGCCCTTGGCGATGGCCTCGGCGTAGGGCTTGCAGCCAGGATAGCCGCACTGGCCGCACTGCGTTTGCGGCAGGATGGCCTCGATCTTATCGACCAGCGGATCGCCCTCGACCTTGAACTTGACCGAGGCGAAACCGAGGGCGGCACCAAGCACGACTGCGCCCAGGGCCATGATGGCGATGGCGAGCAGGATCTCCATTACTGGTATTTGTCCAGGCCGGCGAAGCCCATGAAGGCCAGCGCCATCAGGCCGGCGGTGACCATGGCGATGGCCGTACCGCGAAAATAGGTGGGCACGTCGGCGCCCTCGATGCGCTCACGGATGCCGGCGAAGAGAATTAGCACCAGCGAGAAACCGATCGCGCTACCGGCGCCAAACAGCAGCGATTCGACGAAGTTATAGCCGTTGCTGACGTTGAGCAGCGGCACGCCGAGCACCGCGCAGTTGGTGGTGATCAGCGGCAGATAGATGCCCAGCGTCTGTTGCAGCGTCGGCGAGGTCT
Source organism: Azonexus sp. (assembly GCA_031260295.1). Taxonomy (GTDB): domain Bacteria; phylum Pseudomonadota; class Gammaproteobacteria; order Burkholderiales; family Rhodocyclaceae; genus Azonexus. Next base: position 25,941 of record JAIRKE010000051.1, read on the forward strand.
TGGCGATGACCATTTCGGTCAACTGGACAATGGCCGCGATGGTGACGATGAAGGACAGCGTGCGCAGATACTCCAAGCCGAAGGGCATCAGCAAATAATGGTCGATGATGTAGCTGGCCCCGGTCGCCATGGTCAGCACGAAAGTCGTCGCCGCACCCATGCCGTAGGCTGTCTCCAGCTTCTTGGAGACACCCATGAACGGGCATAGACCGAGAATCTTGACCAGCACGACGTTGTTGACCAGCACCGCGCCGACGAGAATGAAGAGGTAGTGGCTCATGGTTGGGGTGGGGGCAGGGCTATCGGGCGAACAACTACCGGGCTATTGGCGGGCCATCACCTGCGCCAGGGTTGCCGCCACCTCGGCCACCAGTTCCGGGCCACGGTAAATGAAACCGCTGTAGAACTGCACCAGGCTCGCGCCGGCGCGGATTTTCTCGGCTGCGTCTTCCCCGCCCATGATGCCGCCGACGCCGATGATCGGCAGTTCGCCGGCCAGCGCCGCGGCCAGCTTCTTCTGCACGGCAGTCGACTGGCGGAATACCGGGGCGCCCGACAGGCCGCCGGCTTCGTCGCCGTTCGGCAGGCCTTCGACGCCTGCCCGCGACAAGGTGGTGTTGGTGGCGATCACCGCGTCGAAGCGGTGCCGGCGCAGCGCGTCGGCGATTGCGGCGATCTGCGTGTCGTCGAGATCGGGCGCGATCTTCAGCGCCAGCGGCACGTACTTGCCGTGCCGGTCGGCCAGTTGCTGCTGGCGCGCTTTGAGCTGCGCCAGCAGGTCGTCGAGCGCCTCGTCCTTCTGCAATTCGCGCAGGTTCTTGGTGTTCGGCGAGGAGATGTTGACGGTCACATAGCCGGCGTCGTTGTACACCTTGTCGAGGCAGATCAGATAATCCTCGGCCGCCTTGTCGATCGGCGTCGTCGCGTTCTTGCCGATATTGATGCCGAGGATGCCGCCCTTCTTCGGGAACTCGGCGCGGCGTACGTTCTCCAGCAAGCGGTCGACACCGGCGTTGTTGAAGCCCATCCGGTTGATGATGCCCTGCGCTTCCGGGATGCGGAACAAGCGCGGCTTCGGATTGCCATCCTGGGGGCGCGGCGTGATCGTACCGATCTCGATGAAGCCGAAACCGAGCCGGGCCAAGCCGTCGATGTGCTCGCCGTTCTTGTCCAGGCCGGCGGCCAGGCCGACCGGATTGGGGAATCTGAGGCCCATGACCTCGACCGGACAGGGCGTTACCGGCTTGGCGAGCAGGCCGGCAAAGCCGGCGGCACCAAGGAAATCGATACCGCTCATGCCAATGCCGTGGGCGGTTTCGGCATCGAGGGCGAAGAAGAACTTGCGAATCAGGGAGTAGAGCATGATAGGGCGCGATTTTACCGCATCGCACAACGCCGTGCCCGACTGCGAGCCGTGCGTCGATAGCTGTCCGGTTCGTACCGGATCGCTCGACCTGCACGGCCGGGTGGATGACTCCCGAGCCTTGAATGGGAACGGCACACCGGTGCGTTGGCTGCTAAGGTGCGCCTTTGTCGGCGGTTTTTCCGGCGCGCTCCCGATGCCGGTCAAATGTCGGTGAACAGCACCTCTGCCGGCAAGCGCGACTTGGGCAGATTGGCGTTGAAGTCATCCGCCCCGTGGTAGCCGACCGGCACCAGCACGGTGCTGACAAAGCCCTGCGCAGGCAAGTCAAGCTCGCGGTCGAGTACAGCATTATCGAAACCTTCGATCGGCGTGGCGTCCAGTTCCAGCGCCGCCGCGCCCAGCAGCAACATGCCGAGCGCCAGGTAGGTCTGTTTTTCCATCCAAGCTTGCACGTCGCGCTGCGTGTAACGGTGCATGTCTACGTAGCCGAACAGCGTTTGGCGCCGGGTTTGCCGGTCCTGCGGGTTGGGATAACGGCCATCGCGCGCTTCCTGTTCGATGAGGGCGTCGAAATGCGCGTCGGCCGGCGTGTGCCGGGTGCACAGCGCGAACACATGCGAAGCGTTGAGAATCTTGGGCGTGTTATAGGAGTACGGGCCATGCGTGGACTTGGCGATGCGGGCCTTGCCTTCGTCGGTCGCGGCGACGACGAAGTGCCACGGCTGCGAATTGACCGACGAGGGTGATAGGTGCAGCAGCGTGCGCAACTGTTCTACCAGGGGTGCGGGGATCTTGCGCGTCGGGTCGTAGGCTTTAGCCGTGTAACGGGTGCGGGCGTAATGGGCAATATCGATCATGTAAACGCTCCTGAGTCAAAATTCCTGCCGCATGGCAGTATTGGCGGCAATGGCGTCCGCTACTTCAACGGCAAGACAGACACTGCATCGCGTAGCTGCTCGGCACGTCTGTTGTTAAGTTCCGCAACGCAAGCCAAGCGCATCATCTCATGCGAGTTGCCAGCACCGCCGCCGCTTAGCGAAGCCGAGAATCCACATTGGGTATCACGGTACTTGGAAAATTCCTTGTTTGATGCGGCAAGTTTGGCCTTGGCTTGGTTGACATATTTGTCGTCCTCGTCCCATTTGGAGAGGATGCTGGCCGCTTTCTCCTCGGTTTGCTGTAAAACCCTCTGGCTGTCTTGGACTTTCTTTGCCAGACAGTCCCGCATTCCTGCCTGAGAAAAAGCACTACATTCCTCGCGCAAAGCCCGCTCGCCAAGAACCGGAGCGGTAGAGGCCGCAAAAGCCAATGCCGGCAAGCAAATCGCCAGACCAAAGCCAATCAGCGTTATTGCGCGCATAGAGCATCCTTCCCGTTGCGTACCAACGACAACGCGTAATCGAGCTTCTTGGCGTAGTTGGGGTCGCCTCCTCCGTTATAGCGCTGCGCCATCGATGCTGTGGATATGTGTCGCCAGCTTGTAATGACACGTTGAACCGATGCTTTCTGGTACTTCAACACCTGCCCTGGTCGTAGAACGGTTGCTGTAGGATTCAGCTTTCTAAGTGTGTCGATGGTGCTTCCTTGCGTCTTTGCAATCTTGTCGAGGCTATCGCCCGGTTTGACGGCAATTTCGTAAACCCTGGTATCAGCGCCAAGTACGCTTTGATGCTCGAAATACGCCATTCGCATGATCAGATAGCCGATGCCTGCTCGGATGTTATGTGCCGGCATGGTTTGGACTGATCCCGTCGTCAGCCGTCCCTTCCAGACAGGCGGCAAAATTAAGTCGCCACCTTCTTTGCCCGAAAGAAACGATGTCATCCCTGGATCGCCAGCTACCCCAATTTGCATTGGCTTGGTGTTCCACTCGGAATTGCTGGCACCAGTTTCTACCCAAATCATGGCCTTGACGAGTTGCCAATCCAGCGGCCTGTACCCGGCGACTCCTGACAAGTGTCGGTTGTACTCATTGACGGCCATCTGGATTTCGCAATCCCAGGAATTCCATTTTGCATTGCCTGTCGCCTTGTCGATGCCGTCCTGCCATTTCTCGAAGCCTGTCTTCGGTGGTGCTTGAACTGTCATATCAGTCCTTTCCAGTCAAATTGCCCATGTAGTCAATGTCTCGGTGCACAGTGGGCCGTTGAAGATGTCGATATCGGCCTCAGAATATTGTGCAGAAAAAAACCCGCCAGCGGCGGGTTTTTGTCGTCGGGGCGGAGGCAACCGGATCAGGCGGCGGCTTGCACCGGAATCTTGTGGCCGCGCCGGACGATGCGGTTCTGCGAATCGACGTAGACCAGATCCGGCTCATGCTTGGCCAATTCGGCCTCATTGTAGGTGGCGAAGGTGGCGATGATCAGGATGTCGCCGGGGGCGGCGCGGCGGGCCGCCGAGCCATTGACCGAGATGACGCCCGAGCCGCGCTCGGCGCGGATGGCGTAGGTGGTGAAACGCTCGCCGTTGTTGACGTTCCAGATATCGATCTGCTCGTACTCGCAAATATTGGCGGCGTCGAGCAGGTCTTCGTCAATGGCGCAGGAACCCTCGTAATGCAGATCGGCGTGAGTGGTCGTCACGCGGTGCAATTTGGATTTCAGCATCGTTCTCTGCATGGCTTGATTAATCCAGGCGGTAAGGGAAGCGAATTGTAGCGGCAATAAACCCTCTGTCAACGGCCACGATCGGGCGTCGGCGGAGGACTCAAACCTCGATATTGTCGATCAGCCGTGTGGTTCCCAAACGGCTGGCGGCAAGGACGACCAGCGGCGCGTTCCTGTCTTGTGGCGGGGCCAGGTCGGTCTGTTGCCGCACGGCGATATAGTCGGTTTTCCAGCCGGCGGCGGCCAGTTCGGCGACGGCCTTGGCTTCCAGCGCGGCGAAATTGCTGTTGCCGCTGCGGATGGCATCGCGGATGCCGGTCAGCAGGCGGTACAAGCGTGGTGCCTCGGCACGCTCGGCAGCGGAGAGGTAGCCGTTGCGCGAGGACAGCGCCAGGCCGTCCTCGGCCCGCACCGTCTCGCCGCCGACGATGTCGATCGGCAGGGCCAGTTGGCGGGCCATGTTGCGGATGACCAGCAACTGCTGGTAGTCCTTCTTGCCGAACAGCGCGGCCTGCGGCTGGACGCAATTGAACAGCTTGGCGACGACGGTGGCGACGCCGCGAAAATGACCGGGGCGGAATTCGCCGTCGAGCACGTTCTGGATTGCCGGTGGCTCGATGAAATATTCCTGCGGCTCGGGATAGAGGTCGGCTTCAGTCGGTGCGAACAGCACGTCGACGCCGGCCGCCGCCAGCTTGTCGCAGTCGGCTTGGAAGGTACGCGGGTACTGGTCGAAATCCTCATTCGGGCCGAATTGCAGACGATTGACGAAAATGCTGGCGACCACCGTGTCGCCGTGGGCCCGCGCCTGTTCCATCAGGCTGATGTGTCCGGCGTGCAGGTTGCCCATGGTCGGTACGAAGACGATGCGGCGGCTATTCCGCAAAGCGGCGCGCAGGGCGGGAATGCTGGAGTGGATGTGCATGGTAGGTATCAGGGTACGGGGTTCAGGTTTGTCCGGCGGAATACAGCACGCCGCTGGCATGGCGCGGGGTTTTTTAGCGGGGCTTCGGCGGCGCGGCTTGCGTTATCGTTTGTTCGAGCCGGGTTTGGAGATCGGCGAGTTCGGCGTCGGTGGGGCTGTCGTCCTTGGCATCCAGACGGTTTAGCAAGGCTTCCGCTTCCGCCAATAGCTTTCTGTCTCGCTCCATCATTTTTTCCATGTTCCTAAATTCTTCGAGACGTTCGATACTCAGGTAATGCCTCCAGTCAGGATAGAAATCCGGGTTGGCCTGTGTGGCAAAGTGGCGCGCCGCCGCACAAAGGGCGGCAGGGGGCGTGGCGAGCAGTCCACATGAAATGGCAAGGCGGGCCTTTGAAGCATTGAGGTCAAAAACGGACCTGGCCCACACACGGCGCAGCCAGGGGCGGCGCAAAGATTCGATTGAAGCAGGGTTGAGCGCAAGCATCAAAAAGTGGGACTGTCTGTTTCTGAACTCTCGCGTTACCACATCAACACCACAAACATCCCGCCAGTCTATTTTCGGGCCGAGACAGCAATCAAACCCGTGATTTGTGCTCATTCGCAGCACGTAGCCCGCACGGGCTACGTGCAACGCCAATAGCATGTAATTGAGCAAACCAAACAAGCAAAGAGAACTGACCAACAGAAACGCGCTGCCCACCTTTACATCAAATTCCGCGCTGTTGAGCGCCAACGCAGCGGCCAGTGAGAACGAGGCAAAAAGCACTACCTGAAACAGCCATTTTCGCCAGCGCATTCCGGCCACCAGTTCATTGCCCTTCCAGTCCGCGTCGATTTCCATCTGCTTTTTCTTTTGCGCCTTGCGTGGATCGCCCAGGCGCTTTTCGGCACTGATGACCAAGACCAGACAGGCTGCCGCAAACAGGAAGGACAAGGCCGTTATGACCAGTTGCTGTTCAACCCAAGCCTTCGCGCCCAAGAGAACGCAGGCCACGACAAGCACGAATCCCGTGATTCGCGCGAGGTGCCAGAAAAGCCGCATGGAAAATCTGCCCTGATCGGCTTCAGGGGTTGCGGGTTGCAATGATTAAACCCCGTAGCTATGTTCCGCGCCGGGATAGCTGCCGTCCTTGACGGCGGCGACGGCGCGGGCGGCGGCGGCGGCGAGGCTGCCGCCTTCGGCCATGAAGTTGCGGACGAACTTGGCTTTCTTGCCCGGTGGAATGTCGAAGGCGTCGTGCACCACCATGACCTGACCGGAGCAGTCGCGACCGGCGCCGATGCCGATGGTGATGATGGCCAGGGCAGCGGTGACTTCGCCGGCCAATACCGCCGGAATGGCTTCCAGCACGAGCATCGTCGCGCCGGCCTGCTGCAAGGCCAGGGCATCGTCCTTGAGGCGCTGCGCGGCGGCCTCGCCTTTACCCTGGACTTTGTAGCCGCCCAGCGCGTGTACCGACTGCGGCGTTAGGCCGATATGGCCGCAGACCGGGATGCCGCGGTCGACCAGAAAGCGGACGGTGGCTGCCATCTCGCGGCCGCCTTCGAGCTTGACCATCTGGGCACCAGCGGCCATCAGCGCCACGGCATTGCGAAAAGCCAGTTCGGGCGATTCTTGGAAACTGCCGAAAGGCATGTCGGCGAGGATGAAGGCACGCTCGCTGCCGCGCTTGACGGCGGCGGTATGGTAGGCGATGTCGGCGACGCTGACCGGCAGCGTGCTGTCGTGGCCCTGGACGACGTTGCCCAGCGAATCGCCGATCAGCAGCGCCTCGACGCCGGCGCCGTCGAGCAGGCGGGCGAAGCTGGCGTCGTAGCAGGTGAACATGACGATCTTGTCACCGGCCTGGTGGAGCTTGGCGAGATCGGCCTGGGTCAGGCGGCGGGTGATGGTTTGCGCGGACATGGATTAGCTCCGGAAAGCGAAATAGACGGCGCCCAGAATACATAAGGCGGCCCACAGAGTGTCCAGCTTGAGTGGTTGGTTCATGCAAAAAACAAGGTCATAGCCGGACGATGCTCTGATTGGCCACCGCCGGCAGCCAGGCGGCGAGTTGGCCGCGGCCGGGTAGGCGCAGGTCGGGAGCGATTTCGGCCAGCGGTTGCAGCACGAAAGCGCGCAGGTGCAGGCGCGGATGCGGCAGGGTCAACTCGGGCAGGTCGAGACGGCGCTCGTCGTAGAGCAGCAGGTCGAGGTCGAGGCTGCGCGGGCCGTTTTTTTCTCCGCGGCGGCGGCCGAAGCGGCCTTCGATGTCGAGCAGTTCAGCGAGCAGTTGCGCCGGCGTCAGCGTGGTGTCGAGCAGGGCGACGGCGTTGATGAAGTCGGGCTGGTTGACCAAGCTGACCGGCGCCGTGCGGTACAGCGACGAGCAACGGACGACCCGGCTGGCGGGCAGATTGGCCAGCGCCCCAAAGGCGGCGCGGATGGTGCTAGCCGGGTCGCCGAGATTGGCGCCGAGCGCGACGTAGGCCAAGCTCATGCGGCGGCGGATGGGCTGCCAGCAGCGGCCGGTTTCTTGCGCCGGCGACGGCGTTTCTTGTCGCCAGGTTGCTCGGGCAGCAGCATCTGCGCCCGTTCTTCGCCGTCGGCATTTTGGAAGCGGGTCCACCAGTCGGCGATTTCCTGCTCCGCCTCGCCGGATTCGGCGCGCAGCAGCAGGAAATCGTAGCCGGCGCGGAAGCGCGGCTGTTCGAGCAGACCGTAGGGGCGCTTGCCAGCGCGCTGGTCGAAGCGCGGCTGGAGCAGCCAGATTTCCTTGATGTCACCGGCGATGCGGCGGGTGATGGCGAGCTTTTCGCCCTGCACGTCGAGTACCGTGTCCATTGCCTGGAACAGCGCCGGAATCTTCGGCTCGCCGGCGGCCTTGAGCTTTTCCCAGTGGGCCAGCACCTCGTGCCAGAGCAGCGCGGCGAACAGAAAGCCGGGCGAGGTGCCCTTGCCGCGGTGGACGCGCTCGTCGGTGTTGGCCAGCGCCAGCATCACGAACTTCTCGCCAAGTGGTTGTTCGAGGATGACGTCGAGCAGTGGCAGCAGGCCGTGGTGCAGGCCCTCGTCGCGCAATTGGGTGATGCACTTGACCGAGTGGCCGGAGGTCAAGAGCTTGAGCATCTCGTCGAACAGGCGGGCGGCCGGGACGTTTTCCAGCAGCGTTGCCATCTCACGGATCGGCCGCCGCGCCTCGGGATCGATAGCCAGCCCGAGCTTGGCTGCCAGACGCACAGCGCGCAGCATGCGTACCGGGTCCTCGCGGTAACGGCCGCGTGGCTCGCCGATCATGCGCAGGGTCCGCGCTTTGAGGTCGCCAACGCCGTGGTGGTAATCGATGACCGCTTCGCTGCTCGGGTCGTAATACAGTGCGTTGGCGGTGAAGTCGCGGCGGGCGGCGTCCTCGGCGTGGCTGCCGAAGACGTTGTCGTGCAGCACTCGGCCGTGCTCGTCCTTCTTGGTGTCGTCGCCCAACTGGCCACGGAAGGTGGTGACCTCGATCTGCTCCTGGCCCATCATCACGTGGACGATCTGGAAGCGGCGGCCGATGATGCGCGAGCGGCGGAAAGCGCGGCGTACCTCCTCGGGCGTGGCGTCGGTGGCGACGTCGAAATCCTTCGGCTCGGCACCGATCAAGAGGTCGCGGACGGCACCGCCGACGACATAGGCTTTATGCCCGTTCTCCTGCAAGGTTGTGCACACGCGGCGGCTGCCCGAACTGATGCGGTTGCGGGTAATGCCATGGGTGGAGACGGGGATGACGGCCGGCTCATGCTGGCCGGGCCGGGCTTTCTTGCCGTTGAAAACGCGGGAAATGAATTTGCGGATCACGGATTGCCGTTGGGGTTGGAAGGGGTTCCCGGTTTGCGCCGGGCGGTTCGGGGTCTGTCCCGATCGCTTCCCGGTTGTGCGGAAAACGCGGATTCTACCGCAGCGTAATGATTTTCCAGCACATTTTGCCGGCGTGGGCGCGCAGGGTGTCGTCCGGGTCTATGGCGACCGGCTGGCTGACCTTGCCCAGCAGTGGCAGGTCGTTGTGCGAGTCGCTGTAGAAAATGCTTTCCGCGAAGCTACCCCACCATAGACCGAGGCTTTCCAGCCACTGTTCAACGCGGACGATCTTGCCGCTCTGGAAGGCGGGCGTGCCGGTCGGTGCGCCGGTGAAGGCGCCGCTGGCCATGTCAACGGCCGGGATGGTGGCGATCAGATGCGGGATGCCGAATTCGCGGACGATCGGGCCGGTGACGAAGCTGTTGGTGGCGGTGACTACGGCGCACAAATCGCCGTTGGCTAGGTGGCCGGCAACCAGCCGGCGGGCGGCGTCGCTGATGATTGGGCGGATATGCCGCGCCATGTACTCGCGGTGCCAGGCATCGAGCTCCTGGCGCGTGTGGCGGGCCAGCGGCTGCAACTGGAAGGCGAGGAAAGCCTCGATGTCGAGCGTGCCGGCCTGGTAGTGCTGGTAGAACTCCAGGTTCCGGGCTTCCTGGATGTTGCGGTCGACGACGCCACGGGAAATCAGGAACTGCATCCACTCGAAATCGGAATCGCCGGCGAGCAGGGTGTTGTCGAGGTCGAAGAGGGCGAGATTCATAGCGGATATCCAGTTGACGTGTGACGGCAGAACTCAGGCGGCCGGCGTGGCTTCTCGGGCCAGCAGTTCGCGTAGCAGCGGCAGGGTGACGGGACGCTGGTGTTCCAGCGTGTAGCGGTCGAGGGCGACGATCAGCGCCGACAGCGTGCGCATATCGCGCGGGGCGTGGCGCATCAGGTAATCGATCGCTTCCGGAGCCAGTTTCAAGGCCCGTTCCTTGGCCTGGGCGGCCAGCGCAGCGGCCTTCTCGGCATCGGAGAGAGGTTGCAGCCGGTAGATCAGACCCGAGCCAAGGCGGGTGCGCAGGTCCTCGCGCAGGGCGAGGTGCCGGGGCGGTTGGATGGCCGCCGTCAGCAAGCGTCCGCCGCCGGCCTTGAGTTGGTTGAACAGGGCGAACAGTGCGATCTGGCCGTTGTCATCGAGCCGATCGACGTTGTCGACCGCCAGGGTCGCCTCGCCCTTTACCCCGAGCAAGCCCGGATTTTTGTCCGCATCGACATAAGGGAAGCCGCTGGCCCGCAACAGATGCGAGCGCCCACTACCGGCTTCGCCGACGAGGCAGAAAGAAGCATCCGGCCGGGTTGCGGCCAGCCACTCGGTCAGCGCGGCGAGCGTTTCGCCATTGCCGCCGGGGACGAAATTGTCCAGCGACGGCGAGCTGTCGGGCAGCAGGTCGAGGAGCAACTGGCGCATGGCGCGGCCCTTACTGCCAGCGAATCATCGCGTATTGTTTCTTGCCGCGGCGCAGGATGGTGAAGCGGCCGAACAGGCGCTCGCCGCCGGCGATGCGGTGGTCGATCGCGTCCCGCTTTTCGCCGTTGACCGAGACGCTGCCGCTCTGGATGAAAGTGCGCGCTTCCGACTTCGACTTGGCCAGCCCGGCGGCGACCAGCGTGTCGATCAGGCCGCTGTCGGCGCCGTCGAGGGCGATGCCGGGCATACCGTCCTGGGCCAGTTGTTCGAGGTCATTTTCGGTCAGATCGGCCAATTGGCCGGAGAACAGGCTGGCGGTGATGCGCCGCGCGGCCAGCAGCGCGACTTCGCCGTGCACCAGGCGCGTCGCCTCTTCGGCCAGGATGCGCTGGGCTTCCGGTTTGCCGCCGCTGGCTTGGTCCGCCGCCTCGATCTCGGTGATGCGCGCGACCGGCAGGAAGGTGAAGAATTTCAGGAATTTGTAAACGTCGGCGTCGGCGGTGTTCAGCCAGAACTGATAGAAAGCGTAGGGCGAGGTCTTCTTCGGGTCGAGCCAGATGGCACCCGCTTCCGTCTTGCCGAACTTGGTGCCGTCGGCCTTGGTGATCAGCGGCACGGTCAGGCCGTGGGCCTGGATATGGTGCAGGCGGCGGGTCAGATCGGTACCGGCGGTGATGTTGCCCCACTGGTCGGAGCCGCCGATTTGCAGCACGCAGCCGTGGCGCTTGTGCAACTCGGCAAAATCGTAACCTTGCAGCAGCGCGTAGGAAAACTCGGTGTACGAAATCCCCTGGTCCTCGCGGACCAGGCGTTGTTGCACCGCGTCGCGCTTGATCATGGCGTTGACCGAGAAGTGCTTGCCGATGTCGCGCAGGAAGTCGAGGCAGTTCATCGCCCCGAACCAGTCGTGGTTGTTGGCCATCAGCGCTGCGCTTTTGTCATCGATTTCGCCAGCGAAGCGGAGGAAGGGGGCGACCTGACCACGAATCTTGTCCACCCAGCCGGCGATTACCTCCGGCGTATTCAGCTTGCGCTCGGCCGCCTTGAAACTGGGGTCGCCGATCATGCCGGTGGCACCGCCAACCAGAGCGATCGGCCGGTGCCCGGCTTCCTGAAAACGCTTCAGGATCAGCACCGGCACCAGGTGGCCGAGGTGCAGGCTATCCGCCGTCGGATCGAAGCCGCAATACAGCGTCACCTTCTCCTCGAGCAGCATCTGATCGAGCGTCGGCGCGTCGGTCAGTTGAGCGATTAGGCCGCGTTCGTGCAGATCCTGAAGGAGGGGGGACTGGTACATCGGGACATTCTCCACGGGATGGGGGCGGATTGCTCCGGCGCCGGAAATTTTGGAGGCGCGATTTTAGCAGAGCGCTTCATCACCCCTCCCTCTCCTGCGTAGATTGCCAGCAAGAGCATTCTAATTTTCGACGATCGTGCGAGTTGACTGTGAATGCTAATGTGCTAAAGCAAAACGCCGTATCGCATTTTCGTCGCTGGTTGGGGCGGTTTCCAGTTCCTGTCTCAGCAATTCACTACGTATTTCTGCAAACGCCTTAAAGCGTTTGACATCGCTTTCGGGCGGGGCTTCGGTCGAAATCAGCGTTGCCGCCGGCAGCAGGTTGCGCGCCTGCAAACGGCGTATCTTGGATAGCCAGAAATCGGCATGTTCAACAATCTTGTGCGGTTCATCCTGTGCCAGGAAAAGCGGCTTGATGACTTTGATGGGGTTGTTGTCGTCAAACAGAACAAATGGAAAACGGGCGCGTGCTTCGTCGCTGACGATGGTGTGAGCTTGAAACGGCCTATCCAAAGGCAATGTGCGAAGCAATCGGTTGACGCGCCTTTCCAGAACGACCTCCTGATGTTCCGGGGTAGCGAAATCATGTTCCACATAACGGCCAAACAAGGCGTCAACTTCTTGTGCCGGGTCGGCGGTCAAAATCGCCCGGGTCGGCGCAAAGCGCACAATGGCCTCGCGTGGGTGGGTGAGCGCCGTGAACAACTGGCGCGATGCCTCGGCATTGGCACGCGGAAAAATCTCGTTGTCAAGAATGGCTTTGACCCGCGCCAACTCCTCCTCGAAAAATTTTAGCGCCCGCACATAGACGCTACGATCAAGCCGCTCAAAGAAAGCGGTAATGCGTTGCGCGTGCCGGGTGTTCAGTCGGTAGCCGAAATATCCCTGTTCCGGGCACAGCAAAACGACCCCAGCATTGGCGAACTCCCCTGTTTCCGCATAGGGGAGGAACTGCACGATGGCGTAGCGACACGCAACACGCTTCATGACGCTCTCCAGAAATCGAGGGTTGAGCAACGCGCCACCAAGGCTTGGGCGGCAACGGGGTCGAAGGCGGTGGGAACGTCCTGCTCGTCGTTTTCCCAGCACCATTCAGG
>JAIRKE010000057.1 GCA_031260295.1 Azonexus sp.
CCGGCCCAGGCTGCCGAGCCCGGCGGGAGGAATGTCTTCCTTGCGTTGGCCTCGGGCGACTTGCCAGAACAGCTTGGCCGTTATCGGCGCCGACGGGGTTTCGATCCGTGGCGCCGGCATTTTTTTGAACCGGCTAGCCTTGAGGAACCATTGCCGGGTAAAGCCAAGACCCAGAGGGTTGGTTTCGCAGGCGGCGTGAGCGATGGCTTGCAGGGCTTCGGGGGCGTCCGTATCCGGGTGGCCGGCCTTTTGTTCCGGCGATAGGCGATGTTTCTTGGCGATGCGTTTGCCGAGAGCCGGTTTGTCCGCCAAGCGTTGGGCTAGTTTCGGATTGTCTGGGGCAAGGTGTTGATTGTCGCGGGCATTGATGCGGCATTGGCCGCCCCAGGCAGCTTCATAGCGGAGCGGCAGGGATGCGAAACGAGTTGCCCCCGTGAGGCGCCAGGGATTGGGTTGAAGCAGGCCGAGGCTACCCCAGCGCACGAGGTTCAGGAGTAGCCGGGTGAGCAGGAATTTTTTCCGGAACTGGCGCGGACCATGGACGACCAGGGTTTTATCGACCAGGAGGCGGCCGGGCAGCAGGGTATCCTGGGCGGTTCGCAACTTGGCTTGCCAGGTGGCCTTCTGTTCCTGACCAACGGGCATGAAGGGGTTGAGCGGCTGGGGCGGCGCGGGTAACGGCGCCTGGGTATCCGGGCTGCGCAAGCGCAAGCCAACGGTAAAGCGGCGAACCGGTATGCCGCCCGGTGCATGTGCCGTGGCATTGACGATGACATCGCAACGAGGCTTGAAAGGGGCGAGATCGCTTTCGCTGTGCGTGCTGCTGGTGTTGAACTCGCCAAAGGCGACATCCGCCATGCACAGCGGCGGGCTGTCTTCATCGATGATGTCCGCTTGCCAATGCCCTGCTTGCCGAGGGTCGGGCTGCAAACGGTAGGCGACGGAAATGGCAACGACCCGGTATTGGCGATCCTGAACGTCGATGGCCGTGTAGGCCAGCGCCGAGAATGGCGTGAGATTGACGAATTCCATGGCGGCCTCAGTTCAGATCGATTGGATCGCCATTGATCTGCACCGGCCCGCTGGCCGAGAAATCGAACCGGGTGCCGTTGATGAGGATGGTACCGTCGGCTTTCATGACCAAGGTCGATTTCCCCACGGTGATTTTGAATTCATCGCCGGCCGTGATTTGATAGGTGTTGCCAACCATGACATTCTTGGAGAGTCCCACCTGCTCGGCCTGCATCAGGCCGACCGTGGTGTTCATCGCCCCGCCGACGGTGGTCTGGTAGCCCAGTCCGATGGTCAGCGCCTTGGCCATGCCGATGGTTTCGGTCTTGGCCTGGGCGATGGTTTCGCTCTTGTTGCCGCCAATGGTGACCGAGCGGTTGCGGCCGATCTTGACGGTCTGGTTGTCGCCGATGCTGATGGTTTCGTTCTGCCCGACGTCTTCCGTGCGGTTGTCGCCGATGGAGATGGTTTCGTTGTGGTCGACCCGCTCGCTGCGGTTGTTGTGGATGGTGATGGTTTCGTCGTTGTCTACCGTCTCAGTGCGGTCGTGGTGGACCGTGATGGTTTCGTCGTTGTCCACGGTCTCCGTGCGGTCATGCTTCACATGCACGGTTTCGTCGTGGTCGATGGTCTTCGTGCGGTCGTTGCCGACCCAGTGGCTTTCGTCGTGTTCGACTTCGATGCGCTGGTCTTTTTCGGCATGCAGCCAGACTTCTTCTTCGCCTTTCTTGTCTTCGAAGCGGATGGCGTTGGCGTTGTCGTAGCCGCCGCCCTGGCTGGAGCGGCTGAGGATGCCGGTCTGGGTTTTGTTGCCCGGCAGTGCCCAGGGCGGCATGTTGTCTTGGTTGTAGACGCGCCCGGTGATCAGCGGCCGGTCCGGGTTGCCGTCGAGAAATTGCACCAGCACTTCCTGGCCGATGCGCGGTACGGCCATGAAGCCGAAGTTGCTGCCGGCCCAGGTGCTGGCGACGCGGATCCAGGCGGAGGATTGTTCGTTGTACTGGCCTTCGCGGTCCCAGTGAAACTGGACGCGCACCCGGCCGTATTCGTCGGTGTGGATTTCTTCTCCGGCCGGACCCACCACGATGGCGGTTTGCAGGCCGTAGATCTTGGGTTCGGCACTGTTGTAGCCGCGCCCCGGGCGCCAGGGGATTTTCTTGCGCAGGCAGGTGAAGGTGCTGTGGTATTCCGCACTGCCGCCGCGCTGGGTTTCGTAGTTGTTGCTGGCCCGGTGTTTGGCTTCGGTGATCAGGAATTCGTTGTCGCCTTCTTCGCTGCCCACTGCCTTGAGGCCAAGATGACCCGCCAGGGTGAAGCTGCGCCCGCATTGGACGTGGTCGTCGTCGCCGCCAGCATCGAAGTATTTGGCCGCCGCTTCGATTTCTTCCATGCGCAGGCGCACGAAGTCTTGCCCATCACTTTGGTTCTTGTAGCCGTAGGCGCCGGCGTATTCGTAGATTTCCAGCCCAGGCAGCAGGCCTTGCCGATTGTGGGTCGGGACTTCGGCCGTGCGCGGCTGGGGGCTTTTGAAGTCGAAGCTGGCGGCGGCGTATTGGGTGGAGGCGACGGTGCGGATGGCAGCAAAGTTCCAGATGCCGCAGTCGTTCACTCCGCTGGTGCCTTGCCAGGTGATTTGCCCTCCTCCGTCTATCGGGTCGGATTTGGTGCTGTCGCCGCAGAGGATGAGGGTGTGGCCGTCTTTGCGGTGTTCGTACCAGTAGTGCCACCCTTTGGCTTCCCAGCGACGGTGCAGGTAGTTGTAGTGGCTTTCGTCGAACTGGCAGGCATCGGTCATGGCTTCGTCGGGGCCGAGTTGCCGGACTTGCCAATCTCGCATGGGGTATTGATCGAAGATGAGACTGGTTTGTTGTTCGACGCTCTTGCCGTGAAACAGGTAGTTGTCCCGGCGGTAGCGCAGGAAGGCGAGCCAGGGCAGCAGCACCATGTCGTAGTAGGCGAATCCGGCGTCGTGCTTGATGAAGCGAAAGTCGAAGACGTGGCCGTTGAAGTAGCGCAGCTTGCCGTCGTCGCGCACGAGTTCGACGGTGACCATCTTGCCCATGAGGTCCTTGAGTTCAAGGTCGGGGCGGTCCGACAGGATTTCGACGGTGTAGTGAAAGTCGCGCGATAGACCTTCGTTGGCGTCCAGCCGGTTGGCAACGAGCAGCACTCCGGCCGGAGCGTCGCCTTTCGGGAAGGATAGGCGCAACAGCCGCTTGTTCTGCCGCTGGCTGTTAATGAGGTTTTGCAGGGTGTCAGTGATTTCGCTCAGGGTGCTCATGCGCTTCTCTCATCGTCCAGAAGGTTGCGGGTCGCCGAGCAGCATACGAAGCATGTCGTAGTCCGCGTTTCGGTTGTTTATGGTGTTCAGGCTGTCGCCATTGGCCGCCATCGTGGAGGCGTCGGCACCGTGCTTCAGGAGCCAGTCGATCGCTGGCTGGTTGTTGGCTTTGGCCGCGAACATCAGCGCCGTGTGTCCCGTGCGGGTCTTGGCATGGATGTCGGCGCCATGATCGAGAAGCAGTTGCGCGATTTCCAACGGGTCGGAACGATTTTTACGCCCGACGGCAACCATCAACGGGGTCGTGCCGTTGAGGCGGTCTCTTGCATTGGCGTTGGCGCCAGCCGCCAGCAGGCGCTTGATGACGGGTAAGGCATGCCATGCCAGCGCGGTGAACAGGGGCGGATTGTCGTCGACGCTCTGTTGATTGACATCGGCCCCAAGGTCGATCAGCAGGAGCGCCACCGCAGGATCATCGTGCGCCCCCAGGGCGAAATTCAGCGGGGTCAACGTAGTCCATTCCCCCTCGTGCTCGAAACGAAGCGGCTGGTTGGGGTCAAGGCCGCTGCGAATGGCTGTTTTCAACCCGGACAAGCGCTTGTGTTCAATGAGACCGAGCATCAAGTCGCAACGTTCCGCGCTGTCCAGGCGCCGGATGTTCGCCGGGGTCAGCAGGCGTTGCAGGCTTGCCGAATCTTCGTTAACCACCGCCCGCGCCAGGGAACGCAGTAATTGATCGTGTGTATTCCCCGCCCCGAAGACAGAGCCACAAGTGACGATGGCCAGGGTGCAGGCGGTCAGGAGCGCCCGGATGAACCTTACCCTGGCAATGGGGTTGCGTATGGCCACGGAATGGATCATGGCTGGGCTCCAAATTGTCTGAGCAGGCCGGCAAGGTCTTCTCGTTGGCGCCGCAAGGCCATTGCCAGGGGCGATTCACCCTTGGCGTTTTTGATATTGGGATTGGCGCCCAGTTCGAGCAGGATACGCACCATGACGGGATTTCCACTGGTTATGGACATCATTAACGCCGTCCCGCCACGCTTGTTCTGGGCATCGACATTGCCCCCCGCTCCAGTGATGCGTTTTGCCAGGGCGGACAGGGCTTTTTCATCCTCGCTTTGGGTCATGGACAATTCCATTAGCGGTGTATCTCCCATCAACGCATCCGCAGCCGATACCTGGGCGCCGCGATCCAGCAACAAAGCGGCCAGTTCAAACTGCTGCATGCTTAATGCAACGTTGAGCGGCAAAAGCCCTTCGCTGTCTTGATTGACGTTCGCGCCACGGGCAATCAAACGCTTGACGAGATCGGGGCCGGCGCGGGATGAAATGGCCAATAGCAGTGGCGTGACTCCGCTGGCCTCGCCTGACGCAAAGAGCCTCAAGGCGCGATTCGGGTCCATGCCCCAATCGAGCAGCGCATCGACGGCATCGGCCTGGTTCGATGCAATCGCGCTGGCCATCAGGACGGTACGCCCGGAAAGATTGATGTCCTCGCGTGTGCGGCCTGCCAGTTCAGCCTTGAATTGCGCCGTCTGGCCGTTCTTGATGTAATCGATGAGTTGTTTGTAATCGACCGGAGGGCGCGCGTCGGCGACAACGATTTGCCGCGCCAGAAGCAGACCCCAGATTATGCTGCGCAGTCGCACCTTTATCGCCCCTCACCCTTAACCGACCGCCACTGTCGGACCAGCTTGGCTATTTCCAGGTTGCCGCTACGACGAGCAATTGCTTCGGCGTTTTCGTGTTGTTTGTTGACAGCATTAATGTCGGCGCCTCTTTTCAGCAGCAGACGGACAAGCGGCAGATTACCTGTTTCGGCAGCGATCAGTAGCGCGGTGTCGCCCATCACGCGGGCGTTAATGTCGTGCCCATGATTAGCCAGGAAGTCGACCATGATGGTTGCGCCCTCCGGGTCGTCTTTTGACACAGCAGCCATTGGCAGCAGAAAAGGAACGTCGCGTTCCGACGGCACCTTGGCGCCCCACTGCACAAGCAGACAGGCCATGCCTGGGCGTCCCGAAGTGAGCGCGAATTCAAAGGGCAGCCCATCATGCCGGTCCTTTAGGTCGATCTGCGCGCCACGGGCCAACAGTAGGCGTGCTCCCTTGACATTGCCGCTGGCTACCGCAAAAGAAAGCGCGGTCATGCCCATGGTGCCGCGTAGCGCATTGGGATCGGTTCCGCCGAGGGCCTGGCTGAGAATGGTTTCGTCATCGCTTGTTGCCAGCGCCCGAAAAAGCGGATCGGCTGAAGGACGTGGCGCGTGACGCGGGATGAAGGCCGCGCTCTCGGCGCGTTGGCAAAGCGAACGCATGGCCGGAGACATCTCCTCGGCACGCAGGACACAGGCAAAGAGGATTCCCAGAAATACGGCACAGGCACGTCGATAGAACATCATTGATTCATCCCGGCACGATCCAAGCCTGCGTTGATCATGGCTATAACCTCGTCATACCTTCCCGCTGCCATCAAGCGAGGTAACATATAGGCTTCGTAGTCATTGAGAATCCCTTTTTCTTCGAGTTTTCGTGCGATTTCTATTCCCTTGATGGCGGAAATCCCTCTAAAAAAGTCAGGGTCTAAGGCGCCAATGCCAAGATCGACCAAGGGGCCAAGCATGCGTGTTGTTGTGATGGCCTTTCCGCTGCGAACCGCCGCTCTCGCTGTCTCGCCTGCTTTGGCGGAAGCCTTTGCCGCTTCCATCGCACGAGCATCCTCTGCCTTGAAGTACTGCCCGTATCGAGTATTGGAATATGTAGGGCTTTTGGGGGCCGGCAGCGTGCTCGCCTTGCTGCCCAGTACATCCGCGTAAGGACCATAACGATCACGCTTCATCATGTCCTTGACCGTGGTTTCCAGCCATTTTTCGACGCTGCCGGTGATACGGCCTGTTGCCATGCCAATACCGACACCGATATTTTTTTCGACCGCCTTCAAGCCAAAGGCGGTTTCACGCAAGGGCCTGAACTGCGGAAACTTTTGTAGCTTGAGCCAGGTTTGCGGGTCTTCTTTTCGTAGTCCGTTCAGAACGCGGTCCAGTTGATAGGGCCGATGGTTGCGCAGGTATTCGAGGTATTCCAGGTAGTCGTTGAGTTTGGGAACGCGCTTTTGGACTTCCTTGATGATGTCCTTGACCTGTTTGTGGTCGTGAGAGCGCTTGCCGTCCGATCCGACGGGCTCGATACGTCCGGGACCGCTGGGAACGTCGGAATATTCGATGCTGCCGTCAGGACGCGTGATGCGGTAAACACCCATGTCAGCCTCCTCGCCCTTTGGCCGCGTTTAAATCTTCTGCCTGTGCCATTCCCACGATACCGCTAGCCGCCGTCGTTTTCCGGCAAACGTCGCTCGATGCCCAGCAGTTCTTCGACGTGCGATAGCGCTGCCTCGTCCCGAACGACGCTACGCAGCCATTCGTGCAGGGGCATACTGCCCCAGCGCGCCGCTTGGTCAGCCAGATAGGCGACCGGGCTGTGCGGCTCGCTGCGGCGGAAAAAGGCGGCGATCTCCTGAAGCTGGTGAATAGCCTGCTCCCTGGATAAAGGCGCTCCCTGTGCGACTGTCGGCGCGGGCGTGACAGCAGGCACGGCAGCCGCGGCGGCGCTCGTTTTATCCATGTTGGCATCGGCATTCGTTTCCGGCGTGTAGCGGCGCAGGAAGTGGATCACGTTGTCGAGTGCATCGAAGGCCGGACCGAATGAGGGGGCCTGTTCCGCCAGATACCCATCGAGCACGGTCCGCAAGGCGGTCATGGTCTGCTGCAAATCAAGCGCTGCTTGCAAGCTGGCCGTGTAATGGCTGCCCGGCGTTTCGCTTGCGGCGGCTTCGAATATTTCGATGGTCAGTGCGGACGGCGAGTAATCGCCCGCCTGTTCCGGGTTGCGCTCGTTGTTACGGGTGTTGTTGCGGGCCGATTCCTGATCGACCAGAGAAAATGTACCGCGCGGCGAACGGGTCAGCGGCGTCTCGCGAATCCACTGGGCGCTCTGGCCGAGCAGCCAGTCCAGGGCACCGATCCGCTGCTCGGGATCGCCATCATCGAACTGCGGATGGATATCCTCCCAATAGATTTCGCACAGGCGGGTCAACAAACGATAGCTGCGCGCCAGCCCGTTCAGTCCATCCGTCTTGGCGCTGGCCTCGGCAAGCCAGCCGATAACCCGCAAGTCCTTGGACTTGTTGATCAGGATGTCCTGGCAAATCAGCGTTACCTTGTCCCATTGCGCGTCCTTGATCGGGGTGACCCACTCGCCTTGAGACAGGGAAGGATCGTCAAAACGGCGCGCTTCGCGGATCGCATCGAATTCCGTAGAGAAAATCAAGTCGCTGCCGCAGCGTTCGGCGCCGGTTGTAACGGGGTGCAGGAGAGTATCCGGTTCCATGGGAAAACCTATTTAGGGTAGCGTGATCGTCAGCGTCGGCGCACGTGGCGCCAACTGGACGATGCTCCGGTGCTGCGCCAGGGTTTGCTCGACCATGCTGGCGCCATGCCAGTCGAGTCCGACGTAGGCCAGCAAGGCGCACAGCGACAGTACCGACGCGATGACCCAAATGGGAATGTTGTGCTTGAGGGTGTTGGCAATCCGGTCAGGCGCTTCCCAATGGGGCGCGAAAAGAGCACTACGGCCCTTGATGTGGGCAATCTGCTCGCCGAGTTGGCTGGTCAGGTATTTCAGTTTTTCCGGCCCCTCCAGCAGATAGCGTCCTTTGAAACCAACCAGCAGGCACATGTGGAAGACTTCCAGCGCATTCAGGCGTGCCGCGCCACCATTGCGGGCAACTTCGAGCTTGTCGAAAAAGTGCTCGCCGGCCAGTTGGTCGCCGAATAGGGTCAGTTGCAATGGACGGCGTTCCCATTGTTCCCGGATGTTCATCTGCGAGTTCAGGACGGCTTCGTCGACCACGGCGCAGAAGGCGTACTTGGCATCGAAAATGTCTTCGCCGTTGAAGTGATTTTTCTTGGCCGTTTTCTCGAATTGGTCGAGAAAGCGCTGGATGTCGGCGGAAAACGATTCGATATCCTTCGGCACGCTGCAATTATGCAAGAGGATCAGCATGTAGAAGCCGTCGTACAGCAGGTCGACCAGGCTGCGAGCCGGACGGTTGATATTGCCATCGTCGGCAGGAGGGACGGAGGCTATCGAAACCAGGGTTGGGGCTGAAGTCATGGCGTAACGGCGATCATTTCAATTTTCAGGTCGCGATAGCTTTCCGGCACGTAGATCATGGCTGATTGTGCCTTGAGCATTCTTTCGTAGAGGGAGCCGTGCGAGTCCAGGGCAAAATAGCAGGCGCCGGGCCGGACCGGTATCGCCGCCGGAACTTGGGCGGCATGGCTGAGACGGACGCCGGACATGGCCGAGAGAACGAGTTTCTCGACATCGTCCGGGGCGCCAACCTTGAGTCGGAGGGGGACCGATTCGATGATTTCGGATTGCGGATGAGTGGCGGTGATCCCCAGATAGAAAGCCGTATTGTTGTCTATCTTCTCGGAATCCAGCCGACCGGCGAAGAAGGATGGCTTTGGCTGGCTCAGGGCAATAATGAAGTAGCGGGTCGAGATGACGGTATCGAGCAATTCGCGCAGGATTTGGTCGATGCGGTTGAAGCACAGCCCCGGCTGGGCATGCTCGTAACTCGGTAACTCATTGAGCGTAAGCCCCTTGGAGAAGGTCATCAGTCCACCGGCCAGGCGCAGCAACTCCTGGAACAGCCGTTCCGGGGGAAGCGCGGGGTTGTGCAGGAAATGCGTCAAGGTGGCGCAGGCGCTGCTGACAGTGTGCAGCAGCCAGAAGGAGGCGATATCGCCGGAGCGGAATTCGATGACATTCTTCGACGGCTCGCGGTGGAAACCGTAGAGCGCCTCGGTCTTGGCCAGCAAGGCGTCGATCTGCCGCTGCAACATCAGGTAAAGGGGTGGAGCGCTACTCAGGCTCAGGGACGGCGGGATGAACGCCGGATCGACTTCGAAGCCGTTGCTGGCGGTACGCCGGATACGCACGATCGGCATGGAGAGGAAACGGTCCCGCGGCTCATCGCTCCCTTTCAGAACCGACATTTTGCTGAGCGTCGAGATTTCAGCGCTTACCGAATCGGTGTAGAGATCGTCGGTTTCGCGCGGAACGATCAGATAGCGGACTTGCCCGCCGTCGGTCGCGCTGTCGCTACAATTGCGACCGTGGATATCGAGCAATGGCAGGGCCAGGCAGAACTCGCGGACCCCTTCATTGGCCAAAGCGGTGTCGAGTGCCATAGGTGCCGGCAATTGATCGATGTCGGGCGCGGTGAAGGAATCGCCGTTGGCGAACACGGCATCGATGCGATTGAAACGCAGCATGCCGCTTTTCAGCGAATCGTGATCAAGCGCCAGATCGCGGATGCCCCAGGCAAACGGATTGGCAGTCAGCATCGCCCCACGCAGTTGCGCCTCGGCGTGGGCATCCTGTTGCTGGAGATGCTGAGGCCTCATGAACAAGCCTTCGCCCCACAAAATCTTTGCAGTAGTCATGTTTTGCTGTGCTTAACGTTGGAATTCAGCGGCGGCCGTTAGGCCGTCCGTTCGAACGAAATATTAGGTTTCGGAATATCAATCGACCGCAGGGCGGTTCGATAATCTGACCAGATTTCCTCCCAAGACAGATGGAGATGAATGCGTAGCCATGACGTCCGCTCTGTGAAGCGGCTGCCGTTCCAAAGGAGAGTCGAGAATGCTGGCATCGCGAAAATCTTCCGTGAGAGTGCCTAACTATTACATTGGACACCAACTAATGACTGTACCGACGACGGGCTAATGTCGGCGATCAGCCCGCCCTCGCTGGCGGTCAGGGCGCAGGCATGGGCACCGACGATGATGCCAGAGCCGAAGGAGCGCTTGGCGTCGAAGGCCAGTTTCCAGCGTGATGCGAAAGGGGCACGAAACATGCCGACGATGCCGATCGTCGTCGCTTCGCCCGGCACCTTGACGACCAGATCGTAGGATTTGCCGGGGATAAGGGTGATTTCGCGGACGGCCACCAGATCTTCGCCCAAGCCTTCTTTTTCGCTGTCCTCGTTGGCTATCTGCGCGTAAGTCAGCGCCCGCAGGCGCTCCGGCGAACGCAATACGTAGATTCTCAGCACCAGGGATAGCGGGCGGGCGCTCTCTGTGGTGTTGAGTTGCTGGCCAGCATAGACCTTGATTGACAGATCGGTCGTTCGCTTATTGGGATCGCCGGTATCCTTCTTGATGATGCCCGTCGCTTCGAGCACCACGCCGATCGCGGTGCCGGCTAGCTGGACGCCCGCCGGCCCTGCGCATCCGGACAGCAGAGCAACGTATATGGCGCCGATGGCCAGTGCTGCTCTCAAACCGGCAAATGGTGAGTGAGCACGGCTCATTTTTCTGGTAAAACCCTCAAACAATCCAGCGCGATCAGCATGTGCATGTGGCATTGCATGTGAAAGGTACAGAATGTACTATGCGAGCCTCATCTAAGCAATCTGCCACCATGAGTTGGCAGTGGTGCCATGCGAATCTTGGAGGGAACATGAGCAAGAAGAAGTGGTTGGTCTCGTTTCTGGCAATTGGCATTTCGGTGCTGAGCGGCTGTGCGTCGAACAAGTTGGTAATGACCAAGGAAGAGTTTGTGCAGGCGATGAGCCAATCCGGCGCACAGGTCGATGCCTTGCTGGAGAAAGGCGAGAGCGGCGAGGCGGTGACTGTTCTGGCTGACTTGGCGAAGCGGAATCCCGATCGCAAGGAGCCGTGGGGACGGATGGCGAAAATTCAGTTCGACTCCGGCAATTACGCCCAGGCCATCGTCTCGGCCGAGGAAGTGCTGCAGCGCGACAATACCGATCGGACAGCCAAGAGTATCCGGGCCGTTGCCGGTTTGCGCGTCGCCTCGCAGTCCTTGGCCGATTTGCGCAATGATGTCGAGTTGAAAGGCAATGCCCGCGCCGATGCGGCGAGTCTCGCCGCGGTAATGCGCGAAACCTTGGGCGAGGATGTATTGGTGCCGCCGGCCGAACTGGAAGCGCGCAAGAAGCGCGAGGCAGCGGCCGCCGCAGCACGGGCCAAGGCCAGAGCT
Source organism: Azonexus sp. (assembly GCA_031260295.1). Classification (GTDB taxonomy): domain Bacteria; phylum Pseudomonadota; class Gammaproteobacteria; order Burkholderiales; family Rhodocyclaceae; genus Azonexus. The sequence continues at coordinate 11,368 of JAIRKE010000057.1, forward strand.
AAGCCAGCGTCGGTCATCGCACCGGATGATGAGAAGCAGCCGGCACGGGGAGGCGATCCGTTCAGCCAGTTAAAATAACTGGCGATAGGAAGGACTGTCTGGCAGTCTTTCGGTAGAGGGTTTGGGAAATCATTGGGGAGAAACTTGTGGCAAAAAAAGAGAGTGTTCAGAAGCGCTTACAGAAGGTCCGGCCGCCTCGCGTCCAGTTGACCTATGACGTGGAAATCGGCGATGCAATCGAGGCCAAGGAACTGCCTTTCGTGGTCGGCGTGCTCGGCAATTTCGCGGCGCAATCCAAAGAACCGCAAGGCAAAGTGCGCGACCGCAAGTTTGTCAACGTCGACATGGACAATTTCGATGACGTCATGGAGGGCATGGCGCCGCGCGCCGCGTTTCGCGTCAAGAACCGACTGAGTGCGGAAGGCGGCGAAATGGCCGTCGATCTCGAATTCAAGAAATTCGAGGACTTCCGCCCCGAATCGGTGGTTCAGCAAGTCGAGCCGTTGCGCAAGCTGCTCGAAGCCCGTTCCAAACTGTCGGATCTGCGCAACAAGCTGGCCGGCAACGAGAAACTAGAAGACCTCCTCAATGACGTATTGACCAATACCGAACAATTGAGCCATCTCGGCGGCAAGGATCAGGGAGGGGATTCGGCATGAGCATGCAACAGGCTGCGGCCTCCGAAAGCAGTACCGTTTCCCAGGCAGGGTTGCTCGACCAGATTATTGAGGAAAGCCGAGTTGCCCAGTCCGATCAGGAGAAGCACAGGGCGCGGGACATCATCAGCGAGTTGGTCAGCCAGGTGCTGGAAGGCGAAGTGATCCTTTCCGACAACCTGGCGGCTTCGCTCGACGCACGCGTGGCGGAACTGGACCGCCTGATTTCCGAACAATTGAGCGAAGTCATGCATGCCGCCGAGTTCCAATCCCTGGAAAGCGCCTGGACCGGTCTGCATTACCTGTGCAAGCAGACCTCCACCGGGCCGCAGATGAAAATCAAACTGTTCAATGCCGACAAGCGGGAACTGGTGAGAGATTTCAAATCGGCCATCGATTTCGACCAGAGCGCATTGTTCAAAAAGGTTTACGAGGAAGAATTCGGCACCTTCGGTGGCGCACCATTCGGCACCCTGATCGGACAGTTCTCCTTGAGCCGCCAAGCCGAGGACATGTACTTCATCGAACAGATGTCGCACATCGCCGCAGCCGCCCATGCACCATTCGTGACTGGTGCATCGCCGCAACTTTTCGGTCTGGAAAGCTATACCGAACTCGGCAAGCCGCGCGACATGGGCAAGGTGTTCGATACCGTTGAATACGCCAAGTGGAAATCCTTTCGCGAATCCGAAGATTCACGCTATGTCGGCTTGGCGCTGCCGCGCTACCTGGGGCGTTTGCCCTACAACCCGATCGATGGCGAAGTGACAGAAGGCTTCAACTTCGTCGAGGAAGTCGACGGTACCAACCACGATAAATATCTCTGGTGTAATGCGGCATTCGCTTTTGCCACACGGCTGACACAGGCTTTCGAGAATTACGGCTGGTGCGCCGCGATTCGCGGCGTCGAGGGCGGCGGGCTGGTCGAGGATCTGCCCACCCACACTTTCCGTACCGACGATGGCGAGGTGGCACTCAAGTGCCCGACGGAAATTTCGATCACCGACCGGCGCGAGAAAGAACTGAGCGACCTTGGCTTCATTCCCTTGGTGCATTGCAAGAATACCGATTATGCCGCTTTCTTCGGCGCCCAGTCAGCGCAGAAAGCGAAGAAATACGACTTGGATTCGGCCAATGCCAATGCCTCGCTGTCGGCGCAATTGCAGTACATGTTCGCCGTGTCGCGTATCGCCCATTACATGAAGGCCATGATGCGCGACAAGATCGGCAGTTTCGCCTCGGCCGCCAACGTGCAGTCCCATCTGCAGCGCTGGATCGACCAATACGTGACGGCTGACGATTCGGCCTCGCAGGAGACCAAGGCGCAATACCCGCTGCGCGAGGCCTCCATCGAAGTCAGCGAAGTGCCCGGCCGCCCCGGTGTTTATCGGGCGGTTGCGTTTATCCGGCCACATTTCCAACTCGATGAACTCTCGGTATCCCTACGGCTGGTTGCTGAATTGCCGCAGTCCAGCAAGAGTTAGTGTTTCCAACCCGTAACACACAAGGAGGTCGTACCAAATGAAGGATATTTACATTGAATTCAAGGGCAGCGATATCAAGGGGGATTCCCGCGATGCCAAGCACAAGGACACGGTAGAGGTTTCCAGCTGGAGCCATACGATGCAACAGCCGAAATCGGCGACAGCGTCGAGCTCCGGCGGGCATACCGCCGAGCGTGTCGAGCATGGGGAAATGTTCTTCACCAAGGATATCGACGGCGCCAGCCCGAAGCTCTACCAGGCCTGCTCTTCCGGCGCGGTGATCAGCGATGTCGTCATCTATTTCTATCGCGCTTTCGGCGGCAAGAACACGGTCGGCAATCCGTCGGCGACGCAGAATCGTCACCAATACATGAAGATCGAGCTGAAGAACGCCATCGTTGGTTCGGTCGCGCCTTCCGTCGCTGGTGACGGAATCCCCACGGAAACCTTCTCGCTCAAATACTCGGCGGTCAAGTGGACCTATGACGAGCTGAACATCGACGGCAGCAAGTCCGGCAAGGTCAATATCCAGGGTGCCTGGAACCTGGCCAAGAACACGCCGAACCTGAGCTGAGCGGCAGTCGTCCGGGAACACGGCGGAACCTGTTTCCGCCGTTTTTTTTATGAACAAGGGCTTCGAACCCTCCCTCTTCGACAAATTGTTCGGCGACCTGCCGGTCGGTCCGGCCCGCTGGCGCTTGTCACTCGAACAACTGAAAGACTCGGTCGCCCGGGATCTGGAGGCTTTGTTGAATACCCGTGTCGTCTTCGATGAAGAACTTCAGCAGGCATTTCCCTTGGCCGCCCGGTCGGTTGCCGGGTTCGGCCTGACCGATTTCGCCGGGCTCAGCCTAGCCAGCATCCACGACCGCCGGCGCATCTGTACCGCCATCGCCAGTTCCATCGCGGCGCATGAGCCACGCCTGCGCGACGTCTCGGTCGAACTGGAACTCCAGCGCAAAACGGTGAATGCGCTGTATTTTTCGATCAGCGCCGTGCTTTTCGTCCGGCCGGCACAGGAGCCAGTGGCTTTTGACGCCATGCTACAGCCAACCAGCTTGCAATATTCTGTCAGCAGACAGCGGGTACGAGCATGAGCGTTCTGGGCAATTGCATGAAAGCCGGAAGGCTTGGTAGCTTTTTTTGCACTGGATCAGCGTTATATTACCGTGCTAGATCAATGGAATGGTCAGGGCGAAGTGAAGCAGCGCCCAATTCGGTTCAACCAACCGAATGGCACGAAACGCAGCAATGATGCCGATACGTTTTACGTGATTGAACAGTGAATTGACATGACATCAAGATTCGCTTTTTCTATTTTTGTTGCTGCTTCATGCCTGTTGTTCAAGGCATCCCCCGCCCTGAGCGCCGTGATCGATTGCCCTGAATCAATAGTTGAGACGCCATCGGTATCAATAAACGACAAGATTTGGACTGTTGTCGCAAAAACTGGCGAGAGACCGCTGGAGCAGGTTGGAATTTATCAGAGTCGCACGGATACTGCTGATGTATACGGCGCTCAAGTTCCGGATTCAACAAAGACAACCAAGCGCCAAGAGGTCTCGACATGGAATCTAGTGCGTTCGCCGACAGACACTTTCTGGGTTGGATGCTCATATGTTGGAACGACCGCTATTGTGCTCAAGCGACTCGATCCAGATACAAAAAAATGTGTGGCCACATATGAGCCAAATCCACCAAGCAGATGGAAAAAATTAAGTGTATTTAGGTGTCAGTAATTTCTAGCAACGCTATAACCGGCAGTGTGCTCCTCGTGCCTAAGAAGCCGCCCCTATCTCATAACCTTCTTTTTCATGTGAATAAAATTATGCCGTATGTTTCTTCAGCCCCAAAAACCTATGAGAATACCTCGGTTGGCGATGGTCAATGCGTTGCCTTTGTACGCACTGCGTCACATGCACCCCCAGCTTCGGCTTGGCGTCGCGGCGAGCAGGTCAAAACCACCGACCATATTGCCGTGGGCACCGTCATTGCCACATTTGATGACAACGCTCTGTACGGAAACAGAAAGGACGGTACATCTCATGCCGCAATATTTCTTCGCAAGAACAGTATAGGTATTGTGGTGCTCGATCAGTGGATCACCAATGGCGTCAGGCAACCCGTTCATGAGCGCACCATTCGGTTTGGTAACGTCGCGGGGAAAAAGATCAACAACGGGGATGAGTACTATGTGGTCGATTAAATATTTATCACTGTTGCTTCTCGCCTTGCCGTTTTCGGCATCTGCCCAGCGTTCAGAGTGCCCATCATTTAGCGGCGAAAACAGCAACATTTTAGTCAATGCCCGGTTATTTGATGGGCCGATTAAAGATCAGGTAGAGCTGGCCCCTGACAATGAGCAAGGTGCCACTTGGGACGTCAGAGGATACAAGGCTACCGATCGGGCACTTGTATTGGTTTGCGAATACAAAAATCGCACGAATATATTGGTACAGGTGGATCGCTCCGCTAACTGGTGCTATTTCAAAGGGAAAAAGAAACGATCTGCCTGGTGTGACGAGTGACGGCTAACAATTCATGCGAGGCGGGACGGCCTTCGGCCGCAGCTTAACAATTACCCTCCGGGAGCTTGAGTGGAAGACCTGCTGCCATATTACGAGCGCGAACTGAGCTTCCTACGCCAGCATTCGCGCGAGTTTGCCGAACGCTATCCCAAGCTGGCCGCACAATTGCTGCTGTCCGGCGAGGGCTGCGACGATCCGCACGTCGAACGGATGATCCAGTCGTTTGCACTGCTGGCTTCGCGTGTCTCGAAAAAGCTGGAGGACAGCTACCCGCAATTTACCGAGGCGCTGCTGAGTGTCCTCTATCCCCATTACCTGCGTCCGTTTCCCAGTTGTTCCATCGCCCGTTTCGAGCATGCTGGCGGCGATCTGTCGTCGATCGCGACCATCCCGCGTGGCACCGAGTTGCTGTCGCGGCCGATCAAGGGAGCCGTGTGCAAATTTCGCACAGCCTGGGCCGTCGACCTGCTGCCGGTCAATCTGGCGAATCTGCTCTTCGATCCGATCGTCACGGCACCCGGCGGCGTGCGCCTACCGCCGACGTGCAATGCCATGCTGTCCTTCAGCCTGGCGGTTCGCGGACAGGCCGAGGGCAGTTTCGCCGCGCTGAAGAAACTGCGGATTTACATTGATGCCGAGCCGTCGGTCGCCTCGGCTTTGCGCGATGCACTATTCTTGCGCAGCCTGAAAATATATGCCGCAGGCGCCGACGAGCGCTGGCGTAGCGCGCCGAATGGAATGATCGGCGAAGTCGGCTTCAGCCAGGAGGAGACCCTGATCGACATGCCGGCGAACGCGCACAGCGCCTATCGCTACCTGACCGAATACTTCAGTTTCCCGGAGAAATTCAATTTCTTCGATCTCGACCTAAGCTTGCTGCCATCCGCCTTGCTCGCCGAGGGGCAGATCACGCTGCATATCGCCTTGGGCGACCTGCGTGCGGATAGCGATGCATCCCGCCTGCTGCAGACGCTCACGACCCAAAACCTGTGCCTCGGTTGCGTGCCGGTGGTCAACCTGTTTGCCCTGCGCGGCGACCCGATCCACGTCAGCCACAAACAATCGGACTACCCCGTTGTCGCCGATGGCCGGCGGGCGTATGCCTATGACATTTACTCGATCGATTCGGTGCGGCGGGTCCGCCAGGCGCAGCAAGGCGAAGAGATCGTTGAATTCCGCCCCTTTTTCTCGCTGCGCCATGGCGAAACGCCGGAAGACAACGGCTATTACTGGTATGCCCAGCGTGACCCGCTGGTCGCCGAATCCAGTCCGGGCTATGAGACCTCGCTGTCGATTGTCGATGCCGATTTCGATCCGGTGCAGCCGAAAACGGATGTGCTCAGCCTGCATCTGACCTGTACCAACCGTGACCTGCCGACCCTGATGTCGGTTGGCCTGCCATCGGGCGATCTGTTTTTCGAAGGCGGTTCCAGTGCGCGTACCATCAAGCTGCTGCGCAAACCGACACCGCCCTTCCGATTCGAGCATCGGCGCGACGCGCAATGGCGGATCATTTCGCATCTATCGCTGAATCAATTATCGCTAAGCGGCAACGGCCTTGCCGCTTTCCGGGAAATGCTGGCGCTCTATGATCTACCGCGGACGGCGGTATCGCGGCGACAAATCGACGGTTTGCGCGCCATTGAGCAGCGCGACCGGACGGTCTGGATGCCCGGCAAGCCGTTCGCCTGTTTCGTCCGTGGCCAGGAGGTCCGGCTGACCATCGACGAATCCAACTTCGTCGGCAGCGGCCTCGATATTTTCGCCCGCTGCATCGACCGCTTTCTCGGTCTTTACGTCAGCCTGAACAGCTTCAGCCAACTGGTCATCATCTCGAACCGAACCGGGGAGGAACTCATCCGATGCGCAGCTCGCAACGGCGAATCGATCCTGGGGTAGTCGAACACAGCTTACAGGAACCGGAACGTTACGAATTCTTCCAACTGGTTCGCCTGTATGAAGCCTTCTTTCGCGCGCAAGGCGGCGATAGCGTCGGCCAACGTATCCGCTTCGGCAATTCCTTGCGCCTCGGTTTTGCCCCCAGCCAGGTTGATGCCCTGGCGCCACGCTACCGGCGCGATGCCAATGGCCAGCAAACCGGCGAACTGGAGCAGGTCGAGATCACGCCCAGCTTCATCGGCATGCTCGGTGTCAACGGCACCTTGCCCATTCACTACACCGAGCAGGTCATTCATCACGAGCGTTTCAAGCGCGACAGATCAGGGCGTGCCTTTCTCGACCTGTTTACCAATCGCGCCGTCAGCCACTTCTATCGCGCCTGGAAAAAATACCGGCTGGCCATTCAGTACGAAGCCGACCGGCGCAATCGCTTCCTGCCGTTGATCCTTTCGCTGGGTGGCCTTGGCTTCGCCGCGCTGCGCGAGCGGATGAACCAGGCGCCAGGATGCGTCCACGATGAATCGATCGCCTACTTCGCCAGCCTGCTGCGCCAGCGCCCGGTTTCGGCGGAAACCCTGAAACGCGTGCTGAGCGGCTATTTCAAGGAAACGGTCCGGGTCGAGCAATTCGTCGGCTGCTGGTATGCCGTCCCCCGCGAGCAGCGCTCGACCTTGGGGGGGGCCAAGGCCGTGCTCGGCAGCAACATGCTGGTCGGCGAACGGGTCTGGCAGCGCAACCTGCGTATTCGTATCCATATCGGCCCGCTGAGCCATCCGCGCTACATGGCTTTCCTGCCCAAGGGCGACATCGCGGCGGCGCTGGAAAAGATCCTGACTCTCGCCACCGGCGGCCAGTTCGAATACGAAATCCGTCCCATTCTGCGCGCTGCCGACGTTCGCCCGCTGGCCATCGGCGGGCCGAACAGCGGTCGCCTCGGTTACGACAGCTTCGTCCTGACCCGCCCGGAAACCCGCGACCGCAGTGACACCTGTTATCTCACCCATTCCATCCAATAAAGAAACGACAATGAGCACATCCCTTAAGACCTTGATCAGCAAGTTGAACGCCACCTGCCGCCAAGCCGCCGAGCGGGCCGCCAGCCTATGTATGGGGCGCGGTAATTACGAAGTTGACCTGGAACATCTGCTGCTGGCCTTGATGGATCAGCCGGGCAACGACCTGATGACCATCCTGCGCCGCAACAGCATCAGCCCGACCGGTGTCGAGCGCGAACTGAATCTCGAAATCGACCGTTTTCGCAACGGCAATACGCGCACGCCGGTCTTTTCCCAGCACATTCCCAAATTGTTTGAACAAGCTTGGCTGATCGCTTCGCTCGATGCCCGCCTGCCGCGCATCCGCTCCGGCCATCTGCTGCTGGCCCTGCTGACCGAGCCGGAACTGTCGCAACTCGCTTTCCGTGGCTCCAGCCTGCTGGCCAAGGTGAAGCTAGAAGAACTCAAGCACAACTTCGACAAGATGACCGAAGGCTCGGCGGAAGCGGCCGAAGTCGCCGGTCTGGGAAGTACCCAAGGCAACGCGGATGAAGAGGACGATCCGCTCCAGGCGGCAACGCCGCAGGCCGGCAAGACGCCGGCACTCGACCAGTTCACCACCAACCTGACGCAGCGTGCCCGCGACAACAAAGTGGACCCGGTCATCGGCCGCGATGGCGAAATTCGCCAGATGATCGACATCCTGATGCGCCGCCGCCAGAACAATCCGATCCTGACCGGCGAAGCCGGTGTCGGCAAGACCGCCGTCGTCGAAGGCTTGGCCTTGCGTATTGCCGCCGACGACGTGCCGCCGCCCTTGAGCGGCGTCGAACTGCATGTGCTCGACATGGGCCTGTTGCAAGCCGGAGCCAGCGTCAAGGGCGAATTTGAAAATCGCCTGAAGAACGTCATCGACGAAGTCAAAAAGAGCCCCAAACCGATCATCCTGTTCATCGACGAAGCGCACACCATGATCGGCGCCGGCGGCCAGTCCGGCCAGAACGACGCCGCCAATCTGCTCAAACCGGCGTTGGCGCGCGGCGAACTACGCACGGTCGCGGCCACGACCTGGGCCGAATACAAGAAGTATTTTGAAAAAGACGCCGCCCTGGCGCGCCGCTTCCAGGTCGTCAAGGTCGAAGAACCCAGCGAATCCTTGGCCGCCGCCATGCTGCGCGGCATGATGCCGTTGATGGAAAAACACTTCGGCATCCGCGTCATGGACGAAGCGGTGACCGAGGCGGTGCGCCTGTCGCATCGCTATATCAGCGGCCGGCAACTCCCGGACAAGGCGATCAGCGTGCTCGACACCGCCTGCGCCAAAGTCGCGCTCGGTCAGAGCGCCACGCCGGCCTTGATCGACGAAGCGGAAAAACGCCTGCTCCGCGAGCGGGCGGAACTGGCCGCGCTGGAACGGGAAGCCGCCAGCGGCGCCTGGCACGACACGCGGATCGGCGAGTTGAAAAGCCAGATTGCCGCCATCGAGAGCGATCTGGCCATATTCACCAGCCGTTTCGCCGAAGAAAAAACCCTGGTGGCCCGCATCCTCGAACTGCGCGGCCAGATGGAAAAAGAACCGGCCACACCCCCTCCCCCGCAGAGCAAAGCGAAGTCCGCTCGCAAGGGCGCCGCTGCCGCCAAAGACCAAACCGAACCCAGCGAGCTCGACAAATGCCTAGCCCGTCTGCGGGAACTGCAAGGTGAAAGCCCCATGGTGCCGCTGCAAGTCGACGGCCATGTGGTCGCCGAAATCGTCGCCGCCTGGACCGGCATTCCGCTCGGCAAGATGGTCAAGGATGAAATCAAGACCGTTCTCAACCTACGTCCCCTGTTGGAAGAACGGATCATCGGTCAGGATCACGCGCTGGAAGCCATCGCCCAGCGCGTTCGGACCGCCCGCGCCAACCTGGAAGATCCCAACAAGCCGAAAGGCGTTTTCCTGTTCGTCGGGCCGTCCGGTGTTGGCAAGACTGAAACGGCGCTGGCGCTGGCCGATATCCTCTACGGCGGCGAACGCAAGCTCATCACCATCAACATGAGCGAATATCAGGAAGCGCACAGCGTTTCCGGACTCAAGGGATCACCGCCGGGCTACGTCGGCTACGGCGAAGGCGGCGTGCTGACCGAAGCCGTGCGGCGCAACCCATACAGCGTCGTGTTGCTCGACGAAGTGGAAAAAGCTCACCCCGATGTTCTTGAACTGTTCTTCCAGATCTTCGACAGGGGCATGCTGGACGATGCTGAAGGCCGCGAAATCGACTTCCGCAACACCCTGATCATCCTGACCAGCAACATTGGCTCCACCCAGATCATGCAATCCTGCCTCAACAAGCCGGCCGATCAACTGCCAAGCGCCGACGAACTCGCCGACACGCTGCGCCCGGTACTGTTCAAGAGCTTCAAGCCAGCTTTCCTTGGGCGCATGAAAGTCGTTCCCTATTACCCCATCAGCGACGACGTACTGGTCAAAATCATCCAGCTCAAGCTCGGCCGCATCCGTGACCGCGTTGCCGCCAATCACAAAGCCGAATTCGTCTGGGACGACAAGCTGGTCGAAGCGGTACTGGCCCGCTGTACCGAAGTCGACTCCGGCGCCCGTAATGTGGATCACATCCTCAACGGCACCCTACTCCCCGAAATTGCCGGCGCCGTACTGGCTCGCATGGCTGAGGGCGCAGGCGTTGAGCGCATCAAGGTCGGTGCTGGCAAGAACGGGGATTTCAAATACACCATCAGTTGAGCTTCCCCGAAATATCGTCTTCTAAGAGCCTGTTCACGATCTTGGTGCTGTCGTAGACTGAGTGGTATGAGAAAGAGTTACCCCAGTGATCTGAGCAAAGAAGCGTTTGAGCAAATCAGGCCGTTGCTGGAGAGCGTGC
>JAIRKE010000047.1 GCA_031260295.1 Azonexus sp.
CAGCCGCCGGTCAACAGCCTGTGGCTGTGGGGCGGCGGTGCTTTGGTGCGACCGCAATCGACTCACTTCACCTCGGTCTGGGGTGAGCATCCGCTGGCCATCGGCCTGGCCCGCGCCAGCGGCACGCCGGCGCATCCGCTGCCGGCGGCGGGATTGGCTGGATTCGCCGGTCTGGCGCAACTCGCCTCGCCCGGCAGCGCCCCGCTGGTCGTACTCGACAGCCTGCTGCCGCCAGTGCTTTATGAGGATGGCGAGGCATGGCGAAACGCCTGGCGGGCGCTGGAGGCCGAGTGGTTCGCGCCGCTGCGCCAGCAGCTTGGGCGGGTGGTGAGCGCGCTGGACATCGCCGCCCCGACGCGCTATGGCGACCTGCAATGGTCGCTCCGCAGCGGCGACCGCTGGAAGTTCTGGCGGCCAGAACACACCCTGGCGGCGCTTATCAGCCAATTTAGCGGCCAATTTTCTGAAAGCTCTCCATGACCCGCATCGTCAACCGTTCCGTGCCGCCGCGCGCCGCCTGGCAGCTTGAGCAGCAGGGGCTGCATCCGCTGCTCGCCCGTCTCTACGCCGCGCGCGGCGTGACCGACAAGGCCGAACTCGATTACGAACTGAAGGCGCTGCTGCCGCCGGCGACGCTGACCCATGCCGGCGATGCCGCCCGCTTGCTGGCCGACGCCATCGAGGCCGAGGCGCGGCTGCTCATCATCGGCGATTATGATTGCGACGGGGCCACGGCCACGGCGGTGGGCATCCGCGCTCTGAAGCTGCTCGGGGCCGACGCCGATTTCCTGCTGCCCGACCGCTTCAAGCTCGGCTATGGCCTGTCGCCGGAAATCGTCGATCTCGCCGCCGAGCAGTCGCCCGACCTCATCATCACCGTGGACAACGGCATCGCCAGCATCGAGGGCGTCGAACGCGCCCGCGAGCATGGCATCGCCACGCTGATTACCGACCACCACCTGCCGGCGGCGACGCTGCCGGCGGCGGACTGCATCGTCAATCCGAACCAGCCGGGCTGCGCTTTTCCCTCCAAATGCATGGCCGGCGTCGGCGTCATGTTCTACGTCATGCTGGCGCTGCGCGCCGAGTTGCGCGAGCGTGGTTTCTTCGCCGAGCGCCCGGAACCCAATTTCGCCAATCTGCTCGATCTCGTCGCGCTCGGCACCGTCGCCGATGTGGTCAGGCTCGACCGCAACAACCGCATCCTGGTGAGCCAGGGCTTGCAGCGGATGCGCGCCGGCCAGTTGCAGCCCGGTCTGGCGGCGCTGTTCAAGGCCGCTGGCCGCGACGCGAAAAAGGCCACGGCCAAGGATCTCGGCTTCATCCTCGGGCCGCGCCTGAATGCCGCCGGGCGGCTGGCCGACATGCGCCTGGGCGTCGAATGCCTGATTACCGACGACCCGGCCCGCGCCCTCGCCATCGCCCAGCAGCTCGACGCGCTCAACCGCGAACGCCGCGAAATCGAGGCCGACATGCAGGAACAGGCGCTGCTGCTGCTCGACACGCTGGCCGCCGCCGACAGCGCCCCCGGCGTCGCGCTCTACGACGACGGCTGGCACGAAGGCGTGGTCGGCATTCTCGCCGCCCGCCTCAAGGACAAGCTGCACCGCCCGGTATTCGCCTTCGCCCGCGGCGAGAACGGCGTCATCAAAGGCTCCGGCCGCTCGATTGCCGGCCTGCACCTGCGCGACGCGCTCGATCTCATGGCCAAGCGCGTCCCCGGCCTGCTGCTGCGCGTCGGCGGCCACGCCATGGCCGCCGGGGCGACGCTGCGGGCCGAGGATTTCGCCCGCTTCCGCGACCTTTTCGCCGCAGTCGCCAGCGAACTGCTCACCCCCGCCGACCTGACCCGCACCCTGGAAACCGACGGCGCGCTGGAAGGCGGCTATTACTCGCTGACCATCGCCCGCCTGCTGGAAAACGAAATCTGGGGCCAGGGCTTCCCGGCGCCGCTGTTCATGGACGAATTCGCCGTCGAGCAACAGCGCATGCTCAAGGAAAAACACCTGAAACTGCAACTACGCAAGGACGGCGCCCGGATCGAGGCCATCCAGTTCAACTTCAACCAGCAACCCGGCGCCACCACCCGCCTCGCCTTCCGTCTGGCGATCAACGAATACATGGGCATTGAGACGCCGCAATTGCTGGTCGAGCATCTGGAATAGGCCAGGCAGGCCGTCGGGCGGGTCGAGCCCCGCCGGTTCATCATCAAGTTTTCTTGGCCCGCCGATCAAAAATCAAAGTTTGATATGGATCGGCGGGTCAAGACCCGCCCTACGAATCTCCCCCCGGCAGGTAAATCACGGCGCGGTATAATGATCGGTTTCGCAATGAAGCACAGGAAACCCGATGGAAGCCGAACACCTCAACCGCATCGCCAACCAGCTCGACGACATGGCGCAACGCGCCGGCGAGCTGCGGAGGTATCTTTGACTACGACCACAAGCGCGAACTCCTGACGCTCCTCAGTCAGGAGCTGGAAGATCCCAAAATCTGGGATGACCCGAAACGCGCCCAGGAACTGGGCCGCGAGAAGAAAACGCTGGAAGACATCGTGCTCGTTCTCGAAGCCGTCGACAACGGCGTCAAGGATGGCCGCGAATTGTTCGCCATGGGCCGCGACGATGGCGACGACGACACCCTGCTCGCCGTCGAAGCCGATAACGCCGAACTCGAACATCAGCTGGCCGCCCTCGAATTCCGCCGCATGTTCAATAACCCTTCCGACCCGATGCCCTGTTTCCTGGAAATCCAGGCCGGCGCCGGCGGTACCGAAGCCCAGGACTGGGCCTCGATGCTACTGCGCATGTACCTGAAGTTCGGCGAGAAAAAAGGCTTTGCCGTCGAGGTCATGGAAGAGTCGGAAGGCGACGTGGCTGGCCTCAAGAGCGCCACCGTCAAGTTCACCGGCGACTACGCCTACGGCACGCTACGCACCGAAACCGGCATCCACCGCCTGGTCCGCAAATCGCCGTTCGACTCCAACGCCCGTCGGCATACCAGCTTCACCTCGGTCTTCGTCTATCCGGAAGTCGACGATTCCATCGAGATCGCCATCAACCCGGCCGATGTGCGCACCGACACCTATCGCGCCTCGGGCGCCGGCGGCCAGCACATCAACAAGACCGATTCGGCGGTACGCCTGACGCACGTTCCGACCGGCATCGTCGTGCAATGCCAGAACGACCGCTCGCAGCACCGCAACCGCGATGAAGCCTGGCAGATGCTGCGCGCCCGGCTGTACGAACACGAACTGCGCAAGCAGCAGGCCGAGCAGCAGAAGCTCGAAGACGCCAAATCCGACATCGGCTGGGGTCACCAGATTCGCTCCTACGTGCTCGACCAGAGCCGGATCAAGGACCTGCGCACCAATTACGAAGTCGGCAACACCCAGGCCGTACTCGACGGCGACCTCGACGATTTCATCGAGGCCAGCCTCAAGCAGGGCGTCTGAACCGCCGTGCCCCGTCCCCGACCATGAACAGCAATTTTTTTGCCGACCTGCCGGCGCTTGGCGGCGATGAGCAGTTCCGTGAGCTGCTGGCCCGTCCCGGCCTGCGCATCGAGCGCATCGTCTCCAGCGGCCAATGCAGCCTGCCCGGTTTCTGGTACGACCAGGCGGATGGCGAATGGGTGGTCGTGCTGCAAGGCGAAGCGAAACTACGCTTCGCCGACGAGATGGAGGCCCGCCACCTGCGGGCCGGCGACATCCTCGACATCGCCCCGCGCCGCCGCCACCGCATCGACTGGACGCCGGCCGGGCAGCACACGGTCTGGCTAGCAGTCTTCTACCGCCCTTAATTTTATTTTCAAATCAATCGAGTACGCGAAGGCGAAGCGCAGACAGTGCGCTTGCACGGCAAGCGAAGCCGACAAAGTAATCGGTGGATTTGGAATGAAATTACTTGCGGATCGGCTGATTGCGGCCCGAAAACTGGTCGCTCAAACGCATCGCGCCATCAGCGAAATTGCCTTTCGGGTTGCTCGCGCAATAGCGGTTGATGAAATTCTCGATCGTGCCGCTGGAAATGACCGACACCTGCTGCTTCGGCTGCGCGTAATTGTGTCCGCTGAGAAACCCGCGAATCCAGGCGACGTGAGCGGCGCGCTGATCGGGATCGTTCTTCGCCGCCCCCCAGGCGGTACAAGACATGTCGTCGAACCCAAGAACGTTCTGCGCCGTGGCCGGCGCCATGCCAAGATGAATCCAGGCGACCGCCACGACGGTTAGCCGGAGAAATTGTGCGGCGTGCATCTGCTCTCCCTTGTAGTCAGGCCGCCAGTATATGCCCCACGCTACGCGCCGCAATGCCGATGCACGCCCCGCACGCCGCCGGCATGGCCCTGCCTCCATCCGGGCGGTGCCTGCCGGCATTGTCGCCAGGCTACGCGCCGAGCTTGTCCGAAACCCACGAAATCGGCGAGAATTCAGGGTTTTACGTGGCTTTCCGCAGCCAATCCCATTTCCAAGGATTCTTCATGTCCACCAGCGAACAGCAAGCTCCGGTCCAGCAGGACGAGAACCACATCATCGCGGAACGCCGCGCCAAGCTCGCCGAATGGCGCAAGACCGGCCAAGCTTTCCCGAACGATTTCCAGCGCGAGAACACCGCCGCCAAGTTGCACGAAGTTTACGGTGGAAAAACCGTCGAGGAGCTTGCCGACCTGCCCGTCGAGGTCAAGCTTGCCGGCCGGATGATGTTGAAGCGCGTCATGGGCAAAGCTTCGTTCGCCACCTTGCAGGATCTGTCGGGCCGCATCCAAATCTACGTCGCCCGCGACCAAGTCGGCGAGGAGGCCTACACCGCCTTCAAGGGCTGGGATCTAGGCGACATCCTCGGCGTGGTCGGCACGCTGATGAAGACGCGGACCGGCGAGTTGTCGATTCAGGTCGCCGAGATCCGCCTGCTGACCAAGTCGCTACGCCCGCTGCCCGACAAGTTCCACGGCCTGGCCGACCAAGAGTTGAAGTACCGCCAGCGTTATGTCGACCTGATCATGAACGAGGAGACGCGCTTCACCTTCCGCGCCCGCTCGGCCATCGTCCAGTCGATCCGCAATTACATGTGCAATCACGGCTTCATGGAAGTCGAGACGCCGATGATGCATCCGATCCCCGGCGGCGCTTCGGCCCGGCCTTTCGTCACCCATCACAACGCGCTCGACATGCGGCAATTCCTGCGCATCGCCCCGGAGTTGTACCTGAAGCGCCTGGTCGTCGGCGGTTTCGAGAAGGTTTTCGAGGTCAACCGCAATTTCCGCAACGAGGGGCTAAGTCCGCGCCACAACCCGGAATTCACGATGATGGAATTCTACGAGGCGTATGCCAATTACCACACGCTGATGGATTTCACCGAGGGCCTGCTGCGCCACGCCGCGCGCGAGGCGCTGGGCAAAGAGGTGTTCATCTACCAGGGCCGCGAATTGGACCTGTCCCGCCCCTTCCACCGCCTGACCATCAACCAGGCCATCCAGCGCCAGCATCCGGAATTCACCGACGCCCAGTTGGCCGACGCCGACTGGCTCAAGGACAAGATTCGGGCTTTCGGCGAGAAGATCAAGCCGGGCGGCCTCGGCAGCTTGCAATTGCAGTTGTTCGAAGCCTGCGCCGAGGCCCAGTGCTGGGAGCCGACCTTCATCATCGACTACCCGGTCGAGGTCTCGCCGCTGGCCCGTGCTTCCGACAGCAATCCGGAAATCACCGAGCGCTTCGAGCTGTTCATCGTCGGCCGCGAGATCGCCAACGGTTTCTCCGAACTGAACGATGCCGAGGACCAGGCGGCCCGCTTCCTGGAGCAGGCCAAGGCCAAGGATGCCGGCGACGAAGAAGCGATGTACTACGACGCCGATTTCATCCGGGCTCTGGAATACGGCCTGCCGCCGACCGGCGGCTGCGGCATCGGCATCGATCGCCTGATCATGCTGCTGACCGACTCGCCGGCCATCCGCGACGTGATTCTGTTTCCGCAGATGCGTCCTGAATAAACCGCCGCCACTGCGCTCCGGTGCGGCCTTGCCGCGCCAGGCCCTCATCCGTTAGACACATCAGGAGAGTTCCATGCAGGACAACGAGTTTGAGTACGTTGGTTTCTGGCCGCGTGTTGGCGCCGCGATTATTGACACCATCATCATACTTGTCATCACGGTGCCGCTATTGGTGGCAATTTATGGTGAGGGCTATTATTTTTCCGATGACACCCCGCTCATCGCCGGCCAGGCTGATTTCCTGCTTTCTTGGGTATTTCCTGCCGTTGCCACCATCTTGTTCTGGCTTCACAAGCAAGCCACTCCGGGAAAAATGGCCATATCCGCTCGGGTTGTGGATGCGCAGACCGGCAACAGCCTCACCGTCGGTCAGTCAATCGGTCGATACTTTGGCTACATTATTGCAACGTTGCCCTTGTTTCTTGGCATCATTTGGGTTGCATTCGATCCCCGAAAGCAAGGCTGGCACGACAAACTAGCCGGCACTGTTGTTATTCGGTCCAAGAATCGTGGACCAATCCCAGTCAAGTTCGATTCCTGACATCTTGCTTAGGCGTTAGGCCGATGAATATCACTCCGCGTCATCTCGCAGCAGGACAGTTCACTATTATCGGCACTTTCTGCCTTGCTTCCTGGTGGGTGCTCCTATCTCCAATTGATAGAGCCGCCGAACAGCTTCGGTATATCTTTGCTCCGGGCTACGAGCTGCGGCAGTTCTTTATTTGGCTATCCGTATCATCCATTTTCACAATTGCTGTCGCATTCGCCTATTGGTTTCGATCGGCTGGTGCACGTCCGTTTTCTTCTGTTCTGCTGGGCGCGGCCGCTTTTCTCTTTGTGTCGTCTCTATGGTGGTTTGATGGCTCGTTCATCGTTACCTTTACCTACGGGTTAGGTCTGTTCTGTGCCGCATGGGTCTGGTTTCGGCCTAACACCACGGTCAAGCGGGATGCGCCACCAACGACACGTCCGTTACCTTAGACGGTGGACAAACTCGCCCCCGCCCATCTTGAATTCGCCCCGGACGGTACGCCTTTCTCCGCCGCCTACGGCGACGTCTATCACTCGGCTCACGGCGGACCGGCTCAGGCTCGCCACGTTTTTCTCGCTGGCAACGATCTGCCAACACGCTGGCATGACCGCCAGCGTTTCGTCATTCTCGAAACTGGCTTCGGCCTCGGCCTGAATTTCCTTGCCACTTGGCAAGCCTGGCGCGATGACCCACGGCGTTGCCGGCGTCTGCATTTCGTCTCGATCGAAAAACATCCCTTCACCGCCTCCGATCTCGCCGTCGCCCAGCGCGCCTGGCCGGAATTCGCCGCCCTGGCCGAGCTATTGCAGCAGCGCTGGCCGCCGCTGACGCCGGGGATGCACCGCCTCTATTTCGCGGATGATCAACTGACGCTGACGCTGCTGTTCGGCGACGCGGCGACACGGCTCGGTGACATCGATGTTTCGGTCGACGCCTTTTATCTCGACGGTTTTTCGCCGGCCAAGAATCCGGAACTGTGGACGCCATCACTGTGCCGGGGGCTGGCCCGCATGGCGGCGCCCGGCGCCACGCTGGCCACCTGGTCGGTTGCCGGCGAGTTGCGCGCCGCGCTGGAAGCAGCCGAGTTCGACCTGGAGAAGCGCCCCGGCTTCGCCGGCAAACGGCAGATGCTGGCCGGTCGTTTCCGCTCGCGCCGGCCGGAACGCCGGCCGCTACCGGCCGAGCGGCAGGCCATTGTGATCGGCGCCGGCATCGCCGGCAGCACGGCGGCCCACCGCCTGGCTGCGGCCGGCTGGCAGGTGACGGTGCTGGAGCAGGCAGCCGGCCCCGGCTACGGCGCTTCCAGCAACCTGGCCGGCATGCTGCGGCCGCTGCCCAGCGCCGACGACAACCGCCTGTCGCGTCTGACCCGGGCCGGCTTCCTGGCTACCCGCGCGTTGCTCGAAACGCTGCCGGCGGCCCGCTGGTCGCCTTGCGGCGTCCTGCATCTGGCCCGCGAAGCCGAGCATGAGGCGCAACAGCGGCGCACCGTCGAACAATTGGGCCTGCCGCCCGAGCTGCTGCAATACCTCGACCGCGACGCGGCCAGCCAGTGTCTCGGCCAGCCGGTAAAGAATGGCGGCTGGTGGTTCCCCAGCGCCGGCTGGGTGCAACCGCCGTCGGTGTGCCGGGCGGCGCTGGCCGCCTTCCCCGAACGCATCGATTGCCGCTTCTCAACCCCCGTCGCCCACCTCGAAGCAGATGCCGGCGGCTGGCGCGTCCTCGCCGCCGACGGCCGGCTACTGGCCGCCGCACCGGTGCTGATCATGGCCAGCGGCGCGGCGGCCCCTGGCTTCGCGCAATTCGCCTGGCTGCCGCAGCGCGTGGCGCGCGGCCAAGTCAGCCATCTGCCGGCAAGCGCAACGCCGGCCCTCGACACCGTGCTGTTCCAGATCGGCTACGCCATGCCGGAAGTGGACGGCGTGCGCCTGATCGGCGCTTCGTTTTCTTACGAGGATGAGGAGGCCGGCGAGCGGCTGGCCGACCACGCCGACAACCTCGCCCGTCTGCGCCTGCTCGGCTTCGCCGCCGGCATCGACCCGGCGACGCTGAGCGGTCGGGTCGGCTTTCGCCCGATGTCACCGGATCGCCTGCCCATCGTCGGCCCCATGCCGCTCGCGGATGCCGCCGCCAACCGCCGCCTGCGTAACCTGCCGACGGTGCCCGGCCTGTGGTGCGTGCAGGGTTTCGGCGCACGCGGCATCGTCTGGTCGGCATTGATGGCCGATCTGCTCGTCAGCCGCCTGGAAGGCGAACCCTTGCCGCTGGAACGCGATCTGGCCGATGCGGTCAGTCCGGGCCGTTTCCTGATCCGTCATAGCCGATGAGCAATCTGCCATTGCCGGTGTCGTTGACATGAGCAGGGTCTTGTAATAGAACCGCAAAAGGTCGTGCATCCGCTTCCATCGCAACGCTTCATTCATTGTGCCGCCTGCTTTTTGGCATGGCGCCAGTAGTCGAAACAGCGGACCTAATATTTTGTTTTCCTTTCAGGAGTCCTGCGCATGTTTGGCAAGTTGGTTCGCTTCATTCGCTCCGGTAACTCGGCATCCACTTCGCAACATCCGCTACTGACCCGGATCGAAGTCGCCATCGGCAATGGGATCAGTGAGGCCCCGGATTTTGCCGAGCGCCTGCTCCCCGCCACCGAAGCAGCACTTGAGTATTTCGAGCGGCAGATCGCGGCTATTCCCGGACCGCACACACTCGCCCCCGGCCCATTGTTCGACGGACCCGAGCAAATCAGCCATGCCCTCGGGCGCAGTCTAGCGGTCAAGGAAGCCATGAAGGAACTGCCGGCCGACGGTGAAATCCACGCCTTGCTCGGTTTACGCGTGAAAACCGTTAACAATACCCTGCCGTATCTGGCTGATCACACGCTGCGCAGTCTGGCCGACAGCGCCGATGACTGCCGGGAAAAGCTGTGCTTGGCTGCTTTTGACCGGCTGCTGTGTAATTTCGCCTACCACGTGGAGAAATTGAAGCGCAAGGATCAGATGGAACGCATCGCCTGGGAATGGGATCTGCAGCACGATACCGCCAAGATGGTGGCAAACGATACACGGCCTCAATCCGCTGCGGCGACGAACGAACTCACCCCGAACAGCTTGGTATCGGGGTTGCTGAGTTGGCTCGCCGCACCGGAATGTTTCTTGCGCATGGAAGCCGCCAACGGTGCCAGCAACGACAGTCCGGCCGCGACACAGCATATGCCGATGCTGCATTGCAGCGACCGACGGCAATGGCATGTCTGCCTGGTTTCCTTCCCGGCCAGCGAGGCCGCCGCAGCGTTGCAGCGCGAGACCCACAACCACCGCTACATCCTGATCTGAACGCAAAGCGCTCGCCAGCCGCTGTTCCCGGGCAGTGCCTCACCCTGACATTGCCTGGGGCCGGTGTGTCATGCCCTGCTAAACTTTCGGGTTCATTTCAACAAATAAAGAGAGAGACGCGCGCATGAAGATCGAAACCCTTGCCGTTCACGGCGGCTATACGCCCGATCCGACCACCAAGGCGGTAGCCGTTCCCGTCTACCAGACCACCTCCTACGCCTTCGACAGCACTCAGCACGGGGCCGATCTGTTCGACCTGAAGGTAGCCGGCAACATCTACACACGGATCATGAATCCGACCACCGACGTGCTGGAGAAGCGCGTCGCCGCGATGGAAGGCGGTATCGCCGCGCTGGCGATGGCCTCCGGCATGGCCGCCATCACTGCCGCGATCCAGACCATCGCCGAGGCCGGCGACAATATCGTCACGTCCAGCACGCTGTACGGCGGCACCTATAATCTCTTCGCGCATACCTTGCCGCAGTACGGCATCGAGGTGCGCTTCGCCGATTACCGCGATCCGGGCGGTTTCGAGAAGCTGATCGACGGCAGAACCAAGGCCGTCTACTGTGAATCAGTCGGCAACCCGCTCGGCAATATCACCGATTTCGAGAAGCTGGCCGAGATCGCCCACCGGCACGGCGTGCCAGTGATCGTCGACAACACCGTGCCCTCGCCCTACCTATGCCGTCCCTTCGAGTACGGCGCCGACATCGTCGTCCATTCCCTGACCAAGTACCTGGGTGGCCACGGCAATTCGCTCGGCGGCATCATCGTCGATAGCGGCAAATTCCCGTGGACCGAGCACAAGGCGAGATTCAAGTGCCTCAACCAGCCGGATGCTTCCTACCACGGCGTCGTCTACACCGAGGCGCTCGGCCCGGCCGCCTACATCGGCCGCGCCCGCGTCGTGCCGCTGCGCAACATGGGCGCCGCCATCAGCCCGTTCAACGCCTTCCTGATCCTGCAAGGCATCGAGACGCTGGCGCTGCGCATGGATCGTATCTGCGACAACGCGCTGAAAATCGCCCGCTTCCTGCAAGCCCATCCCCAGGTCGGCTGGGTCAATTACGCCGGCTTGCCCGAGCACAAGGACCACGCGCTGGTGCAGAAGTACATGGGCGGCCGCGCCTCCGGCATCCTCAGCTTCGGCGTCAAGGGTGGCCGCGCGGCCGGCGGCAGGTTCCAGGACGCGCTGCAACTGGTCACCCGCCTGGTGAACATCGGCGACTGTAAAACGCTCGCCTGCCACCCGGCCTCGACCACGCACCGCCAACTGTCGCCGGAGGAACTGGCCAAGGCCGGTGTTTCCGAGGACATGATCCGGCTGTCGGTCGGCATCGAGCACGTCGACGACCTGATCGCCGATCTCGATCAGGCGCTGAACGCCGCCTGAGCGAATACCCTCCCCGCAAAAAACCCGGCTTCACGCCGGGTTTTTCATTCTGGGTCGAGGCTCACCACAAAAGTAATGCGGCAAAGCAGGCGTTAAGCAACGGTTAACTTTCCCGCGACCATAATTCGGAGGTCAATTCACTCCCGGGAGCCAACGATGCATCGCTTTCTCCTCATTCTTTTGCTTGCCACCTGCGGCCTTGCACAAGCGGAAGCGCCGCGCCAGATCGCGGACACCTATGCCGTTGCGCAAGGCGATGGTTTCAAAGCCTCCACGACGCGCGGTAGCGAATTCTTTGTCCGCAAGTTTGGCGTATCCGACAAGATGCCGTCCTGTTCCACCTGCCACACCACCAATCCAGCCAATACCGGCCAGCACGTGATCACCGGCAAGTCGATCAAGCCCCTGGCGCCAGCCGCCAACCCTAATGGCCTGAGCGATTCGGCCAAGGTCGAAAAGTGGTTTACCCGCAACTGCAAGGAAGTCACCGGCCGCGCCTGCACTCCCGGCGAGAAGGCCGACTTCATTGCCTATTTGATGGAGGCTCATTGAAATGCAGCGTATCGCTCTACTATTGGCTGTGTGCCTGCTGGCGCCGGCTGCCCATGCCGACAAACACAAACAGAAGATCGCCATTCCCATCGATGTTTCGCCTGCCTATGTAAAGGAATGCGGAGACTGCCATGTGGCCTTTCCGCCGCAGCTTCTCTCCGCCAATGATTGGCAAAGCGTCATGAGCAATCTGGAAAAACATTACGGCGACAATGCGGCAATTGCCGATAAGACGCGGCAGGAGATCACCGACTTTCTCGTTCGCAATGCCGATTCAAGGGGTTACTCGGCAGGGGCGAATTCGACACGCGGGCCGCTGCCGAAGCTGACTGAAACGAACTGGTTCCGACGTGAGCACCGCAAAATAACGAATACGCTGTGGACCGACCCGCAAGTTCGCAGCGCCAGCAACTGCGGCGCCTGCCACTCGCAGGCCGAACAGGGCAGCTACAGGGAAAGAGAGCTGCGGATGCCGGGGGGCGCTCGCCATGAACACAAGTGAGCAGCAGGGTTTGGTTTGGGATTTGCCGGTGCGCATTGGCCATTGGCTGCTGGTGGCCTGTTTCGCCACGGCCTGGCTGACCGGCGAAAGCGAGGAACGGCGCTTGATCCATGTTTATGCGGGCGGCCTCATGCTCGGGGTTGTTTCCTTCCGCCTGCTTTGGGGATTCATCGGTAGCCCCCATGCGCTGTTCGGCGATTTCGTGCGCGGCCCACGGACCGTAATCGACTATCTCCAGAGCCTGTTCAGCAAGCAGCCCCGACATTTCATCGGCCACAATCCGGCGGGCGGCTGGGCGGTCATGGCCTTGCTGACGCTGGTGCTGCTTGGCAGCGTCAGCGGTTGGCTCAACTATCAGGAATTGGGCGGCGAATGGGCAGAGGAGCTACATGAGGCGACAGCCAATATGCTGCTCGCCGTGGTGGCGGCTCATCTCTGCGGCGTGCTCGTCAGTTGCGCGGTGCATCGGGAAAATCTGGTGCATTCGATGCTGACGGGCATGAAGCGCGCCCCTGCGGAGAATGCCATCATCAACGCGCGCCCTGTCGCCGCGCTGATGCTGCTGGTCTGGGCCGTAACGCTGGCCTGGCTGCTCGGCAGATAAGCAGTTTCATTCCGGCCATGAAAAACCGTTCACGGCCCGGGCCTTCCCTCCTCCTCGGGCGGCAGCACCGGCTGCGGCACGCTCATCGCGTACAGCACGCCGGCGCAACAGACGAAGAAGGCGGCGATGGCGAGCAGGCTCGGCGTCCAGGTATCGGCCAGGCCGCGCGTCAGCCATAGCCAGACGAAAAGGCCAAGCGCCGGCAAGGTAAACAGGCCGCTGACGCAGGCCAGGATCAGGGAAATTTTTTGCCCGGAGTGGCGCGGTTTTCTCATTCGACCTCCTCGACTCTCAACCAGATGGAGCGGTTGTCCCGGGCGGCGGCCGTGCCGACGCTGAATCCTCTCTGTTGCCCGCTGGCCTGGCGGCCCGTGCCGCCGAGTTCGATCCATTCGCCGAGACGGCCGTCGACCGTGGTGCTCAGGCGCTGCGAGTCGATGCCGCCAGGCTGGCGAAAATCCCGGCGCTCCGCCTGCTGACTGATTTCCAGCGTCACCCGTTGGCCGTTGACTCGTGGCGTGGCGTAAAAGCCGCTGCCAAGATCGCGGAAGACAACGCTGTCGCTGACCACGGCGCCGCCTGGGCCGACGATGATCTGACGCAGCGGCACCGCCAGCGAGCGGCCAACGCGGATGAAGGCCTGGCCGCCGTCGACGGTCTGCACCATCTGGCCGGCGCTCTCGTTCCCGGCACTGCGCGTGTCCCAGACGCTGGCGCGGATTTCGGCTGCGCTACGGCGGCCCAACACCACCTCGCCGCTGCCCTGCGCCCCGCGCGCGCTGTCTTCGCTCTGCCGATCGGTGGCAACGCGGATGATCAGCCGCCGCTGCGGCGCGTCGATGGCCGCCAGCGCGCGCTTGATCTCGACCCGGTTGCCGGGCGATGCCCGGAGGAACAACTGGTTGTTCATGCCGGTCAGCGTGCCGCCCGGCTCAACCAGCGGCAGCAGCACCGGTAGCACTTCGTCGACGGTCCTGCTGCGCAGTTCGATGATCTCCATCTGCTGCGCGCCGGCCGCCCCGAACCACAGAGCCAGGAGCAGGATGGACAGGGCCTGCCGCAGGCGGGTCATCGGCATCTCCTCACTCGCCCGGCTGATGCGGCAAGGCGAGGTATTCGCGCGAATTCATCTCGGTCAACCGCGACACCGTGCGCTTGAACTCGCTGGCCTGAGTGCCTTCGGTATACAGCTCGTCGGCGGCGCAATCGGCGGTAATGATCAGCTTGACCTTGTGGTCGTAGAAAACATCGACCAGCCAGGTAAAGCGCCGGGCCTCGGAGGCCTGATGCACGGTCATCCGGGGAACGTGCGACAGCAAGACCGTGTGATAGTCGCGGGCGATTTCGAGATAGTCGTTCTGCGAACGCGGGCCGCCGCACAGAGTGCGGAAATCGAACCAGATCACGTGGTGGCCACGGCGCACGGTGTCGATGTTGCGCCCGAGCACCTCGATGTGCCAGCCCTTCTTGCCGTCCTCGCCAGCCACCAAGCGGAAATAGTCGAGCATCTTCTTCTCGGCGGCGGCATCGGCCGGGTGGTGATAAATCTCGACCTGTTCCAGCGCCCGCAGCCGGTAATCGATACCGGCCTCGACCTCGAACACATCGAGACGCTGCTTGAGCAAGGCGATGGTCGGCAGAAAACTCTCGCGGTGCAGGCCATTCGGGTACAACTGTTCGGGCGGATAATTCGAGGTCATCACCAGCACCACCCCATTGGCGAACAGGCCTTCCATCAGGCGCCCGAGAATCATCGCGTCGGCGATGTCGGAGACGTGGAACTCGTCGAAGCAGAGCAGGCGCACTTCCTTGGCCACCTGCTCGGCGACTTTCAGCATCGGGTCGGCTTCGCCCTTGTACTGGTCGAGATCGTTATGAATCCGCTGCATGAAAGCATGGAAATGGATGCGCTTCTTGCGCCGGTACGGCACCGATTCGTAGAAGCAATCCATCAGGAAACTCTTGCCGCGCCCAACACCGCCCCAGAAATAAACGCCGCGCGGCAGCTTCGGCAAGGACAGCAGACGCTTGAAGGTACTGCCGCGATCGACCTTGAAATGCAGAAGATGGGTATACAGCGCCTGTAGCGCATTAGCCGCCGCCATCTGGGCGGCATCGGCAACATAACCACGCGCTTCGAGCAGGCTCAGGTAGGCATCCAACATACCCTGAGGGGCGACATTCAGTTTTTTGTGGGGCATCGGGGCGAACCAGTGTCGAGAAAGTACGTATTTGTCAGCAGATGTAGGATGGGTAGAGCGCAGCGAAACCCATCACCACCATGTTCAATAATCCCAGGCGCTACGGCAGGGGCATCATATCGGCACACCCTCGCCATCGAAAGATAATTGATGGGTTTCGCTACGCTCTACCCATCCTACGCGGGCTAATCGGCTGCCACGTAGCAGCAGTCCGGATTGAGCGCAATGTTAGCCTTCATTGCGGAGAAAACGCCCTGAAACGGGAGAAAAATAGGCCATAGAAACAGCTATAGCCCAAAGATAACCTGAGAAATCGCCTAATGCTTGCGACCAACCAGAACTAAGGTTGTAGCCGAGAAGCGGCCAAACGATAAATGGTGTAAACGCCAGCGCCACATTCAAGGGGCGTGCCCATGGTTGAAACATGAACAAACCGTAATAACCAACGACTGACATAGCAATCAGCCAGTAGAAAATAGCAAGGTGAAGGCCACCGGTCGCTTGGGAAATGGATTCAACCACACTCTCCAAGATACTTTCTTCAGCGATGCGCAGCGGTTCCGGTACTAACCCAGGTGCAAGAAAGGAAACACAAATGCTAGCGGTGGCGAAGGCGAACGATAGAAAGATGAGCGTGCGAAAGAGGCGTGGTGTCGGATTCATGATGGCTAACGCAGAATAAACAAAAAGGCGGGTGCGCACCCGCAACCCGCCTTGAATCAATAACGCCCGCGCCGCCTAAAAATGCAGCGCCCGCTTGTCGCAGGCCAGCGCCGCTTCATGCACCGCTTCCGACAGCGTCGGGTGGGCGTGGCAGATGCGCGCCAGGTCTTCCGATGCGCCGCCGAACTCCATGGCGACGACGGCTTCGGAAATCAACTCGGAAGCATTCGGGCCGATGATATGCACGCCGAGGATGCAGTCGGTCTTGGCGCAGGCCAGCATCTTGACGAAGCCGGACGGATCGCCCATGCCCAGCGCCCGGCCGTTGGCCAGGAAGGGGATCTTACCGGCCTTGTAGGCAACGCCTTCAGCTTTCAATTGCTGTTCGCTCTTGCCGACCCAGGCGATTTCCGGCGCCGTGTAGATGACGCCCGGAACGAGATCGAGGTTGCAGTGCCCGGCTTGGCCGGCGATCAATTCGGCGACCATGACGCCCTCTTCCATCGCCTTGTGCGCCAGCATCGGCCCGCGCACCACGTCGCCCACCGCCCAGACGCCCGGCAGGTTGGTGCGGCAATGGCCGTCGACCTCGATCATGCCGCGCTCATTCAACTTGAGGCCGACCGCTTCGGCATTCAGCCCGTCGGTATTGGGGATGCGGCCGATCGAGACGATCAGGCGGTCGGCGTCGAGCTTCTCGGCCTTGCCGTCCTTGGACTCGTAGGCGATCGAGACGCCTTTCTTGCCGGCCTTGATCTCGCCGATCTTGACGCCGGTCTGGATGGAGAGGCCCTGCTTGGTGAACAGCTTGAGCGCTTCCTTGGCGACATCCTGGTCGGCGAAGGGCATGAAATCCGGCAGCGCTTCGAGGATGGTCACTTCGGACCCGAGGCGACGCCAGACCGAACCCATTTCCAGGCCGATCACACCGGCGCCGATGACGGCCAGCTTCTTGGGCACGGATTCCTGATTCAACGCACCTTCGTTGTCCATGACGATTTTCTGGTCGACCGGCACATTGGGCAGGTGGCGTGGCTTGGAGCCGGTGGCGATGATGACCTGTTTGGCCAGAACTTCCTCGCCGCCGACTTTAACCTTGTAGAACTCGCCATCCTTGCCGACGAAGGAACCGTGGCCCGGAATCATCGTGACCTTGTTTTTCTTGAACAGACCCTTGATACCGGCGGTCAGTTGGGTGACGACGCCATCCTTGCGCGCCTTCATCACCGGCACATCGATGCTCGGCGCAGAAACCTTGATGCCCTGGCCGGCAAACGTATGGGCGGCTTCCTCGAACAGGTGCGAGGTATGCAGCAGAGCCTTGGACGGAATGCAGCCGACATTCAGGCAGGTGCCGCCGAGGCGCGGCTCGCCCTTGGGATCGGCATAGGGGTTGGATTCGCAACAGGCGGTGGCAAAACCCAGTTGCGCGGCGCGAATCGCCGCCACGTAGCCGCCAGGGCCGCCGCCGATCACCAGCACGTCAAATTGCTTGGACATGGGAAACTCCGAGAGTAATTAAGCAAACAGGATCGAGCGAAAAGGCTTCTTCGCTCGATCCTGGGCAAGCCGATCCTGGCCGGATCAAACGCCGAGCAGCAGGCGGGACGGATCTTCCATCGCTTCCTTCATCGTCACCAAGCCGAGCACGGCTTCGCGGCCGTCGATGATGCGGTGGTCGTAGGACATCGCCAGATAGTTCATCGGGCGGACGACGACTTGGCCGTTCTCGACCACGGCACGGTCCTTGGTGGCATGGATGCCGAGGATCGCCGACTGCGGCGGGTTGATGATCGGCGTGGACATCATCGAGCCGAAGATGCCGCCGTTGGAAATGGAGAAGGTGCCGCCGGTCAGTTCCTCGATCGACAGCTTGCCATCCTTGGCTTTGGCGCCGAATTCGGCGATCTTCTTCTCGATGTCGGCAATCGACATCTGGTCGGCGTTGCGCAGGATAGGCACGACCAGGCCGCGCGGCGAGCCGACGGCAATGCCGATGTCGATGTAGCCGTGATAGACGATGTCGTTACCGTCGACCGAGGCGTTCAGGACCGGGAATTTCTGCAACGCGGCACAGGCAGCCTTGACGAAGAAACCCATGAAACCGAGGCGAACGCCGTGGGTCTTCTCGAATTTCTCGCCGTACTGCTTGCGCATGGCCATCACCGGCGCCATGTTCACCTCGTTGAAGGTGGTCAGGATGGCGTTGGTCTGTTGCGATTGCAGCAGGCGCTCGGCAATACGGGCGCGGAGCCGCGTCATCGGCACGCGCTGCTCGGTACGCTCGGCCAGGGCCACGCCGGTCGCCGGCGCGGCAATGCTGACAGCCGGCGCGGCGCCGGCCACCGGGCCGGCCTTGGGCGCGGCTGCAACGGCGTCTTCCTTGGTCACGCGGCCACCACGGCCGCTACCGGCCACGTCGGCGGCGGCGATGCCCTTCTCGTCGAGAATCTTGCGCGCCGCCGGGCTGGCGGTACCGGCCGGAGCCGCCGCCGCAGGCGCCGGGGCCGGAGCAGCCGCCACGGCCTTCGGCGCTTCGGCGGCCGGAGCCACGGCGCCGGCGGTAGCGGCAGTGTCGATCTTGGCGATCAACTCGCCGGAAACAACGGTCTCGCCGTCGCCCTTGATGATCTCGACCAGCACGCCGGCGGCCGGCGACGGCACTTCGAGCACGACCTTGTCGGTCTCGATGTCGATCAGGATTTCGTCGCGGCCGACCGCCTCGCCGATCTGCTTTTTCCACGAAGCGAGCGTGCCTTCGGCAACGGACTCGGAAAGCTGGGGAACTTGAACTTCGATAATGCTCATGATGACTCCACTCTGCGGTTCAGTACTCGATCTTGCCCAGCGCGGACTCGATCAGTGCCTTTTGTTGCTCGTTATGCTTGGCCAGGTAGCCGACAGCCGGCGACGAGGAAGCCGGACGGGAAACCAGCAGCAATTTTTGCTTGCTGCCCATTCCACTGACCAGATGATGGCGCGAGGCAAACCAGTACCAGGCGCCCTGGTTGCGCGGTTCCTCCTGGGCCCAGACGATTTCCGTGGCCTTCGGGTACTTGGCCAGTTCGGCTTGCAGCGAATCCTTCGGGAAGGGATATAGCTGCTCCAGGCGGACGATCGCGATATCGGTGATCTTCTTCTCGCGGCGGGCGGCCAGCAAGTCGTAATAGACCTTGCCGCTGCACAGGATGACGCGCTTGACCTTCTTCGGATCGATCTCGTCGACTTCGCCAATGACGCGCTGGAACTCGCCGTTGGCCAGTTCTTCCAGCGGCGAAGCGGCATCCTTGTGGCGCAGCAGCGACTTCGGCGACATCACGACCAAGGGCTTCCTCTGCATGCGCACGGCCTGGCGGCGCAGCATGTGGAAGACTTGGGCGGCGGTGGTCGGCACGCAGACCTCCATGTTCATCTCGGCACAGGATTGCATGAAGCGCTCAAGGCGGGCCGAGGAGTGCTCCGGGCCCTGGCCTTCGTAGCCGTGCGGCAGCAGCATGACCAAGCCGCAGGCGCGGCCCCACTTGGCCTCGCCGGAGGCGATGAACTGGTCGATGACGACCTGGGCGCCGTTGGCGAAATCGCCGAACTGGCCTTCCCAGATCACCAGCTCGTACGGATTGGCCGAGGCATAACCGTAGTCGAAGGCGAGCACGGCTTCTTCGGACAGCACCGAGTCGAAGCACTGGAAACCAGCCTGCTTGTCCTGCAGGTTCTTCAACGGATAGTAAGTACCCTCGGACCAGTTGCTGCGGTTCTGGTCATGGAAGGCGGCATGGCGGTGGAAGAAGGTGCCGCGGCCGACGTCCTCGCCGGAAATGCGCACGCCGTAGCCGGAAACCAGCAGCGAGGCGTAGGCCAGGTTCTCGGCCATGCCCCAGTCGACCGGCAGCTTGCCCTCGCCCATCGCGGCGCGATCCTCGACGATTTTCTTGACCCGCGAATGCAGCGTGAAGCCTTCGGGAATGTCGGTCAGACGTCCTGCCAGACGTTGCAGTTCGGCCATCGGCACCGTGGTGTCGCAGGTTTCGATGTAGTGCTTGGTCAGGAACGGCGTCCAGTCGATGATCATCGGGTGCTTGTAGCCGGCCAGCACCGGGTTGTACAGCAGCTCGCCCTGATCCAGGTGCTCGCGGTATTCATTGATCATCTGATCGGGACCGTCGGCCGCCAGCGTGCCTTCGGCGACCAGCTTGTCGCCGTACAGCTTGCGGGTGCCCGGGTGTTTGGCGATGATCTTGTACATCAGCGGCTGCGTGACCATCGGCTCGTCCTGCTCGTTATGGCCGAGCTTGCGGAAGCAGATGATGTCGACCACGACGCACTTCTGGAAGGTCTGGCGATATTCGACGGCCAGTTGGGTGGCCAGCGCCACCGCCTCGGGATCATCGCCATTGACGTGGAAAATCGGCGCATCGATCATCTTGAAGATGTCGGTGCAATAGTGGCCGGAACGGTAGTCGCGCGGATCGCTGGTGGTGAAACCGACCTGGTTGTTGACCACGAAATGCAGGGTGCCGCCGACGCCGTAGCCGCGCGTCTGGGCAAAGTTGAGCATTTCCTGGTTTACGCCCTGGCCGGCCACGGCGGCATCGCCATGGATCAGGATCGGCATGACCTTGTTCTTGCTGCCCTCGCCGCGGCGAACCTGGCGGGCATAGACGGAACCTTCGACCACCGGATTGACGATTTCCAGGTGTGACGGGTTGAAAGCTAGCGTCAGGTGGCAAGCGCCGCTCGGGGTATTGACGTCGGACGTGAAGCCCATGTGGTATTTGACGTCGCCGGCCGACAGATCGCTCTTCTTCTTGCCTTCGAATTCGGCGAACAACATCGAGGGCGCCTTGCCCAGCGTGTTGACCAACACGTTCAGGCGGCCGCGATGGGCCATGCCGACGACCACTTCGTCGATACCCAAGGCGGCACCGCTACGGAGCGCCTCGTCCATCGCCACGATCAGCGACTCGCCGCCTTCCAGTGAAAAGCGCTTCTGGCCGACGTACTTGGTATGCAGGTAGCGCTCCAGCGTCTCGGCGGCGGTCAGGCGTTCGAGAATGCGTTTCTTTTGTTCCTGATTGAAGGACGGACGGGAACGGATGCTTTCGAGGCGCTCCTGCAACCAGCGCTTCTCGTTGTAGTCCGTCATGTACATGTACTCGACACCGATGGTGCCGCAGTAAGTCTGCTTCAACGTTTCGAGGATATCGTTGAGCTGGGCTTCGGCCGGCAGACCCTTTAGCGAACCGACGCTGAAGGTCTGATTCATGTCGGCATCGGTAAAGCCGTAGAAGGACGGCTCCAGTTCGTCGATCTTCGGCCTTGGCAAGCGCTTCAGCGGATCGAGATCGGCCCAACGCGTGCCGAGCGAACGGTAGGCGGTGACCAGTTGACCAACCGCCGATTGCTTCTTGTGCTCGCTACTGGCCGAACTGGGCGCCGCCGGGCGGAAACCGCCGTCCTTGGCCAGCTCAGCGAATGCCGCAATGACAGGGGCATGAGCTACGTCACGGGCGACAAAGCCCGGCATCTGGGCCAGGCGATCGAAATAGTCCCGCCATTCGGGTGTTACGGCAGTCGGGTCGTTGAGATACAGCTCGTAGAGTTCCTCGACGAACGGTGCATTGCCGCCAAAGTACAGGGTACTGTCGAACAGTTGTTTTATCGTGGTCATTGGCCTCCCCTTCAGGGTATTGTCTTTCTCAAACGGTGCGCGGCAGGATGTGGTCCCATTGGAAAAATGGGCGGCCAGTGGCCGCCCTGATTTCGCTCGTTAACCGCGCTGAGCAAGTGGTGCAACATCGCGTCTGGCGGCGCCGATATACAGTTGGCGCGGACGGCCGATCTTGTATTCAGGATCGGCGATCATTTCTTCCCACTGCGCCATCCAGCCAACCGTGCGAGCCAGCGCGAAGATGCAGGTGAACATTTCTGTCGGAATGCCGATGGCCTTCTGCACGATGCCGGAATAGAAGTCGACGTTCGGGTACAGCTTCTTCTCGACGAAATATTCGTCTTCCAGGGCGATCCTTTCCAGTTCCTTGGCCAGCTTGAACAGGCGGTCGTTCTCCAGGCCCAGTTCGCTGAGGACATCATCGCAAACCTTGCGCATCAGCTTGGCGCGCGGATCGAAGTTCTTGTAGACGCGGTGGCCGAAGCCCATCAGCTTGAAGGAGTCATTCTTGTCCTTGGCGCGCTTGATGTATTCGCCGACGCGTGAGACGTCGCCGATCTCTTCCAGCATATGCAGACAGGCTTCGTTGGCGCCGCCGTGCGCCGGCCCCCACAGACAGGCGATGCCGGCGGCGATGCAGGCGAACGGATTGGCGCCCGACGAGCCGGCCAGGCGAACGGTCGAGGTCGAGGCATTCTGCTCGTGGTCGGCATGCAGCGTGAAGATGGTATCCAGCGCATGCACCAGGATCGGGTTCGGCACGTACTTCTCGCACGGATTGCCGAACATCATGCGCATGAAGTTGGCGGTGTAGTCCAGATCGTTGTCCGGGTACATGAACGGCAAACCGGTGTTGTACTTGTAGGCCATGGCGACGATGGTCGGCAGCTTGGCCACCAGCCGGATGAAGCTGCTGCTGCGGTGTTCGGCGTCGGAGAAGTTGGCGGCATCGTGATAGAAGGCCGACAGGGCGCCAACGACGCCGACCATGACGGCCATCGGGTGGGCATCGCGGCGAAAGCCCGAGTAGAACTTGGCCAGTTGCTCATGCACCAGCGTGTGCTTCTTGATCGTGTTTTCGAACCCGCTTTTCTGCTGGGCGTTTGGCAGTTCGCCGTTCTTCAGCAGATAGGCGACTTCCAGAAAGTTGCACCGCTCGGCCAGTTGCTCGATCGGATAGCCGCGGTACAGCAGCTCGCCCTTGTCGCCATCGATGAAGGTAATCGTGGACTTGCAGCAGGCGGTCGACAGAAAACCCGAATCATAGGTAAATAGACCGGTCTTGCCCCCGAGCGTACGAATATCGACGCAGTCGTTACCATGCGTCGGAGACATGATCGGAAATTCGACGGGGGCCTGTCCGTCGATACTCAGGGTTGCCTTGCGTTCGGTCGTCATCGATTGTTCCCTTTTCAGGTGTTGGTAGTCACTGCACTGTCAAATTCCGGTCGACGACGAATGATACGCCACCAACCTTACTCAACTCTTACGAAGCAACGCCACGATGGGCGCGTAGCGAGGATCGTCGGTCTCCGCCTGACCATTGATCAGGCTCCACAGATCGTGATCCTCCATGTCGGCCAGTTCCGCGAATGCCTGCTGCTGCTCGTCGTTCAGTTGGGCGAAGCCGTTGTCGAGAAAACGCGTCAGCGTGATATCGAGTTCCAGCAGCGCCCGCCTGATGCAACGCCAGCGCAGGCGTTCGTAATCAGCCCGTTCCATCAAACCGCGCGACTCACCATCATGTCCTTGATCTTGCCGATGGCCTTGGTCGGGTTCAGACCCTTCGGACAGACATCGACGCAGTTCATGATGGTGTGGCAACGGAACAGACGGTAAGGATCCTCAAGATTGTCGAGGCGCTCGTTGGTCGCCTGGTCGCGCGTATCGGCAATAAAGCGGTAGGCGGCCAGCAGGCCGGCCGGCCCGACAAATTTGTCCGGGTTCCACCAGAACGACGGGCAGGAGGTCGAGCAGCAGGCACACAGGATGCACTCATAAAGACCGTTCAACTCTTCGCGGTCTTCCGGCGACTGCAAGCGCTCGCGCTCCGGCGGCGGATCGTTGTTGATCAGGTAGGGTTTGATCGAGTGGTACTGCTTGAAGAACTGGGTCATGTCGACGATCAGGTCGCGGATGACCGGCAGGCCGGGCAGCGGACGCAGCACGATCGGCTGTTTCAGATCGTCAATATCCTGCAGACAGGCCAGACCGTTCTTGCCGTTGATGTTCATGGCGTCGGAACCGCAGACGCCTTCGCGGCAGGAACGGCGGTAGGACAGGGTGTCGTCCTTGGCCTTCAGCTTGGTTAACGCATCGAGCAGCTTGCGGTCGGTCGGCTCAAGCTCGACCGAGATGGCCTGCATATAAGGCGCGTCGTCCTTGTCCGGGTCGTAGCGGTAGATGCTGAATTGAACCGTACGTTTGCTCATATTGTTCTCCGATTAGTACGAACGCGTCTTCAGCGCGATGGGCTCAACGGTCAGCGGCTGCATGGTGACCGGCTTGTAGGTGATTGTGTTGTCGACCGGATTGAACAGCGTGTGCTTCAGCCATTCGGCATCATTGCGGCCGTTCGGGAATTCCGGCGTATCCGGCGCATCGTCGCGGACGTGGGCACCGCGCGATTCCTTGCGGGCCTCGGCGGAGATCATGGTGGCCTTGGCAACCTCGATCAGGTTTTCCATCTCCAGCGCCTCGGTCCGGGCCGTATTCCAGGCCATCGACTTGTCCTTAATTTCGAGTTGGCGAGCGGCCTTCTCCACCTCCAGGATCTTGTCCACGCCCTCCTTCAGCAGATCGCCGAAACGGAATACGCCGGCGTGGTTCTGCATGGTGCGCTGCATGGCCAGACGGGTTTCGTGCACGTTGGCGCCGCCCTTACGGTTATCGAGCGCGGCGATACGGGCCAGCGACTTCTCGGCGGCATCCTGCGGCAGTTCGCGGTGCGCCTTGCCAGCCTTGAGGTCTTCGACAGCCGAATCGCCGGCCGACTTGCCGAACACCAGCAGGTCGAGCAGCGAGTTGGTGCCAAGGCGGTTGGCGCCGTGTACCGAGGCACACGCACATTCGCCAGCGGCATAGAAGCCTGGGACGATGCTGTTGGGATTGCCGTTTTGCGGCACGACCACGCGGCCCGAGTAATGCGTCGGGATGCCACCCATCTGGTAGTGGCAGGTCGGCACGACCGGCAGCGGCTCCTTGATGCAATCGACACCGGCGAACTGCAGACCAATCTCGCGGATGCCCGGCAAACGCTTCATGATGGTGTTCGGGTCGAGGTGAGTGATGTCGAGCAGAACATAGTCCTTGTTGACGCCACAGCCGCGACCTTCGTTGATTTCGGTGGTCATGGCGCGGGAAACCACGTCACGCGACGCCAAGTCCTTGGCGTTCGGCGCGTAGCGCTCCATGAAGCGCTCCTTGCTGCTGTTGCGCAGGATGCCGCCTTCGCCGCGCACACCTTCGGTGATCAGCACGCCGGCACCGGCCACGCCGGTCGGGTGGAATTGCCAGAACTCCATGTCTTCCAGCGGGATGCCAGCACGTGCCGCCATGCCCAGGCCGTCACCGGTGTTGATGAAGGCGTTGGTGGACGAGTAGAAGATGCGGCCAGCACCGCCGGTCGCGAAGATGGTGGCACGGGTGTGGAAAATTACGACCTGGCCGGTCTCCATCTCCATCGCGGTGACACCCAGCACATGGCCTTCACTGTCGCGGATCAGATCCAGCGCCATCCATTCGACGAAGAACTGGGTGTTGGCCTTGACGTTGCGCTGGTACATCGCGTGCAGCATGGCGTGGCCGGTCCGGTCGGCGGCGGCGCAGGAACGGCGAACCGGCTTCTCGCCGAAATTGGACATGTGGCCGCCAAACGGACGCTGGTAAATCTTGCCGTTATCGGTACGGTCGAAGGGCATGCCGTAGTGCTCGAGCTCGACGACGCACTCATTGGCCTTGCGCACCATGAATTCGATCGCGTCCTGGTCGCCGAGCCAGTCGGAACCTTTGACGGTATCGTACATGTGCCAGTGCCAGTGATCCTCCTCGGAATTGCCGAGCGAGGCAGCGACGCCACCCTGGGCGGCGACGGTATGGGAACGGGTCGGGAAGACCTTGGACAGCACGGCCGTTTTCAGGCCGGCTTCGGACAATTGGATCGCGGAGCGCAGGCCGGCACCACCAGCGCCGACGATGACCGCGTCAAATTTCAGAACAGGAATACTCACGCTTACAGCCTCCAGAGAATCGTAGCAGCCCATGCGGTGTAGCCCACCAGCACGGTAACGGTCAGCACGTGCAAGGTCAGGCGCAGGCCCGTCGACTTGACGTAGTCCATCCAGATGTCACGCACGCCGATCCAGGCGTGGCAGAAGAGGCTGACAAAGAACAGGAAGGTCAGGAACTGGACGACGCCATTGGCGAACACGCCTTGCCAGGCTTCGAAGGTGGACGGCCGGACAGCGCACAGCACGATGGCGATCAGTACCGCATAGACCGCCATGATGACGGCTGTGGCGCGCTGGATGATCCAGTCCTTGAGGCCGTAATGGGCCCCGACAACATTACGGTTGATCACAGCAGAACCCCCCACAGGATCAGGGTCAGCAGGATGCTGACAACCAAGACAACGGCCGACGACTTGCCGGCGACCTCCTTCTCGATGCCGATATGCAGATCGAGCAGCAGGAAACGGATGCCGGCGCAGAAGTGATGCATGAAAGCCCAGATCAAACCGGCGATCAGTACTTTGACAGGCAGCGAGGCCGCCACCGACTGGAAGGTGGCGAAGCATTCCGGCGACGCCAAGCTGGCGCCGAACAGCCAGAGCAGCAACGGGAGACAAAGAAACAAGCCGGCACCGCTGACGCGATGCAGGATGGAAACCTTGGCCGGCAACGGCAGCTTGATGGTAGTCAAGTCCAAATTTTTTGGACGCTTCTTAATGGTCATTTCTGCCATGAACGTCATCTCCCTCGCGTTAATTTGCGGCTAGCCGCTTGTGTAAAGAGTTTCACATTATACATTCAATTTATCGCCACCACGGCCTCTGGCGGCCATATTCGAGGATTCGCCCCGCATCTTTCAGCCCAGTTCGTTACGGTAGTGATGATGGCGGGTACTGTACAAACCGAGGCGCCATTCGACCGGCTTGTTGCCATAGGTATAAGCCGTCCGCTCGACACGCAACAGCGGCTCGCCGACGGCGACGCCGAGTTGCACCGCGCTCTCCTCGTCGGCCGCCACCGCCCGCAGGCGCTCCTCAGCGCGAATCATGCGAACGCCATAATCTCCCTCGAACAAGCTGTACAGGGAACGCTCGCCGCCGCGCAGGACTTCGAGCGTCAGGCCAGCGAACGACTCGGCCACCAGGTAAATCTGGTCGAACACCACCGGTTCGCCGGCAAAACGCAACACCCGGCGAATGCTGATCAGGGCATCGCCGACCGCCAGGCCAAGCGCCTCGGCCACCTCGGCAGAAGCCGCCACCATTTCACAGGTAGAAGCGTCGCTAACGCCCTGGATGATCTTGCCGTGATCCGGCACCACGCGCAGAAAACGGTAGAAGGAACGCGGATCGTCATGGGTCGCGACAAAGGTTCCCTTACCCTGACGACGAACCAGCATATTCTCGGCCGCCATCTCGTCGATGGCCTTGCGCACCGTGCCCTGGCTAACGCTGAAGCGCGCCGCCAGCTCCCCCTCGCTGGGAATCGCATCGCCCGGCCCCCACTCCCCATCCTCCAGACTGCGGATCAAAAAATCCTTGATCTGGCGATAAAGCGGACTGAACGTCGGCGAGTGCACGCGCGCCGTGGAACGGAAAGCCTCTTGAGTCATGTTCGGGATTTCAGCACACTTCTTGGCCAGCGTCCACGAAAAGTTGTCTTATACAAGACAGAATTGACAGCCTTTGCCTGAACTTCTAGTATTTCTAGTTCTCGTACCACCCGACGCAAGGCGCAGTTCTCGTCGGCAACCGAGCCAAACAATCTCTATCACGCTGTTTCATTCAGGAGCGACATATGTCCAAAGCCCCCATGCGCGTAGCCGTTACCGGCGCCGCCGGCCAGATCGGTTATAGTCTGCTGTTCCGCATCGCCTCTGGCGA
Organism: Azonexus sp.; assembly: GCA_031260295.1. Lineage (GTDB taxonomy): Bacteria > Pseudomonadota > Gammaproteobacteria > Burkholderiales > Rhodocyclaceae > Azonexus. The sequence continues at coordinate 27,548 of JAIRKE010000047.1, forward strand.
AATGCTTGGCAAAGACCAACCGGTCATCCTCCAGCTGCTCGACCTGCCGCAAGCCCAGCAAGCCGTGAAAGGCGTGATGATGGAGCTGGAAGACTGCGCCTTCCCGCTGCTGGCCGGCATAGTCGCCACCGACGATCCGAACGCCGCCTTCAAGGATGCCGACGTCTGCCTGCTGGTCGGTGCCCGTCCCCGCACCAAGGGCATGGAGCGCGCCGACCTTCTGACCGCCAACGGCGCCATCTTCACCGTTCAGGGCAAGGCCATCGCCGAGAACGCCAAGGAAAACGTCAAGGTGCTGGTCGTCGGCAACCCCTGCAACACCAACGCCTACATCGCCGCCGCCGCCGCCAAAAAGGTCGGCCGCACCAACCCGGCCAATTACCACGGCATGCTGCGCCTCGACCACAACCGCGCCTTGTCGCAACTGGCCACCAAGGCCGGCCGTCCGGTGTCGTCCTTGAAGAAGCTGGTCGTCTGGGGCAACCACTCGCCCACGATGTATGCCGACTATCGCTACACCACGTCCAACGGCGATAGCGTCAAGGCCCTGATCAACGACGCCGTCTGGAACAACGACGTGTTCCTGCCGACCGTCGGTAAGCGCGGCGCCGCCATCATCGAAGCGCGCGGCCTGTCGTCCGCCGCCTCCGCCGCCAACGCCGCCATCGACCACGTCCGCGACTGGGTCCTGGGCTCCGACGAATGGGTCACCATGGGCGTGCCGTCCGATGGCTCCTACGGCATCCCGAAGGGCATCGTGTTCGGCTTCCCGTGCGAATGCAAGGGCGGTTCCTACAAGATCATCCAGGGTCTGGAAATCGATGCCTACAGCCAGGAGAAAATCAATCTGACGCTGAAGGAACTGACCGACGAAGCCGAAGCCGTCAAGGACATGCTGTAATCCGGCCAGTCGTCTAGCTTCCCCGGAAGGCCGCGGTAAAATGCCGCGGCCTTTTCATTTTCAGTTGCCGACATGCACCATCCCCAAGCCATTCTTTTCGCTGGCGAAAAACCCTTCCCCATTCTGCCCGCCGTCGACCACTACGCCGGTTCGGAAAAACTGATGCGCAAGGCGCTCCAGTTGCAGCAGGAGCTCGGGCCGATCTTCGACATCACCTGCGACTGCGAGGACGGCGCCCATGCCGGCGCCGAGCGTGAACACGCCGAGATGGCGGCCGCTGTGATCCTGTCGGACGACAACCGCTTCAACCGCGTTGGCGCCCGCGTCCATGACGTGACCCATGCGCATTGGCGGCAGGATATGGAAATCCTGGTGCGCCTCGCCGGCACCCGGCTACCGTTCATCACCTTGCCCAAGCCATGCAGCGCCGCTGACGTGCGGACGCAGATCGACGCCCTGCGGCAGATCGAAAAGCAATGCGGCCTTGGCCGCGAAATTCCGGTGCACGTGCTGATCGAGACGCACGGTGCTCTACGTGAAGTCTGGCAAATTGCCGCCTTGCCCGGCGTTGAGTCGCTCGACTTTGGCCTGATGGATTTCGTCTCCGGCCACCACGGCGCCATTCCCGGTACCGCGATGAAGAGTCCGGGCCAATTCGAGCACCCACTGGTCGCCCGCGCCAAGTGCGAGATCAGTGCCGCCGCGCTGGCCTGTGGCGTGGTGCCGTCGCACAACGTGACCACCGAGCTGAAGGACATCGATATCATCCGCAACGATGCCCTGCGTGCCCGCCGGGAATTCGGCTATCTGCGCATGTGGAGTATCCACCCGAACCAGATCGTGCCGATCGTCGAGGCCATGCGTCCCGATTTTTCCGAAGTCCGGGCCGCGGCGGAAATCCTGCTCGCCGCCCAGGACAAGGACTGGGGACCAATCCAGCACGATGGCAAACTGCACGACCGGGCCTCCTACCGCTACTACTGGGAGTTGCTTGAGCGCGCCCACGTCACCGGTATGGATATCCCCGGTGAGGCCAAGAGCCGCTTCTTTGGCTGAGGAACTGCCCATCCTTTGGCGCGACGAGCACCTCGTCGTCATCGACAAGCCGCCCAACCTGCTCGTCCACCGTTCGGAAATCGATCGCCACGAAACGCGCTTCGCCATCCAGATCCTGCGCGACCAGATCGGTCACCGCGTCTGGCCGGCGCATCGGCTCGACCGCGGCACCTCGGGAGTATTGCTGTTCGGGTTGAGCCCGGAAATCGCCGGCGCCCTCGCCCGCCAGTTCGCCGCCGGCACCGTGGACAAGCGCTACCTGGCGGTCGTCCGCGGCCACCCGCCGCTGGCCGGCAGCATCGACCATCCGCTGTCGCGCCAGCGCGACGATTACGAATTCCGCGGCGAACACAGCAGCGATGCCGCCCAGCCGGCGCTGACCCGCTACCGCCGCCTGGCCACCGTCGAGCTGCCGGTCGCCGTCGACCGCTACCCGTGCAGCCGCTACGCCCTGCTCGAACTGGAACCGGTCACTGGCCGGCGCCACCAGTTGCGCCGCCATCTCAAGCATATCGCCCATCCGATCATCGGCGATGCGACCTACGGCAAGGGCCGGCACAACCGCTATTTCGCCGAGCACCTCGACTGCCGCCGGCTGCTGCTGGCCTGTAGCGAACTGGTATTCACGCATCCGCTCAGCGACGCCCGCCTGCCGATAAAAGCCCCCGTATCGGGCGAATTCGCCACACTACTGGCACGCTTCGGCTGGTCGACGAATCTGTAGAGAGCCTGTTCGTCGCTTACTTTGCCTTGATGACAGCAATCACGATCACCACGAAAATGACCAGCAGGCCGATCAACTCGATGTTCACGAACATGCCGTAAAGCGCTCAGGGCGCCAACTCAAAGACGATGTTGAAACGGGCGTCAACCTTGGCCTGCTCGACAAAACCGATGCCGCACGGATTGGCGACAATCCACTGGGTCATCTCCTCGGGCGTGGCGACCTTGGGCAATGCCCGCATGCGCCCGGAGAAAATCTGCCGCGACCAGTAAGCATTGATTTCGGAGATGTCCTTGCCGACCAAGCGACGATAGAACTGGCTGCGCATCGGGTGGCTATCCTCCAGATCGGCCGGTTGCGCCTCGCGGCCGTTGAAGAACAGCCGGTAGCGGCCGAAGAAAATATTGACGACTTCGTTGCGGGTCAGCACTGCGACGCCGCAGCGGGCATTGACCACCACCGCCAAGCCGCCGGTTGCCGACGACTGCGCCAGCGCCGACGGCGCGGCGACCAGCGGCAGCAATGCGACGAGTGCGGAGAACGGCAGTCGCCTCATGCGTTCAGAAGACGAAATCCATGGTCAGCGAGAATACATCGACCCGACCGTCCCAACCGGGCCGCTCCCGTCGGAACGGGAAAATCGAAGCGGAATCGCCGCGTATGGCATCCCACTGCGCCTTCAAGGCCACGTTGCGGGCCACGTCCCAGCGCGCGCCGACAATCGTTGTGCCCTGCCGCGAGAACGAATCGGCCTGTACCTGGGTAACGCCGGGCAGCGAGGATGGGCTGTAATTCCTCGAACGAACCCAGGAATAACCGAGATAAGGGGTAACCGAGCCGATCCGGTAGCCAGCCAGCGCATAGCCGGCATACGAATCGGCGAACGCCCGGCTACCCTGGTCAATGGAATTCAGCATCAACTGGAATTGCCACGGACCGTTGTCATAGACCAGCCCCAGCGAGTAGTAATGACTGCGCGTACCGTCGACCCGCAGATAATCGAGCGAAGTGCGCGCCTGATCCGCCGTCAGGTAATGCGGCACCAATGAATAGAAGTTCTGGAGGATCGGCAGATTGCTGTTGAAGCGGATGTTGGCGTAGCTGCCGCGCAGCAGCCAGGGACCGGCCTGATATTCGAGATAGGCGCCCATCATCGGCGAACCGCCGATATTCCACTGTTCGTCCTCAAGCGGAATCTTGCCGTCGGCGATGCCGTAATAAATCTTGCCGCGCAGCGTGTTGTCGGCCAGCGGCACGGTCAGCGCCGCGTCGGCGCCGTTGATGCTGGAAAACGGCAGGGACCAGAAGTAATCGCCGGGCGGCCGCACCGGCAGATAGGAATAGCCGACCAGGCGCGAATCGGCGAGCATGAAGAATTCCGTGCCGAGCCGGCCGAAACGCATGCTGAGCGTCGGACTCGGATCGACCTTGAGGTAAGCCCAGGCGATCTCCGGCGTGTAGCTGCGGTCGTAACGATAGCGGCTGACCCCCTGCACCACCGCCGCGAACTCGGAATTGATCCGCCAGTTGGCCTGTAGCCCCAGGATGCTATCGACATTCCCGGTCCAGCGCTTGCGCGCCCCGCGCGGCTGCGACAGGTCGCGCACGAACTCGACGTCGTTGGTGTTGGTACGCGCCATCCCCACGGTACCGAAACCGCCAATCGTGAAATCGCCTGGCTCGCCGCGCGCCGGCAGGGACAACGCGGCGCCCGCCACGGCGAGAACCAGCCCCAGCCGAACGACCAGCCGGTGCAGGTAAGCGGAAAAACGCGGGAAGGAAAGGTAGGCCATGGAACACTCGAAAAAAACCCGACTAGCGTCGGGTTTTCAGCGATGGAGCCGGACTCAGGGAGTCCGCTTCTCCGGCAGCGCCACTTGCTGCTCAGTGCTGAATTGATAGTCCTTGAAGATATGCTCGGCCGTCAGCAACTGGTAACTGCCGTCGGGTAGGCGGTGAGTCGTGTCCTTCAAACGCCAGGTCAACTGGCCGCAGGTCCAGATCTCAAAATTGCGCATGTGCGTGCACAGGCAGGTCTTGTCCCACACCTTGACCTTGCGTGCGCCCGGATGGGCGGCGACCTCGCGGTTATAAGCGGTGATGTAGGCGCATTTGCCGGCGGCGTCGAGCAAGTAGCCGTAAGCCTCACAATTGGGGCGGATGCCATCGCCGATACCGGGGCTGGACTTAATCATGCGCATCGGGTAGCCGGTCGGGGAAATCTGGTTGACCTCGATGTCGTCCTCGCTGGCCTTGAAATATTCCTGCTTGGCCTCGGCCGGCAGGCCACACTCTTCGGTAACCGTGAAGCGGGTGGCCACCTGCACGGCGGCAGCGCCTTGTTCGAGGAAGGCGGCGGCGTCGGAACCGGTAAAGATACCGCCGGCCGGAATCACCGGAATGTCGAGATGCTCGTCCTGCAGGTAGCGCATCACTTCGCCGACGATGGTCGCCAGATCGTAGTCGGCCCAGTCCATGCCGAAACCGAGATGACCGCCGGCCAGCGGACCTTCAACGACGATATAGTCGGGCAGGCGGTTGGTGCGGGCGCTCTTCTTGAGGAACAACTGCAAGGCGCGAACCGAGGATACGATGATGCCCAGCTTGGCGTCGCGGAAACGCGGATGCTCCTCGATCAGGTTGAAGGAGCCGAGATGCAGGCCGGCAGCCAATGTAATGCCGTCGATGCCGGCATCGAGCGCCGCCGACATGCGAACCTTGAGGGTTTCGCGCGGGGCGTTCATGGTCAGCTTTTCCATGCAATTAATCAGCACCAGGCCAGTGCCCCGCTTTTGCCGCATGGTGGCCTCGACATGCAGGCGGGTCGCCTCGGCCAGGCGGCCGAGATCGAACTTGACCGGAGATTTGTCCTCGTTGAGGACGTTGGACTTGTAAAGCGCCAGTTTTTCCTTGACGTGCTTGGTCTCGTAGCGGCGATCCGACACAGTGTTGATCATCGCGTCCGATATATGGCCGATGCCGCCGAGGCGGGCGGCTTCCAGCGCCAGATCGGCCGTCGAAATATCAACCCCCATGCCGCCGATCATGATCGGCACGAGTTCGTGCTTGCCAAGGCGCAAGCGGAAATCATCCACACGCTTCATCTTTATCCTTAAGGAAACCGGCACGCTCGCGCTCACCCCCGCGCAACCGAGCCAAGCGCATGATTTTACGCCATTGTGTGCCCGGATGCTTGCCGCTGCCGGATAAATCAAGTTTTCCCCTTTCCGGCCTGGCTAAACTTCACCTTTCGATCAATATCCCGCCTTCAAGGTTCGCCCATGCGTCTGGCCTCGCACCCCCTCTGGCTGGTTGGCTTCCGCCCCTTTTTCACCCTCGCCTGCCTGGCCGGCCTGATCCTGCCGCCCGTCTGGGCCTTGATCTTCGGCGGCCAACTGGCGGCGCCGGACATCCCGGTCAGCGCAATCCAGTGGCACGCCCACGAAATGTTCTTCGGCTTCGGCTGGGCGGTGCTCGGCGGCTTTCTGCTGACCGCAACCAAGAACTGGGTCGGCATTCGCGGTTATCACGGCCCGGCCTTGCTGCTGCTGGCCGCCGCCTGGATCGTCGAGCGCCTGGCCATGAGCTTCGGCGGCCACTGGCCGCTGCCGCTGTTCCTGCTGGCCAACAACCTGTTCCTCGGCGGCATCGTCGCCATGTTGCTATGGACGCTGATCCGCCACCGCCAAAGCGACAGCTACCGCGACAACGCTTTTTTCCTGATCATGCTGCCGGCCTTCATCGTCGCCAAAAGCCTGCTGCTGAGCGGCGGCGACTTTGCTGCCGGCACCACGATGGCCATCGGTTTGTTCCGCCTGGCTTTCCTGGTCATGCTTGAACGCACATTGACGCAGTTCATGAAAGCCGCTTTCCAGGTGGAAATCCTGCGCCAGCCCAGGCTCGACATGGCGATCAAGCTGCTTGGCTTGGTGTTGGTCGTCGAATTCCTGCTGCCGCCACCGCTCGCCGCCGTCATTGCGCTGACCCTGGCGGCGCTGCTCGCCATCCGCCTCTGCTTCTGGCAGCCGCAATTGGCCATGCGCCGCATCGACATCGGCATCATGTTCATCGGCTATCTGCTTATCGTGGCGCAACTGCTGGTGGACGCCCTTGGCCATCTCGTCAACCTTGTCTGGGTCGGCTCGCTATCGGTGCATCTGTTCACCGTCGGCGTCATGGGCTGCGTCATCCCGGCCATGATCATCCGCATCGCCAAGGGCCACACCGGGCGCAAGGTGGTGTTCGCGGGCGTCGACCGGCTGGTGCTCTACATCATGCTGGCCACGCTGTTCTTCCGCATCGGCCTGCCGCAGTTGTTCCCGGCCGGCTACCTGACCTGGATCCACCTCTCTGCCTGGACCTGGGCGCTGGCCTATGGCCTTCTCGCCTGGCGCACCATCCCGATGTTGATGCAACCGCGCATCGACGGCCGCGAACACTGAGCGGAGCGCGGCAGCCCGAGAACAAACAGCTTGGTGAGCCGCCCCAGGCCAAAGCCTGGGGCCTCCTCGCCACAAATCAGATCGTAAATCCGGCGACGCGTGCGCGCAGGCTTTCGGCGAGTTTTTCCAACTCAGCCGCATAGTCTGCCGATTTCTTGGCCATCACATTGCTATCGTCGGCCATGCTGGCGATTTTTTCGACATTTTGGGCGATCTCGGCAATCGCGGCCGTCTGTTCGTCGATCGCGTGCGAAATGCTCATCACGGCAGCATTCACTTGACCAGCGCTTTCACGAATGTTGGCAATGCTGGCGCCGGCATTTTCGGCAAACACCATGCCCTCCTCAACCTGATGGACACCGCTGTTCATGCTCGTCACCGCACCTTCGGTGCCGGCCTGTATCCCGCTGATCAGCGTACTGATCTCCTGAGTCGATGCGGATGTTCGCTCCGCGAGCTTACGGACCTCATCGGCCACAACAGCAAAGCCACGCCCCTGTTCTCCGGCGCGTGCCGCCTCAATGGCCGCGTTGAGCGCCAGCAGATTGGTCTGCTCGGCAATTTCCCGAATCACGCTGACAATTGCCGAGATCGCCTTCGATTCCTGGCCCAGGGTGGTCACCGCCGAGGAAGCGGTGCGCACCGTCTCGGCAATACGTGTCATGCTGGCAACGGCCTGCCCGATCACTTCCGCACCTTGGCTGGAAACATGCCCGGACTCAACCGAAACGCCATTAGCATGGCTGGCGTTCTCGGCCACATGGACGATATTGGCGTTGATCTCCTCAATGCTGGCCGCCATTGCCGACGCGGCATCGCTCTGCAATCCGGACTGCGTCGCCACTTGCATGGCCGAGCTGGACAAATGAGCGGCATTTTCGGCTAGCCGGAACGACGCGGATTGAATATCGCTCAGCGTGGTACGCATATCCCCGGCCATCTTGTTGGTCGCTTTCAGCAACTGCCCCACTTCATCCTCACTGCGCTGCTTGATAGCGACCGTCAGATCGCCGGACGCGATGCGCTGCATCGCCTTGACCACTTCCATCAGCGGCTGCGTTACCCAGTAGCGCGAGGAAAAGAACAACGTGGCGCACAGTAGAACGCACAGCACCACCGCTCCGAGGATCAGGCGATTGCGTACGGCATCGGCATGAACGTTGAGATCATCGACATGGACGCTCGTTGCGATAACCCAATTCCATGCCGGCACGAACATGAACACGGATACCTTCCGGCCCTCCGCAGTTCCATGCGGCTTGGGAAAGAGGTAGTAGATCACGCCTTCCTTTTGCTCCACCATCTCGCGTATGTAATAGACGTCGTTGCTGTCCTTGGTATCCCATAGGTTCTCGCCTTCGCGCGTCGGGTGCAGGACGAGCTCGCCTTTGTTCGTACCCGCATCGATGCCAAAAATGTAGCCGGTCTCGAACAGCTTGATGTCCCGCAACCTCTTTTTCATATCGGCCAGTTGTTCGCTGAAATCGAGCCCGACGAAAAGAGCGCCGACAACCTGGCCCGACGCACTGAGTAGCGGCCGGTAATTCGTCATATAGTCGCGGCCGAACAAGCGCGCCTTGCCGGTATAGGTCTTCCCGGCCAGCAGCAATTCGCGCGCTGGGTGCCGCGCTCCCAGCGGGGTACCCATGGCCCGCGTTCCGTCCTCCTTTTTGAGCGACGTGGCGATACGGACAAAATCATCTCCCTGGCGAACGAAAAGGGTACCGGCAGCCGTCGTATTGGCGGTAAAACGGTCGAAAGGCGCGACATTGCCGTTGAGCACTTTGCCCTCCAGGCTAAGCACGGGGGTTTTGGCGCTGCCGACCTCGATTGTTTCGTCGGTGCGCAAAGCGAACTCCCCGCTAAAATCCGCCTGCAACGTCCGAGCCAACCGTTCCGCCGCCTTCTCGAGCGATACGCGAACCGTTTCGACCATATCGACGGCCTGTTGATTGGTCCGCTTCAGTTCCTCGATTCCTTGCCGCTCGAATACGGAACTCAGCCAGGCATTCAAGGCAATAATCGCCACGACGAAAAGACCAAAAATCGTCGCCGCCTGAATGACATTTAACTTGACAGAGATTGACAGATTGCGAAATTTGCTAATCAACATGACTCCTCCATTGATTATTCATTTATCGGAGCACTTTACCTGACTCTCCAAATAATGCATGCGTCGGAATAAAGCCCTAAAAAACGATGAGACGACCGCCATCGCCTCGGCATTGATTTTCTGGCAGCTCGCGCCGGACACCGACATAGCGACCGTGGAAACATGATCGCAGATGTTCTGATCCTGACTGGGCACCATGACATTCAGTTGATCCGAGGACAGGAGCAAACTGCTTCGGCGCTTCGATCTCCCGCAAGCGGGAACGAGCGCAAAAAAAGCGGGCAGCACCGGCCCAATGACGTTCGCACGCCCGCCAGTGCTGCCGACGGGGCATCCAAGCCCTTATAATCAGCGGTTCTCCTTTTTGTACTGACTCGCCTGTGCCCGATCGTCTTGCCGTCCTACCCCAATACCTGCTACCCAAACAGGCGCTGACCGTGCTCGCCGGCAAACTCGCCGGCGCCCAGGCTGGCCGCCTGACGACCGGCATCATCCGTTGGTTCGTCGGCCGCTACGGCGTCAACATGGCCGAGGCCGCCAACCCGGACATCGCCAGCTACAAGACCTTCAACGAGTTTTTCACCCGGCCGCTGCAAGAGAACGCCCGCCCTTTCGCCGAGGCCGATTTTCTGTGTCCCGTCGACGGGGCGATCAGCCAGTTCGGCGCCATCGAGCGCGACCAGATTTTCCAGGCCAAGGGCCATAGTTATTCGACCACCGCGCTGGTCGGCGGCGACCGCAAGCTGGGCGCACAGTTCGAGAATGGCAGCTTCGCCACGCTGTACCTGAGTCCGCGCGACTATCACCGCATCCATATGCCCTGCGACGGCAAGCTGCTGCGTATGATTTACGTGCCCGGTGCGCTGTTCTCGGTCAACCCGACCACGGCACGCGGCGTACCCGGCCTGTTCGCCCGCAACGAGCGCGTCGTCTGTGTCTTCGACACGACGAACGGTCCATTCGTGCTGACCCTGGTCGGCGCCACCATCGTCGGTAGCATGGCCACCGTCTGGCATGGCGTGATCAATCCGCCGCGTCCCGGTGTCGTCCGCGCATGGCGTTACGAGGAACAGAACATCATGCTCAAGCGGGGTGATGAGATGGGCCGCTTCCTGCTCGGTTCAACCGTCGTCATGCTGTTCCCAAAAAACACGCTGGCCTTCAATCCGGCCTGGCAACCGGCCGGTGCCATCCGCATGGGCGAAGCCATGGGGAATCGGCCCGGAGAAGCTTAAGTCGCCGCCCCCCGGCGCCTTGCCCGACGGCACCATGGCTAGACATGCCATCGGGACATCCCCGATACTGGCGCCTCCCCCAATCCGGAGATGTCCATGACCACGCCATCCCTTGCCCTGCCCAGCCGGCCTGCGCTGGCCCGTCTGCTACTCGCCGTCCTGTTCCTGTTCGTTGCCGGCTTCGCTGCTGCCGAAGCACCGCCGCAAAAAACCCAGGTGCCCGGCTACTACCGACTGATGCTTGGCAACTTCGAGATCACCGCGCTCTACGATGGCGCTATCGACCTCGACGAGACCACGCTGAAGAACATTTCCGTACGCGACCGGCAGCGCCTGTTCGCCCGCCAGTTCCTACAGGGGCCGAAAGTGCAGACGGTGGTTAACGCCTATCTGGTAAACACCGGCAGCCGGCTGATCCTGATCGACGCCGGCGCCGCCGGGCTGTTTGGCCCCAGCTTGGGCCGTGTTGTCGACAACCTGCGGGCGGCGGGCTATCAGCCCGAACAGGTGGATACCGTGCTGCTCACCCACCTGCACGGGGACCACGTCAACGGCCTGGTCAGCCCCGATGGCGGGCGCGTCTTCGCCAATGCCGAAGTCTGGTCGGCCCAGGCCGACAACGATTTCTGGCTCAGTGAAGCGGTCGCCGCCAAGGCGCCGGCGGATTTCCGGGCCTTTTTCAAAATGTCACGCGATGCCGCCGCACCCTATCTGGCCGCCGGCAAATGGAAGACCTTTTCCAGCGATCGGGAACTGCTGCCCGGCGTCGCCAGCGTCGACACCCGCGGCCATACGCCCGGCCACGCCAGCTACCTGATCACCAGCGGCGGCGAGCGCCTGCTGGTACTTGGCGACCTGGTGCACAACCATGCCGTGCAGTTCGCCCGTCCCGAAGTGTCTTTCGAATTCGACAACGACCCGCAACAGGCGGTGCACGCCCGCAAGCGTATCTTCGAGCGGGCGGCCAAGGAAAAGCTGATGGTCGCCGGCATGCACCTGCCCTTCCCCGGGATCGGCCACGTGCGCAAGGAAAAGCAGGGTTACGCCTGGGTACCGGCCGAGTTCACGCCGCTCAAGGCGCCGTGATTACTGGAAAGCACCTGGCGCCAGCCCGCTGCCCAGGTGTAGCGGGCGGCTACCGACCGGATAGCTGAATTCCGCCGTCGGCAGCAGGTCGACGCCGCGCACGCTGCCCGGCGGGCGCACACTACCGCGCAGAGGCGACTGGCTGGTCAAGCGCAGCGGTGTACCGCCGACGGCAATGAGGTCGGCCCGCCGTGCGCTGTGGTTGCCTTCGACCCGCCCCTGCGCTGGCGGGAAGAAATTGCCATCGCCGACCAGCAGGTTGTTGATCTGCCAGATGTCGATACCGGTGGGGAATTTCTCGTTCCAGACACGCAGGAAATCGCCGGCGAAATAATCGTTCACCAACGTGTTGTGTACCAGATACAGCGCGTTGTCCGGCCAGCGCGGCCCTTCGGCGCCGTAGGCGATGATCGCCGCATTGTCGGTGCCGGCACTCTGGCCGATGGCATTGCCGAGCACGAAAACCAGTCCGCCGTTGGGAAATTCCAGCTCATACGAAGCCTTGCCGTCCTTGCCATCGACCAGCATGTTGTACAGTACGTGACTCTCGCGCGCCCGCGACTTGACCAGATGGCCGAGATAGCCGCCGGAGAAACGACTGCCGCGCAGCACGAACTTTCCGATGCCACCAACATAGAGCAGATGATGCAGATCACCAGGATGGTGGGGTGCTTCGCCGAACTCGCTATCGATCACTTCGAGCGTCTGCTCGGGGGAATTGGCGGTCAGGATACCCATTTCGTTATCGACGAAACGACAACCGCGCACCGTCAGGTGTCCCCTCTCGAAGCGGATGCCGGCACCGTTGAAATGCGGCACACGGGCACCCCGAAACTCGATGTTCTCGATCCGCACCTCACCGCCGCGCACCACCCAGATGCCCTTGCCTTCGGCGTGCTGGCCATCGCCCAGCATCACCGGCCGCTCGCTACCACCACGGATGATCAGCCGGTCCTGCGTCCACACCGCCGGCTGACCGCGATAGGTGCCCGGCCGGATTTCGATGATCTCGCCATCGCGCGCCAGGCGTGCCGCCTCGCCGATAGTGGCGATGCGTTCACCGGGACCGACCACCATAGTCGCCGTAGCGGCCGGCTCGACCTTTCTGGCGGTCTCGGCTGCCGGCACCGCACGCAACTGGCCGTCCAGGCCGCGCCGGATTTCACCACGGTAATCGGGCGATGGCGGTAAGCTTTCAGTGAATTGCGCCAGCGCCGGTGCACCGGCAAGGCCGGCAATAACGAAGAAAACTGCGCGCAGCATTAAGGTGGGGGCCATGTCGGTCGATCGCCGGATAACGGGTTTCCATCAGACGGCAGGCACCATCCGTTTGTCAAGACGGACGGCCGTGGCACTATCCGGCCCCACCAAAATACGCCCGGCGCCGGCCTTCCCACCTCCGGGGCTTGGTGGCTTAGGAAAAGTGCAGGCTGCCGTCGCGCAGGCGCCGCGTCAGCGCCTCGGCGCTCATCGGCCGGCCGTGCAGGTAACCCTGCAGCACCTGGCAGCCAATATCGGCCAGGAAGGCCTGTTGCTCCTGCGTTTCTACGCCCTCGGCCAGAACCTCCAGGTGCAGATTGCGGCCGAGCGCCACGATCGCGCGCAATATGGCGGTATCGCTCTCGTCATGCGGCAGGTCGCGGATGAAAGCGCGGTCGATCTTCAGCCGGTCGAGCGGGAAGGTCTTCAGATAGGCCAGCGATGAATAGCCGGTGCCAAAATCGTCGATGGCCGTGCGGACTCCTAGTTCGCGCAAGCCGCGCAGCACCTCGACGGCGCCGCCAGAATCGGCGATCAGCGCGCCCTCGGTGATTTCGAGTTCGAGCAGATGGGCAGGCAGCGCAGTCTTGGCAAGCGCTTCACCGATCATCGGCAGCAGGTCGCTCTGGCGGAACTGGCGGCCGGACAGGTTGACCGCCACCGTCATCTCGTTACCGAACTCGTCGAGCCAGGCGCGCATCTGGCGGCAGGCCTCGCGCAACACCCATTCGCCGATGGGCACGATGAGCCCGGTTTCCTCGGCAACGGGAATAAACTGCACCGGCGAGACGCTGCCCAGTTCCGGACTATGCCAGCGCAGCAGCGCCTCGACGCCGAGCAAACGGTTGTTCAGCACATCGACCTGCGGCTGGTAATAGACCTTGAACTCGCCGTTGGCCAGGGCTTGGCGCAATAAGCCTTCGAGGGCCAGCAGACGGACCCCCTGGACACTCATCTCGGCCGAATAGAAACGATAACCGGCCCGACCTTCCTCCTTGGCGCGATACATCGCCGACTCGGCATTGCGCTCGAGCATCGCCGTTTCCTCGCCATCGTTGGGGAAGATAGCGACGCCGATGCTGACCGAGACATGCAGTTGATGCTCGCCGACGGTCATTGGCGAGCGGAAGGCGGCCAGCAGCTTTTCGCAGACGGCGCCAACTCCCTGGGCCGAACCGATGTCATCAAGCAGCACGGCAAACAGATCGCCGCCCGGCCGGGCCACCGCGTCATGGCGGCGTACCGTCTGGCGGATGCGCTCGGCGCTGAGCAGCAGCACCTCGTCGCCGACGGCATGATTGAGCGAGTCGTTGATCAGCTTGAAACGGTCGAGCCCGATCTTGAGCACCGCGAAACGCCGCCGGGTGCCACGCGCCTGTACTGCCACCTGATCGATGACCGTCCGCCAGGCATCGCGCGATAGCAGCCCGGTCAGCGCATCGAAAGTACGCAGGCGCTCGAGCAATTCCTCGACCTTCTTGCGCTGGCTGAGATCGACGCTCATCGCGATGTAATTGCTAACCGCACTGCCCGATTGGTTGCGAACGGCGACGATGGACAGCAGCGCCGGGTAGATATCGCCGTTGCGCCGCCGATTCCATACCTCGCCTTCCCAATTGCCATCGCGCTCAAGCTGCTGCCACATACCGGCATAGAAATCGGCTTCGTGGCGCCCGGATTTCAGCTCGCCGATATTGCGGCCGATCAGCTCGTCGCGGGAATAACCGCTGATCCGGCAGAAGGCCGGGTTGACCTCGACGATGCGCAACGCCGCACTGGTAACGACGATGGCCTCGACACTGCTGTTGAACACCTTGTCGGCAAGATGCAGGTCGGCCTCGGTTTCCTTGTTGTTGCGCAGCATCTGGCGTATCAGCAGGCCGGCCAGCAGGAAAGCAACGAGAGCCGAAACGACATTGAAAACCAACCAACGACGCGCTTTGCCTTCCATTTCAGCGGACTGATTGACGATGGAGGCAACCAATTCATCCTCGATCGCCTTCATTGCATCGACCCGCTGCGAGGCCAACTCGAACCAGCGCTCGGGGCTGATGGCCATCTGAATCTGTGGCTGGGCAGCGCTATGGCCGATGGCTACGATCCGCCGACGAATCGCGTCGAGTTCCTGAGCGAAGCCGCTGGCTTCTATGCGTCCCTGCTGCGCCCGCAAGTCCTCGTGCGCCAGCAGGTAAAACTGATTCAGGTAAGTGGATTCGATGGTGCGCAGCCGGTGGTAAGTCGCTATCCGGGAGAAATGCCCGAAATCACCCGACGACAGCAGTGCCGTGACCAGAGCACGCTCCTGCCCGGCGGCTTCCTTGGCCCGCAAAAAGGAAATCAACGCCAGTTGCGGTGCCGCCATACGGCCGCTCGAATCGACGCGGCTCAACAGCAGCGCCATCAGCTTCTCGATCCAGGTGGTATAGCGCTGTACCGCCGCATCGTGCGAAATGCGCCGCTGCTCGACCAACGCGCGCAATTCATCCAGCCCGTTAAAGCTCACCACGGCCGCCGGGAACCCGGCCGGCGACTCAGCTTTCAAGGTTTCGAGAACCTTGTTGAGATGGGCCAGTGCGCTGTCGGTTTTAGCCAACTGATGCTCACGCGCCTGCGCGAAGCAGCTACTGCCCGATACTAGATAGCCGCTGGACAGGCCGCGCTCGAGTTGTAACTGGTGCATCGCTTCGCTGATGTCGGCGGTGGCCCGAGTCCAGCGGTGCACCGCTATCGCGTAGCGGAGCTCGCCATAACTATTTACCTGGCTATATCCAGCGAAGACGATTACAGCAACGAGAAACGCAACCAGCAGCAGCAAGGTACGCTGCCCAAGCCCCCCCCTCCGCCGCTCCCAGGCCGGAGTTTCGCCGTCCGCCGTCAACGCGTCCGGCAATGCCGAAGAGAAAGAGGGAAGACTGCGCATTATGGAATGGGTACTCTACTGCGGATACGGCGTCAACAATTTGATGTCCGACAATTTGAGCGACATGACAGTATGGCAAGATACCATTATCAAATCACCACCACCCAGGGAATGCTATGACCATCATCTGGAACAACACCCTCGAAACCGGGCACCGGCAGATCGATCTGCAGCACCAGGAACTGGTGGAATTGATCAACGAACTCACCGCGGCTCTCGAGGCCGGTCGTGAGTTCGACGCGCTGGACGACATCCTGCCGCGCCTGAACAACTACGTGCTGTTCCATTTCGGTACCGAGGAAATGCTGATGACTGGGCTGCCGGCCGACAGCGCGCACGTTGTCGCCCACCGCCAGGCACACGGAGATTTCACGGCCCGCATCAATGCCTTGCGGGCCAGCGCGGCAGCCGGTGAAAAACTGGAAGCCGGACCATTGGCTGATTTCCTGCGCAACTGGCTGGTCGAACACATCATGCGAACCGATCGCGAACTAGTCGCCCTGCTCGCTCCCCACCAGCCAGTGCCGCCGCGCCGATAAGCGGTCGCCAGCCTAGAAAACCTTGCCCTAGCAATAAAAAGCCCCCGCCGGTTTCTCGGCGGGGGCTTTTTTAAGAAAAGCTGCGTTCGGCCGTAAGCGGCCGAACGCACGGATTACATCTCGACAGTTTCGGCAACCTCGACGAACGCAGGAATCTGGTCGAAGTTCATATAGCGATACACATCGGCGGCCTTGGCATTGACGGCCTGCACCTGCTCCAGGTACTCGGCAACGGTCGGCAGACGGCCAATCAGCGCGGCGACGGCAGACAGTTCGGCGGAAGCCAGATAGACGCGGGTATCGATGCCCAGACGGTTCGGGAAGTTGCGCGTCGAGGTCGAAACAGCGGTCGAACCCTTGCGGATCTGCGCCTGGTTGCCCATGCACAGCGAGCAGCCCGGCATTTCCATACGGGCGCCGGCCTTGCCGAGAACGCTGTAGTAGCCTTCCTCGGTCAGGATCAGGGCATCCATCTTGGTCGGCGGGGCAATCCACAGGCGGGTCGGGATGTCGGACTTGCCGTCGAGCACCTTGCCGGCGGCGCGGAAGTGGCCGATGTTGGTCATGCAGGAGCCGATGAAGACTTCGTCGATCTTGTCGCCCTGCACTTCGGACAACACCTTGACATCGTCCGGATCGTTCGGGCAGGCCAGGATCGGCTCAGTGACTTCAGCCAGATCGATCTCGATCACTGCGGCGTACTGGGCGCTGGCGTCGGCCTTGAGCAACGTGCCGTTGGCGATCCACTCTTCCATCGCCTTGATGCGGCGCTTCAGCGTGCGGGCATCCTGGTAGCCCTCGGCAATCATCCACTTCATCAGCGTGATGTTCGAGCGCATGTATTCGACGATCGGCGCCTTGTTCAGGGCGACCGTACAGGCGGCGGCGGAACGTTCGGCGGCGGCGTCGGAAAGCTCAAAGGCTTGTTCGACCTTGAGATCCGGCAGACCTTCGATTTCCAGAATGCGGCCGGAGAAGACGTTCTTCTTGCCCTTCTTCTCGACGGTCAGCAGGCCCTGCTTGATGGCCCACAGCGGAATGGCATTGACCAGATCGCGCAGCGTGATGCCACGCTTGGCGGCATCGGCCATCGAGCCCTTGAAGCGGACCAATACCGATTCCGGCATGTCCAGCGGCATGACGCCGGTGGCGGCGGCGAAGGCGACCAAGCCGGAACCAGCCGGGAAGGAGATGCCGATCGGGAAGCGGGTGTGCGAGTCACCGCCGGTGCCAACGGTATCTGGCAGCAGCAGGCGGTTCAGCCAGGAGTGGATAACGCCGTCGCCCGGACGCAGCGCGACGCCGCCGCGGGTCGAGATGAAGGACGGCAATTCACGGTGCATCTTGACGTCGACCAGCTTCGGATAGGCGGCGGTGTGGCAGAAGGACTGCATCACCAGGTCGGCCGAGAAGCCGAGGCAGGCCAAATCCTTCAGTTCATCGCGGGTCATCGGGCCGGTGGTGTCCTGGGAACCGACGGTGGTCATCTTCGGCTCGCAGTAGGTGCCGGGCAGGATGCCCCGCTGTTGTCCATTTTGTTCCGGCAGGCCGCAGGCGCGGCCGACCATCTTCTGGGCCAGCGAGTAACCGGTGCCCGGATCGGCCGGCTGCTGCGGCAGGCGGAACAGCGTGGACACGGGCAGGCCCAGCGCCTCGCGCGCCTTGGCCGTCAGGCCGCGACCGATGATCAACGGAATGCGGCCGCCGGCGCGCACTTCGTCAAGGATGACCAGGGTCTTCAATTGCGATTCAGCGATCACGGCGCCGTTCTTGGTGGCGGTGACCTTGCCGCTGGCACCATCGACCTTCAGCTCGATCTCGTCACCCATGTCCATCTGGCCAGCGTCGATCTCGATCGGCAGGGCGCCGGCATCTTCCATGGTGTTGAAGAAGATCGGGGCGATCTTGGAGCCGAGGCAGACACCACCGAAGCGCTTGTTCGGCACGAACGGGATGTCCTCGCCGGTGAACCACAGCACCGAGTTGGTGGCGGACTTGCGGGAAGAACCGGTACCGACCACGTCGCCGACATAGGCGATCAGGTTGCCCTTCTCGGCCAACTTGGCCAGTTGCTTGATCGGGCCGCGGCTGCCCGGTTCATCGGCCTCGATGCCCGGACGCGGGTTCTTCAGCATAGCCAGTGCGTGCAACGGGATGTCCGGACGCGACCAGGCATCCGGCGCCGGCGACAGATCGTCAGTATTGGTTTCGCCGGTGACCTTGAACACGGTCAGCTTCTGCGCGGCCGGCACTGCCGGGCGCGAGGTGAACCATTCGCCGTCGGCCCAGCTCTGCATCACGGACTTAGCGTTGGCGTTACCCTTTTTGGCCAGTTCGGCGACATCGTGGAAGTAGTCAAAGACCAGCAGGGTCTTCTTCAGACCGGCGGCGGCAACAGCGCCGCAGGTAGCGCAGGCGAGCAGGTCGATCAACGGCTTGACGTTGTAGCCGCCGAGCATGGTGCCGAGCAGTTCAGTGGCCTTTTCCTTGGAGATCAAGGCGCAGCTTTCCTCGCCCTTGGCAACCTTGGCCAGGAATTCGGCCTTGACCTTGGCGGCGTCGTCCACACCGGCCGGCACGCGATAGGTGATCAAGTCGATCAGCGCCGCTTCTTCGCCCCGCGGCGGATTCTTCAGCAGAGCCACCAGTTCGGTGGCCTGTTGCTTGGACAGGGGCAGCGGCGGGATACCGAGGGCTGCACGCTCTGCAACATGGGCGCGATAGGCTTCAAGCACGGCGACTTCCTTTCGTAAAGGGTTGCTCTGGGAAAATCGGAACATTTTACGACAGCGGCCGGAAAAATCGGTTCAGGATGGCCGCCGCAAGACACTCCGTCCAAGTCTTATATATTTTATCTTTTATATGGCTGACTGTGAAGTTCCTGCTGTCGATCGCCCCACGTCGGCCCAGACATTGGGCCAGCCCTGCTGTTGTCCATGCCGTGCGCGCAGCCTGACGACATGATGCGAAAAGCCAACATCGCTCCGAATCCTGGAAACCTCGGTGGAAAAACTCGCAGTAACTATGACGGAAGGCGTAGATTGCGGCCTATCGCTTGTTCATTTTCCATAACAACCATCACCATGGAGCCACTCATGAACAGCCACGGCAGCGCGCCGGCATACGGCGTCCGCATTGAGGATTTTCCCGCTAACGCCGCCCAGGAGACGCTGCAGGTCGCCGACCTGATCGTCGCCTACCTCGAGCAACTGGGCATCGACTACATTTTTGGCATTCCCGGCGGCGCCATCGAACCACTGTACAACGCCCTGGCGCGCAGCAGCCGGCGCGGCGGCCCGCGGCCGATCGTCGCCCGTCACGAAGCCGGTGCCGCCTTCATGGCCGACGGCTATACCCGCGAAACCGGCAAGATCGGTGTTTGCTGCGCGACCTCCGGCCCCGGCGCGACCAATCTGATCACCGGCGTCGCCTGCGCCTTCGACAACAGCATCCCGATGCTGGTCATCACCGGCCAGCCGTCGCTGCCCTCGTTCGGCAAGCGCGCCCTGCAGGAATCGGCCTGCACCGGCATCGATACGCTCGGCATGTTCCGCCACTGTACCCGCTACAACTCGCTGATCTCGCATCCCGAGCAGATCGAGTCGAAGCTGATCACCGCGCTGCAACGAGCCGTCCGGACACCATGCGGGCCGGCACACCTGAGCATTCCGCTCGACATCCTGAAAACCCCCAGCCCGGTCCAGGTACCGTCCTACGACATCGGCGATAAGCTGCGCCCCGTTTCCCTGCTCGACCCCGAGGCCACCGACGAATTGCTTGGGTTGCTACGGCGGGCACGCAACGTCCGCCTGTTGATCGGCGGCTCCTGCGGCGAGGCCGTCGGCACCATCCTGCAGTTCGCCACGCGGCACGACATCCCTTTCGTTACCACACCGGACGGTAAGGGTCTGATCAACTCTCGCCATCCGCTGTATTGCGGCGTCTTCGGTTTCGCCGGCCACCGCACGGCCAACGCGCTACTCGACGACGAGGCCGTCGATTTGGTACTGGCGGCCGGTACCAGCATGAATGAATGGACCAGCAGCGGCTGGAGCGACACCCTGCTCAACGAAAAACTGGTGCATATCGATGAATCGGCCGAACACCTGGCCCGTTCGCCGATGGCCCGCCTGCATGTGCACGGCCGTTTGCTAAGCATTTTCACCCGCCTGATCGAGCACAGCCCCAGGCCGCAGAACGCTGGCTGCGCCAGCATCGACCTGCCGGCACCGCGCTGCTCGCACGAAGACATGCTGGCCGCTCCGAGGCAATACAACAGCCCGACTAGCCCGATCACCCCACAGCGCCTGATGCGCGATCTCGGCCGCCTGTTCCCGCCGAAAACCCGCTTTCTCGCCGATGCCGGCAACAGCGTCGCCTGGTCGGTCCACTACCTCGATCCAGCCAACCGCCGCCACCTCGAACGCCGTCTCGGTAACGACGACCAGCGCCGCGATAGCGGCCGGCGCCGCAGTGCCGGTGGCTGGCTGCGCCTGACCATGGATTTCGCACCGATGGGCTGGGCCATTGGCGGCGCCATCGGCACGGCCGCCGGCAATGCGCAAACGCCGGTGGTCTGCATTACCGGCGACGGCAGCCTGCTGATGAACGGCCAGGAAATCTCGGTCGCCGTGGCCGAGGAACTGAACGTGATTTTCGTCATTCTCAACGACCAGGCACTGGGCATGGTCAAGCACGGGCAGCGCCTGGCCGGCGCCGAACGCATCGGCTTCCAGTTGCCGGCCACCGACTTCGCCGCCATGGCGCGAGCGATGGGCGCCGACGGCCATACCATCCGCTCGCCGCAAGACCTGGCGGACCTCGATATCGCCGCGATCTGCCACCGCCGCGGCCCGACCCTGCTCGACGTGCATATCGACGGCGAGGAAGTCCCGCCGATGAATCTGCGCATGCGAGTACTCGGAACCGACCTGTGAGAGGCGCCGGATGAATTCGCACGACACTCGCTCCGCCTCAACCGGCACCGTCCTCCACAGCCGCCTGTGGGCCGAGGATGCTGAAGCCGACGATCCGTTCACGGCCAACGCCTGCTACTGCAGCGGCTACGACGTATTCGGCGACTTGCTGCAACATGCCGCCTACCCGGCCTACCTGTACCTGCTGTTCCGCGGCGAGAAGCCCGCCCCCGAGCAGGCCCGGGCGCTCGAGATACTGGCAGTGGCCATCGCCAACCCCGGGCCGCGCGACCCTTCGGTGCATGCGGCGATGAGCGCCGGTGTCGGCGGCTCCCCGGCCGCCGCCGCGCTGATGGCGGCGCTGGCTTCCGGTGCCGGCGTCTCTGGCGGCGCGCGTGAGGTTTTCCTGTGCCTACAGGCCTGGGAGCATTGCGCCTGCGATCTCGAACGATGGCAACGGCAAATGGACGACTGGCGCCGTCCTGGCAACGGCAGAATGGAAGTCTGGCCGGAACCGGAACACCCACCCGGCCATGCGCCTTACGGCGACCGTGCCGCGCGTCCGGTGCAGCAGACCCTGGCGGCGCTGACCTCGGTTCTTGCCGATGGGCGCCTCCACTGGCTGCAACAGCATCAAGCGCAGCTGGAACAGTGGGCCGGCCGCCCCTTGGCGATGCCCGGCGTCATCGCCGCCGCACTCGCCGATCTCGGACTGAACGCCGAACAAGGCGAAATGCTAACGTTGTTGCTGCGCCTTCCCGGCGCCGCCGCCCATGCGCTGGAGCAACGGGAGATCGGTTTTCGCCGCTTTCCCTTCCCAGCCATCGACATCGTCGACGACCCCGCTCATCCGGCCGCAAGGAGCGCCCCATGAGCCTGCTGGAAGCATGGGAAGGAACGCTGCGCAGCACGGTGGGCGGTTGCTTTCCCGGCGAACGCGCGGTCTTTCGCGGCCACGATCTGCACGCCGAGTTGCGCGGCGCCGACTGGCTCGACCTCTACCTGTTCGGCATTACCGGGCGGCGGCATACTCCGGCCCAGCTCAAGGTACTACACGCCATCTGGGTCAATACCAGCTACCCGGACGCCCGCCTGTGGAACAACCGCGTTGCGGCGCTGGCTGGCAGCGCCCGCAGCACCGGCAACTTGGCCATCAGCGCCGCGCTCGCAACTTCGGAAGCCGCCATCTACGGCCGCCAGATCGACATTGCCACCGCCGATTTCCTGGTTCGCGCTCAGGCCGCGCTAGCGGCCGGCCAGTCGTTGGTCGACATCGTCAGCGCGGAACTGCAGGCCAATCGCCGCATCGGCGGCTACGGCCGGCCGGTCGCCAAGGGTGCGGCCGACGAGCGCAACGCCGTGGTTCTCGACCTAGCGGCCAGCCAGGGATTGGCCGATGGCGCCTACGTCAAGCTTGCCTTCGCCACCGAGCAGACCTTGCTGGCCGGCCGCTGGCGAATGCGTATGACATACGCCGCACTGACCGCCGCGCTGGCCCTCGATATCGGCCTGAGTCCGCGCGAATACTATTTGTATATGTTGCCCGCCTTTCTCGCCGGCATGCCGCCCTGCTTCATCGAAGCCAATGCCCGGCCGGAACAGGCAACCATGCCCTGGCGCTGCAGCGCCATCGTCTACCAGGGGCCGCCGCGCCGCCGTTGGCGGGAGCAGGACGCCTCCGATCATGATTAGTGCATTGCCACGACTGGGGCTTTCGGCTAGATTGCCGGTTACAACGAATGGAATAGGCTCCAGGCCTCGGGAGGGAGGCTACCGATGCAGCGATTGCGCCCGCTTTCAGCCTTGCTGTTGGTCACCGCCAGCGGTTTGGTTGCCGCCCAGCCACTGACGGAAGAAGAGG
Organism: Azonexus sp.; assembly: GCA_031260295.1. GTDB lineage: Bacteria > Pseudomonadota > Gammaproteobacteria > Burkholderiales > Rhodocyclaceae > Azonexus. The sequence goes on from JAIRKE010000047.1 coordinate 50,601, forward strand.
ACCTGGCGCAGGCCTACGGCGACAAGAATTTCGTCTCGATCGCCACCGGCACCCGGCAATTGCTCAGCAAGGCGCCCTCGTCGGCGACGGTAATCACCGCCGAAACCATCGCCAACATGGGCGCCCGTACTGTCAGCCAGGCTCTTGAGGCCGTGCCCGGCCTGCACGTTTCGCGCAACAATCTGCAGAACATCTACACCCCGACCTATGGCATGCGCGGCATCCTGACCGGCACGTCGCCGCAAGTGCTGATGATGGTCAACGGCATTCCGCGGACCAGCGTCTATCTCGGCAACCCGGACGAACAGATGGTCGAACTGCCGGTCGACAACATCGCCCGCATCGAAGTCATCCGCGGTCCCGGCTCGGCCATCTACGGCGCCGACGCCTTCGCCGGCACCATCAACATCATCACCAAGACGGCCGACGACATCGACGGCACCTCGATCGCCGGCGGCGGCGGTTCGTTCGACAGTTGGGACACCTGGTTCCAGCACGGCGGCCGGCACGGCGATCTGGATGTCGCCGCCTACTTCAAGGTGGGGAGCACCGACGGCCAGCGGCGGATCATCCGCCACGACGCCATCGGCCGTAGCGGCCCGGTCAATGTCGGCTACGACAGCGTCGACGGCCAGCTCGACATCGGTTATGGCAATTTCCGCTGGCGCACCAGCTATACGCTGCGCCGCGACGTCGGCACCGGCGTCGGCATCTTCGGCGCCCTGGACCCCACCGGCAAAATCCGCAGCGAGCGTCTCTCCAGCGACCTCTCCTGGAGCGACGCCAATTTTGCCCGCGATTTCAGCCTGACCCTACAAGCCGCCTTCATGCACCTGGCCAACGAGGTAACGACGCCCCTGGTGGTGATTCCCGGCGGCGTTGATCCGACTTTTCCCGACGGCATGATCGGCGACCCAAGCAAATGGGAACGCCAGGCCCGCTTCTCGGCAACCGGCGTCTATTCCGGTTTCGCCACACACCGGATCCGCCTGGGCCTGGGCCACGATAACCTGGAAATCTACAAGACCCGCGAAAACAAGAACTTCACCCTATTGCCGCCGCCAAGCCAGTTACCGATGTACCGGGCCAGCGGCGCCAACCTGTTCCTCTCTCCGCACGAGCGCCGCGTCAATTATTTCTATCTGCAGGACGAATGGAATTTCGCCCCCGACTGGACCTTGACCGGCGGCATCCGCCGCGACCTTTACTCCGACTTCGGCGGTACCACCAACCCGCGCTTGGCCTTGGTCTGGGAAGCGCGCCACGACCTGACCGTCAAGCTGATGTACGGCAGCGCCTTCCGTGCCCCCTCCTTCGTCGAGCTGTACGCCACCGGCAACCCGCTCATCATGGGCAATCCGAATTTGCGGCCGGAAAAGATCGACACCCTGGAAGCGGCCGTCACCTGGCAAGTGAACCGCGACCTGCAAACCAGCCTGAGCCTGTTCCAACACAAGATCACCGACATCATCAGCCAGATCGGCGACACCTACCGCAATGGCGGCAAGCAGAAAGGCCATGGCGGCGAGTTGGAAGTGAACTGGGCGGCAACCGACAACCTACGACTGACCGGCCATTACGCCTACCAGAAGAACACCGACGAGACGACCGACCACGATGCTGGCTATGCCCCGCACCACCAACTATATGCCCGTGCCGACTGGCGTTTCGGTTCCGGCTGGATGCTCAGCGGTCAGGTCAACCGTGTCGCCGACCGCAAGCGGGCCTGGGGCGACACCCGTCCGGCGCTGCCCGACTACACCTCGACCGACCTCACTTTACGCAGTATCAGACCCCGCCAAGGCTGGGATTTCTCGCTGTCGGTCTACAACCTGTTCAACGCCGACATCCGCGAACCGAGCCGGGCGGACTCCGGCATCATCTACGACCTGCCGCTACCGGGCAGGTCGTTCTGGCTCCAGGCCCGTTACAACCTTTAATGCTGTCATGAAATTATTATTTTTTCGTATCCTGGCGGTAATTTCCCTCGTTGTCGCAAGCTTCTCGACCCATGCCGAGGTCAAACACATCGCCGTGATCTATGCCGAGGGCGACGACCCGGCGCAACAGCACTTCACCGGCCCCTTGCAGAGTATCGACCAATTTTCCGGTATCGAGATTCTGTATCTGGCGCTGGACGATCCCGACGATCCGCTTCTCGTCAACTCGTCATTGCTCCTCGCTCAGCGCAAAGCCATCATCAAGCTGGCCACTGCTGGCGGTAGCATCGGCCCGATCGCAGTGTTCTACCCCGACATCGGCGAACCTTATCGCAGCGTCTTCTCGAAAATCATCGAGGGCATCGAGGAAAATGCCGATGCCAAGGTCACCCGCTACGCCATCGGCAACAATTTCAACGCCGAAACCGTCTCCAGCGAGCTGAAGCAGCGCGACATCCGCGTCATCATCGCCCTCGGGCGCAACGGCCTGCACGCCGCCAGCGCGCTCGACAAGAACATCGTGGTGGTCGCCGGCGGCATCGTGTCGGTACCGGCAAGCGACGAGCGCAGCAGCACCATCCTCAGCCTGGCGCCGGACCCGGCCCTGCTGTTCGCCAAGCTGAAAAGCCTGGCCCCGAAAACCCAGCGCGTCCACGTGGTTTTTGATCCGCGCCAGAATGCTTGGCTGATCAAGCTGGCCCGCGAGGCGGCCCGCAGCCAGGGCCTGGAATTGCTGACCTACGAGGCGGGCGACTTGAAAAACGCCGCCGCCATCTACAACAGCATCTTCGCCAACGCCGATCCCCGGCACGATGCGCTGTGGCTACCGCAGGACAGCACTACCGTCGATGAGTCGGTGGTGCTACCGCTGGTGCTGCAGGAATCCTGGGCCCGGGGCATTCCGGTATTTTCGAGCAATGTCGCGCACGTCAAGCGCGGTGCGTTGTTCGCCCTCTATCCGGACAACATCGAGCTCGGCCGCAACCTGGTCGCCTCCGCCGTCGGCCTGGCCAGCGGCAATCCCGACGTACGTGGCGTATTGCCCCTGCGCAACGTACTAACCGCCTTCAATACGCGTACCGCCAGCCATCTCGGCTTGACGCCGTCGCCGGCCCAAAAGCGCAGCTTCAGCCTGCTCTTCCCGGAGCAGTAAGGGCTCATGGCCTACCTCTCCGGACTGTACAGCCGTTTCCGGAAAACCACCTTCCGCCGTCAACTGGCGATCTTGTTCACCATCGGCGTACTGTGCGTCTCGCTGCTCGCCGCACTGGCCACCTCCTGGCAGGGCAGCCGCCAGCTCCATGCCGATAAACTACAGGATGGCCTGCGCATTTCACAGAATCTGGCCATGCAGAGCCGCCTGGCCCTGGCTTTTGGATCAACCGAGAACGTCGCCGAGGTTTTCGCTACCGCCGCCTCTCCCGACATCACGCGCATCGAAATCCGCCACACCGACGGCCAAATCCTGTTCGAATACGGTACGGCCATGGCCACCGACACCCCGGCCAGGCCACCCGACGCCAACGCCCGGAGCGCCTACGTTGACGAGGAAAATGCCGCCGGCTGGCGCTTCGTCGCCCCGGTCTGGTCGCTGTCCGGCCCCGACTCGCCGTTCGAAACGACCGAACGCAAGGATGTCCTGCTCGGCTTCGTGGTGGTCGAACAAAGCAAGGCGACACTGGAAGCGCTGGTCCGCGAGGTCTTTCTGGTCAATTTCGCCGTCAGCATCGTCTTCGCCGCCCTGTTCGCCTTCAGCCTGCGCCAGCTCGCCCGCCGCCTGATTCGGCCCCTGGCCGACCTGTCGGCGACCATGGCCCGCGCCGGACAGGGCGAAAGCGGATTGCGCGCCGATCTGACCGGTCCGCGTGACCTAGCCGACATGGCGCATGCCTTCAACAACATGATGGAAGCCCTGGAACAACGCGAACAGGAATTGCGCACAGCGCGCGACAGCGCCCTGCGCTTCGCCTGCCTGAAGGCCAATTTCGCGGCCACGGTCAGCCACGAGATCCGAACACCGCTCAACGGCGTAATCGGCACCCTGGACATGCTGAAAAGCGGCCGGACAACGCCGGAACAGGCGGAATTGCTAGGCCTGGCCTGGGATTCAGCGCAATATTTGCTGGAACTGATCAACAACATCCTCGATTTCTCCCGCCTCGAGGCCGGCCGCATGGAAGTCGACATCAGCAACTTCGCGCTGCAACCGCTGATCGACAGCATTCTGGGCATGTTCACCGCGACCGCCGCCAAGCACTTGAGCCTCGAAACCGACATCGCGCCGGAGGTGCCGCCGGTCCTCAGCGGCGATCCGGCACGCCTGCGCCAAGTGCTGATCAACTTGATCGGCAACGCCGTCAAATTCACCGAGCGCGGCTCGGTCAAGCTCTCCGTAACCGGCAGCTACGATGGCCAGCAGTTGCGCTTCGAAGTCAGCGACACCGGCATCGGTATCGCCGCCGACCTGCGTTCCAGCATTTTCGATTCCTTTACCCAAGCCGATCCGACCACCACCCGCCGCTACGGCGGCAGCGGTCTTGGTCTGGCCATCAGCAAACAAATCGTCGGCCTGCTCGGTGGCGAAATCGGCGTCGACAGCAACCCCGGCACCGGCAGCCGCTTCTGGTTCACCCTGCCCTGGCGGGCCGGCCAACTGAACCAGGCCAGCCGCCACCCCACCGCCGAAAAACACCTCGGCCGCCACGCCCGTATCCTGATCGCCGAGGACAACGCCACCAACCAGGCCGTGGCCGTCGGCATGCTGCGACGGCTAGGCTGCACCTGCGGCATCGCCAGCAACGGGGCCGAAGCCGTGGCCCGCTGGCGGGAGGAAGCCTGGGATCTGGTCCTGATGGATTGCGCGATGCCGGAAATGGACGGCTTCCAGGCCACCGCCGCCATCCGCCGCGAGGAAGTCGACGGCCGGCATACGCCGATCATCGCCATGACCGCCAACACGCTGGCCGCCGACATCGAGCATTGCCGGGAAGCCGGCATGGACGACCACATGGCCAAACCGCTGACCCTGGAAGCGCTGACCGGCCATCTGCACCGCTGGCTGCATTATGACGATGCGCCGGCGGTCGAAACAGGCGATACGGTCGGTACAGCCGTACCCGCGCTGTCGTTCGACGGCGGCGTGATGACATGCCTGCGCGATTGCCTCGGCGAAGCCCTCGGCGAAGCCATCCGTCCCTTCCTCGAAGACATGCCGGGCTACCTGCAAGAGATGGAAGAGGCAATCGCCGCCGGCAATGCCGACACGCTGTGCCGGCTTGCCCACGTCATCAAGGGCGCGGCCGGCAATCTCGGCGCCCTGGCCATGGCCAGCGTCGCCCGCGATATGGAAGCGCTGGCCGAATCCGGAACGCACGCCACCGGCAACGAGTTGCTGCTGCGCTTGCGCACCGAGTTCGCACTCATCGAACCAACCCTGCTCGCCGAGCTGGACGAACCGCCCAGCCTGCCGCAGCCGCAGCCGCAGCCGCAAGACAATGCCGCCGTGGTGCTGGTCGTCGACGACGACCGCAGCACGCGTGCCGCCCTGCGCCACGCCCTGCACCAGAGCGGCTTCCGGGTGAGCGAGGCGAGCAACGGCACGGAAGCGCTGGCCTGGCTGGAGAAACATCCGGTCGACGCCATCCTGATGGATGCGCTGATGCCGGTCATGGACGGCTTCGCCACCTGCCATGCGGTCAAGGCGCATCCGGAGTGGCAGGGCATCCCGGTACTGATGATCACCGCCCTCAACGACCGCCATTCGATCGAGCGCGCCTTCGAAGCCGGCGCCAGCGACTTCATTCCCAAGCCGATCCACCTGTCGGTGGTCAACCAGCGCGTACGCCGGATCATCGACGCCACCCGTGCCGAGCGCCACGTGCACCAACTGGCCTACAACGACACCCTGACCGGCCTGCCCAACCGCTTACTTTTCGTCGCGCACCTGAACGACGCCATCTCCCACTGCGAGTCCAATGCGGGCATGCTGGCCGTGTTGTTCCTCGATCTCGACCGCTTCAAGTTCATCAACGACACGCACGGCCACGAAGCCGGCGACCAATTGCTGGCGACCATGGCCCTGCGCCTGAAAGGCTGCATCCGCACCGACGACTGCGTCGCCCGTCTAGGCGGCGACGAATTCACCATCCTCCTCAACGATCTGCCCAATCCCGGCGTCGCCGCCGGTATCGCCCAGAACATTTGCCGCACTATCGCCGCGCCACTGGTCGTCGGCAGCCAGGAGGTGGTGATGACCGCCAGCATCGGTATTTCGCTCTACCCCAACGACGGCGAAGACGTCAGCAGCCTGCTGCGCCACGCCGATACCGCGATGTACCGGGCCAAGCACAGCAGCGGCGGTTTCTGCTACTACGAGACTGACATGGAATCGGCCATCTCCGACCGCCTGAAAATGGAGAACGACCTGCGCCGGGCGCTCGAGCGCGACGAAATCACGGTTTTCTACCAGCCGGTGGTCGACACCGTCGGCAGCCGGGTGACTGGGGTCGAGGCCCTGATCCGCTGGCTGCATCCGGAACAAGGCCTGATTCCCCCAAGCGACTTCATTCCGATCGCCGAGGAAACCGGCCTGATCCTGGCTCTCGGCGAACACGTGCTACGCTGCGCCTGCGCCCAGGCCCGCGCCTGGATTGACAATGGCCGCAGCGACCTGTGCGTCGCCGTCAACCTGTCGGCCCGTCAGTTGGAGCAGCCCAACCTGCGCGACATCGTCCACCGTGCGCTCACCGACAGCGGCCTACCGCCCTCGGCGCTGGTGCTGGAAATCACCGAGAGCGTGCTGATGGCTCGCGCCGCCGCAAACATCGACCTGCTGCGCGACCTGCGCCAGCTCGGCATCCACCTGTCGATCGACGATTTCGGCACCGGCTATTCGTCGCTGTCCTATCTCAAGCATCTGCCAGCCGACACGCTGAAGATCGACCGCTCCTTCATCCAGGACGTTCCCGCCGACGAGGACGCGGTGGCCATCGTCACCGGCATCCTGGCGCTGGCCCACAGCCTGCGCATGAAAGTGGTCGCCGAGGGCGTCGAGACCGGTACCCAGCGGGAAATGCTGGCCCGGCTCAAATGCGACCAGTTGCAAGGCTACTTGTTCTCCAAACCGCTGCCGGCCGAAGTCATCGAGACCCAGTTGCTGACGCCCAAGCGCCGCCGGCGTCAAGCGCGCAAGACCCATTGAGCCCTGCCTGTTTTTTAGGCAGTCGCATTTTTCCTTTCCCGTTCAACCACTTCCGCGACTTTTCCTGAGCTTGTCCACAGACTTGCCCGACCGATACGGGGATAAGCCGGCCCGCTACCGGCGCCGCAACTGTGGCACACGCTCATCCGAGGCTCACCCGACAGCGCCACAGTTGATGGCCAGAGGCGAGGTATTTCTTCTCGAACGGCGTCATCGGATCCTCGGTCCGCCACGACTCGGCGACTACCGGCTGGCCGCTCAGCCAGCCCAGCGCCAGCGTCATTTCCTCGATGTAGATGCGCCAGTTGCTGCGGCATTCCAGTTCGCCACCCAGTTCGCGCCACACCGGAAACACCGCATGCCCATGCCAGCGCCGGGCGAGATGGCCGATCTTCGGCCATGGATTCGGGTACAGGTTGTAGTGGCGCGCCAGGCAGATACCGTTTTCCGCCAGCAGGCGCCAGAAATCAACCAGATCGGCGCGCAGCAGCAAGGCGTTGGCCGGCAGCGGCTGCGGCTTGCCACGGTTGAGGCGATCCAGTGACTGGTCGATGCCGAGCACGAAATGGTCGGGATAGCGCTCGGCTAGGCGCTGCGTGCTCCAGCCGACGCCACAGCCGGCATCGAGAATCAGCGGCGCCCGTGGATTCCAGTCGGCATGGGCGGCCAGCGCCGCCGCCAACGCCGCCCGGTTGTAGTCGAGAATCGGTTTGCGAAACGGATGGGCCAGATGGCGGCGCACCAATGCCTCCAGGTCGCGGTGCGGCCCGTCCTGGGCGCTGGCGATCAAACGCGAGTGAGCCTGCATCAGCCTTTCTCCGGGCGCGAAATGGCGAAACAGGCAGAGACAAGACGAAAGCTGAAAGTGAACGGCACGGCAGGCATCTGGAACAACAATCCGGGCAACCCGGCAGGGTCGCCATTGTCGCAAAAAATCATTGGCGCCGCGCCGCCGAAACGACCGCCGACAAAACCCCTGAAGCCCTGCCCGCCCAACGACCGCTACTGCGTGCGCTGAACCTTGCTCAAGCCTCGTCGGCCGGCGGCGCCACCTTGATGATCTCTTCCAGCGAGGTGACGCCTTGGGCCGCCTTCACCGCCCCGGAAATACGCAGCGGCCGCATGCCTTCGCGGTAGCACTGATCGCGCAGGCGGGCCACTTCCATCTGCGGCGTGATCAGCTTGCGCACCTCGACCGAGTTAAGCAGGATTTCGTAGATGCCGACGCGCCCGGTGTAACCGGTCATCCTGCATTCGAGACAGCCGACCGGCTGCCATAACTGCGCCGGTTCCGCCGCCTTCCACGGCGCCACCAACGCGCGCCAGGCCGCCCGCTGCTCGTCGCTGACCGGTATTGCCTTCTTGCATTGCGGGCAGAGCGTGCGCACCAGGCGCTGCGCCATGATGCCGAGCAGGGTCGAGTTGATCAGGTAGGCCGGCACGCCCAGGTCGAGCAGGCGAGTGACGGCCGAGGGCGCGTCGTTGGTGTGCAGGGTTGACAGCACCAGGTGGCCGGTCAGCGCGGCCTGCACCGCCATTTCCGCCGTTTCCAGGTCGCGGATCTCGCCGATCATGACGATATCCGGGTCCTGACGCATCAATGCCCGCACGCCGTCGGCGAAACCGATGTCGATGCTGTGCTGGACCTGCATCTGGTTGAACGAGTCCTCGACCATCTCGATCGGATCCTCGATGGTGCAGACATTGACTTCCGGCGTCGCCAGTTGCTTGAGCGTCGTATACAGCGTCGTCGTCTTGCCCGAGCCGGTCGGGCCGGTGACCAGCACGATGCCGTTCGGCGCGGCGGTCATCTGTTGCCAGCGCCCCCGATCATCGTCGGAGAAGCCGAGGGCGCGGAAGTCGCGGACCAGGACTTCCGGGTCGAAGATGCGCATCACCAGTTTTTCGCCAAAGGCCGTCGGCAGCGTGGACAGGCGCAACTCGACTTCCTGGCCGCCCGGCGTGCGCGTCTTGATGCGTCCGTCCTGCGGGCGACGCTTCTCGATCACGTCCATGCGTCCGAGCAACTTGATGCGGCTGGTCATCGCGTTCATCACCGTCATCGGGATCTGGTACACCTGATGCAGCACCCCGTCGATGCGAAAACGCACGATGCCCATATCTCGCCGTGGCTCGATGTGGATATCGGAAGCACGCTGGTCAAAGGCGTATTGCCACAGCCAGTCGACGATATGGACGATGTGCTGGTCATTGGCATCGAACTGGCGGTTGCCTTTACCCAGTTCGACCAGTTGCTCGAAACTCGACAGGCCGGCCGTGGTTTCGCCACGCGCCGCCGCCTTCTTGACCGACTTGGCCAGGTTGAAGAATTCGACCAGATAACGGCCGATATCCTCAGGATTGGCCAGCACCCGGCGAATGTCCTTGCGCAGGATTGGCCGCAATTCCTCGACCCATTCGCGGATAAACGGCTCGGCGGTGGCGACCACCACCTCCCGTGTCGTGACCTGCACCGGAAGAATGCCGAAACGCGCCGCATAAGCGCTGGACATGACCTCGGCAACGCCGGTGAAATCGATCTTGAGCGGATCGATGTGCAGATAGTCGAGGCCGCAACGCCTGGCCAGCCACTCGGTCAAGGTCTCCAGCCCGAGCAGACGGCCCCGCGGCTTCAAGGAAGGCCATTTCTGGTCGGCAATGACGATCAGCGGGTGAATCTTGCCGCCGTGCAGCCGCTGCTCCTGCTTCAGGGCATCGGCCGTCTCGGCCGCCACCAGGCCGTCATGGACCATCATCTGCAACACCTCGGCCAGGGTCAGCCGGTGTTCGCTCACGGATTTGTCATTCATCAGCGGCAATATAGCATGCCCTTTCGCCGTTCATCCGCGCCGCCGCAGCGGTTCAAGCAGGCTGCGCAAGGCGTTGTGGTCGAGTTCGTATATCAGGGCCAACAGCCGGCCGAGCTCGCCCTTGGGGAAACCGTTACGGGCGAACCAACCGAGATAGTGGCCGGGCAGATCGGCGAGCAGCCGCCCCTGGTACTTGCCAAAGGGCATGCGCCATTCGACGAGTTTTTGCAGGTCTTCCGGTTGCATGAAAAAACGGGGCTTTCGCCCCGTTCTCCTTATTTGCCAGACAAAGCCATCATCAGGTCATTGATGCGCCTGACGAAACCGGCCGGATCATCGAGCTGGCCGCCTTCGGCAAGTTGCGCTTGCTCGAACAGCAGGGTTGCCCAGTCGGCGAAACGCGCCTCCTCGTATTTCAAGCGCATCACCGCCGGGTGCTGCGGGTTGATTTCGAGAATGGGCACGGCGTTAGGCGCTTTCTGTCCGGCGGCTTTCAGGAGGCGGGCCAAGTTGCCGGAGGGATCGTGCTCGTCGGAAACCAGACAGGACGGCGAATCGGTCAGGCGGTGGGTGATGCGCACGTCCTTGATCTTGTCGCCGAGCGCGGTCTTGATCTTTTCCAGCAAATCCTTGTATTCGTCGGCGGCTTTTTCGGCTTCCTGCTTCTCGGCTTCATCCTCCAGCTTGCCGAGATCGAGGCCGCCCTTGGCGACGGATTGCAGCGGCTTGCCGTCGAATTCGGTGAGGTGGCCGACCACCCATTCGTCGACGCGGTCAGAGAGCAGCAACACCTCGATGCCCTTCTTTTTAAAGATTTCCAGATGCGGGCTGTTTTTCGCAGCATTGAAGCTGTCGGCGGTGACGAAATAAATCTTCCCCTGGCCTTCCTTCATGCGGCTAATGTAATCGGCCAGCGAAACGACCTGCTGTTCGCCGTCGCCGTGCGTCGAGGCAAAGCGCAGCAGGCCGGCGATCTTGTCTTTGTTGGCAAAATCCTCGCCGACACCTTCCTTCAGCACGGCGCCGAAGGCTTCCCAGAACTTGGCGTATTTCTCCTTGTCCGCCGCTTCCTCGCTACTGGCCAAGCCTTCGAGCATGGCCAGCACCTTGCGCGCGCAACCGTTGCGGATATTGTCGATGTCCTTGCTCTGTTGCAGGATTTCGCGCGATACATTGAGCGGCAGATCGGCCGAATCGACGACGCCGCGCACGAAGCGCAGATACATCGGCATCAGTTGTTCGGCGTCGTCCATGATGAAGACGCGGCGGACATAGAGCTTGATGCCGTGACGGGCATTGCGGTCCCACAAATCGAACGGAGCGCGGGCCGGGATGTACAGCAGTTGCGTGTACTCCTGCTTGCCCTCAACGCGGGCATGCGTCCAGCACAGCGGATCTTCGAAATCGTGGGCAACGTGCTTGTAGAACTCCTTGTACTGCTCGTCACTAATGTCCGACTTGCCGCGCACCCACAGCGCGCTGGCCTGGTTGACCGTCTCATCCTCCTCGGTCACGACCTGCTCGCCTTTATCCTTGTCCCACTCCTCCTTCTTCATCACGATCGGCAGGGTAATGTGGTCCGAGTACTTACGGATGATGGATTTCAGCTTCCAACTACTAAGGAAATCGTCCTCGCCCTCGCGTAGATGCAGAATCACGTCGGTGCCGCGGCCAACCTTGTCGACCATCTCGACGCTGTACTCGCCCTCGCCAGCCGACTCCCACTTCACCGCCTGGCCGGCCTCGACGCCGGCACGACGGGAAATCACCGTGACCTTGTCGGCGACGATGAAGGAAGAATAAAAACCGACGCCGAACTGGCCGATCAGGTGCGCATCCTTGGCCTGGTCGCCGGTCAATGCCGAGAAAAACTCCTTGGTCCCCGACTTGGCGATAGTGCCGAGATGGGCAACCGCCTCATCGCGCGACAAGCCGACGCCGTTATCGGAAATGGTGACTGTGCGTGCTTCCTTGTCGAAAGCGACGCGAATCCGCAACTCACTATCGTCACCGTACAGCGCGGTATTGTTCAGTGCCTCGAAGCGCAGCTTGTCGCATGCATCGGAGGCGTTGGAGATCAGTTCGCGCAAGGAAATTTCCTTGTTGCTGTACAAGGAATGGATCATCAAATGCAGCAGTTGCTTGACTTCCGTCTGGAAGCCGAGGGTCTCGCGGTTAGCGGTGGCGGACTCGGACATGCTTGAAACTCCCAATCGAGATAACAACAAAAAGGTGAGTTCCGAAATGGGGCCATCCCCCCCCGATTTCAAGTCCTGAATTCAGCTTCTACCGGTTTTTTTTGTACGGTCGTTTAATCCGTGCTATGCGCACGTTTAATCCGTGAACGTTAAAACCCCCTCAGACCAGAGGTCTGAGGGGGTTTTGCATGGGGAAGCCTGGCGGTGACCTACTTTCGCGAGCGAGGTGCTCACTATCATTGGCGCTCATCTGTTTCACGGTCCTGTTCGGGAAGGGAAGGGGTGGGTCCAGAAGGCTATTGCCGCCAAGCGTA
>JAIRKE010000065.1 GCA_031260295.1 Azonexus sp.
TCGCGCTGGCTGTTCAGCCACATTCGCAGCGAGGACCACGCCTATGTCGACTGCGTGCGGGCCCACCTGCGGACGACGCGAGGCTACAAGGGCAAGATGGATGACAAAATGCTGCGCGAACTGGAAGGCCGGTCGCAAAAGAAAGGCTTGCTGGCGCGCTTGTTCGGGCGCTGATTCCATGATTACCAAGGAGATCTCAATGAACAACCCCGTCAATCGCTGCAACACCATTCTGGCGGCCTTGCTGCTGGCCGCGGGCATCGCCACCGCCGGCTATTTCGTTGGCCGCACCATGTACAACGCCAACGTCGGCATCAATACCGCCGAGGCCAAGGGGTTGGCCGAAAGGCGCGTCGAAGCCGATCGCGCCTTGTGGAAAATCCAGTACTCGGTTTCCGGCCCCGGCAGCGCGCAGGTGGCCAGGCTCTATGAAAAATCCGAGGCCGATCAGGCGCAGATTGTCCAGTTGCTGCTCGACAGCGGTTTCGACAAGGCGGAAATCTCGCCCGGCGTGATCGACTACCGCAAGGAAGAATACCGGGGCGACAACCAGAAACTGGTCGAAGAAAAGCACATCCTGGTCGGCTCGATTGACGTCGAAACGAGCAAGGTGCGCCTGGTCGCCGAGGTGCGGGCCAAGCTCAACAAACTGATCGCGCAAGGGCTGGATATTCAGAACAACGCCCCCGCCTACCACTTCACCAAACTCAATGAAATCAAGCCCGAGATGGTCAAGGAGGCCACCACCAACGCCCGCATCGCCGCCAACGAGTTCGCCACCAATGCCGGCGTCAAGGTCGGCGGCATTCGCTATGCGCAACAGGGCGGCTTCGTCGTGCATGACATCGGCGAAGAATATGGCGATTCCAAGAGCCTGGAAAAAGAAGTCCGGCTGGTAACGACCATCACCTTTTATCTCGATTGAGCGCGGCACCGTTTACGAAAGACCCAGCCAATGAAAAACCGCATCCCCTCGCTGCCCGCTGTTACCACCGCTGTCGCCACCCTTGCCGCCGCCGTTGCCGCCCCGGTCGGTGCCGAAGAAGTGCGCAGCACGCTCGACGACCAGCAAAGCGTCGCCGTCACCATCTATAACCAGGATCTCGCGCTCATCAAGGATCAGCGCAAAGTCACCCTGGGCAGCGGCCCCGGCACCCTGGCCTTCCGCGACGTCAGCGCCCGCATGCGCCCGGAAACCGCCCTGTTGCGCAGCCTCACCCAGCCCGGCAAGCTCGCGGTCATCGAACAGAACTTCGACTTCGATCTGCTGACACCGCAGAAACTCCTGGAAAAATTCGTCGGCAAAACCGTCGGCATCGTCAAAACCCACCCGACCACCGGCATCGAAACCACCGAATCGGCACAAGTGCTCGCCGCCAACAACGGCGTCGTACTCAAAATGGGCGAACGCATCGAAACCGGCATCCCCGGCCGCATCGTCTACAGCGACGTCCCGGCCAACCTGCGCGATCGTCCGACGCTCGCCATGCTCCTCAACAACGGCGGCGCCAGCCAGCAGGAAGTCGAACTCAGCTACCTCTCCGGCGGCCTGGGCTGGAAAGCCGATTACGTCGCCGAACTCAACGCCGCCGACGACCAACTCGACCTCTCCGGCTGGGTAACGCTGACCAACGAGAGCGGCGCAGCCTACCGCAACGCCAAATTGCAACTGGTGGCGGGTGATGTGAATCGCGTGCCGGACGAGAAGATGCGCTTCGAGGAGATGCCGCTGGCGGCAAGCCGTGCGAGGGCCGCAGGCGCACCTGACATGGCCGAAGAATCCCTGCTCGAATACCACCTCTACACGCTCGACCGGCCCACCACCATCGGCGAAAACCAGACCAAGCAGGTCGCCTTGCTGTCGGCCAGCCAGGTGCCGGCGCGCAAGGAACTGCTGCTGCAAGGCGCGGATTACTACTACACCTCCAGCTACGGCGACCTCGGGCAGAAAATGAAAGTCGCCGTCTACGTCGAATTCGACAACAAGGAAAGCGCCCGCCTCGGCATGCCGCTACCCAAGGGCATCATCCGCGTCTACAAAAAAGACGGCGCTGGCAACGCCCAATTCGTCGGCGAAGACCGCATCGACCACACCCCCAAAAACGAAAAAGTCCGCCTCAAGCTGGGCGAATCCTTCGACGTCACGGCGGACAAAAAACAGACCGATTTCAACACCATGCCCCGCCCAGCCAAAGGCATCAGCCTGTTTGAAAGCGCCTACGAAATCACGCTCAAAAACGCCCGCAAGGAAGCCGTCACCGTCACCGTGCAAGAACCCGTCCCCGCCGACTGGAAAATGCTCAAATCCAGCCATCCACACGAAAAAGCGGCAAGCAACACGGCGGAGTGGAAAATCGCAGTCCCCGCCGAAGGCAAAGCCACGCTGACGTATCGGGTGCGGGTCAAGTACTGAGCGCCTTCGGCGACGCGTCCTTTATCCCGGGGCAAGCGCACGAAGGCCCAAATTGTTCGAAGCAGTCAAGCCGCGCCGCAACCCACTCGTCATTCCAGCGCGCCTCGCTGTCCGGGCTATACAAGGCACGGAGGGTACCCTTTCTTCACGTCTTTGACCGGGTTTGCCGTGAATCAAATATTGAACACCGATTGACTCAGCTCAAGCCCCCCTGGACAAACGGACAGGTCGAGCGAATGAACCGAATCATCAAGGAAGCCACTGTCAAACGCTATCACTACGATAACCACGCTCAGCTAGGGCGCAGCAAAGGCCCATTCTTCATCGGATACATCGGTCGGATAAGGTTTGTCTGATTTCATCCATTCAGCATAACCGTTTGGCCTCAAAGTGCATAATTCCATTTCCACTTCAAAAGATTAATAATATCCATCTAGGCTGCCATGGGTCGCCCGATGGCGCTATCGTCGCTCTACAACCTGCTGCATCGCCACGGCTGGCGCAAGCTCGCCCCGGACAAGCGCCATCCGCAAAGCAACCCGTTGGCTCAAGAT
>JAIRKE010000056.1 GCA_031260295.1 Azonexus sp.
TTTGTGTAATAAACAAATCCTACGGCACACAAAGCACACGGTTGTCGAGGCTCTGGAGGACGCCGTTGTCGACGAGCCCGCCCCCGAAGTCGGTGACGACATACGAGTAGTTCGGGTAGTCGGAGTTCACCGTACCCGTCCAGTAGAGGCCGCTGGGCAGCCGACCGGCCCAGGGGGAACCTAAAGCGCCGAAACCATCAATTACAGCATTGTCAGGCACGTTTTTAAGACTGTCACTGTTGTTGATACGCGGCAACCTTCCACCCTGTTGCTGGCACCAAGCCTTTGCATTGACCCAGGACATTTTAGACTCGGACATCGCAATGAATCCGGCAGGCAAGCCGGGTTTTTCCGCGCTGAAGGCTACGGCTGACAAGCCAAGGGAGAAGGAGAACACAAGAAGACGGACAAGTGTTGAGGCAGGAGTGAGCATGGTATTGATCCCTGAATGGTTACGGATTATAGAAAAACAAAGAACCTCGCTCTTGCAGGGGAGCCTGCATAAATTACGCTGAGGCGGGCACCCAGCGGTAGAGCGTAGGAACGGACACGCCAAGATTCATGGCAACGTCCTTGGGTGGCACGCCGCTGGCCAGCAGTTTTTTGGCCGATTCAATCTTGCTGCCGGTCATCTTTGGCTTGCGACCACCCTTGCGGCCAAGCAGTTTGGCGACTTCCAGCCCAGCGCGTGTACGCTCGACGGTCAACTCGCGCTCCATTTCAGCAAGGCTCGCCATGACGTGAAAGAAAAACCGACCGGACGATGTGCCAGTGTCGATGAAGTCGGTGAGACTCCTGAACTGGATGCCTTGCTTGTGCAGATCGCCAACCAGATCAACCAGTTGCTTGACTGACCTGCCTAGTCGGTCGAGTTTCCAGACAACCAAGGTATCGTCCTCACGTAGCATTTCAAGCGTCTTGGCCAAACCAGGCCGGTCTGCCCGTGCGCCGCTTACCTTGTCTTCAAAGACCTTTTTGCATCCGGCTCTAACCAAGGCTTCGCGTTGCAACTCAAGGTTCTGATCCTGCGTCGAGACACGCGCATAGCCAATCAACATGGTTTGTTGCCGTCGCTGGATTCTTCCGGCATGAACCCGGCCCGCATAGATGCTACAAAGGTTGCGCCCTGTTCCACCATTTCCCGCGCATCGCCCAGTTCCACTGAATTGCCCTCGTAGTCGGCCACGTAGCGGAACGTCTCAGCACGTTTCAAAAGTCGACCCATTTCCTGCGGCACAGGCCCGTTCTTGACCAGACGATCACTAAAGGCAATGAGGACGCCCCTGTGCGTCTTGCCCACATCGCACCCCGAGGCCAGCAGCGCGGCGCGGGCAGCATCGAACATGGCGTAGTACGCACGGTTGGATGCACCGTCGCCATCTCCCATGTCGAGCAGCACCTTCGCCGATGCTACCGCCTGCGCGGCTTTCGCCATCAAGTCTTGCACCTTCACAGCCTGACTCCCTCTCTGGCGATGTTGTGAAGCAATGCTGGATTCGAGTAGTTCTCCGGGTGTTCCCATTCATCCAGCCACACTGGCAGAGGTGAGATGTTGATACCCGTCTCCAGCAGCACGTCATAAGCTACGTCGGCCATTGCTAGAGTGGTTGTCAGAACCCTTTGATGTTCGCCTTTCAAGAGTACGGCTACATCGGCATCACTGTCCGGGCGATGAGTCCCCCGTACCCGACTGCCATAGACGATTGCGCCCTCCATATCGTAGCGAGCGGCGATCAAAACAAGGAAGCGCCGGACGGCTTCTTCGGTGTTGTAATCAATACGTTCGCTCGATCCCATGCGTCAGTCCTTATCGAAACTCATTGAGATGATATGCAATCGAGAATAGAATTTCAAGAACTATTTTCGAGAATTGCAATGCCTTGATTTCCCGTGCCGCACCTGTTGCTTTGGTGGGCTTATCACAGTGATGTCCGTCACCCAGCAACGGTTCGGCCTTGAGGCGCCAAATTGCTGATCGAGCAGGTTCGGGGCCACCGCCAGCGTATGCCGGGAATCCGTTGTGTGCTTGAATTTGCGGTTCTGCCGACAACGCAGCCCCAGTTTGTGGCGAAGCCGTTTGATACGGCAAACGCCGACATGGATGCCGTTGTCGGCCAGTTCCGCTTGCAACCGCTGCGGCCCGTAGGTTTGCCGCGTCCGCTCGTGAGCTTGGCAAATTTCGATGCCCAGCCGCGCCTCCTCCAGCGCCCGATCTGAGGGCGGGCGATAACGCCAAGCGTGATACCCGCTCTTAGAGACTTCCAGCACCCGGCATAACATCGCCACGCTATGTTCGCAGCACCAATAAACAAAAACCGCTTTAGCGTTGCCTGTTTGTCAATACGTACAAAACGAGATATGTGACATTTGTCACATGTTTAAGATTAATTGTTGCTTATAAGGGTCAAAAAAAAGCGCAGAATTTGTGGTAAATACGAACAGAGTAATTACTAATTGTAATGCTGGATGTGTGTTATTAAACTACGAACTATTAGTGAACTTTCAGTAAGGTTTAATGAGATATTCGAGAAGTTGAAAATGGCAGAATCAATGGAAAAACACGATAATCATCGCTATAGAAGAGGGTGGTATTGGCTTATAGTTTTATTCGCCGCCGTGACGGTTCCGTTTATCTATACGATATGGACTGTCTCTGCCCGTATCATCGGTCTTCAGCCGCCGGAAATGGCGCTGGCGCAACCTTCTTCTGATATATGTTGTGTGCCAATATGAATGATCCAAAATATTCATTTAAGAGATTTCTTCGAGATTGTGACAAATGGTGTCTTGTATTTTGGTTTATCATTTTTGTAGTTTTGTTTGTTATGTTTGTCATAAACAACGGATGGGGGCGCGCTCCGTTCATGTATTTTGTTTTTTACATTTGCATACTTCTTACGTACATTACATTTCCAAAGCCTAAATTCATTACAGAAATACCGATTAGTAATTTTATTCTCATTAACATTATGACTATAGTTTCCCTGTGCTGTGTAAATAAAATAGGAGTGTCAGCGGGAGTAAAATATTTTTGAACCACAGAATAGTTATGGATATTAATTCATGCAGAAACACAGAAATAAATAAGTATAAATATGAACAATTTTAGAAATTTGCTTATTTTGTTTATTCTCGATGTTTTATTATTCATTCAATTTATTATAAGAATAGAATGGCTGCTTTGGCCATCATTGATATGCTTTTTTACATATCTCTTTACAGCTCTTATATATATACGCTTTATAATCCTGCTTCCTAGCGAGTATTCTAAACATGTTCGAAAGTTTTTTATTATTAACGCAATCGTGTTAATATTTATTTATGCTGTACTAAGGAGATTAGCATGAGTAGAACACCCCTTCCATCTATTTTGAAGACAGCCGACAACATCAAGGACATTGTGGAGGCGGCCAATGCAGAAGGTTGGAATGAAAATTTCTATATCACATTTGCTGCAGAAACATCGAAATTTATAGCACAATTTTCAGCGGGTATTGCTGCTCATATTGGGCTACGCACATTTTCGGCTCTCGACGGGCTTGGAAGAACGCTTAATTTATGGCGTTTAGATATGGCTATTATGGGAAAATCAATTGAAGGACATCAAGCGATGGCCGATTTTCTTACTGGAGAAGCTGTTGGTCAATTTATTGATTTCGCAAGGAACAAACATCTCGGTTCTCGACTTTACGATCTGCTTCATCCTGAAAGCGATATTAACGACCTCTTCAACCGTGCCAAGAAATGGGTTCTTCCCCGCGACCCGATCATTCTGGATTTGGATGGCGACGGTCTGGAAACCGTGGGACTCGACGCCAACGTCTATTTCGACCACGACGGTGATGGAGTTCTCACCAAGACCGGCTGGGTGGGTAAAGACGATGCCCTGCTGGTCTGGGATAGAAATGCCAACGGTAAAATTGACACCGGCGCCGAGTTGTTCGGCGACTTCACCCAAATGCCCAATGGGGCACTCGCACCCAATGGCTTTGCCGCCCTGGCTGCCCTTGATGCCAACGGTGACGGAATCCTTGACGCCAATGACCCCGCCTTCGCCGAATTGAAACTCTGGCGCGATGCCAACCAGAACGGCCTGACTGACGAAGGTGAACTCATTTCTCTAGCCGATGCCGGCATCGTCAGTCTCAACCTCGCAAATGTTCTCAAGAACCAAAACCTCGCCAACGGCAACCAGCTTGCCCGCGAAGGCAGTTTCACCCGCACCGATGGCAGTACCGGCAGCATGGGCGAATTCAAACTCGCCATTGACACCTTCGACACCCGCTTCGCCGAAACCATCGGCGTGCCCGAAGAACTCCGGGGCTTGCCCAACATGGGCGGATCTGGCGCCGTACGCGAACTGCAACAAGCCGCCACCCTGTCCGATGATCTGACGAGTCTCCTCAGCCAATTTCAGAACGCCACGACGCGCTCCGAACAAATGGCGCTGCTTGATCAACTGCTCGCTGCCTGGGCCGGCACATCGGGCATGCAGCCCTTGGAACAACGCGCCGCCGGGCAATACCACATCCAGTACAACGCCTTCGGCAACCAACTGCGTTCGGCCAACATCCTGCCAACTGACGTCTTGCACGACGGCATTGCCCTGGGCAGCGCCTCCAACTCGATGACCGATTACGACGCGAACTTCATCACCGAGACCTACCGCGCCCTGATCGCAAGTTGGAGCCAGAAACTTGCCATCCTCGAAGCCTTCAACGGCGAAAGCTTCTTCAACCTGCCCAACCAGAAAAGCGAGACCGTCGGTGCCAACACCGGTCTGACCATCCAGGCCGCCTCCACCACGAACCAGGGGACGGCGGCCATTGCCATGAGCCTGCCGACCCTTCTGGTCAGCTTCTCGCAACAACAACTCGACCTGCTGCAACAGGCTTATGACGGTTTGCGGGAAAGCATCTACGCCAGCCTCGTGCTTCAAACGCGCCTCAAGCCTTATCTCGATGCCCTCGAACTTGTCTTCGACAAAAACGGTCTGCATCTGGACGCTACGGCGCTCAACCAGATGCTGGCCAACAAACGCATCGCCGACCCCGAGAACGCCCTTGTAGACCTGCTCGAACTCGACCGCTACGCCGGAAGGTTCCTGGCCGGCACAAACTGGAACGGCATGAGCGACTTCGACACCTTCGTCGAAGCGCTGCCGCAGACTCCGGCCATCGCAGCCCTGCTCAATGAATTAGGGGTACGACGGCTGACCGATGGGAATGATGTCATCAGCCTTGGCAGCGGGACGAACATAGTGCTTGCGGGTGCAGGGAACGATAGTATCTACGGTAATAGCGGCAATGACCGCCTGTATGGTGGAGATGGGGACGACTACCTGTATGGTGGTTATGGCGACGACCTCCTTTCCGGCGGGGCGGGCAACGATACTCTGGTGGGAGGCTTTGGCTCGGACACCTACATCTTCGGTAGGGGCGACGGGCACGATACGATCATCGATTACTCGTCGGTACCGGGCGAAACCGACCGCATCCAACTCAAAGCCGACATTACCCCGGACGACGTGCGGCTGGAACAGGTGAATTCCAGTTGCGACCTGAAACTCACAATCCGCGACACGGGCGAGACGATCACAGTCAAGGATCACTTCAGAAATACTTACGGCAATTACTACTACGCCATCGAAGAAATCGTCTTCGATGACGGCACCGTGTGGGATGCCGAGGCGATCAAATCCCAAACCCTCATCGGTGGTGACGGTGACGACACGCTATATGGCTTCGACAACCGCGACGACCTGATCATAGGCGGTACCGGTAACGACGTGCTTTACGGCGGTAGCGGCAACGATACCCTCGACGGCGGCGCCGGTGATGACACGCTGAGAGGTGGCACCGGCTCGGACACCTACCTGTTCGGCCGGGGCGACGGGCACGATACGATCATCGATTACTCGTGGGTACCGGGCGAAACTGACCGCATCCAACTCAAAGCCGGCATCACGCCGGACGACGTGCGGCTGGAACGGGTGCGTATCGTCAATGCCAACGGCTTGCTGCTCAGCGACGACCTCAAGCTCACGATCCGCGACACCGGCGAGACGATCACCGTCAAGAACCACTTCAGTAATTCTACCGGCAATTCCTATTACGCCATCGAAGAAATCGTCTTCGCCGACGGCACCGTGTGGGATACCGAAGCGATCAAATCCCATACTCTCATCGGCGGCGACGGCAACGACTCGCTGCTCGGCTTCGACAACCGCGACGACCTGATCATCGGCGGTGCGGGTAACGACACGCTCTACGGCGGCAGCGGCAACGACACCCTGATCGGCGGCGACGGCAACGACGTGCTCTACGGCGGCACCGGCGACGATATCCTGATTGGCGGTGCCGGCAATGACATCCTCGAAGGCGGATCGGGTTCCGACACCTACCGCTTCGGCCTGGGCGATGGCCAGGACGAAATCATCGAAGGAGAGACCAGCGGCGAGGATGTGCTCGAACTCGGCCCCGGCATCACCCCCGACGACGTCACCGTGCGCTGGACCCTGCAGGGCGACCTGACCGTGACGCTACAGGACGGCAGCCGTGTCATCGTGCGCGGCCAGGCCTACCAATGGTCGAATCAACGGGGCATCGAACTACTGCGCTTCGCCGATGGCACCGTATGGGACCGCAACGACATCGCTGCCCACGCAATCCAGGGAACGGCCGGCGACGACACTATCGTCGGCGGGCGTGGCTTCGACACCCTTGACGGCGGCCCCGGCAACGATGTGTTCTTTGATCTCGGCGGCTACGACACCTACCTATTTGGCATCGGCGACGGGCAAGACACGATCAACAACAACAGCGGCTGCATCCAGTTCAAACCCGGCATCGGGCAGAACGAAGTGACGTTTGCCCTGGACGGCACCGACCTGATCGCCACCCTGGACGCCTCGGGCGACAGCGTGCGCATCAAGAACTGGATGAACAGTTGGCAACGCATCAACCGCTTCGACTTCGCCAACGGCGCCAGCCTGTCGATCAACGACGTGCTGGCCAAGCTCAGTATCAGCGAAGGTTACGAAATCCTCTACGGATCACCGGGCGACGACACCCTGATCGGTACCGAAAAAAACAGCACGATCTACGGCGGTGACGGCAACGACGTGCTCGACGGCGGCGATGGCGACGACAGGCTCTACGGTGAAGCTGGCAACGACACCCTGATCGGCGGCGCAGGCAACGATAGGCTCGAAGGTGGTAACGGCGACGATCTTCTCGACGGTGGCGAAGGTGACGACTACCTTGACGGTGGAGAAGGCAACGACACGCTGATCGGCGGCGCGGGCAACGACTGGCTCTACGGCGGTGCCGGCGACGACGACCTTGACGGCGGTGCAGGCCGCGACGGGCTCTATGGCGGCGCGGGCAAAAACATCTACCGCGTGACACCAGGGATGGGTCTGGACACGGCTTTCGGCGCCAGCATCGAAGTTGCCGAAGACACCGTCGTCTTCGCCCTCGGCATCAAACCGGAAGACATCACCGTGCAACTGGGCGACACCAGTTGGAGCGAGGCGCCCGGCGATGTCGGCTACCGCGATCTGGTCATCGGCATTGGCGGCGATGATGGCCTCGTCATTCGTTGCGAAGACGGGCAGGACATCGGACAGGGCGCCATCCAGCACTTCCGCTTCGCCGACGGCACCGAATGGTCGCTGGCTGACATCATCGAGCGTGCCGACGGCGGCAAACTGGGTTGGCAACAGCACCTACCGGGCGACTCGACGACGATCCTCGGAAGCGTCGGCGACGACATCATCCGCGACGACACTTGTGAATCGGTCATCGTACGGGCAGGCGCCAACAACGACAGCATCCAACTCGCGGCCGGCAACAATACCGTCTCGGCAGGATCAGGCGATGACTGGATCAAAACCGGCCCGGGCAACGACATCATTGCCGGCGAAACCGGCGACGACGGGATCGAGGCCGGAGAGGGCGACGATGTGATCCTCTTCAACTACGGCGATGGCAATGATTCGTTGATTGCAGGCAAGGGCATGGACACCCTCTCCTTCGGCGTCACCATCACCCCGGACATGCTCTCTGTGACGCTCAACGAATACGGGGTCGTCGTGCTCGCCATCGATGGCGGTGCCGGCGGCAGCATCACGTTGGATAACACCACCGCCGACACCCTGCCGGGCGACCTGGAGCGTCTCCAATTCATCGACCCCGATGGCAAAGCGCGCATCTTCGATTTCACCGGCTGGCTGCAAGCCAACCGCGCAAGCCTGCTCGGGGGTACGGCACCGCTCACCTTCGACGGCACCGGGTTCGAACTCACCGGCACGGCTGTACCGGCCGGCGGGCTGGAAGCCGTGGCCTACGCACAAACCGGCGACCTGTTCGGCACGGCGACCTTCGCGAACAACACCCCGACCGATGGCGACGACGTGCTCTACGGCACCCCTGAGGGCGACCTGCTCGATGCGGGGGCCGGAAACGACATCGTGCTCGGCCTGGCCGGGAACGATACGATCTTCGGCGGCGATGGTAACGACATCCTCGATGGCGGTGAAGGTGACGATGTTCTCGATGGCGGAGCCGGCAACGACACGATCTACGGGGGTTACGGCGCCGACACACTAATCGGCGGTACCGGCAACGACGAACTCTACGGCGGCTGGGGCGGCGACACCTATCTCTACCAGTCCGGCGACGGACAAACCATCATCGACGACGACCACCATATGTTTAATTGGGGCTACGGCGGCAACATCGTCTACAAGGATCTTGATCCCAACATCCTCGTCTTCGGCCCCGGCATCCGCCCCGAGGACCTGCGCTATTCGGAAGAAAACGGCGACCTGATCATCACCTTCGCCAATCAGCCGGGCGACCGGGTGATCCTGCGGGGCTATGAATCGAACCGCGCCACGCAAACCCGCTCGGTAGACATCATCCGCTTTGCCGACGGCACCGAAATCGTCGCCGACACCATCGAGATCCGGGGCAAGACCGGGATGGGAGGCAATGATGGCGCCTGGCTCTTCGGTACACCGTTCGCCGACACCCTGATCGGCGGCGACGGCGACGATACCTTCTACGGCCAGGGCGGCTCCGACCGGCTGGCCGGCGGCGCAGGTTCGGACACCTACGTTATCTACAAGGAAGAAGACAGTCCGGCGAGCGAAACGCAGATTGCCGAAACCTGGCGACCCCAGGACATCAACCGCCTCGAACTGACCGGTGCGGTCAATGCTGACGACCTGCGCCTGGTGTTCGACGGCCGGGACTTGCTGCTGCGCTACACACCGGAGGGCGATACGATTCGCTTCCTGGGGTTCGATCCGCGCGACCCCAACATGCCAGCGCCGGTGCAGCAAATCAGCCTGCCCTGGGGAGGCATCACACTTTCCTTCGAGGAATTGCTGGAACGCGGCGTGGATTATGGGGATGACCCCGGCGCGGGCGGGACGGATGGCCCCCGTGTCATCAACCTGGGCGATGGTGAAGTGTTCGTCGATGAAGTCGCTGGAGAGTCCGGCAGGGTTCTGCGCTTCGGGCCGGGCATTGACCCGGAAACCTGGCGCAACAACCTGCGTTTCGAGCCCGACGGCAAGGGCGGCCATGTGCTGCGCATTGCCTACGGCGGCGATGGCGACATGCTGCGCCTGACCGGCTTCAATCCGGATGATGTGCTTGGTTCGCGCATCATTGAATACTTTGAATTCGCCGACGGCGCGGTGGTGGATTACGATACGCTGGTGTCGTGGACCTTCGTGGTCGAAGGCGACAATGGCGGCAACGCCCTCTTCGGCACCAACGTCAACGACCGCCTTTACGGCTATGACGGTGACGACCTCCTGGAATCCGGCGACGGCGCGGACGTATTGACGGGAGGGCCCGGCAATGACGTCTTGCGCGGCGGAGGCGGGCGCGATGCTTATGTGGTCAACCTCGGCGATGGCGAAGACATCATCGAGGATGGCGTCGAGGAGGGCATCGGCAATATCCTGACTTTCGGCGCCGGCATCGGTCGCGCCGATGTGCGCGTCGATGTGGATGGCAACGATCTGCTGATCCATTACGGCACCGGTGGCGACTTGGTGCGCGTGCGCGATTACGCCCCGAACGGCGTGGGCGGCGGCACGGTGATCGACACCCTGGAGTTTGCCGATGGCACAGCAGTCACGCTACGCGAGTTCATGAACCGTGCGCCGGAGGTGGCTAATCCCATCGCCGACCAGATTCTTCTGGAAGACGTGGCCTTCAGCCTGACACTTCCCCCCGATTTGTTCATCGATCCCGACGGCGACAGCATTCTGACCCGGGTGATGATTTCGGGCTATGAAACCCCGCCGAACTGGCTACAGTACGATGCGGCCACGCGCACCCTGTACGGCACCCCAGAAAACGACGACGTCGGCGAGTTTGATGTCGTCATTCAAGGCATGGACGAACTGGGCACCGCCAGCCTGCATAGCTTCCATGTCACCGTACAGAACGTCAACGACGCACCAGAGATCGGCACTCTGCTTACCGACCAGCAGGCCAAGAAAGACGCTTCCTTCACCTACACCCTGCCGGCCGGCAGCTTTTACGACGTCGACGTTGGTGACGTACTGACCTACACCGCTACCCTGGACAATGGCGACCCCCTGCCGGACTGGCTCAGGTTCGACGCCGAAACACAGACCTTCACGGGCACCCCGGAGGGCGGCGATGTGGGCAAGCTGCAACTTCTCGTCACCGCCACCGACCTGGCCGGTGCCTCGGCCAGCCAAAGCTTCGCGCTGGACGTGATGTCCGATGGTGACCCAGGCGATATCCAAGCCCCCGTCACCGCACCGGACAGCGCCCATGTGGTTGAGGATGGTCAGACCATCGCCCTCGGTAACGTGCTCGCCAACGACCACGACCCGGACGGCGGCACGCTGGAAGTTTCGGACGCCGGCATCCGCACCGGCGAATACGGCATCCTGAGCCTGCTGCCCGACGGCACCTACGCCTATGTGCTCGACAACGCCCTGGCCAAGGTACAGGGACTGGGTGCCGGCGAAACAGTGACCGAGCGCTTCGGCTACCTCGCCAGTAACGGCGTAGCGAGCAGCAGTGGCGAACTGACCGTGACCATCCATGGCACCAACGACGCCCCGGAACTCACCAAGGCTCTGGCCGATGTCACCCTGAACAAGGGGCAATCCTTCTCCTGGCAGATCCCCGAAGGCAGCTTCACCGACCGTGACATCAACGATACCCTGACCTATACCGCCACCCTGAACAACGGCAAGCCTCTGCCGGACTGGCTCATCTTCGATGCCGAAACGCAAACCTTCAGCGCCACCCTGCCCGGCAACCTCACCAGCACCACCCAGGTCTGCGTGACGGTCAGTGATGGGCAAGGAGAAAGCGTCTCGGATGTCTTCAAGATCAGCATCAACAACGGTAACGGTAACAGCAACAACGCCGCCAAGCAGCAGGGCAACGAAGGTGTAGGTAACGGCCCGGATGGTCCACCCCCCGGACACGATACTAACCAGAACGACGGGCCGGGTACTGGGCCGGGGCAGCCTGGGAACAAGGGCAAGAAGACCGACGGCGCAGACGAGTCGATGGAAAGTTACCTGGGCGGATTCGGGGACAACAGTTCATCTATCTCCTTTCTCAGCCAGGCGGATCTGGAACACGACGATGTCGCCTCGTGGGGTGAAGAAGCCTCCGGCTCGGCCGGCGAGACGCCGGACTTCGCGCGTTGCTGGGCGGCGCTGACCGATGCGCTGAACCGGCTCGATGCCCAACGCCAGGCCGCGCCTGGCTGGAGCGATGTGAACTGGAGTGCTGGACCGACGGGTCTTGCCGGCCTCCTGCAAGGTGGTCAGACGGCAGGGGCCGGAGCGGATGCACTGTCGCTGGCCGCCGCCGGAAACCAACTCAAGAGCTTCGCCGGGTTGCAGGAGGGGCTGGAGAAACTGTGATGGTGGCGCGCGTCATGATCGCCTGGGAACTGGGCGGGGCCTTTGGGCATCTCGCCCGGTGCCTGCGGTTAGCCGAGGGTCTGCGCCAACGCGGGCACGCGGTGACGCTGGCGCTCAAGGATGTTCGGCTGCCGGCCGGGCAGTGCATCGGGCAAGGGTTCACCGTGCTGCCCGCGCCCATGACGCCACAGGGCGTCGCGGGTCATGGGTCACCGGCAAACTATGCCGATGTGCTTCTTGGCAGCGGTTTTGCCGATGCGCACGATGTGGCCGCGCGGCTCAACGCCTGGAGGGGGATGCTTTCGCTGGCTCAACCCGATGTCCTGGTTGCCGACTACGCGCCGACGGCCATGCTGGCAGCCCATCTTGCGGGCATCCCCCACCTGGCGATTGGCAACGGCTTTGCGATTCCGCCTGCCGTTTCGCCGTGGCCCTCGATCCGGCCCTGGGAAGAGATTCCCGAAGAAACCCTGAGGGAAGCCGAAGCGCGGCTCAACCGGGTGACCGATGCAGCACAAATAGCGCAGGGCCATGCGGCAACCGTACGAATGCGTGAATTGTTCGGCGCGGACGATATCCTGGATACGGTTGCCGAACTCGATCACTATGGCGAGCGTCGGGCAGGTCGCTATGTCGGCCCCATCGTCTCGCTGCCCCAGGCCTTGCGTGTGGACTGGCAACGCCGGGAAGTGCCCAAAGTGCTGGCTTACCTGCGCCCCGCGGTACCGGGGTTCGCCGCGATACTTCAAGCGCTGGCCCGGCTCGATGCCGATGTATTGTGTGTCGCTCCGGGGATGAACCCCGAGGCGGCCAAACGTGTTGCCACACGACATTTGCGCATGGCGCTGACGCCGGTCGATCTGGCGCCGTTGCTCGAAGTCGCCGATCTGGCGGTCGGTTATGGCAACGGCGGTTTCTCGACCCAGGCGCTGCTGGCGGGGGTGCCCTTGGCGATGCGGCCCTGCAATGTCGAGCAGATGCTCCTGGCGCGACGCATCGAACTGCTGGGCGCAGGCAAGCTGCTCGAGGGCCGGCTCGACGCCGACAAGGCCACGGCATCGATGCAGGAACTGCTGGTGAAGCCTTGCTATCGGCAGGCGGCCAATGCTTTCCGGGATCGTCATCGCCAATTCTCGCCCAGCCAGGCGATGGAACAAAGCCTGTCTCTGATCGAGCGGACTTTGGCCGGCGGATCGAGGAGCAACGCCCACGAAACGCAGGAGAGACCCCCGAGATGTCTTCACTGAACGAACCACGCCCATGAAATCCCTGTTCGACCAAGCCGAAGCCAATCCCCTGGACTTCTCCCCGCCGCTCTTGCGCTTGCAGGATGCGCCGCCCCATCCGCTCGGCCGCAAGGTGCTGTGGCTGTTGCTCATTCTGCTCGGCGCCCTGCTCGTCTGGGCCTTGGTGGGCAAGCTCGACATCGTCGCCGTCGCCGAAGGTAAGCTGGTGCCGCAAAGCTATCTGCAGATCGTCCAGCCCGCTGAATCCGGCATCGTCAAGGACATCCTGGTCAGAGAAGGCCAAGGAGTCAAAGCCGGCCAGGTACTGATCCGCATGGATTCATTGATCACGGAGGCCGACGCCAAGGCGATCGAAGCCGAGTACCAGCGCAAACGCCTGACCCTGCGCCGCATTGAGGCCGAACTGAGCGGCGAGCCCTTCCTGGGGCAGCCCGGCGATCCGTCGGCGCTGGCCGAAGAAATCGCCGCCCAATACCAGGCCAACCGCGGAGCCCTGGAGGCGGCCATGGCCGAGGAGCATTCACGCCTGATCAAGGCCCGGCAAGAGATGGCCGCCGCTCAACAGGTGAAGAAGAAACTTGAAGAGGTCTTGCCGCACTACCGGCAGCAGGACAAGGCCTACGAAGAACTGGTCCAGGACGGTTACGTCAGTGCCCTGTCGAGCAGCGACAAGAAGCGCGAGCGTCTGGAAAAGGAGCAGGAACTGCAAACCCAGGGCTTCCTGATCGAATCGGCCAGGGCCAGCATGCTGCAATCGGAGAAGAAGCTGGTCCAGATCGAATCCGACTACCGCCGGCAACTGCATGCCGAGCGTAACGAGATTCAAAGCCAGGTCGACCGGCTGACCCAGGAACTGGCGAAACAAACGCACAAGCAGGAACTGCTCGAATTGAAGGCGCCGCAGGACGGCGTGGTCAAGGATCTGGCGACCCATACCGCAGGCGCCGTGGTACAGCCGGGAACGATCCTGCTCACGCTGGTGCCGGAAGATGAAATTCTGCGGGCCGAGGTCTGGGTATCGAATGAGGACATCGGTTTCGTGCGTCAAGGGCAGCCCGTCAAACTCAAGTTCGCCGCCTTTCCATTCCAGAAATACGGCATGGTCGAAGGGACGGTCGAGCACGTCAGCGCCGATGCGGCCGACGGCAATACCCCCACTGGCAACGCCCAAAATTCGGCCGACCGCCAGCCGCTGGTATACAAGGCGCTGATCCGGCTCAAAGCCATGCAACTGGAGATGGATCACCAGCGTTACATGCTTTCCGCCGGGATGCAGACCCACGCAGAAATCTGGCTGCGCGATCGGACAGTGATGGAGTATCTGCTCTCACCCGTCAGAAAGGCTTGGCATGAAGCGGCCAGAGAGCGGTAGGCCAGACATGCGAACGCCAAACCGGAGTTAGGTAATGCAAACTTCTGAAACAATGCAAACGTCAGAAACGGTGCTGGCGTATCGTGACCTGCTGTGGCTGCTCGGCAGTCTATGCAGTTTCTACCGTATCCCCTTCGACCCCAAGCTGATCGAGCAGGAATTCCCGCCGCCGCATGATCTGGCCACGCTGCATGAAGCGGCGCGCCGCCTGGGTTACAAGACAGGTGGTTCGACCCAACCCGCCGACTGGCAAAAGCTCCCCCTGCCGGCCATTGCCTTTCTCCGGGCGCCCCCCGAAGTCGAAACCCGCGAGAGCGTTCCCTGCCTGCCCATCCTCATCCTCAAGACCGACGGCCAGAAGCTCCTCTATTTCCGGGCCGGTGCGCCAGCCCCGCAAACCCTGGCCGCCGAAGACGCCGAACGGCTGCTCGAACCCAACCTGATCCTCGTTGCCCGTGAAGCAGCCGGCAAGGACGAAGCCGTTCCCGGCTTCGAGACCCAGAAAAAACCCTTCGGCTTTCGCTGGTTCATCCCCGAACTGCTCAAACACAAACCCATCTGGCGCGATGTTCTCGTGGCCAGCCTGGCCATCCAACTCGTCGGTCTGGCCACCCCGCTGTTCACCCAGGTCATCATCGACAAAGTCATCGTGCACCAGACGCACAGCACCCTCATCGTGCTGGGCGTGGCGCTGCTCATGTTCATGCTCTTCACCAGCGGCATGACCTGGCTGCGCCAATACCTCGTTCTGCACACGGGCAACCGGATCGATGCCGTGCTCGGCAGCCAGGTCTTTCGCCATCTGCTGCGCCTGCCGGTGCCCTATTTCGAGAATCGCCCCACCGGCACCCTGGTGGCCCGCCTGCACGGTGTGGAGACCATCCGTGAATTCGTCTCCGGCGCCGCCGTCACGTTGCTCCTCGATCTGCCCTTCCTGTTCATCTTCCTGGCGGTCATGTTCGCCTACAGTTGGCAGCTCTCGCTGATTGCCGTCGGCCTGCTTGGCACCATCGCCCTCATCAGCTTCTTCGTCGCCCCCGTCTTCCGCGAAAAGCTCAATCGGCAATTCATGCTCGGCGCCAGAAACCAGGCCTTCCTCACCGAATACGTCGCTGGGATGGCCACTGTCAAATCCCTGCAAATGGAAGCCGACATCGACCGCAAGTACGGCGACTACCTCGCCCAGTACCTCGCCTCCGGCTTCTCCACCCGGCAGGTCGGCAACACCTATAACGTCGCCAGCAATAGCCTCGAACAGGTCATGACCCTGTCCATCCTGATCATCGGGGCGCTCCTGGTCATGAAAAACGAAGGCTTCACCGTCGGCATGCTGGTTGCCTTCCAGATGTTCGCCGGGCGGATGAGCCAACCGCTGTTGCGCCTGGTCGGTCTGTGGCAGGAATTCCAGCAGGCCAACATCGCCGTCAAACGCTTGGGCGACATTCTCGACATGCCGCAGGAACCCCACACCCTGACCCCTTCCCGGGAAAACCAGGGGAGCGGACGCATCGACCTACGCCAACTCGCCTTCCGCTACAGCGAGCACCACCCCTGGCTCTACCGCAACCTCAATCTGAGCTTCAAGCCGGGACGCCTGACCGTGCTGATGGGCCCCTCCGGCTGCGGTAAGAGCACCCTGGCCAAACTGCTGCTCGGCTTTCATTACCCCAACGAAGGCCAGATCAATCTCGACGGCAAGGACATCCGCCACCTGGCCGCCAACGAACTCAGAGCCTTCTTCGGCGTCGTGCCGCAAGAAACCGTGCTCTTCGCCGGCACCCTCTACGACAACCTGGTCATGGCGCACCCCCATGCCAGCTTTGAAGACGTCATCAAAGCCTGCAAGGCCGCCGAAATCCATGACGTGATCGAGCACTTGCCCGAGGGCTACCAGACCGAAATCGGCGAGCGCGGCACCGGGCTATCGGGCGGGCAGCGCCAACGCATCGCGATTGCCCGCGCCCTCTTGAAGCGCCCCAAGATTTTGATCTTCGACGAAGCCATCTCCAATCTCGACCAGCACACCGCCGAACATTTCGCCAAAACCATCAACCAGTTGAAGGGCCAGGTGACGATGCTCTTCATTACCCACCAGATCCCCCGGGGTCTGCACGTCGATGAAGTCGTCGAACTCGGCGGCAACAACACGACTCGGCAGATGGAAGTAGTAGCGGAGGAAAGCTCATGAGCCGGTTCGAGCCCAGGTCGAGGAGCCAAAAACCGGATTATCCAACCTGGTTTTCAAAGATCCCGATCGCCAATTGCTGGTGCTCGAATCATCCGCCCCCCGATTAGCCGCCAGCGCCGGTCATCTCGCGGATTTTGCCAAGTAGCGGCAGATGCGCCAGATCAACCTGATACGGTGCGTCGGGATCGTCCTCCCCCTGACCGCGCGCCTGCCTGACGGCGAGCATCACCAGTTCGCCGCGCATGTTCTGCCGAATGCGAAAGACAGCCAGTTCATTGACGAGTTTGTCGATCTTCTCCATGACCAGTTCGCCGCGCTTCGCGGCCAGCCCCTCGGCTATCTCGTAAGCCTCGCCGATCACCTTTCGGTCGTCGCGGGTGAAGAAATTACACGCATAAGGACTGATTCGGTGCCGGTACCTATCAAAGCGTTCTTCGCTTTCCACCCAGGCTTGGGCGTTCTTGCTGAGGCTGACGGCAGCGGATGATTCAGGTGCCGAATCCTGCGCCGGGTCGGCCTGACCGGTGCCGATGGCAGGCGTCAGCCGGATGACGGACTGCCCGGCAAGGACGGAGGAAGCGGCGACGGGCAAAATGGACACAGGATTCTCCTTCAGTCAGCAAACAGGAAACTTGTCCACAACTACGGCTGCGTTCAGGAAAACTGTAAGGTTTGTAAGTTAGAGAACCTTTGCATAACCCTATCTCCACCGATTGTCATCCTGCCCCGCATCTGAATATACAATGCCCTGTCAAGCCGCCTTGCGGTTTGTTCAATCTATGATTTCAGAAGGCACATATCATGATTTTCAATAAAAAACAGGGGAAATTTTTGCTCGATGTCATTGACGAATGGGTAGCAAAAGAAACGGTCTCCCAGGAAATTGCCGCCAGTCTGCGGGAAAGTTTTACCATCCGCCCGTTCGATTGGAAAAGGCTGGCTAAATATTCCTTTTGGGTTGCCATTATTTGTTTCATTATTGCACTAGCCAGCATACTTGCCGACAGAGCGCTGATCGCGTTACTGGAACAGTTCTTTACAGCACCCGCCGCTGTTCGCTGCCTGATACTGGCGATACTCGCAGCAGGCATTTTTTACCTTGGACTGGCCCGGCGCCGCAAGCACCCTGAACGAGTTTTCAGCAATGAAGCCATCTTCTTTATTGGAGTGCTGTTCTGCTCAGGTTCCATCGCCTTTTTAGGCGAAGCCATTGACACCGGTAGCGGCCATTTCTCGTTATTATTCCTTTTGGCTACGTTTGTTTATGGCATATTGGCCATTACGCTCTCATCCAAACTGATCTGGGCGTTTTCCATCCTGTCGCTAGGTTCCTGGTTCGGCACGGAAACTGGCTATAAATCCGGCTGGGGCGCTTACTACCTTGGCATGAATTTCCCAATGCGTTTTGTTTTGTTTGGCATCGTTCTGACAGGGATCAGTTTCTGGTTCAAACAGGTTCGGCATCTGAAGGCTTTCTCTCATGCCACTTATGTATTCGGACTGCTTTACCTGTTCATTGCATTATGGATACTGTCCATTTTCGGGAATTACGGCGATATGTCTTCCTGGAGTGATACCAATCAGATCGAACTTCTTCATTGGGGGCTGTTATTTGCGCTGGCTGCTATTGCAGCAATTGCATATGGTTTGAAATATGATGATGCCACTTCACGCGGCTTTGGTATTACCTTTTTGTTTCTCAATCTATACACAAAGTATTTCGAGTTTTTCTGGGATGCCACTCACAAGGCAGTTTTTTTCCTGATCCTGGCTATATCGTTCTGGTTAATCGGAAGTCGTGCCGAGAAAATATGGAACCTGGAATTCCTGAAACTTCGGGGGTGACATGTCGTCGATCATAGGGCACGCCGCTACGGGAGCCGCCGCTTACCTGGCGTGCAACCAACTCGGAAACAAGCGCTCCTGGTGGGCTCTTCCGGCCTTTATGTTTGTGGCTATCTGCCCGGATTTTGATTACTTCGCAATTTGGCTGTTCAATTACTCGGCCAATCCACGGATAAGCCACTCCATCCTGTTTGCTGTGGCTATGTCGCTGCTGACTTGGTGGGGTACTCGCCATCTTGCCAGGCGTACCTCGGTTACCGCTCCATTCGTTGCGTTCCTTTTGGCCGCCTTGTCGCACCCCCTCCTCGATCTCTTGGTGGGTGCTCATTCCGTGCCCCTGTTTTGGCCGCTCCACAATCAAGATGTGTCGGCACCCGGCATCCTACCCAGTGCAGGCCGGCTTGCCATAGGCAACTACTATCTCTGGCGCAATCTTCTCATTGAGTCGGCTGTACTCTTGCCTGTGCTCACGCTTTTGGTTGCACTTGCGCGAAAGAATCCGATTCGCATCATTGCTCGGCGGGCACTCTTCGTTGTGCCCGTCTGGCTGGTTTTTCTTGCCTGGTCGTTGGGGCTGCGGCGTTGAGCGCCAGTTCAAGCCCATGCCGCTTTTAATCTCTTGCACTGTATCCGCTCAGTGTTTGGCCTTGCAGTTGCATCCCGCTCTGATGGGCGGAAGTGATATTCTTCGCGGACTATGCGTTCGGTTGGGCTTGTGTCCAGCTTCGCCAAGCATCCTGACAACATGTTCAACCCCGCTCGCTTCGCTCGCTGGACACCCCAACGCGCCGCGTTGAGATGCCGGTTGGCATAAACGTCAGGTGACTTCCGAGACACCACACTACTGAGAAGCGAGACCGTCTTGTACAAGAAAATTCTGGGAAAGATAACAACCCATCAAGAGCTTACAGAAGCCGAGCTTTCGGAGCTGATTGCCGCCATCAATCAAGGGGCGGTCAGCGATGTCCAGATCGCGGGCTTTCAGGTGGCTTTGCTGATGAAAGGCGCGTC
>JAIRKE010000025.1 GCA_031260295.1 Azonexus sp.
TGGATCGAGAAATGCCGGCGTTTGTGGAAAAACTGCGAGCGCAAACTCAACACCAGCTTGCAGTTCGTCCTCCTCGCCTTCCTGGCGCTTTTGCTCAGAAGATCGTGAACAGGTTCTTATAGTGCACGAAAAAATGGCTTGGGATTTTTCCCAAGCCATTGAGTTTTGGTGGGCCCGCAGGGACTCGAACCCTGGACCAAAGGATTATGAGTCCTCTGCTCTAACCGACTGAGCTACAGGCCCGGAAAACTTAGCTGCCGCTGGTGTCGACGAAGCTGCGCAGCTTGTCGGAGCGGCTTGGGTGGCGCAGCTTGCGCAGGGCCTTGGCTTCGATCTGGCGGATGCGCTCGCGGGTGACGTCGAACTGCTTGCCGACTTCTTCGAGGGTGTGGTCGGTATTCATCTCGATGCCGAAGCGCATGCGCAGCACCTTGGCTTCGCGGGTGGTCAGGCTGTCGAGAATTTCCTTGGTGACGCCGCGCAGGCTGGAGTACATGGCGGCATCGGCCGGGGCCAGGGTGGCCTGGTCCTCGATGAAATCGCCGAGATGGGAGTCGTCGTCGTCGCCGATCGGGGTTTCCATGGAGATCGGCTCCTTGGAAATTTTCATGATCTTGCGGATCTTGTCCTCGGGCATGTCCATCTTTTTCGCCAGCGTTGCCGGATCGGGCTCGGCGCCGGTTTCCTGCAAAATCTGCCGGCTGATGCGGTTCATCTTGTTGATGGTTTCGATCATGTGCACCGGGATGCGGATGGTGCGGGCCTGATCGGCGATGGAGCGGGTGATGGCCTGACGGATCCACCAGGTGGCGTAGGTGGAAAACTTGTAGCCGCGACGGTATTCAAACTTGTCCACCGCCTTCATCAGACCGATGTTGCCTTCCTGGATCAGGTCGAGGAACTGCAGGCCGCGGTTGGTGTACTTTTTGGCGATGGAGATCACCAGGCGCAGGTTGGCCTCGGTCATCTCGCGCTTGGCGCGGCGGGCCTTGGCTTCGCCGGTGGACATCTGCTTGTTGATGTCCTTCAGTTCTTTGAGCGGGATGCCGATGCGGTCCTGCAGGGCGAGCAGCTTCTTCTGCTCTTCCTTGATGTCCGGTGCGCTGCGGGTCAGGATGGCGACATAGGTTTTCGGCGCGGCGGCGACCTCGCTGTCGACCCAGTCAAGATTGATCTCGTTGCCGGGGAAGGACTGGATGAAATGCGGGCGCGGCATCTTGACGCGATCCACGCAGAGTTGCTGGATCTTGCGCTCGCAGGCGCGTACCTGCTCGACCATGCCGCGCACGCTGTCACACAGGCGCTCGATGGAGCGCGAGGTGAAGCGGATGCTCATCAATTCATCGGAGGTTTGCTGCTGCAGCTTGAGGTAGGTCTTGTCCTGCGAACCCTTGCTGCTCAGAGCCTTTTGCATCTTGGCATGCAACGCGCGGATGATCTGGAAGCGCTCCAGCGCGTCGGTCTTCAACTGCAGCAGCGAGGCCGAGACGGCGCCGTTGCCGCCGTCCTCGTCGTCGGATTCCTCGTCATCGTTGGTCTCTTCCTCTTCCGGCATGTCGGAAGTCGGCTCGGTGGCCTCCACGGCGTTGGGGTCGATCAGGCCATCGATCAGTTCGTCGATGCGCATTTCATCGACCTCGACCTTGGCGGCGGAGTCGAGAATGTCGGCAATGGTGGTCGGGCAGGCGGAGATGGCCTGCACCATGTGCTTGAGGCCTTCCTCGATGCGCTTGGCGATCTCGATTTCGCCTTCGCGGGTCAAGAGTTCGACCGAGCCCATCTCGCGCATGTACATGCGTACCGGGTCGGTGGTGCGGCCAAACTCGGAATCGACGGTAGACAATGCCTGCTCGGCCTGCTCCTCGACTTCCTCGTCGTCGGAGGCGGTGGCGGCGGCGTCCGACATCAGCAGGTCTTCGGCGGCGGGCGCCTCGTCGAAAACCTGGATGCTCATGTCGCTGAAGGTGGAAATGATCGCCTCGATGCTTTCCGCATCGACGACGTCGTCCGGCAGATGGTCGTTGATCTCGGCGTAGGTCAGATAGCCGCGTTCCTTGCCGAGCTTGATCAGGGCCTTCAGTCGCGTCTTGCGCGCCTCGGCGTCGAGCGGTTCCTGAGTCTCGGCCATGGCGCCGTTGAGCAGCGCCTTTTCGGCGGCTTTTTCCTTGGCTTTGCTGGTGCGCGCCTTCGGGGCGTCCTTCGCGGTGTCTTTTGCCTTAGCCATGAACACGTTCCATGATATTGGAGAAAACTGTAAATTATACCACAACTTAGCTGCGATTTGGCTGTGTGCCAAGCAACTGGATATAGGCCTGCTTTTCCGCGGCGCTCAGGCCGGCGACGCCGAATTGCTGCGCTTTCAACTGCAATTCGGCGAACAGTCGCTTCTGCTCCGCGGCACGGAGCTTGTCGACGGTGTCGCGGAATTCGGTTTCGGCTTCCGTTTCGTCAAATGCCTGGCCAAGAAGTTCCGCAGCGGCGTTTTCAATCATGGTTTCCTCCGGCAGGCCGCGTAGTTGCTCGCGCAGTACGGCATAGCTACCCGTCTCACGCTGGCCGGTCACCAGTTGGTGCAGGCGCAGCAAGGCGGGGCGCTCCGGCGTGTCGGGCAGCAGTTCGGGCGGTAGTTGGGCGGCGAGTTGCGGTTTGTGCAGGACGATGCGCAGCAGGTTGCGGGTTAGCGACGGGGCGCTGCGCTTGACCTTGGGCGGTGGGGCGGGCACGAAGGACTTGAGTTCGCACAGGCGCTCGACTTCGCTCTGGGCAAAGCCGCTGGCCTCGGCCAAGCGCTTGACCAGTTGTAGGCGCAACAGCGGCGTCGGCAGCTTCAAAAGCAGCGGCTTGGCTTCGTAGATCAATTGCGCCTTGCCTTCCGAGCTGGTCAGATCACAGCGCTGGGCCAGTTCGCGCAGCAGAAAATCAGACAGCGGCGTGGCCTGAACGACCTGGCGGTCGAATTCGGCCTTGCCCTGGGCGCGGATGTAGCTGTCCGGATCGTGTTCCGGTGGCAGGAAGACGAAGCCGAGGCGCTTGTTGTCAGCCAGCGCTTCCAACGAATTCTCCAGTGCCCGCCAGGCGGCTTTGCGTCCGGCGTTATCGCCATCGAAACAGAAGACGACGCGGTCGACCTGGCGCAGCAGCTTGCCGACGTGGGTGGCCGTGGTCGCCGTGCCGAGCGTTGCTACGGCGTTGCCGACACCGTTCTGGGCCAGGGCGATGACATCCATGTAGCCTTCGGTGACGATGGCGGTGTTGGTATCGCGTAGCGCTTGGCGGGCCTGTGGCAGGCCGAACAGTTCGCGGCCCTTCTCAAACAGCGGTGTTTCCGGCGAATTCAGGTATTTCGGCTCGCCCTGGTCGATGATGCGACCGCCGAAGGCGATAATGTCGCCCTTTGGGTTAATGATCGGGATCATCAAGCGGTCACGAAAGCGGTCGTAGCGCCGGCCGCTGTCATTCTCGATGACCAGACCGGCCAGCTTCAGCTCGTCGGCGTTGTAGTCGGGAAACACCGCCTGCAGGTTCTGCCAGCCATCCGGCGCGTAGCCGATGCCGAAGCGGGCGGCGATCTCGCCGGACAGGCCGCGCTGCTTGCAATAGGTGATGGCGCGCGGCGAGGCCTTGAGTTGTTCCTTGTAGTACTGGGCGGTGCGGGCCATGATCTCGACCAGCGTCCGCGTCTGACCGGGTTTCTCGTCGTGGAAACTGCCCCCGCCACTGTCCGGTACCGGCATGCCGGCCCGGCCAGCCAGTTCCTTGACTGCATCGACGAAGCCGAGTCCCTGGTATTCCATGACGAAGCCGATTGCTGTGCCGTGCGCGCCGCAGCCGAAGCAGTGATAGAACTGCTTGCTCGGGCTGACCGTGAAGGACGGTGATTTCTCGTTGTGGAAGGGGCAGCAGGCGGCGTAGTTGGCCCCGGCTTTCTTCAGCGGCACGTAGCTGTCCACCAGATCGACGATGTCGATCCGGGCCAGCAGGTCCTGGATGAAGGTATCGGGAATCATGGTGGGGCCGTGCGGTCGAGGCGGTTCGGATGGTCGCGGGTAGTACTAGGAAATCGCCGCCTTGACCCGCTGCGAAACCTCGGCCATGTCGGCCTTGCCGGCTAGGCGCAGCTTCAACACGGCCATCAGCCTGCCCATGTCGGCCGGCCCCTTGGCACCGGTTTCGGCGATGGCAGTAGCGACGGCGGCGGTAATCTCCGCTTGACTCATTTTTTCCGGCAGGTAGGCGGCGAGGACCGCGATCTCGAATTTCTCGGCATCAGCGAGATCCTGGCGGTTGGCAGCCGCATACTGGGTGACGCTATCCTTGCGCTGCTTGGTCAGCTTCTCGATGACGGCGACGGTGGCGTCGTCGTCGAGTTCGTGGCGCTCGTCGACCTCTTTCTGCTTGACGGCGGCAAGCAGCAGGCGGATGGCCGCCAGGCGAGGTGCGTCCTTGGCCTTCATGGCTGTCTTCATGTCTTCGGTGATACGGGCTTTGAGACTCATCGTGGCGCTCGGGGTCGGGATGTGGGGAACAAGGTGCGGGATTGGCGCTCTGTTTCGCCGAATTCAAACAAAAAAGCCGCCGGCTGTTCAGGCGGGCGGCTGGTTCCTGCGGCGATCACCGTGACTGGATCAGTACAGCTTCGGCGGCAGGGTCAGGCTACGGAGGCGCTTGTGTTGACGCTTGACAGCGGCGGCAGCCTTGCGCTTACGCTCGGCGGTCGGCTTTTCGTAGAACTCGCGAGCGCGCAGCTCGGTCAGGAGGCCCGTCTTTTCGACAGTGCGCTTGAAGCGGCGGATAGCCACCTCGAACGGCTCGTTTTCCTTGACACGAATATTCGGCATATGGATTCACCCCCTTCCGTCAGGCGCCTGCCAGGTCAAGTAAACGGCAGTGCGCGCAAATTAGTATCCGCTCGGATGCGGAGAACTTCTCAGTATATGGCAAAAAAGCTTTTTGCTTCAAGTGCTAAAATGCGCGCCGATGTTGATCCTCGGTGTTGAATCCTCCTGCGACGAAACCGGCATCGCGCTCTACGACAGCGCTGCCGGGCTGCTGTCGCACGCCCTGCACTCGCAGGTGGCGATGCATGCCGAGTACGGTGGCGTGGTGCCGGAACTGGCCTCGCGTGACCACATCCGCCGCACCGTACCGCTGTTGCGCGAGGCGCTGGCGTGCTCCGGACGATGCCTGGCCGACATCGACGCGGTTGCCTATACCCGCGGCCCCGGTCTGGCCGGCGCCCTGCTGGTCGGCTGCGCCTTCGCCGAGGCGCTGGCCTTGGCGTTGGACAAGCCGACGGTGCCAGTGCACCACCTCGAAGGCCATCTGCTGTCGCCGTTGCTGTCGGCTACACCGCCGAGTTTCCCCTTCGTCGCGCTGCTGGTTTCCGGTGGCCATACCCAGTTGATGCGGGTGACCGGGGTCGGCGAATACGAATTGCTCGGCGAGACGCTTGACGATGCCGCCGGCGAGGCCTTCGACAAGAGCGCCAAACTGCTCGGCCTACCGTATCCCGGTGGCGCCCTGCTATCGAAGCTGGCCGAGGCCGGTACCGCTGGAGTCCATGGACTGCCGCGGCCGATGCTGCATTCCGGCGATCTCGATTTCAGCTTTTCCGGCCTCAAGACGGCCGTGCTGACTCTGGTCCGCGCGCAGCCGGAACCCTTGTCGGCGACCTTCAAAGCCGATGCGGCGCGGGCCTTCCAGGAGGCCATCGTCGACGTACTGGTCAAAAAATCGCTGCAAGCGCTCAAGCAGACCGGCTTGAAGCAACTGGTAGTGGCCGGCGGCGTCGGCGCCAACCGGCAACTGCGGGTGACGCTCGATGACGAGGTGCGGCGCAAGCGTTACCGGGTTTTCTATCCGGAACTGGAGTTCTGCACCGACAACGGCGCCATGATTGCACTGGCCGGTTGCTTGCGGCTACAGGCCGGCACCTCGGCCAAGCCGGCCGGCGCGTTTGCCGTGCAGCCACGTTGGCCGCTGACGGATATTTCAGCCAGCGGCACGAAGTAGCACAGCGCGGCGCCCCGTTCATTGTCGCCGCCGGCTTTCTTTCGGCGCTTCGGGCAGTTCTTGCAGGGCGGCTTGGACTTGCAGCATTTCTTGCTCATAGTCTCTCTCTGTCGGCGGATCGCAACGATCCGGTACATGCAGTCTGGGCCGAGACTGATGATAGAGCCAATGGATTGTCGGTATCCGTCGGATTGCTTTCGGCTATGGGGTAGTGTGGCCGGTTCAGGCTTTTTTCTTCTTGCTGCCGATCTTGCTTTCCTGACCCGCCAGCAGCCGCTGGATATTCTGCCAATGCTTGGCGATCAGCGCGATGGCGATGATTCCGACCACTGCCAGATGGCCACCGCCGCCGTGGCCGAGCGCCGAGTAGACCGGTGCCAGGGCGGCCGCGACGACGGCGGCGGCCGACGAATAGCGGCAGGCGAAGGCGATGAACAGCCAAGTGGCGAGCACAGCCAGGCCGAGCAGCGGGTCGAGGGCGAGCAGCACACCGGCGCCGGTGGCGACGCCCTTGCCGCCCTTGAAGCGGAGGAAGACCGGGAATAGGTGGCCGAAGAAAACGGCCAGCGCGACCAGGCCGATGACGGTGTCGGACAGCCCGAACTGCTGGGCGGCGAAGACGGCGGCCCAGCCTTTCAGTGCGTCGCCGATCAGGGTGAATAGCGCGGCCTTTTTGTTGCCGCTGCGCAGCACGTTGGTGGCGCCGGGATTGCCCGAGCCGTAGGTGCGCGGATCGGCCAGGCCGAACAGCTTGGCTGAGATCATGGCGAAGGGAACGGAACCGAGCAGATAAGCGGCGATGATGGCGAGGGCGGCGGACATGGCGGCGGGGCGGTTGGGGGCTGGGGTACAATCGCGCCAAATTCTACACCGCCGGGACGTCCCGACTCCGCATGGACATCATTTTCATCGAAGAGCTGCGCGCTGAAACCTGGATTGGCATTTATCCGCGTGAGAAAGCCATGCCGCAGACAGTCGAGATTTCGCTGCGGATCGGCGTGTCTACGACCTCGGCCGGGGCCAGCGACGACATCCGCGACACCGTCGATTACGCAGCGGTCGTCGAGCGCCTGCGTGGCGATCTGGTCGGCAGCCACTTCAACCTGCTGGAAAAATTGGCCGAACACATCGCCACCTGGCTGCTGGAGAGCTTCGCCGCCCAGTGGGTCCGCGTCTCGGTCGCCAAGCTCGGCATGATGCCGGGAGTCAGGCGCGTCGGCGTCTGCATCGAGCGCTCGGTTTAAGTCAGAAAACGCGGCATAAGCCCGCATCCGCCACGGGCCATCCGG
The DNA here is from genome assembly GCA_031260295.1 of Azonexus sp. GTDB lineage: Bacteria > Pseudomonadota > Gammaproteobacteria > Burkholderiales > Rhodocyclaceae > Azonexus. The sequence continues at coordinate 7,302 of JAIRKE010000025.1, forward strand.
CGACTACGCGCAAAATGGCGGAAGCTGGATGCACAGGAAGCCGCAAAGAACGCACAGAGCACGAAGAAAAACATCGGCATCTTCGCGTTCTTTGCGGTTTTTTGTATAGGCGACCCCTTTTCGGTTTGGCTGTTGGGCTTCACTCCAACCTACGATCGCTTGGCGTGGTTTTACTCGTATCGCCATCAAGTTTTTCCGAGGGCTGACGATAAAGGGAAATGTCATATCGTAGAGGAAGAAGGGCCTTATCATGCCGGACAGCATCGGTTCCACCACTCACGTCAGCATTCCGAGCAGCGCGCCAGTGAGTGGTTCATCGGCATCAGGCGGTCGTATCGCGGCGATCCTGAAACAGATCGAAAACCTGCAAAGGCAACTGCTTGAGTTGCGGGAGGGCGGTTCCGGCGACGCGACCAAACAGGCGGAGTTGATCCAGAAGCAAATCCAATTGCTGCAAGCGGAACTCGCGCAGTTACGGGCCGAGCAGCAGAAGGCCGCGCAGGAGGCGCGGCAGACGCCGGCGGCGGCGCCGGGCGCGACATCGGCCGACGGGGAGGCCGAGGTTGATATTTACATTTGAATCGGTCTGTCAGCCGCGCGGGTGATGTTCGGCGTGCAGGACTTTCAGCCGCTCGCGGGCAACGTGGGTATAGATTTGCGTGGTAGAGATGTCGGCATGGCCGAGCAGTAGCTGCACCACGCGCAGGTCAGCGCCGTGATTGAGCAGGTGGGTGGCGAAGGCGTGGCGTAGCACGTGCGGCGACAGGCGCTCCGGCGCGATGCCGGCGCTCCGTGCGTAGCGCTTGATGAGTTGCCAGAAGGCCTGGCGGGTCATCGCGCCGCCGCGCCCGGTGACGAATAGCGCGTCGCTGTGCTGACCCTTGAGAATGACCGGCCTGGCCTCGTCCAGATAGCGGCGCAGCCAGTCGACGGCGATTTCGCCGAGCGGCACCAGACGCTCCTTGCTGCCCTTGCCGAGGGCGCGAAGGATGTTGTCGTTGAAACTGACTTCGTGCAGGCGCAGCATCACCAGTTCGGAAACGCGCAGGCCGCAGGCGTAGATCACCTCGATCATCGCCCGGTCGCGCAGGCCGAGTGGCGTGTCGATATCGGGCGCGGCGAGCAGGGCGTCGACTTGTTGTTCCGACATGACCTTGGGTAGCCGCGCGGGACGCGAAGGATTGGCCAGTTTCAAGGTCGGGTCGGCGGCGATGCGGCCGCGGTCGAGTTGCCAGCGATAGAAGCGGCGCAGCGTGGATAAGTAGCGGGCTTGCGAACTGGCGCGGGTTTGCCGTGATAACTGGGCGATGAAAGCGGTCAGCGTCGCCGCCCGGATGTCGAGCAGCGGCTCGTGGCCGTGTTCGGCCAGCCATAGGGCCAGGCGGCCGAGGTCGGAGCGGTAGCTGTCGAGCGTTGCCTTGGCCAGTCCGTCGGCCAACCAGAGGGCGTCGCAGAACCCGTCGATCTCGGCGAGATCAGCCGGGGAGGCTGCCTTCATGCCGGAGCAGCCAGCGCTTGATGCTGAGCAGGAAGCCGCCCCGCTCGCGGGCGAAGCCGCCGAGGCCACCACCGCTGGCGACGACGCGGTGGCAAGGCACGATCAGCGGATAGGGATTGGCGCCACAGGCCTGGCCGACGGCGCGCGGGGCGTTGTGCAAATCCTTGGCGAGTTCGCCATAGGTGCGCGTCCGGTCACTGGGAATGGCGACAATGGCGGCCCAGACGCGGCGCTGGAAAGGCGTGCCGGCCGGACGCAGCGGCAGGTTGAAGGCGAAAGCGGGGTCGGCCAGATAGGCCCGCAACTGGCGTACTGCCTCGGCCGTGAGCGGTGTTTGCGGCGCGATTTCCGGGCGCGGTTCGAGGAAATCGATGGCCGTCACTTCGTCCTCGTCGCAACGGATGCCCAGGCAGAAGCCAGGGGCGGCGACGATGGCGTGGTAGGCATCGGCACTCACGACGGCAAGATCATGAATTTTCGGGCGAAAAGCGCGGAGGCAACGCGGCCCGGCTCACCGGCCAAACAATTTCTGGAACCAGCTTTTGGGATTTTCGGCGCAGGGTGGGGGAGCGGCGGAGGGCATTTTTTCCTTGACCGCGCTGACATAATCAGCATCGTCATGCTTGATGTGATTGACCAGCCAGCGACTCAACACGCCATGCAATTCGGCGCTGACGTCCTCGCCCAGATCCATGCGCGACTGGAATTCGTTGATTTTGCGCACGAACAGTTCATGCACCTTCTTGTGCGGCTTGCAATACAGGTAGCCGGCTTCGGCCTGCAAACTTTCCTCGAAGGTGAAATGCGACAGGGTGTATTCGACGCAATCGTCGATCACGCCCTTGATCTTTTGCTTGTCGCCAAGAACCTGCGCGGCTTCGAGGTCATTGACGAATTCGACGATGCGGCGATGCTGGTGATCGATGACATCGATGCCTGTGTTCAGGTCGTCGGTCCAGTTGATAGGCATATGTTTTCTCCTTGATCTGCTTCGCGAAAAATTTTAGCTGCGAACCTGCCCGTCTCCCAGCACGACCCATTTCTGGCAGGTCAGGCCATCGAGCCCGACCGGGCCGCGGGCGTGAATCTTGTCGGTCGAGATGCCGATTTCGGCGCCCAGACCGTACTCGAACCCGTCGGCGAAACGGGTCGAGGCGTTGATCATCACCGAGGCCGAATCGACCTCGCGCAGGAAGCGCATGGCCAGCGGGTGATTATCGGTGACGATGGCGTCGGTGTGGTGCGAGGAATACTGATTGATGTGGGCGATTGCCTCGTCGATGCCGGCTACCACTTTGACCGAGATGATCGGCGCCAGATATTCGGTGTAGTAGTCCTCTTCCGTGGCCGCCACGGCGTTCGGGACGATGGCGCGGGTCTCGGTACAGCCGCGGATTTCGACGCCCTTTTCGCTCAGCATTCGGGCAATGGGCGGCAGCAGTACAGCGGCGGCAGCGCGGTCGACCAGCAGCGACTCGGCCGTGTTGCAGGTGCCGTAGCGCTGGGTCTTGGCGTTTTCGACGATTTTCAGCGCCTTCGCCGGGTCGGCCTGGGTTTCCAGATAGACATGGCAGTTGCCGTCGAGGTGCTGAATCATCGGCACCCGCGATTCGGCCAGCAGGCGGGCGATCAGGCCCTTGCCGCCGCGCGGGACGATGACATCGACAAATTCGCGCATCGTGATCAACTCGCCGACGGCGGCGCGGTCGGTGGTGGCGACCACCTGTACGGCCTCGGCCGGCAAGCCGGCGGCCTGCAGCGCTTCCTGCACCAGCGCGGCGATGGCGCGGTTGCAGTGGATGGCTTCCGAACCGCCGCGCAGGATCGCGGCGTTGCCGGACTTCAGGCACAGCGCCGCGGCATCGGCGGTGACGTTCGGGCGGGCCTCGTAAATGATGCCGATGACGCCCAACGGCACGCGCATCTTACCCACCTGGATGCCGGTCGGACGATACTTGATGTCGGTCATTTCGCCGATCGGATCGGGCAGCTTGGCCACCTGTTCAACGCCTTCGGCCATGTTGTCGACGCCTTTGTCGGTCAGCGTCAGGCGGTCGACCAGGGCTGCCTCCAGGCCGTTGGCGCGGGCGGTGGTGAGATCCTCGGCGTTGGCCACGAGCAGCGCCGCCTTGTCGCGGCGCAATGCGGCGGCGAGATGCAGCAGTGCGGCGTTCTTCTCGGCCGTCGTCGCCGACGCCAGGCGGCGCGAGGCGGCACGGGCCTGGCGGCCGAGGGTCTGCATATAGTCCTTGATGTCCATGCTTTTTCTACGGATGGGGCAATGAGCCATTATAGCCAGACAAACTACAGGGAACTTCCGGAACGCGGTAAACTCTTACCGGCAATGACGAAAGGGCTTTCCATCGAGGACGAGATGGCCGGGAAATTGATTCTGCCGACTGAAGTAAAGATTTGTGCGACGTGTAGTTATTGGGATGGTGAACGCCGCGTCGATGCCGATATGAACGTGGTGGTGGTCGACGATGGATGCCTGGGGGAGTGTCTGGTCCAGGGCCAGACCAGGCCCGGTCTGCACGATGTGCGCCAGGAATGCGATTGCATCTGGGAAGACCTGGGACCGGACGACTCGGTGAGCGGCAAGACCGCTTAGGCTGCGGTGCCCGCGGGATGGGCAATCAGCCGGCCGTCTGCACACAGGCCGAGACCCAGGCGCAGGAATTCTTCCCACAGGTTGCCCTGGCCGATGCCCTTGGCCAGACGGTCGATGCGCCCGGCTTGCCGCAGGGCAGCTTCGAGGGTGGCTGTGCTCAGGCGCTGCAGGGTCTTTTTGACCGCGATCTGGCGCGGTCCCCAGACCTTGGCTTCCTTGAGCAGCAGTTCGAGCGGCCGGCCATTGTCGAGGCCGCTGCGGATGGCCGCCAGGGCGCGGATTTCCTCGCTCATCGCCCACAGCACCAGCGGCGGCGCCTCGCCTTCCTGCATCAGCCCGTCGAGGGTCCGGGTCAGGCGGCCGATGTCGCCGGCCAGCAGCGCTTCGCGCAACCCGTCGATGTCGTAGCGGGCGACGTTGAGCACGGCATCGCGGATCTGGGCGGCGGACAAGGGGCCGGGCGGATAGAGCAGACCGAGCTTCTGGATTTCCTGATGGGCGGCAAGCAGGTTGCCTTCGACGCGCTCGGCGACGAATTTGAGGCTTTCGATCTCGGCACTCTGCTGCTGGCGGCGCAGCCGGCCGGCAATCCAGCCGGGCAGCTCGGCCAGCGGCGGGGCATTCAGTTTCAAGGCGACGCCGGCATTGGCCAGGGCCGTGAACCAGACTGCCTTTTCCTCGCGCCAGTCAAGCTCCGGCAGGGTCACCAGCAGCAGGGTGTCCGGCGATAGATGCTGACACCATTGTTGCAGCACCGCACTGCCTTCCTTGCCCGGCTTGCCGGTGGGAAGGCGCAGGTCGATCAGTTTACGGTCGCCGAACAGCGACAGATTGCCGCCGGCGGCCAGCAATTGGCCCCAGTCGAATTGCGGCAACACCGTCAATACTTCGCGTTCGTTGTAACCCTGCTGGCGAGCTTTGGCGCGGATGGCATCAGCCGCTTCCAGGACCAGCAGCGGCTCGTCGCCGTACAAAACGTACAGCGGACGCAACTCGCGTTCGAGATGCGCGGCGAGCTGTTCGCCCTTGAGCAGCATTACTCGTCGTCTTCCTGGTTGGGGTCCTTCGGTTTGATCAGCGACAGCCGGCGCATGATCTGGCTGACCAGTTCGCTGGTCATGTCGCGCCACAGCAGGCGCTCTTCCTGATCCTTGGCCAGCACGTTGGAATCGTCGTAGGTAAGGTCGCGGCTCAGACTTAGCTCATTGGGGGGGACGATTTCCTGGCCCTTGGCGTTGACGATGCGGAAGCGGTAGGTCAACTGCAGCCGGTGTTCGCGTATGCGGCCCTGGGCATTGACGCTGAGGATGGTTTTCTGGCGGTTGTCCGACAGTTGTTGGAAGATCGCCTCTGCCTCCTTGGCGTTGTCGACGAGCGTGGTGGTGCCGCTGGCCCGGATGTAACGCTCGAGCCAGATGCGGACCTCGGAGGTCTCCGGCAGGGCGATGTGCAGGGTCTTGTAGGGCAGCGCGGCGCTCTGCGCGCCGCGCAGTTGAAAGCCGCAGCCGGCAACGACTGCGGCGAGCAGCAGGGCGGCCAGGGAGCGCAGCAGCATGGCGGTCTTCCTCAGACGACGATGTTGACCAGGCGGCCCGGCACGACGACGACTTTCTTCGCCGGTTTGCCGTCCATGAATTTCTGCGCCTCCGGATTGGCCAGTGCGGCGGCCTCGATGGCTGCCTTGTCGGCGTCGGCCGGCACGCGGATGGCGCCGCGCAGCTTGCCGTTGACCTGTACCACCAGCTCGATCTCGTCCTGTTTCAGCGCCGCTGGGTCGACCTTGGGAAAAGCAGCGCGACAGGCGTCGGAACCCGGCTTGAGTTCGCCGTAAAGCGCCTGGCCGATGTGTGGCACGATCGGGAACAGCAGCAGTACCGCGCTCTCCAGGACCTCCTGAGCCAGGGCGCGGCCAGCGGCGTCGGTCAGATGCGTTTTATCGTAGGCGTTGAGCAATTCCATTACGGCGGCGATGGCGGTGTTGAACTGCTTGCGCCGGCCGTAGTCGTCGGCGACCTTGCCCATGGTTTGGTGCAGCTTGCGCCGCAGGTCGGCCTGGGCGGCACTTAGGCCGTCGTTGTTGGTGCAGGCGGTAACGAGGCCGGCCTGGACGTGGTCGTGCACCAGTTTCCATAGGCGGCGCAGGAAGCGGAAGGCGCCTTCGACGCCGGCATCCGACCATTCCAGCGACTGGTCCGGCGGCGCGGCGAACATGATGAACAGCCGCGCCGTGTCGGCACCGTACTGGTCGATCAGTGCTTGCGGGTCGACGCCGTTGTTCTTCGATTTCGCCATCTTCTCGGTGCCGCCGATCGTCACCGGCTGGCCGTCGGCCTTGAGCGTCGCGCCGGTCGGTCGGCCACGTTCGTCGGTGACGACATCGACGTCGGCCGGGTTGATCCACAGCTTTTTGCCGTTTTCACCCTCGCGGTAGAAGGTCGGGGCGACGACCATGCCTTGGGTCAGCAGATTGGCGAACGGCTCGCCGAGATCGCCGATCAGCCCGACGTCGCGCATCAGCTTGGTGAAGAAGCGCGAATACAGGAGATGCAAAATGGCGTGCTCGATGCCGCCGATGTACTGGTCGATGCCACCCTTGCACCAGTAACCGACACGCTCGTCGACCATGGCCGTAGCGTTGTCCGGGCAGGCATAGCGCAAGAAGTACCAGGACGACTCGAAGAAGGTGTCCAGGGTGTCGGTTTCGCGCCGGGCATTGCCGCCGCACTTCGGGCATCGGCACTCGTAGAACTCGGGCATCTTGGCCAGCGGCGAGCCGGCGCCGGTGATCTCGACGTTCTCCGGCAGCACGACCGGCAGTTGCTCGTCCGGCACCGGCACGTCGCCGCAGCTCGGGCAATGGATGATCGGGATCGGGCAGCCCCAGTAGCGCTGGCGCGAGATGCCCCAGTCACGCAGGCGGAACTGGGTTTTCTTCTCGCCCAGGCCTTTGGCGGCCAGATCGGTAGCGACGGCGTCGACTGCCGCTGCATAGGCTAGACCGTCGTAGCGGCCGGAGTTGACGCAGGCGCCGCGGCTCTTGTCGCCATACCATTCCTGCCAGCCGTCGAGGCTGAAGGTTTCGCCGTCGGCAGCGATGACTTGTTTGATCGGCAGTTGGTACTTTTGAGCAAAGGCGAAATCGCGCTCGTCGTGCGCCGGCACGGCCATCACGGCGCCGTCGCCGTAGCTCATCAGCACGTAGTTGCCGACCCAGACCTCGACCCGTTCGCCGGTCAGCGGGTGGGTGACGAACAGACCGGTCGGCAGGCCCTTCTTTTCCATCGTCGCCAGATCGGCCTCGGCGACGCCGCCCTGCTTGCATTCGGTGATGAAGGCGGCGAGTTCCGGATTATCCTGCGCGGCGCGGGTGGCCAGCGGGTGTTCGGCGGCGACGGCGACGAAGGTGACGCCCATGATGGTGTCGGCGCGAGTCGTAAACACCCACAGCTTTTCCTGCCGGCCGTCCAGCTCATAGGGGAAGGCGAAGCGCACGCCGGTGCTCTTGCCGATCCAGTTCTTCTGCATCAGCCGTACCTGTTCCGGCCAACCATTCAGGTTGTCGAGTTCGGCCAGCAGGTCCTCGGCGTAGGCGGTGATCTTCATGTAGTACATGGGGATCTCGCGTTTCTCGATCAGCGCGCCGGAGCGCCAGCCGCGGCCGTCGATGACTTGCTCGTTGGCCAGCACGGTGTGATCGACCGGGTCCCAGTTCACGGTGCCGAGCTTCTTGTATACGAGACCCTTGGCGTAGAGACGAGTAAACAGCCACTGTTCCCAGCGGTAATACTCGGGGGCGCAGGTGGCGAATTCACGCTGCCAGTCGATGGCGAAGCCGAGCGACTGCAACTGCTGCTTCATGTAGCCGATATTGGAATAGGTCCATCCGGCCGGTGCCACGTTGTTGGCCAGCGCGGCGTTCTCGGCCGGCATGCCGAAGGCGTCCCAGCCCATCGGTTGCAGCACGTTGTAGCCCTGCATGGCGTGAAAGCGCGACAGGACGTCGCCGATGGTGTAATTGCGCACGTGACCCATGTGCAGCTTCCCGGATGGGTACGGGAACATCGACAGGCAGTAGTACTTCGGCTTGGCGTGGTCTTCAACGGCGCGGGCGGCGCCGGTCTGGCCCCAGTGCTGCTGGGCGGCGCGCTCGATGTCGGCCGGAATGTATTTGTCCTGCATGGGCTTTTGCTGAAAAATCATGAAATAAGCCCACAATTATACTGGCTCGTGCCGGTGTCCGGCCGCGGCCGCGCCGGCCAGGGGAATTTCCGCAGCTATGCAGGCAAGCCCGGATGAGTCGTGGCGGTGGGGCCGGGAATGACGACTAAGCAGAAACGAAAAGACGGACCTACACGCCCGTCTTTTGGTGAGTCATGTCAGGGGCGCTTGCAGCGCCGGGGTGCCTATCTCGCCCGCCCCGCCGTGAATGGCGGGGCATGTGCTCGACCCGCAGTCAGATCCGTTCGCTCAGGCGGCGATCTTGTACTGATCGCACATCCGCCCCCAGGCGTTTTGCCAGTAGCGGTAGGTGTTCTCGGCGGCCATCAGCGACAGCAGCGACATCCGGGTCTGGTGGCGCCATATCCAGGACAGGCGCGGTGCCGGGGTTAGGCTGTATTGCGGCGTTTCGCCAACCTCATTCTCGACGAGGGCGAGGAAACGCTCGACGGACAGGCCCCAGTAATCGGAACCTTCGGCCTTGTTGGTCAGGAATTCGGCTTCGGAAACGGCACGACGCCAGAGTTTCAGGGCCAGCTCGTCGCTGATGCCGGCCTTGCGGGCGATCCAGGGCAGGATTTTGGGTGCGGTCAGATTGTGTTTTTTCATGCTAGTTACTCCTTTAGCTCGGTGGCGATAACCACGTTTGCTTTGAGTGCCTTGTGGGCGGAAAGTTTTGTGCGCTGCAACATATTTTCGGCAAGTATACTTCGCAGCTTTAGGCCTGTGCAGTTTTTTTAGTGAAATTTTTCACGATCTCGCATCAATTCAAGTAATTGGCCACGCCATTCGCTAAGCAGGGCTTACCCGCCTTGCCCCTTCGGTAACTGCTTTGTTTGGGACTTGACGCAATGTCCAACCTTCTCGACCACCTCAATCCACCTCAGTTGCAAGCGGTGACCCTGCCGCCGGTACATGCGCTGATCCTGGCCGGCGCCGGCAGCGGCAAGACGCGGGTACTGACGACGCGTATCGCCTGGCTGATGTCCACCGGTCAGGTCGGGCCGCACGGCATCCTGGCCGTGACCTTTACCAACAAGGCGGCCAAGGAAATGACAGCGCGCCTGTCGGCGCTGGTGCCGATCAACACGCGCGGTATGTGGATCGGTACTTTCCACGGGCTGTGCAATCGGCTGTTGCGCGCCCACCACCGCGAGGCCGGGCTGCCGCAGAGTTTCCAGATTCTCGATACGGCCGACCAGTTGGCGATGGTCAAGCGCCTGCTGAAGAATCTCAATGTCGACGACGAGAAGTACCCGCCGCGCGAGCTGTGCCATTTCATCAATGCCCACAAGGAGCAAGGCGTGCGCGCAGCGCAGGCCGAGGCCTACGACAATTACACGCAGAAGCGCGTCGAGTTGTACGCCGAGTACGAGAGCCAGTGCAATCGCGAAGGCGTCGCCGATTTCGCCGAGCTGCTGTTGCGCTGCCACGAATTGCTGCAGCGCAACGAGCCGCTACGCCGGCATTACCAAGACCGTTTTCGCGCCATCCTGGTCGACGAGTTCCAGGATACCAATCGCCTGCAATACGCCTGGCTGCAATTGCTAGCCGGCGGCGGTGCCAAGGTCTTCGCGGTTGGCGACGACGACCAGAGTATCTACGCCTTCCGCGGCGCCGAGGTCGGTAACATGCGCGATTTCGAGCGCGACTACGCCGGCGACCACATCATCCGCCTGGAGCAGAATTACCGTTCGCACGGCAACATCCTGGCCGCCGCCAACGCGCTGATCCAGAACAACCGCGAGCGCTTGGGCAAAAATCTGTGGACTGACGCCGGTGACGGCGAGCCGATCCGTGCCTTTGAAGCTTGGTCAGATCTCGACGAAGCGCGTTTCGTGGTCGAGGAAATCCGTGAGCTGATGCGCGACGGCGTCTCACCGCTGCAAATTGCCGTGCTCTATCGCTCCAACGCCCAGTCGCGGGTGCTGGAAAACGAGTTGTTCACCAAGAACGTGCCGTACAAGGTCTACGGCGGCCTGCGCTTCTTCGAGCGTCAGGAGATCAAGCATGCGCTGGCCTATCTGCGTCTCTTGGTCAATCCGGACGACGATACCGCCTTCCTGCGCGTGGTCAATTTCCCGACCCGCGGCATCGGCGCCCGCTCGCTGGAGAGCTTGGTGGCCACGGCCCATCAATTCAACTCCAGCCTTTACAACGCCGCCGCCTCGTTGAGCGGCAAGGCCGGCCAGACCGTCGGCGCTTTCATTCGCCTGATCGAAGCTTTACGCGCCGAGACCGAGGGCTTGCCGCTGCCGGAAGTCGTCGAGCACGTCATCGAGAAATCCGGCCTGGCTCAGCATTACCGCAGCGAGAAGGAAGGCCAGGAACGCCTCGAAAACCTCGATGAACTGATCAACGCCGCCGCCACTTTCGTCGACGATGAGGGGGCGATCGGCGAGGGCGGTGCGCTGGTCTCCTTCCTGACGCTGGCCGCGTTGGAAGCTGGCGAGCATCAAGCCGGTGAAGGGCAAGAGGCGGTCCAGTTGATGTCGGTGCACTCGGCCAAGGGTCTGGAATTCGACGTGGTCTTCATTACCGGTCTGGAGCAGGGCCTGTTCCCGCACGAGAACTCGGTCAACCAAGGGCGCGACGGCGTCGAGGAAGAGCGCCGGCTGATGTACGTCGCGGTCACGCGCGCCCGCCGCCGGCTCTACGTGAGCTGCGCGCAGACCCGGATGTTGCATGGCCAGACCCGCTACTGCGTGCCGTCGGCTTTCCTCGACGAGATTCCCGAGCCCTTGCTGAAGAAACTGAATAAGAAAGCAGCGCCGGCAGCCGCGCCGGCTTACGGCGGTTTCGGCGGCGGCTACGCCGAGCCGGTGTCGGCCGGTGGCCTGCGCATCGGCCAGGGTGTCGAGCACGCCAAGTTCGGCGTCGGCGTCATCGTCGCCACCGAGGGACGCGGCGCTGATGCCCGCGTGCAGGTCAATTTCGGCGCTGCCGGCATGAAGTGGCTGGCCCTCGAATACGCCAAACTGACGCCGTTGTAGCCGCCGGGATTCAGAGCGATACCTGCGTTCCCAGTTCGACTACGCGGTTCGAGGGAATGTTGAAAAAGGCCGTGGCGCTGCTGGCATTGCGGAACATCGCGATGAACAGCAGGGTGCGCCAGTAGGCCATGCGCGCGCCGAGTTTGGGAATGATCGTTTCGCGGCCGAGGAAGTAGGAGGTTTCCATCGGCTCCAGCGGCAGGCCGCTGGTGGCGGCAAGCGCCAGGGCGGCCGGGATGTCAGGCTCGTCCTTGAAGCCATAGTGGACGACGACCTGGGCGAAATTGTCGGGCAAGCGGTGGACTTCGACGCGGTCGATGTCAGGGACGTAGGGCACGTCGAAGACGCGGATGCTGAGGATGATCACGCAGTCGTGCAATACCTTGTAGTGCTTCATGCTGTGCAGCAGCGCGTGCGGCACGGCCTCGGGATCGGGCGACATGAACACCGCCGTGCCCGGCACGCGGCTGATGCCGCAGCGGTCAAGGCCGGCGATGAACGGCCGCAGTTGCATGGCGTCGGCCGCGAGGCGCTCGGCCAGCAGTTCGCGGCCACGCTTCCAGGTGGTCAGCAGGATGAAGATCAGCAGCCCGAAAACCAGCGGGAACCAGCCGCCGTCGGGAATTTTCAGCGAGTTGGCGAGGAAGAAGCTGAGGTCGATGACGATGAAGGGCAGGGCGCCGGCCACGGCGAGGATCGGATGCCAGCGCCACAAGCGGATGGCGACGGCGATAGCCAGGAAATTGGTCATCAGCATCGTGCCGGTCACCGCGATGCCGTAGGCGCCGGCCAGCTTCGACGACGAGCCGAATTCGACGACCAGCACGATGATGGCGACCAGCATCAGCCAGTTAACCGCTGGCAGGTAGATCTGTCCTATCTCGCGCTCCGACGTGTGCTGCGTTTCCAGGCGCGGCGTGTAGCCGAGTTGCATGGCTTGGCGAGTCATCGAGAAGGCGCCCGAAATCACCGACTGCGAAGCGATGACGGTGGCGACGGTAGCCAGGATCACCAGCGGGTAACGGCCCCATTCTGGTGCCAGCAGGTAGAACGGGTTTTCGATCGCGGCCGGGTTGGCCAGCAGCAGTGCGCCCTGGCCGAAGTAATTGAGCAGCAGCGCCGGCAACACGTAGCCGATCCAAGCGTACTGGATCGGCCGGGCGCCGAAATGCCCCATGTCGGCGTACAGCGCTTCCGCTCCGGTCAGGCAGAGGACGACAGCGCCCAAGGCCAGGAAACCGAGCAAGGAATTGCTGGTCAGGAAGCGTAGCGCATGCAGTGGATTGGCCGCCGCCAGCACGGCCGGGTTGGCGACGATGGCGGCGATACCGAGCAGCGCCAGGATCGCGAACCAGAGGCTCATCACTGGCCCGAACAGGGCACCGACACTAGCTGTGCCGCGGCGCTGGAAGACGAACAGCAGTACCAGCACGGTGATGGTGATCGGCTGGATGTAAGGGTTGAAGGCCGGTGTGATGATGGCCAGGCCCTCGACCGCCGATAGCACTGAAATAGCCGGCGTGATGATGCCGTCGCCGTAGAACAGGGAGGCGCCGATCAGACCGCAGACAATCAGCATCCGCTGCTGCCAACTGCCCGGCACGCTGCGCTGCATGGCCAGCGTCATCAGCGCGATGATGCCGCCTTCGCCCTTGTTGTTGGCGCGCATGATGAAGGACACGTATTTGAGTGTGACGACGATGAACAGCGCCCAGAAGAACAACGACAAGGTGCCGAGCACATTGTCCGGCGTGATCGGTACCGGGTGATGGCTGCTGCCGAAGACCTCCTTCAGCGAGTACAGCGGGCTGGTGCCAATGTCGCCGAAGACGACGCCGAGGGCGGCGAGGGTCAGGGTGGCCAGGCGTTTCTTGTCGTGTTCCTGTTGCATGTGATTCTCCCAAAACCGGGCAGTGCAGACCGCGTGGCACCGACCGGAAGGCCGGCGCCGGGAGATGCGCCGCGCAACGGTGCCGCCATTCTGGCCGAGGTGCCGCAAAAATGTCATATATATTGCCTGCGCCCGGCCCCGCCGGGTTTTCACCAATCGTCGCTAGATCGTCGGGCAGGGCGGTGATAACCTAGATTCATTGCTCATAACAAACAAGGAAACAACGATGTCCCACGCCACCTGCATGCACCAGACCATCGGCTCGACCGTGCTGTTGCCGTGATGGTGGCGAGGATCAAGGCTAGTTTGCTGTCACTACGCGATCTGTTCGCGACGGCGTGGTGGATTGCCCTGATCGTCGGCATCGGTTTTGTCGTCGCCTGGCAATTTGTCAAACCGGCGCCGCCCAGTCACATCGTCATCAGCACCGGCGGCGAGGGGGGCGCCTATTACCAGTTCGCCCAGCGCTACGCGGCCATTCTGGCGCGCAGCGGGGTGACGCTCGAAGTTCGTACCTCGAACGGGTCGCGCCAAAACATCAAGCGCCTCGAAAAGGGCGAGGCGGATGTTGCCTTTGTCCAGGGTGGCGTCATCGAGCCGCCGGCCGATCCCGACGCTGTCCCGGACAACGACCTCTATTCGCTCGGCAGTGTTTTCTACGAGCCGATCTGGGTTTTTTATCGCGGCAACAAGCCACTGACCCGGCTGACTGATTTGCGCGGCAAACGCATCGCCATTGGCCAGGAAGGCTCGGGCATCCGTCGCTTGGCCAGACAACTGCTGGAAGCCAACGAAATCGAAATCAACGACAAGCTGCTGCCGCTGGACGGTCTGGATGCTGCGGAAGAATTGCAGCAAGGGCGCATCGACGCGGCTTTCATCATCGCTGCCGAAAATGCGCCGGTGGTGCAGGTGCTGCTGCGCTCGCCCGGCGTGCGCCTGATGAACTTCACCCAGGCCAACGCCTACCAGCGCCGCTTCCCCTTCCTGACCCGCTTGACGCTGCCGCAGGGCGTTGCCGATCTGGTCCGCGACTATCCACCGGAAGACATCCGCCTGCTGGCACCGACCGCTAATCTAGTCGTCCGCGGCGACCTGCATCCGGCGCTGCAGACCCTGCTGCTGCAGGCGGCCAGCGAGGTACACGGGGCCAGCGGGTTCTTCCAGAGTGCTGGCGAGTTTCCATCCTACATGGACCCGCTGCTGCCACTGTCGCCGGAAGCGGCGCGCTACTACAAATCGGGGCCGCCTTTCCTGCAACGCTACCTGCCGTTCTGGCTGGCGGTGCTGTTCGACCGCACGATCGTGTTGCTGGTGCCGTTCCTCGCCCTGCTCATCCCGCTCTTGCGCTTTGCCCCGGCGCTCTACAGTTGGCGGGTGCGCGCCAAGGTGTTCCGCTGCTATGGCGAGTTACGTTCCCTGGACGACGACATCCGGCAGCGCTTCGACATTGCCCAGTTAGCCGACTACCGGCGCCGCCTCGACGCGCTCGACGAGGCGGCGCGCGAACTGCACATACCGCTCGGCTTCTCCGACCTGGCCTACACGCTGCGCGAACACGTCAATCTCGTCCGCCATATTCTTGAGCAACAGGAGCAACAAGCGTCATGAAGGCTTTCCTGATCGCCAATCCCAAGGGCGGCTCCGGCAAAAGCACGCTGGCCACCAACCTGGCCGGCTATTTTGCCAGCCGTGGCCACAATGTCATGCTCGGCGATACCGACCGCCAGCAATCGGCGTACCAATGGCTGGCTCTGCGCCCTCCGGAGTTGCCGACCATCGACACCTGGGAAATCGGTCCGGACAAAATCGCCCGGCCGCCCAAGGGCACCAGCCGCATCGTCCTCGACACGCCGGCCGGCCTCGGTGGCAAGCTACTCGACAAGGTTTTGAAGCTATCGGCGCGGGTCATCGTGCCGGTGCAGCCCTCATTGTTCGATATGCTGGCCACCCGCCAATTCCTGCAAGTGCTGTTGGCCGAGAAGGCGGTGCGCAAGGGCAAGGCCGACGTCGCTGTGATCGGCATGCGAGTCGACGCGCGGACGCGGGCGGCGGTTGAGCTGGAGCGCTTCTTCGCCACGCTCGATCTGCCGGTGCTGACCTGTCTGCGCGACACCCAGGTCTATGTCCAGGCCTGCGCCGCCGGCATGACCCTGTTCGACTTGCCACCGGCCCGCGCCGAGCGCGATCTGGCGCAATGGCGGGCGATCATCAATTGGGTCGAGACCGCCTAAAAGCGACTATTCCCGCGGGGCGGTATGGGGCATGACGCGTACCAGCACGATTCGCGGGCCGTTCATTTTTTTCACCACCACATCGAACTGAGGAAACTCGAGCCGTTGCCCTTCCTCGGGCAGGTCGCCGAGCCGTTGCATGATGCGCCCGCCAACGGACTCCACCCCGGATTCCTCGATGTCAATGCCGAGGGCGCGTTCCAGGGTGAAGATGGGCAGGCTTCCCTTGCCGATCAGCGAACCGTCGTCCAGCTTCGACCATTCGTTTTGCGCTTGGCGGAACTCGTCCCGGATCTCGCCGACCAGGGCGCCCAGGAGGTTGTCCAGGGTGATGTAGCCCAACGGATGGGCATTCTCGAAGGCGACAATGGCGAAATGCGGCGCACCCTCGCGGAAGCGGCGGAACAGTTCGGTAGCGGGCAGGCGCGGCGATACCACCTGGGCCGGACGCACCAGTTTCTCCAGGCTTTCCAGGGACGGTGACTTCTGCAGGGCGATAAAGACATCCTTCAGGTGGACCACGCCCTTGATATTGCCTTCGGCATCCAGGTACGGATACCGGCTGTAGCGGTGCTGGGTGATTTTTTCCAGGCTCGTCGTCAGCGGATCATCGTCGCTGAGCGTGACCGCCTCGCGGAAGGGGCGCATCAGGTCGGCCACTTCCAGGGCGCGGAAATCGAGCGCTTGCGCCAGCACCCGCCACTCATCCTGGGTGAAGCCCTGGTCGGCATGGGAAGTGCGCAGGATGATCTTGAGTTCTTCAGCCGAGTAATCGCTGTCGTGGCCGCGTGCGATATCGAGATGCGCCTTGCGTAGTACCCAGTTGGCGCTGTGGTTGAGCAGCCAGATGGCCGGATACATGGCCCAGTAGAAGGCGTAGAGGGGTGGGGCCGTCCACAGTCCGACCTTTTCCGACAAGCGGATTGCTATCGATTTGGGCGCCAGTTCCCCGACCACGATATGCAGGTAGGAGATGATGAAGAAAGCGGTGAAGAAGGAAATGCCGTGAATCAGCCGCGCGCTGCCGATGCCGAGCGCCGTCAGAAGCGGCCTCAGCAGGTCGGCGAAGGCCGGCTCGCCGACCCAGCCCAAGCCGAGGGAGGCGAGGGTGATGCCCAGTTGGCAGGCGGAAAGGTAGGCATCGAGATCTTGATGGACTCGGGCAAGAATCCGGCCGCGCCAGCCATATGACTTAGCGATGGCTTTGACGCGGGTTTGCCGGAGTTTGACTAGCCCGAACTCGGCGGCGACGAAGAATCCGTTGAGCAGAACGAGAAATATGGCAACAACAATGAGAAACAGGCTATTACCCATACAACGGACACCTCGTGTCCTATCCACTTTCCTTTTGTTGGTGATGCCGGCATGGTAGCCGAAGCGGCCTGCCCGGTCGAATCAGGGCATGGCATGCCGGTGCGGACAAAGCGGGAGACGGAATCCGGTTCGGCCGCAGTGCCAGGCAGATCGCCGAGCACTGCTATAGTGATGCGATAACCTCTCTTGCGGAGCGATCGCATGGCCCTCTCCTCATCCTTGGCCGATCTGTCGGTTTTGCTGGTCGAACCTTCGCCGATGCAGTCCGGGCTGGTCCGGCGCATGCTGGAACAACTGGGCGTTGTCCGGATTGCCGTGGCCGACTCGGGGCAGGCGGCGCTGGCGGCGCTGGCCGAGGATGCCGGCGACGGTATGGTAGTGATCAGCAGCCTCTACCTGCCGGACATGGCGGGGACCGATCTGGTCGCGGCCATGCGTGCCGACGAGCGGCTGGAGGCGCTGCCCTTCATCCTGATTTCCAGCGAGACGCAGCCGCAACGGCTGGAGGCCGTCCGTCAGTCGGGCGCCTGCAGCATCCTTGCCAAGCCGTTTTCCGCAAAGCAATTGGAGCGGGCACTGTTCGCCGCCGCCGATTACCTTTACCCACCGCCGGTCGACGAACTCGACGCGGCCGACATGGAAGAACTGCGTGTGCTGATCGTCGACGACAGCATCGCCTCGCGCCGCCACCTGTGCCGCCTGCTTGCCGAACTCGG
Source organism: Azonexus sp. (assembly GCA_031260295.1). GTDB lineage: Bacteria > Pseudomonadota > Gammaproteobacteria > Burkholderiales > Rhodocyclaceae > Azonexus. The sequence goes on from JAIRKE010000025.1 coordinate 24,777, forward strand.
CATCGCTCGCATCACCGAGGCAGCCAACGGCCGGGAAGCGGTCGCGGCCCTGGCCGACGCCATGTTCGACCTCGTCGTTACCGACTACACCATGCCGGAAATGGACGGCCGCGAACTGATCGAGTACATCCGCACGCATAGCTGGCAGGCCGAGGTGCCGGTGTTGATGGTGACCAGCGAGCAGAACATGGGGCGCCTGGCGGCGGTCGAGCGGGCCGGCGTTTCGGCCATCTGCGACAAACCTTTCGAAGCCGGCAGCATCCGCCGCCTGCTTATCGAAGCCTTGACGCGATGAGGTGAAGCAGCAGGCGCCGTCCGCCGACGAGCGCCGCCAGCAGCACCAGCAGTGGATCGAAGAGGGCGTCCCAGAGGTTGACGAAGAGGCCGCCGGCATAACCAGCGAGGTCGACGGCGAGGATCAGCAGCCAGGCGTCAAGGCGGTGCCACCACAACGCTGCGGCCAGCGGTGCCAGCGCGGCGAGCAATGCCCAGGGCTGATAGCCGAGGGCGTAGGGATCGCTGGCGCCCCAGCCGAGCGCCGCCGGATAGAACAGCGCGGCAAAGGCCAGCAGGATCAGTGCCGGCCGGTAGCCGAACGGCGATGGAATTCGGTTGGTCAGTTGCAGGATGGCCAGTTGCAGCAAAGTCAGCGACGGTGTGCCGAACAGGCTGTGCATGGCCGGAGCGAGGCCACCGAGCAGAGCCACTGCCGTCGCCACCAGCGCCATGCGCGGGCGCAATTCGCCGAGCGGCAGCAGGGCGGCGGCCGCGCCGAAGATCAACGCGTGGGCGAGCAGGCCGTAGGCAGACAGCGTGTTCATTCGAGCCAGGCTTCGCTGGAGCTGACGTGGAGGATACGGCGCCCCTGACTGACGCAGGCCAAGTGGATGCGACCGTCGCGGCTGAGTAGAAGGGCCGGGGATGAACAGTCGTCGTTGGCTCCGACCCCGCGCCTCAAAAGCCAGCTCCGGCCCTCGTCGGTGGACAGCCAGAGCTTCATCCCTGCTTGTTCTGAACCGGGGTTTCCGGCCAGCAGCAGGCGGCCACTGGCTAGGCGTAGCGCGGCCAGCGGTGTGTCGGGATTGGCCGGGCCGGGATCGGGCACGGCCTGCCAATGTGTGCCGCCATCGTCGCTGGCCACGGCGCGTACCCAACCGGGCGGCGGGCCGGCGTCGCGCAGCAGGGCCAAGGCCCGCCGTGCGTCGAGGTTGACCACGGCCGGTTGCGGTGTGCGCCGTGGGTGCGCCAGGCGTGCCTTGTCCAGGCTGCGGCCGTTGGCATTCAGGCGTAGCCATTCGCCGTGGCCGGCGAATAGTTCGTGCTGTAGCGGCAGCGCCAGCCCACCGTCGGCCAGGGGCAGCGGCGGTCCGGCCGGCACGGTGCCGTAGCCGGCCAGCGGTGAGGTCGGCAGGCGGGCCGGCGGGCTCCAGTTGCGGCCGCCATTGGTCGACACGCTGTGGGCCAGCACGACGTTGGTATTGCCACCGATGCCGATGGCGGCGTACCACAGGTGCAGCCAAGTACCCTCGACGTAGAGTTGTGGTCGGCCGACTCGGCGAATGTGGGCGAACAGGCCGCCAGCGGTGCTTTCGCGGTTGGCGATCGGCCGTGGCTCGCTCCAGCCGTCGCTGCCGAGGAGGCTGAAATAAATGGCTAAGTCAGTGGCTGTCTCGTCGCTGCCGCTTACCCAGGCGGCAGCGATGCGGCCGTCAGCCAGTTGGGCCAGGCTCGGGGCGCCGGCAACGGCGCCGGCTGCCGGCAGCATCTGGGCGGCGAACAGCGGTGGCAGGCGGCTAGGCGCAGCCGGCGGCGGCGACTCGAAGGTCGGGGCGGCGACATCGGGAATGCGCCAGAAAGCGGCGCCGAGCGCGGCGGTAAACAGCAGGGCCGGCAACCAGCGCGGCAGAGCGGGCAGCGACGGCATGGTCAGCGGACTGCTGCCGGCTGCCTGATCAGCGGCCGCGATAAGCCGGTGGCCGTTTCTGCATGAAGGCGTCGATGCCCTCGCCGGCATCATCGCTCATCATGTTGCAGGCCATCACCTCGCTGGCGTAGGCATAGGCGTCGCTGAGACCCATCTCCAACTGGCGGTAGAACATGCCCTTGCCGAGACGCACGGCGACGGCGCTCTTGGCCAGGATGGCGCCGGCTAGGCGCTCGATCTCGGCATCCAGCGCGTCGGCCGGGATGACCTGATTGACCAGGCCCTTGGCTTTGGCTTCCATGGCGTCGATGAAATCGCCGGTCAGCAGCATTTCCAGCGCCGCCTTGCGGCCGAGATTGCGCGTCAGCGCCACCGCTGGCGTCGAGCAAAACAGCCCGACGTTGATGCCGGAGACGGCGAAGCGGGCGACATCGGCGGCGATGGCCAGGTCGCAGGCGGCAACCAGTTGGCAGCCGGCGGCAGTGGCGATGCCGTGCACGCGAGCGATCACCGGCTGCGGCATGCGGCCGATGGTCTGCATCAGTTCGCCGCACTGCGCGAACAGTGACTGCATGAATTCCTTGCTGTGGTTGGCGCGCATTTCCTTCAGGTCGTGGCCGGCGCAGAAGGCGCGGCCGGCGCCAGCGATGATCACGACGCGGACCGCTTCGCTGGCGGCGATGGCATCCAGTTCGGCTTGCAGGGCGGTAAGCATGGCCTTGGACAGCGAGTTGAACTGGTCCGGCCGATTCAGGGTCAGCGTGGTCAGGCCGTCGTTGCGGTCGTGGCGCAGGATGAAGGGTTCTTCGCAGCTCATGGGTCGTCTCCGTCGTGGTTTTTTTGGACCGGTCAATGTACCGGAGAACGCGCCAGCCAGCCAGCTACATGCAGCCCGGATCGCCTTCATTACCGTCGTCCCGCGGCATCGCCGAGGCCGACGGGAGGCGACCGGCCGGGGTAAAATCGCGCCGATGAATTCCCCGCGTTATGTCCACCTCCGCCTGCATTCCGAATATTCCGTAACCGACGGCATCGTCCGCGTCGGCGATGCTGTCAAGCGTGCCGCCGGCGACGGCATGCCGGCCCTGGCGCTGACCGACTTGGCCAACCTGTTCGGCCTGGTCAAGTTCTACACCGGGGCACGTGCCAAGGGTGTCAAGCCAATTGCTGGCGCCGACGTGTGGGTCGCCAATCCGGAAACACCCGAGGATGTCCACCGCTTGCTGCTGCTGGTGCGCAACCAGCGCGGCTACCAGCAATTGTGCGAATTGCTGACGCGGGCCTACGTGGCCGAAGGGCGGCGCGAACGGGCCGAGATTCGCCGCGAATGGTTTAGCGAGATCGGTTGCGACGGCCTGATCGCACTCTCCGGTGCGCATCTCGGCGATGTCGGCGAGGCTTTGCTGCACGGCAACTACGCTCTGGCCGGTGAGTGCGCCAAGGCCTGGGAGGCGGTGTTTCCCGGCGCCTTCTACCTGGAGGTCCAGCGTTACGGCCAGCCGCAGCAGGAAACCATCGTCCAGCACACGGCCGATCTGGCCGGCGAACTGGGCCTGCCGCTGGTCGCCACGCACCCGATCCAGTTCATGCAGCGCGACGACTTTCGCGCCCACGAAGCGCGCGTCTGCATCGCCGAAGGCTACGTGCTGGGCGATCACCGGCGACCGAAGATTTATACCGAGGAGCAGTATTTCAAGAGCCAGCAGGAGATGGCCGAGCTGTTCGCCGACCTGCCGGAAGCCCTGGAAAATACGCTGGAAATCGCCCGCCGCTGCAACATCGAGATGACGCTGGGCAAGAACTTCCTGCCCGACTTCCCGATTCCGCCGGGCATGACCATCGACGAATACTTGGTCGAGGAAGCGAAGAAAGGCCTCGAAATCCGCCTCGTCGAGCTCTATCCCGACCCGGAGGAACGCGCCCGGCGCCGGCCGGAGTATGACGAGCGCTTGGCCTTCGAGTGCAACACCATTGTCCAGATGGGCTTTCCTGGCTACTTCCTGATCGTTGCCGACTTCATCAACTGGGGCAAGCAGAACGGTGTGCCGGTCGGTCCCGGTCGCGGTTCCGGCGCCGGCTCGCTGGTTGCCTATTCGCTACGCATCACCGACCTTGATCCGCTGGCTTACGCATTGCTGTTCGAGCGCTTCCTGAATCCGGAGCGGGTGTCGATGCCCGACTTCGACATCGATTTCTGCCAGGACAACCGTTGGCGCGTCATCGAGTATGTGCGCCAGCACTACGGAGCGCAGGCGGTCAGTCAGATCGCCACTTTCGGTACCCTGTCGTCGAAGGCGGTGATTCGCGACGTCGGCCGCGTCTTCGGTTTGCCCTACACGCTGTGCGACCGCATCTCGAAGTTGATCCCGGTGTTCCAGAACAAGCCGGTATCGCTGGCCGAGGCGCTGGAGCAGGAGCCGCAACTCAAGGAAATGATGGCCGGTGATGGTGACGGCGAAAGCGTCCGCGAACTGTTCGATCTGGCCGGTCGCCTCGAAGATTTGACTCGCAACGTCGGCATGCATGCCGGCGGTGTGCTGATTGCGCCGGGCAAGATCACCGACTTTTGCCCGATCTACCAGGCCACCGGCGCCGATGCTGCGCCGGTTTCGCAGTTCGACAAGGACGACGTGGAGAAGGCCGGCCTCGTCAAATTCGACTTCCTCGGCCTGCGCAACCTGACCATCATCGAACTGGCGCTCGACTACATCGCGCGCATGACCGGCGAGCAGCTCGACCTGATGAGCCTCGGCTTTGCCGATCCGGGGGCCTACCAGATCCTGAAGGACGCCAATACCACGGCGATCTTCCAGGTTGAATCGGAAGGCATGAAGAAGCTGCTGAAAAAGCTCCAGCCCGACCGCTTCGAAGACATCATCGCTGTGCTCGCCCTGTACCGTCCGGGGCCGCTCGGCTCCGGCATGGTCGATGACTTTATCCTGCGCAAGAAGGGCCAGCAGGCCATTGATTATTTCCACCCCGATCTGCAAGCCTGCCTGGAGCCGACCTACGGTGTCATCGTGTACCAGGAACAGGTGATGCAGATCTCGCAGATCATCGGCGGCTACACGCTGGGCGGCGCCGACATGCTGCGCCGGGCGATGGGCAAGAAGAAGCCGGAGGAGATGGCCAAACACCGCGAAACCATCGCCGCCGGCGCCAAGGAGCGCGGCTACAATCCGGCGCTGGCCGAGCAGTTGTTCGACCTGATGACCAAGTTCGCGGAATACGGCTTCAACAAGTCGCACACCGCCGCCTATGCCGTCGTCACTTATCACACGGCCTGGCTCAAGCGCTACCACTGCGCCGCCTTCATGGCGGCCACCTTGTCCTCCGACATGGACAACACCGATACGGTGAAGATCTTTTACGAGGACACCATCGCCAACCAGGTGAAGGTCCTCGCTCCGGACGTGAATGCCTCGAACTACCGTTTCGAGCCGGTCGACCGCGATACCATCCGCTACGGTCTGGGGGCGGTCAAAGGCACCGGCGAGCAGGCGGTCGGCGTGATCCTCAAGGCGCGCGACGAGGGCGGGCCGTTCAAGGATTTGTTCGACTTCTGCCACCGCTGCGACAAACGCATGGTCAACCGCCGCACCATCGAGGCCTTGATTCGGGCCGGCGCCTTCGACGGCATCGCGCCGCGCATCGAGGGCTCCGGCCTGGCCGACCGCCATCGTCTGTTGGCCTCGGTCGGCGTGGCCATGGATTTCGCCGAGCAGGCCGAGCGCGACGCCATGCAGACCAGCCTGTTCGACCTCGCCGAGGTTGCCGATGCGCACGCCCCGGAGTATGTCCCGGTCAAGCCCTGGGACGAGAAGACGCAACTGATGGAGGAAAAGACCGCACTAGGCTTCTTCTTCTCCGGCCACCCGTACAACAGCTACCGGAAAGAACTGCAGCCTTTCGTCCGCCGCTCCCTGGCGCGCCTCGAACCGGCCAAGGAAATGACCGTGATGGCCGGCATCGTGGTTGGCGTGCGGACGCAGATGACGCGGCGCGGCAAGATGTTGTTCGTGCAGATCGACGACGGTACGGCGCTGGTCGAGGTGTCGGTGTTCAACGAATTGTTTGAGGCCGAACGCGACAAGATCGTTACCGATGAAGTTCTGGTCATCGAAGGTAAGGTCCGCTCCGATGAGTTTTCAGGCGGTATCTCAGTCGCCGCCGACAAGCTGATGACGCTGGGCGAGGCCAGGGCCCGTTTTTCCAGGCACCTGCTGCTGAAAATCAATGGCAATGCCGACGCCCGCAAGCTGAAATCGCTGCTCGCCTCCTTCGCCCCCGGCCCGGCGCCAGTACGCATCCGCTATCGCAATGCCGAGGCCGAATGCGAACTGCTGCTCGGGCAAACAGCCCGCGTCCGCCTTGAAGATGCCCTGCTCGATGCCCTCAGCGGCTGGCTGCAGGCGGAGAACGTCGAAGTCATCTATTAGCCGCTCGCTGTCACTGAGCGGCGATGGTGTCGGTGCGGCGGCGCTTCAGGTCGGGCGCTGGCGGGCGGCCAGGCGGCCGAGCAGGAAACCCTTGATTTCGTGGAAGGGGATCGGCTTGGGGAAAGTCGTGACGTCAGGTGGCAGGCCGCGGGCGATGATGGTCTCGCGGTCAATGACGCTGACCACGATGATATCCATCCGCGCCAAATCGGGATTGGCGCGCAGGCGGCGGATCATCTCGAAGCCATCCATGCCGGGCATCATCAGGTCGGCGATCAGCACGTCGGGCGGCCGCTGGCCGAGTTGCAACAGGCCTTCAAAACCGTTGTCGACGATACGCAGGTCGAGTGGCAAATTCCAACCGGCCATCGTCATCTGATAAAGCGATCGCAGGGTCGGGTCATCCTCGGTAATCAGGATGTCGAGCCGGGTGCCGGCATCGTGTGCGCTGGGCGTCAGGTTGCGCCGGCGGGCAAGCAGGGCATCGACCGAGGTGACCGGGATGCGGCGATGGCCACCCGTTGTCTTCCAGGCTTCGAGGGCGCCGCTTTCGACCATGTTCTGCACGGTGCCGAGGGAGACGCCGAGGCGCTGCGACGCCTGCCGGGTGCTAAGGAATTCGGGTTCTGCCATGATTTTGTATAAGGAATGACAAATTCTGCGAATTTTAACGGTTTGCCGGGAGCAATCACAGTGGACAAGCTGGAAAGCACTTCCCCGCCAAAACCTACCCCCGCGAGGGGCCCCATTATTTCCTGCCGTTCGCTCCGCCGCCTTGATCTGCGTTGGCTGTGCCGTGGATCGATCTGGGCTGTCCCGCTGCCGAGCTTGAGGTACTGAACCAGGCCAGCCGACCGGATCAGCGCACGCTGACGCTGATCCGGTCGTAGCGCCCGCGTTCGTCCATGACGGTGATGTCCACGCGGCCATTTTCTTCCAGGCGGTGGATCAGGGGCTGGCTGGCTGGCTGTCGGGCGATCAGGCGGCCGTTGATCAACCAGTACACCTCGCCGCGTTGGCCGCGCAGTTCGAGGCGGACGACCGGTGGCTGGTTGGGACGGGGCCGCCGGATGACCTCGCCGTGGCTGAGGCCGACGATACGCAGGCCTGCCTCTGGCTCAGTCGTTGGCGGACAGCGGGCATCCCAGGCCGGGGGCCGGGCTTTGGCCTGGATGTCGGCCGGCAGCCAGGGTTCGAGCGCCGCCGGCCAGCGCGCCGCCGCGATGCGGCGACGGGGTCGGTCGCTGCATTCGGTGCTGACGCGCAGGCCGCTGGCGGCGTCTACCTCGTAGGCGGTGCGTGCTTCGCCGCCGCGCAGGCGATCCGGGAAGGTTGGCGGCGCCGTGTCGTTGAGCAACCAGGCCAGCATTTGGCGGTGGCAGAGCTCCGCTTCGGCCGGGTCGAAGCGGGTGCCGAGCGGCCAGCAGATTTTTTCCTGGCGGACGGAGGGCGGCGTTATCCGGGGCGCCGGTGCTTCTTTGTCGATGGCGGTGAACAGGTCGACCAGCAGCGGGGCGGCGGTGTTGGCGCCGAAGAAGCCGGGGTTCGGTGTACCGTCTGGGCGGCCGACCCAGACGCCGACGGTGTAGCGGTCGGAAACACCGACCGACCAGGCGTCGCGGAAGCCGAAACTGGTCCCGGTCTTCCAGGCGAGGCCACGGCGGATGCCCGACCCCTGTTCGACGGCCCGACCGACCGGGCCGCCTGATTCGAGCACGTCGCGGATGATAAAGGCCGCCCCCGGCGACAGCATGCGCTGCTCGACCAGCGGCTCGCCGGGCCGGTAGCGCGGCTTGCCAGCCATGCCTTGACGGGCGAAGGCGGTGTAAGCACCTACTAACTGCTCCAGCGTCGTAGCAGCGCCGCCGAGAATGACCGACAGGTTGGGCGTCTCGCCCTTGGGGAAATCAAGCTTCAGGCCGCCCCGGCGCAGCGCGGCGACGAAACGGTTTGGTTCGAGGCGGTCGAGTACTTCGACCGCCGGCACGTTCAGCGACTTGGTCAGGGCCTCGGAGACGCCAACCGGGCCGTGGAAGGATTGCTGGAAATTGCCCGGTTGGTAGCCGCCGAAGGACTGCGGTACGTCGGCCAGTAGCGATTCGGAATGGATCAAGCCCTCGTCGAGCGCCAGCCCGTAGAGAAAGGGTTTCAGCGTCGAGCCGGGCGAGCGTGCGGCGCGCACCATGTCTACGAAAGCGAAGCGGTCGGCATCGGCGAAATCGGCCGAACCGGCGTAGGCACGCACTTCCAGCGTGGCGTTGTCGATGACCAGGGTAGCCATCGAAACGCGTGGCGGCAGGGCACCGAGGCGGCTGGCCAGCAGCAGCTCGACGGTTTCCTGCATTGAGGCATCGATGGTCGTATCGATGCGCTGCACGCCCTTGGCTTCCCGGCGTAGCCGTTCGGCAAGCAATGGCGCCAGCAGAGGCTCGCGCACGGCCTGGGCGACGATCGGCTCTTGCCGGGCATCGCCGATGTCGCTGTCGCTCCACAGGCCGGCCATCCGTTGCAGCACTTTGTCGCGTGCCGCCCGGGCTTCTACCGGCCGACGATCCGGCCGCAGCCGTGAGGGGGCTTGCGGCAGGACGGTGAGCAACGCCACATCGGCATGGCTCAGGCGCCGCGCCGGTTTGCCGAGATAAGCCCGGCTGGCTGCCTCGACGCCTTCGAGTACGCCGCCCATCGGCGCGTAATTGACGTAGAGGACGAGGATTTCGTCCTTCGAGTAACGCCACTCCAGTTGCAGGGCGCGCAGGATTTGCCGGGCCTTGCCGGCCATGGTCCGCGGTGTCGGTTCGATGATGCGGGCGACTTGCATGGTCAAGGTTGAGCCGCCGGAAACGATGCGCCCGTAACGTGCCCATTGCCAAGCCGCGCGCGCCAGCGCTACAGGATTGACGCCAGGATGCCAGCGAAACCAGCGGTCCTCATAGCGTTGCAGCGCTTGCAGGTAGAGAGGTGCCACGTCGGCCAGTGCCACCGGATGACGCCAGACGTGGTTACGGTCGGGAAAGGCCCGTAACGGCGTGCCGTCACGGGCGACGACGAGCAGCGCCTGCGGCGCGTCGCGGCCCGGCACTGGCGGCGGGAAAGCCCGGTCGAGTACCGCCAGGCAGAACAGCGCCAGTAGCGCGATCCAGAGCCAGCGCCACGGTCGTCCGAGAGGAGTTTTTATGTCGGGTCCGGGTGGGGGCATGGATTCACCGGATTTCCAGTTCGCGGACGAAAATGAGTTCGCAGGCACCCGCGCCGGAGTCATCGCGGGTGAGCGAACTGCGCCAGCGCCAGCCGTTGGGGTGGCGCGCTTCCACCAGCCAGCCATGAATATGCACCACCTGGCCGACGCGTACCGCACGCAGTTTTCGGTCGATCGAATCGTTCGCCGGAATCATGTGCATGTTGGCGCTCGATTGCGCTACCTCATTGGCGGGAATCGGTAGCGAGTCGGCGTGCCAGTGATACCAGCGACCGCCCTGCGAGATATTGAAGTGTTTCAGCACGTCGGTATCCGACATGCGGCCCCAGCCGAGAACCAGATCAATGGGTGCGAGCGCCGCCCCAGTATCAAACCGGTAGCGCTCGCTGGCGAGTACCCGCGCCTCGATGCTGAAATCCGCCAGCGGCTGGATGCTGAACCCCTTGTAGTCGAAGGTTGCCTCCCGCGTTTCAACCTGCACGGGTGTTTCCGGCGCGATCACTCCCGCGCCGGAGTGGATGGGACGATCCCGCCCGCATTGATACAACAGGATGCCGATCAGGAGGACGATGACAAGACGGCTCGGTTTCATGGGTTCGGGGTTTTGCAGGGCGATATTGGCGACTGATTATGGCTGCCTGCGCCCCTTCGTTTCTCGGGATCAGCCTTTGTCCCTGTTCTTCTTCTCGCTGATAACGAAGCCGATGGGTCGCTTGGGCGGATCGTCTGGCGGGGCCATGAGCTGGCGCAGCGCTTCGAAGACCTGTTTGAGCTGGGTACGGGTGTTGTGGCTGAAGGTCTCATGCTGCAAGGAAAGCCGTTCGGTCTTCTGTTCGAGAGCGTCGAGCTTGGCAGCTAGCTCCTGGTTCGAGGCCAGCGTCTCGCGCAGGCGCACGAAGGCGCGCACCACGTAGACCGATACCTCGACAGCGCGCGGACTGTTAAGCACAGTGGCGGCCATGATCGCCCCGTGCTCGGTGAAGGCGAGCGGGAGTTTCCGCCGGCCACCGCGTCCCGACTTTGAAGTCGCAATTTGCGATATCAAAGCGGCATACTCCGCGTCATCAAGCTGGAACATGAAGTCAGTCGGGAAACGCTCCGCGTTGCGCCGCACCTGTTCGTTGAGGCGGCGGGTTTCGACCCCGTAGAGGGCGGCGAGGTCCTCGTCGAGCAGCACCTTCTGGCCACGGATGACGACGATGGCTTGGGCGATGCGCTCGATTGGCAGCGTGGCTGTTTCGTTCATTGCGCCTGAAAACCTTATTCCTGCACCGCCTTTTCCACCCCATCCGTCACCATCAACACGTCCTCGCCGCCGGTCAGGCCGTAGACGTCAGGCCGGTACATGTCCTCGGCGTAGAGCGGCGGGATGACGAACTTGCCCGGGGTGACGACGCGGGCGCGGTAGAACAAGCTCATCTTGCCGTACAGGCGGCCGGCGACAACGAAACGGTCGTCGCGGAACTCGACGTGCTGGATACGCGGGTCACGCATCGCTTCGGCCGGATTGACGTTGTCGATCATGACGCTGGCCAGGCCCTCACCCTGCGCGATGTTGAGGTTCTCGATCTCGAGGCCGGCCGGAATGCGGTCGATGACCATGCCGTTGTTGATCCGACTGCGCGGATTGACGTTGATGCGCACGATCACCGATTCGCCGACGCGCAGGGCGCGGTTCCGCAACGGCCTGCCGTCGGCCTCGAACAGGTCGCGGCTCAAGGCGATGGCGTCGTCGCGGGCGGCCGGCATGCGGGCCGGATGGCCGCTCAGGCTGAGTTGCAGGTAGAGCGGTTCATTGTGCGTGTTCTTGATGCGCAGGCCGGCTTGCAACTCCGCCGCCGCCAGCGGCCGGATCAGACTGCCGGTGCCGCGTAGCGCTTCCGGTTTGCTTGTGCCAGCGATGATTTCCGCCGTCCAGCCGGCCTCGCCCGCGCGGGGGTCGACGAAGTTCCGGCCGAGCAGGAATAGCGCGAGCTGTTCCTGGGTGCTGGTGTAGTGGTTTTGGCTCAGTTCGCTGGCGACGATGGCGACCAGATTGTCCTGTCCCTCGACCTTGACCTGGTGACGGTCGAGCAGAACATAGGACAGCGCCGCGTCGCGCAGCGGGCTGCCGTAGTCGCCCCACCAGTAGCCCGTGTCGCGGCCTTTCTTGACGCCTTCGGCCAGCGCGGTCTGGGCGCGGGTTTCGTCGCCCATCAGTTTCAGAGCCAGACCGAGATGAATCAAGGCCAGTCCGGAATGCGCCTGATCGCGCAGCTCGAACATCTGGCGCAGGGTCGATAGCGGTGCCTTGGCCTCGCGGGCCAGTACGTAGGCGCCGTAGGCGAGTACGCCGAAACGGCCGGCGCCAGCGTAGCGGAAATCCTGCCAGCCGTTCTCGTTGTAGGCGACCCTGCCCGCCGGCAGGCCGGCGGTGCCTTCCTGCAAATATTTGAGCAGGAATTCCTGGGTCTTTTGTTGCATCGCTTCCGGTACCGGGAAGCCCTGTTCGCGTGCGTCGAGCAGGAAATTGCCGACGTAGGCCGAGAGCCAGTACTGATATTCGGAAACGTTGCCCCACATACTGAAGCCGCCGTTCGGTGCCTGCATCGCGCCGAGCCGGGCGATGGATTTTTCCAGCATGGCCGTCCGTTGCTCGCGGCTGTAGGCTTTGAGGCCGAACAGCTTGGCCCCTTCCTCGTCGATCAGAACATGGGGGTAGGCGGTGCTGGTCGTCTGTTCGGCGCAGCCGTAGGGATAGGTGAGCAGGCCCTGGATGGCGCTGCGCACGTCGATTGGCGCTTTGTCGGAGATTGCCAGATGGGCTTGCACAGTGCCATGGATAAAGCCGCCCAGGTCGGCCTCCCGGATGTCGACCGTCTCGCCTGGCGCCACCGTCAGCAGCCTGCGCACCTGTTGCCGCGGCGTCGCGGCCTGGACTTGCAGACCGAAGCTGCGTTCTAGCTTGAGGCCAGCGCTGCCGGCAACGTGTACTCGGACTTCCGTCAGGCCGAAGGCTTGGCCGGCTTCGAGCGGGAAGCGCAGGGTCTGCTTCTGCTGATCCTTGAGTTCCAGTTCCCGCTCGGCGTTGTGGATCTTCAAGCCGTCGCCGTTCTCGACGCGGACCTTGAGTTTTTGCGCAGTACCGGACAGGTTGTGCAGGTCAAGTGCGATGGTGGCTTGGTCGCCGACGGTCAGGAAACGCGGGGTCAGCAGTTCGGCGACTAGCGGTGCGGCGACCACGATCTCGCTCTCGGCATTGCCGAAGCGGTCGGCGGCGGCAGCCACCGCCATCAGGCGCAGGGTACCGTTGAAGTCGGGCACGTCGAGGGCAATCTCGGCTTCGCCCTGGGCATCGAGCTGAACCGGACCCGAGAACAGGTCGACCAGGCGGACCTTTTTGGGCAGGCTGCGGGTCGCTTTTGGCGCGGCATCGCCACCGAACTTGAGCTTGCCCTTGCGGCCGGCCATTTTCTCGATCAGGCGGCCGTAAACGTCGTACTGGTCGGCGCCGTAGCGCAACCGGCCAAAGAAGAAGGCGAACGGATCGGGCGTGGCGAAGCGGGTGATGTTGAGGATGCCGACGTCGACGGCGGAGAGCGTGACCAGGGCCGTCTGGCCGCTCAGGTCGGGCACCTTGACCTTCACCTTGAGGCGCGTGTCGGGCAGCATTTTCTTCGGTGCGTCGAGGCTGACCGCCAGCTTGCGCTCGCCGCGTTCGAGCGGCAGATGCATCAGGCCGAGCGCCCGCGCCGGCGTGACCTTCTCGCCGCTGCTGCCGGGGCGCAGCACGACCACCGAGACGTAGAGATCGTGACGCTGCCAGGTTTTGTCGACCGGAATGTCGACGGTCGTGCCGTCGAGCGCGACGGCGGTCCGCTTCACCCACAGAGTACGGTCGCCCTCAACGGTAATCAGCGCCTCACCAGCATGTGGCGGCGTGATGGTCAGCTTGGCGGTGTCGCCGTCGCGGTAGGCCGGCTTGTCGAATTTCAGCGCCACCCGGTCGGGGCGGACGCCCTGGCTTTCGTCGCCGCGGGCGCTCCAGCCGGCGTAGAAGCGGAATTTGGTGGTCTGCTGGGTTGCCGGATCGAGAATTTCCAGGCGATAACGGCCGTACTTGACCGGGATCCCGAGCTTGCCGCGTCCGCCATCGGGAATGTTGACGCTGGCGGTGTTGACCAGTTCGTCGGTTTCGGTGAAACCGGAGTGCCAGCCGCGCTGGTCGTCGAAGCGCCAGTAATAGTCGCGGTTCTCGCGGAACAGGCGGACCGGCAGGGCGGCGCCGGCGCTCAGTTTGCCGTCGGCGCCGGCGCGCACGACCTCGAACTGGGCGATGCTGCCTTCGCGCGCGTAGTCGCCGGTAAACAGCGGGCGGATACCGACCAGCACCGGCGCCGGCCAGATAACCCGTTCGAAATTGCGCACTACCGGCCGGCCGCCGCTTTCGAGCAGGCTCAGCGTGGTCCGCACGGTGGTCGGCGAGCGCTTGCCGTGGGCCGGCGCCAGATCGACGGCCAGGGTCAGTTTGCCGTTTTCGTCGAGCTCGGCTGGCGACAGCTCGATGCGCTGACGCTGGCTGTCCTCGTTGGCGTCGCCGAATTCGAAGCCAGGCAGTTGCTTGGCCAGCGGGTTCTTCTGGCGCTCGAAGACGGCCACGCCGAGCAACTGGTTGCCGGCCGCCGGGGTGCCGTAGAGATAGCTGCCTTTGACATCGATCTGCAAGGTCTCGTCGGGCGAAACGATGGCCTGCGGGCTGGAGAGGTCGAGCTTCATGCGTTCCGGCAGGAATTCCTCGACGCCGAAACGGAAGCCGGCGCTGGCCAGCTTGTCGGCCGGGTCGGCACGCAGTTCCAGGGTCCATGAGCCGGTCGGGGCGTCGACCGGCAATTCGATGCGCTGCTGGTAGTAGCCGGCCACTTTGCCGTCGGGTTGCCAGGTGGCGGTGAACTGGTTCTTGCCGTCCGGGCGCTTCAAGATGGCCTGGACCGGCTGGGCCGGGATCGGCCGCCCGTCGGCGCCGCGGGCCAGCACGGAAAGCTCGAAAGTCTCGCCGGGCCGATAGAGGTCGCGGCCGGCGTAGGGGAATAGGCGCACCGGCCGTCCGGGCAGGCCGGCGACCTCGAATTCGGACAGATCGAGCGCCGGCTCCTTGAGCGAGATCATCGACAACTGCTGGCCATGGCGGGCAACGACGACCTTGGCCGCCGCCGACCGTTCGGCGAAGTTGGCCCGGCCGTCGCCGTCGGTTTCGCCGCGGGCGACGACCTTGGCGTGCTCGTCGAGCCAAGTTACCTCGACGCCGGGCACCGCCTTGCCGCTGGTCAGCGAGCTGACATAGGCGTCGGCGCCCTTGGCGAATAGCCGGGCGCTGAGGCCGAGGTCGCTGACGTAGAAATAGGTAACCTGGAATTCATGGCGGAAGCGGTTGGGCTGGCTCATCACCGCGATGTAGATACCGGGTTCGCGCAGTTCCTTGATGTCCTCGACCGGCAGGAAGGTGACGTTGCGCTTGTCGGCCTGCTGCTCGGTCAGGAAGCGGCCGACGAAAACGCTGTCGGTCAGCTTGTGGAAGCTATCCAGCGACCAGTTGCTGACCGCGCCCTTGAGATCGCTGGCGCGCCAATCGTAGTCGTATTCCTCATCGTCGCCGGCTTGACGCTGGACACGCGGGCCGCTGATGACCCGGTCGAGAAAGCGTGGCAACTGATCCGGTTTGACGCGCAGGAACTGCACGTCGACCTCGGGCACGTTGACGGTGATTACCGGCAGACCGCCATTCTGCCGGGCCGGCAGCACCGTGCCGCGGCTGGCGAAGTAATAGGCCGGTGCAACGACGGGTGTGACCACCGCGTAGCGTCCTTCCTCGCTTAGCGTCTGGCCGGCCGCCGAGGGCAGGCCGGCGGCAACGCGGACGACGTAGCGGGTCTGCGGCTTGATATGCGGGAAATAGGCGACGCGCGGGTTGTCGCCGATCACCCAGGCGCCTTTGACCAGTTTGCCGCCGTCGATGGCGGTGTCCTCGGGGGCGCTGCTGACTTGCGGCACGGTGTTATCGGGGCGGTCGCCGTCGTAAGCCTCGCCTTCGCCTTCGCCCTCGGTGTCGATCCGTGGCTTGACATCGCCGGGCCGCGCCGGCATTTCGAAGACCTGGATCAGGTCGTCGTAAGTCTTGCCGGCATCCAGCGGTTGCGTGAAGCTCAAGGCCAGCGCCAGTGAACCGTCGAATTCGCGGTTGCCGAAATCGGCGATCTGGAACGGCACATCGGCGCTGGCGCCGTCGTCCCGTTGCCATGTCTTGGCGACATAGAGTCCGGCTGCCGCGATAGCAACGATGGCAGCAACGATGAGCAGCAGCGGAACGATTCCGAAACCCCGGCGCAAGAGTGGACGCAACATCGACTTCTCCTCGAGGCCCAGGCGCCGGTGGGCGGCGGGCAAAAGATCAGAAGGCGGATTATGGCACGGGCCAGGCGCTGGTATGGTCGGCCGGGGGAAGGTTCACAGGGCAATCGCATGAAAGCCCAGATTTGGAGAAGCGCTCCGGTACAGCCGCGGCCCCCTCGTCATTCCCGCGCGTCTTTGGCGGGAATCCAGTGTCTCACCGCCACGCAGAGCGGGGCATGCTGTGTTGGCAACAGCAAAGACGCTGGATTCCCGCCAGAATCATGCGGGAATGACGGTGCAGATGTACGAAGGGGATGGCGAATGCCCGGCGCTGTGCCTCGAAGCCCTCGGTTTGAATGGCATTGCTATTCGTGCGATTGCCCTGAGGAGGTTCAGGCCTTGCGCACGAACTCCGACTTCAGTTGCATGGCGCCGATGCCATCGATCTTGCAGTCGATGTCGTGGTCGCCCTCGACCAGACGGATGTTCTTGACCTTGGTGCCAACCTTGACCACGGCTGACGAGCCCCTGATCTTCAGATCCTTGATCACCGTCACGCTGTCGCCATCTTGCAGCACGTTACCGTTGGCGTCCTTCCATACACGGGCTAGTTCGGCCTGCTCGCCGGTGGCCTGCGGGCTCCACTCGTGGGCGCATTCGGGGCAGACGTAAAGGGCGCCGTCTTCATAGGTGAAGGCGGATTGGCATTGCGGGCAGGGCGGGAGGGAGCTCATTGGTTTTCCTTGTCAGTTGTCTTCTTCGCTGCCTATCAGATTGGGCAGCAGGAGGGTGGCGCGGGCCAGCGCGGCGGTCAGGTCGGTACAGACGTTTTCGCCGCCGAGATGGTCGATGAAACCGGAGCGGCGGAGCAGCGAGCCGGGCTGGGTGTTGAGGCCACAGATCAGCAGCGTGCAGCGGCGCTTTTTCAGCTTGTCGAGCAGGTTGTCGAGGCCTTCGAGGCCGGTGGTGTCGAGCTGGATCAATTGCGTCATGTCGAGGATGACGATCTCGGGGTGGCCGGCCGCCGGGTCGAGCAGCGCTTCCAGTTTGTTGACCGCGCCGAAGAACAGCGAGCCGAACAACTGCCAGGCGGCGACCCGCATTGTCCCGTCCGGGTAGAGGAAGCATGGTTCGTCGGCTGCCTCGTGCAATGGCAGGCGTTTAACGCGGGTCAATTCGGACATGCGATAAATGAAGAACAGGCAGGCTAGCACCATGCCCAGTTCGACGGCGATGGTCAGATCGAACAGCACGGTGACGAAGAAGGTGGCCAGCAGGATGATCCGGTAGTTATAGGAGAAGCGGCGCAATTCGCGGAAGTGGTGCCATTCGCCCATGTTGATGGCGACCACCATGACGATCGCCGATAGCGTCGCCAGCGGTACGTAGGCGGCCAGCGGCGCGGCTAGCAACACGATGGCCAGCAGCACCAGGGAATGGATCATGCCGGCCACTGGCGTACGGCCGCCGGAACGGGCGTTGGTCGAGGTACGGGCGATGGCGCCGGTGGCGGCGAAGCCGCCGAACAGCGGCGCCGCCATGTTGGCCAGACCCTGGGCTATCAGTTCCTGGTTTGGGTCGTGGCGGTCGTCGATCTGGCCGTCGGCGACGCGCGCCGAGAGCAGCGACTCGATGGCGCCGAGCAGAGCGATGGTGATGGCCGGCGAGATCAGTTTGCCAATGTCGTGGATCGACACCGCTGGCAGACCAAAAGCCGGCAGTTCCTGCGGGATGCCGTTGAAGCGGCTGCCGATGGTCGCGACCGGCAGGTCGAAGATGGCCGCGACCAGGGTGCCGACCAGCAGCACTGCTAGCGGCCCCGGCGCTCGTTGCAGCAGCTTCAGCTTTTGCGCCAGGCGGTTGTAGAACAACAGAAAGAAGAAGCAGGCCAGAGCCAGGGCCAGCGTCGGCAGGTCCACGGTATGGGCGTGGGCGGCCAGCACCTTGATGCGGGCGAAGAATTCGGCCGGCAGGTTGTCGATGGCCAGGCCGAAGAAATCCTTGATCTGGGCGAGGAAGATGACGACGGCGATACCGTTGGTGAAGCCGATGACGACGGTCACCGGGATGAAGCGGATCAAGCGTCCCAGACGCGCCAGGCCCATGGCCAGCAGCATGGCCCCGGCCAGCAGGGTGGCGCCGAGCAGGTTGGCGGTACCGTGGACGGCAACGATGCCGTAGACGATGGGAATGAAGGCGCCGGTCGGGCCGCCGATCTGCACCCGTGAGCCGCCCAGGGCGGCAATGATGAAGCCGGCGACGATGGCGGTCCAAATACCGGCTGTCGGTGATACACCGGAGGCGATGGCGAAGGCCATGGCCAGCGGCAGGGCGAGCACGCCAACAGTGATGCCCGCAGCCAGATCCTTGCCGAACTGCGCCTTGTCGTAGGTGGCCAGGCAGTCCAGCAGCTTGGGGCGGAAGGCGATCTTCATGGCGCGTGGTGGGAGGAGGGTCGTCGAATTATATGAGCAGATGATTATTCGTCAATGTTAATCATATGTTAATGTTTCGGAAAAATCCCGTTGGAGAACGCCGTGGAGAACCGTACCGCTCGCCTGACCATCCTGATCGATCCGGAGAAGAAGCGAATTTTCGAGGAAGTCTGCGCCGCCAATGACCTGACGCCGTCGCAGGTCGTGCGCCGGCTGGTGCGTCAATACATCATCGAGCATGCCGGCGAGCGCGAGCTGCCGGCGTGGCTGAAGCCCGCGGCCAAGAGCGGCGACTGATCGTCGCCGGCGGCAGCTTTGGTCGTTGGTCCGGATGACGGGCGGTGAGCCAGGCCGTTACTGCTCCTGCGTCTCCGTTCCCTGCTTGCACCATTCGCGCAGGATGCGGGCCTTGGCCCAGAGCATCACGGCGACGCCGCCGGCGGTGCAGGCTACCGCTTCAACTAGCGAGCCGGGAACGCCGGTGATGATTGTCCCCTTGCCGGTGGCGAACCAGCTACTGCCGATGACGATGCAGGATAGACCGAAGATGCCGGCCAGTATGTAGAGCGCGATGCGTCCGATGAGGCGGGGGCGAGGCGAGTGGGGCATGGAGTGTGTCAGGGCTGGGCGGGAAGGCGCATTGTGCCGAAAGCTTCGTGGTGCCGCGATGCCGGGATGGGAAAAATCGGCTTCCTCGGCGAGGATTTATGCACAGCAAGGAGGCGTTGGTCAAGCGCCTCGGTGGCAATGGGCGGAATACCTGCAAAAATCCATTTGAAAGCGTTTATTTTCAATAAAATCAATGGCTTGTGCATTCGCCCAAGATTCGGGCACAGGAAGAAAAAGCCTTGCCATCCCGGCACTTAGCGCATCGCCCTGGGCTTAATTCACAGACTTATCCACAGGTTTTGTGGGTAGTTTGAAAAGCCCTAAGCCGGGAGTGGGATTGAGGCTTGAACTTAAAGTGTTACTTGAGGTTCGCCGCCTTCAATGCTGCGCCGCAGCAGCCGGCGGCGGGCTTTCCCTGCCGCCGGCTCGGCCTTGTTGACTTCACCCGCATGCTGCTCACGGCAAAGGCTGGAGGTTCTGGTCGGCAAGTCCGGCCAGCAGCATTCGTCCGTCGGAACCGACGCGGAACTGGCCAAATTTCGCGGCGGCATATTTGTCGCCCGTGCCCTCTTTGAAGAAATAGGCGTCCGAGCCGACAAACCAGCGGTTCGATTTCACGCGCAATTTCAAAACAAGCTGATCCGCCCTTGGTTGTGTGTGATCCGAAACCACGCTCCGCAATGTCACCACCGATTGCTCGTCCACATCGGCAAGCGCAAACACGGTGCCGCGCACATCGTAGGGCGCGGGGAGCTGGCTCACATCAAAAGCCAGTGCCATATAGTCGCCTTGCACCAGGGAGCGCGGATCGACCGGACGCAGCGCCAGATAGATCACGCGGCCATCGCGCAATATCCGCTCCGCGCTGTACGCGGACATACTGGCCACGCCCAGGGTTGCCAGCAGGCCCAACAGGATGAACGCAACTGCCGTGCCGGCAAAGCGGGGCGCGATGAGCGGCTCGCCGCCGCGCGAACGGGTGAGAAAAGCCGCCAGGCCCAAGGCCGCTCCAAGCCCCATGAGCACATAGCCTTTTTGCGCCAGCGGCCAGGCAAGATCGTAGTAGAAGGCGCTGATGATCCACGCCACTGCCAGCGCCGCCGCAACGGCAAGGTTGCGCGATTGCGTCACGATGGCCACGGCGAATACGATCATCGCTGCGCCCAGCGCCGGCGCGCGCAAGGTCAGCGCCACGGCGCAAATGGCAACGGCAAAGCCAAGCGGCGCGCGCAGATCGGGCCGGCGCCAGAACAGAAAGGCCGCGCCGGCGATACCGAGCAAGCTTGAAACGATCAATGCCGGATCGTTCAAGGGCATTGCCGACAACAGGCCGGCAGGCCCACCCATCACGCCCGCGCCGAGAAGAAAAGGCCGACCGGCAAGCAGCATCAACACCAGCAAACCGGCCGCATTCCAGCCGGTAAAAAACGGGCGCATGTTCAAGAAGGCATCCTTGCGCGATGCGATATAGGCCAACACCGCCGCGCCTGCCGCGACAATCAGCGTCATCGAAACAATCGCCAGCGAATCGGAATAGCGCAAGCGTCCATCCGCCACGACGGATGCAAAAAGCATCCACAGCGCGGTGAAGCCGCACACGGAACGCGCCCAACGCGCGGGGATAAAAATCGCGGCGAATGAAACCACGGCCGCCAGAACAAAACCCAGATCCGCAAATCGGAAAATACTGGCCGCGCCCCATCCAATCAGAACGACGCCAACAACGGCCGCGATAAAGCCGAATATCTGGCGAAAGCCCAGCATCGCGCCGCCGCGCAGCAACAGGATGGCGCCGCCAAGCACCACAATGCCGGTGACGAGCGCAGCGGATTTTTCGTCCCCGAAATCGCGGAGCAAAAATCCAAAAAACAGCACGAACGGCACGGCGGCAAGCAATGCGCCCAGCCCGGAGAGGGCAACCAGCGGCCAGGAAACCCCTTGTCTGTCCGCCTGCTTGTCCGCCGATTCGCGCGCTGGCGACAAACGCGCGTGAATCACGCGCAATAGCGCCACGCTGCCGCCGACAATCGCCGCGCAAACCAGGCCGATAAGGAAGATAGTCAGCAGTTCGGACGAGGACCAACGGATTGAGTCGAAGATTTTCCCGATCAGCAACACATCGATCCCGGCAAACACGATGGTCAGCACGCCCAGTTCGAAGGGTCGCAGAACCAGAAGCCCGCCCGCCGCCGCCAGCAGAATCAGCAAGGCGACAAAAAACACGCCGCCGCCGTGGCCCATTTCATAGAGCCCCGTCATCGTGATAAACACAACCGCGCCAAGACTCGCCAGCCGAAACGCCCAGTTCGCCTGTCCGGTCATCGCGCGTAGCGGCGCCAGTGGCGCGAAAGCGAGCGCAAGCCCAATCACCATCATCCAGGCTGGCCAGACAGCAGCAATGACGCCTCGGTCGCTGCTGCCATGCGTCTGCCCATGCCACAAACCGATGGCGGCGGAGGCGACGACGACCCAGAGGGTCCACACCGCGTCGTGCCTTGCCGCAAGCGCGAAGGGCAGGGATAGCAGCGTCCAGTAAGCAAAAAGCTGCCAGGCATCGGCGCCGCTCGGATAGATTTGCCCGATCAAGGCCAGCAGGCCGCCCGTTGCAGCCGTGGCGACCAACAATGCGGGAATGCGCGCACGCGGAATCAGCAAAGCGCTGAAGGCGGCAAGCAGCAGCAAAGCGCCGACCAAACTAAGGCGAGTCAGCCGGTGAAAGTCGGACCAATTGGCGGCGATCCAGCAAATGACGCCGAAAGCAAACAACCCTGCCGCGCCAATGCTAGTGAGAACGCGCAGGAAGCGCGCGGAAATGGCGTGCTGCGTTCCGCTATCAAGCATGCTCAGACCTTGATTTGATTTTCAGTTGCGTGAGATAGGCCCTGTCATTTCACCCGCATCCCCGGTTCGGCGCCGGCATCGGGGGCGAGCAGGAAGATGCCGGGATTCTGGCCGTCGGCATCCGAGGCGGCGAGGACCATGCCTTCCGAGAGACCGAATTTCATCTTGCGCGGTGCCAGGTTGGCGACCATCACCGTCAACCGGCCGACCAGCGCGGCTGGGTCGTAAGCGGCCTTGATGCCGGCAAAGACGTTGCGCGTTCCACCTGCCCCAAGGTCCAGCGTCAGCCGGATCAGCTTGTCGGCGCCTTCGACGGGTTCCGCCTGGGCAATACGGGCGATGCGCAGGTCGACCTGCATGAAGTCGTCGATGGTGCACAGCGGCCCAGCAGCCGGGCTTTGTGCCACGATTTCGCGCTGCTGGTGCTCGGCGTGGCGTTGCGGCGAGTGGGCCGTTGGTGCCGCTGGTGCCGGCGCCAGCGATTCCTTGTTGGCGGCGACCAGTTTTTCGATCAGCTTCGGGTCGATGCGGGTCATCAGGTGTTCGTAGGCATTGATGCGATGGCCGCCGGCTAGCAGGCCCTGGGCGTCGGCCCAGGTCAGCGGGGCGATGTTGAGGAAGGCTTCAACCTTGGCTGCAACCGCCGGCAGGATCGGCTTGAGCAGCACGGTGAGCAGGCGGAACAGGTTGAGCGCGTTGCTGCAGGCGGCGTGCAGTTCGCTCTCCTTACCTTCCTGCTTGGCCAGTTCCCACGGCTTGACGCTGTCGACGTACTGGTTGGCGGCGTCGGTCAGGGCCATGACTTCGCGCATGGCCTTGGCGAATTCGCGGGCTTCGTACAGTTCGGCAATGCGCCCGGCGGCTTCCTGGATCGCCCGGATCGCCGGCAGGTCGGCGGCGGCCGGTGCCAGTTGGCCGTTGAAACGCTTGCTGATGAAGCCGGCGGAGCGGCTGGCGATATTCACGTATTTGCCAACCAGGTCGGCATTGACGCGGGCGACGAAGTCCTCAAGGTTGAGGTCGATGTCTTCCATGCTCGCCGACAGTTTGGCAGCGTAGTAGTAGCGCAGCCATTCCGGGTTGAGGCCGGTCTGCAGGTAGCTTTCGGCGGTGATGAAGGTGCCGCGCGATTTCGACATCTTGACGCCGTCGACGGTCAGGAAGCCGTGCGCGAAGATTTGGCTCGGCGTGCGGTAGCCGGCGTGGGCCAGTTCGGCCGGCCAGAACAGGGCGTGGAAATAGAGGATGTCCTTGCCGATGAAGTGGTATAGCTCGGTCGTCGAATCGGGCTTGAAGAATTCGTCGAAATCGAGGCCCTGCCGTGCGCAGAGATTCTTGAACGAGCCCATATAGCCGATCGGTGCGTCGAGCCAGACGTAGAAGTACTTGCCCGGCGCATCGGGAATCTCGAAGCCGAAATACGGCGCGTCGCGCGAAATGTCCCAGTCGGTCAGCTTGTTCTCGCCCGGATCGCCCAGCCACTCCCGCATCTTGTTGGCCGCTTCCGGCTGCAGCACGCCGCTGTCGCGGCTGGTGTAGTGGCGCAGGAAAGCCTCGCAACGCGGGTCGGAGAGCTTGAAGAAATAGTGCTCGGAACGGCGCAGTTCCGGCCTGGCGCCGGATACCGCCGAGTAGGGCTCAAGCAGGTCGGTCGGCGCGTAGGCGGCGCCGCAGACTTCGCAGCTGTCGCCGTATTGGTCCCTGGCATGGCACTTCGGGCATTCGCCCTTGATGAAGCGGTCGGGCAGGAACATCTGCTTGACCGGGTCGTAGTACTGCTCGATGGTACGCGTCTCGATCAGGCCGGCGGCGCGCAGGCGGCGGTAAATCTCGTTGGCGCAGTCGCGCGTTTCGGCGGAATGGGTACTGTAGTAATTGTCGAAACCGATGCCGAAGCCGGCGAAATCGCGGGCGTGCTCGCCATGCACGCGCTCGATCAACTGTTCCGGCGTGATGCCTTCCTGCTCGGCGCGCAGCATGATCGGCGTGCCATGCGTGTCGTCGGCGCAGACGTACCAGCATTCGTTGCCGGCCATCTTCTGGTAGCGGACCCAGATGTCGGTCTGGATGTATTCGACCAGGTGTCCAAGATGGATCGCGCCGTTGGCATAAGGCAGGGCGGAAGTGACGAGAATTTTGCGCGGCATGGCGGAAACGGGGCGAAAGAATAAACGCTAATTTTACCGTGCCCGTTGCCGATCCGGCGGATGGCCCCCTCCCGCTTCGGTGGGCTATACTGTACAAAATCACTCGGGTATCGACCCGCCCAACACCCACCGGAGTCCCCATGAGCATTACTGAACAACAGGTCAAGACGGCGCTGTCCGGCGCTGTCGATCCGAATACCGGCAAGGATTTCGTCAGCGGCCGAGCCGTCCGCGACATCCGCATCGACGGTGCCGACGTTGCTTTCGACATCGAGCTGGGCTATCCAGCCAAGACCCAGATCGACGCCATCCGCAAGCAGGCGATTGCGGCCGCCAAGACCGTTCCCGGCATCGGCAACGTGTCGGCCAACGTCTACAGCAAGATCGTCGCCCATGCCGTGCAACTGGGGGTCAAGCTGCTGCCCGGCGTCAAGAACATCATCGCCGTCGCTTCCGGTAAAGGCGGTGTCGGCAAGAGCACGACGGCGGTCAATCTCGCCCTGGCGCTGGTCCAGGAAGGTGCCCAGGTCGGCATCCTCGACGCCGACATCTACGGCCCGTCGCAGCCGCAGATGCTCGGTCTGGCCGGCCAGCAGCCGGAGTCGCGCGACGGCGAGAGCATGGAGCCGCTGGAAGCCTACGGTTTGCAGGCGATGTCGATCGGCTTCATGGTCGACGTCGAGACGCCGATGGTCTGGCGCGGCCCGATGGTCGCCCAGGCGCTCGACCAGTTGCTCGCCCAGACCAACTGGCGCGACATCGACTACTTGATCGTGGACATGCCACCGGGCACCGGCGACATCCAGTTGTCGCTGTCGCAGAAGGTGCCGGTGACCGGTGCGGTGATCGTCACCACGCCGCAGGACATCGCCCTGATCGATGCGCGCAAGGGCTTGAAGATGTTCGAGAAGGTCAATGTCCCGATCCTCGGCATCGTCGAGAATATGAGCATCCACATCTGCTCGCAGTGCGGCCACGAGGAACACATCTTCGGCAGCGGCGGCGGCGAGAGGATGGGGGCCGACTACGGCGTCGAGTTCCTCGGTAGCCTGCCGCTTGAACGGGCGATCCGCGAGATGGCCGACGGTGGCAAGCCGACCGTGGTTGGTGCCCCGGACTCGCGTAGCGCCGAGATCTACCGCGCCATCGCCCGCCGCATCGCGGTCAAGATTGGCGAGAAGGCCAAGGACATGAGCTCAAAGTTTCCCAACATCGTGGTCCAGAACACCTGAACCTTTGTTCATGCCGAGTTAGGTGCCGCCATGACATACCGATTTCGCCGACTTCAATGTGCTGCTGCAATCACGATCCTTGCTTTGTCGGGCCAGATATGGGCTTGCACGCCACCAACGCCAGAGGAGGTGGCGCGTTGGCCATCGTGGTCAGAGCGGATTGCCAGCGTCTACGAGCAATCCGAAACAGTTTTTGTGGCAAAGGTAGTCCGTGAGAGTTGTATGGATAATCCGCCTAGCTGTCGTTCATTTCTGGAACCTATCCGTTTCTTCAAGGGGAACGCTTCGCTTGCACCGAGCTACATCGACAAGACTGGCAATACGTGTGACAAACGACCTTTTGCGCCAGAGGGGAGCAAGGTACTCGTCTTTGCGTCGGTTTATCAGGGCAAAGCAGTTGAGCTATTGCGCGTAACGCCGCAGGAGGACAAAACAGCTTCAGGCGCTTTGACCCTGCAATACACGTCGGCCATGCGCCAGGTGGAGGCACTCAGTCGTACAAAAAAGCCCTGATGTTCTTTCAGCCCGGATGACCGCGCTCACTTGGCGCGGATGCTCCGAGAATCGCCCAATGCCCCTGCGAGGATTTGCCCAGCCCCATCCCAAAGGCGGGTAGAATCCCGCCTTTGTTTTTGCCGCACGGACGCGAACAAATGGCTATCAAATCGGATAAGTGGATACGCCGCATGGCGGCAGAGCACGGCATGATCGAGCCGTTCGAGCCGGCGCTGGTGCGCGAGGTCGACGGCCGCAAGATCGTTTCCTACGGCACCTCGAGCTACGGCTACGATATTCGTTGCGCCCGCGAATTCAAGGTGTTCACCAACATCAACTCGACCGTGGTCGATCCCAAAGCCTTCGACCCGAAATCCTTCGTCGAGGTCGAGTCCGATGTCTGCATCATTCCGCCCAATTCCTTCGCCCTGGCCCGTACCGTCGAATACTTCCGCATTCCGCGCTCGGTGCTGACCGTCTGTCTCGGCAAATCGACCTATGCCCGCTGCGGCATCATCGTCAACGTCACCCCCTTCGAGCCGGAATGGGAAGGCTACGTGACGCTTGAGTTCTCCAACACGACGCCGCTGCCGGCCAAAATCTACGCCGGCGAGGGGTGCGCCCAGGTCCTGTTCTTCGAGTCCGACGAAATCTGCGAGACGTCGTACAAGGATCGAGGTGGCAAGTACCAGGGGCAGGTCGGCGTCACGTTGCCGAAAATCTGATACGGGGTTTCGCTCAAAACAAGGTATTTGAATGGGTGTTGCCCATTCCTCTATCACTCTCGACTAAAGTAACCCACGCCATTTCCAGCAACCCACACGGATCCCGACCGCCCGTTAAGCCAGGACAGCGGTTCATAAAGCAGAGCCGTAAGTTCCGGCCAGAGCGCATATCCCAGTCTGTTAAACTAAGCACGATGGGTCCGAGTCCGGCTGGGCTGTTCCGGCCAGAGCGCATATCCCAGTCTGTTAAACTCTAGTCTTCTAGCGGCCTTCTCGCCGAAAGGTTCCGGCCAGAGCGCATATCCTAGTCTGTTAAACTCCTGGCGTCGAGCACCGGCCGCCCACGGTAGTTCCGGCCAGAGCGCATATCCCAGTCTGTTAAACTGTTTCATGCGCGCTTGACCGCGACTGGCTAGTTCCGGCCAGAGCGCATATCCCAGTCTGTTAAACTCGCCGAGCGCTCGTAGGATCTTGCCTTGTCGTTCCGGCCAGAGCGCATATCCCAGTCTGTTAAACTTGCCTTTATCGACAACGGAGATGCTGTATAGTTCCGGCCAGAGCGCATATCCCAGTCTGTTAAACTGACGCACACCTCTACCGTATCCGAAATGAAGTTCCGGCCAGAGCGCATATCCCAGTCTGTTAAACTCTATTTGAAGGGCATTTACTTCGTCATGCAGTTCCGGCCAGAGCGCATATCCCAGTCTGTTAAACTCCCGTGGAGACGTGATGTCGACTTGACCAGGTTCCGGCCAGAGCGCATATCCCAGTCTGTTAAACTGCTAAGTTCCGGTTTCGTATCAACAGTAGGGTTCCGGCCAGAGCGCATATCCCAGTCTGTTAAACTGCCTCACCAGCAACCCCCTGATTCGTCAGGGGGTTTTTGGTTTTTAGGGGCGAAAAATTGATCACAATTCAAAAAAGGTCGAACTGGTCAGGCGATTTTTGCGGTGCTTGTTTGGCGTGTCCGTGGAAGGTGATGATGCGTTCGTACTGCTTGTCGGTGAATTGCAAGATGTTGACTCTACCACCCTCAGGCAATGCCCCCTCAACCCGTTTGCAGTAGGTGTCAATCTGGGTCTGACTGGTGCAGAAGCGCATGTACACCGAGAACTGGCTCATCTCAAACCCCATGTCCAGCAACGCATTACGAAAATCTGTCGCGGCTTTTCGTTCAGTCTTGGTGACAACAGGCAAATCGAACATCACGGTGATCCACATGAGCCGATACCCGGAAAGCATGGCTATTCGTCATTCAACATGGCGGCCAACGCAAGCGGCAGCCCTGGGAGCGGCAAGTCGAGCTTGTTCTTCTCACCGATAAACACTTGCGCCAACGAAGTCGCCAGCCGTTGGGTGCAAATGGTTACCGGCGTTGCGCCAAGGTCGGTTTGCATATCATCGTACATGGTACGAACCAGAGCGCGTTTGGTTTCGGGGGTGATCTCGTTTTCGCCATTCTTTTGCAACTGCCAGACTTTCAAGTCAACGATGGGACGAAACGGTTCCATCAGGTCATCGACAAGTCGCATGGCGTTGCCTTCGTTGCTATGGTGCAAGCCGAGCGTTGGATGCAATCCGGCAGCGACCACGGCACGCGCCGTGGTCGCGCGCAGCACGGTGTAGCCGTAGTTGAGCATGGCATTGAGACCGCCGGCATCTTGCTGACGGCGGAAATCCTCGCCAAACAGCAAGCTCCAATAGCGACGCGCGCCTTGTGCCTCGAAATTGTCCGGATCGCCTGAGCGAACTTTTGACACCAGGGCAGACAAGGGAACATGCGGCGCACCGGCTGCTTCTAGCGCTGAGGCTTGCTGTTGCAGTTTGGCTTTGACGATTTCCGCCCATAAGCGTTTTGCGGTCGGTTTGCCGGCGGCGATTTGCGCGTCGTATCGCTTTGCCTGTTGGTAGTTGCCATCAACGGGGAACAGCATTCCAGCCACATTGTGATTGGCCGCGCATAGCACGAAGGGCGCGCCGCGTTCGGCCAGCGCCACCAGCAGATTGTTGGTGTAGGAGAGACCATGTGCGTTGGCGATGACGGCGGCAATGTCATCGAGCGGAACCTGTCCCAGCTCTTTGTGTTCCCCTGCCGTGTCTTTGACAACCATGAAGCCGCGGTGCGTGAATAAATGCCGCTGGTCATCCGCAACTTCTACGATGCGGCCGATCATTTGCTTATTCCTTGAAGCCGGGGTCGCGCAACTCGCCGATGGGGGAGATAGTGGCTCGACGGGCTTTGGCTGTTTGCAGGGAGCCAGCCATCTTGGATGTGTAGGTAAACGCGTCAGCCTTGTCCCTATTACGGGCGTCTACGTTGGCCTCACAGACTGGAGCAAACCAGATTTGCCCACTGCCTGCCACTTTGACCATACGCATCGTTTGCTCTTTGCCTTGAATTTCCATACGAACAATGTCATCAATCACCAAGCGCATCACCAGCGGTTTTCCACTGATGCTCAAAGATGGGTGACGTAACCGATCAGCGCCAAACTCACGTACGACCTGATAGGCCGCAAAGGTTGAAATCACTTCGCCCTCCCACTTGCCTTTGTCGTTACGGACAATCTCGATGCAATAGTTGCTGCCGCCGACGTAACCGATGTAAGGCAGGGGCTTTCCGTCCGCATCGACGCCATGACGCGCCAGTTGTTTCGGTTCGCTGATACGAATGAGATTTTTGATCTCTCTGCCTTCTTCGCCGTCGGCCTTGAGTTTCTGCTTGATGGAGCCGTCCTTCTTGATGCCGTAGGCGGTCGCTTCCATCATTGCGCCCTCGTAACCGTGGTCGGGCTTGTGGCTAACCCAGATGTTGTGAACAGCCCGTTCCACGTGCTCGCGGTAGGTCGGCCACGGTGGGTCAAGAGTATCGAGCAGTTTTTCTGTCAATTCCTTTTTGCGTGCGCTGGCACTTGCTTCGGAAAATTTCTGCAACATGCCCCGGTTGGTCACGCCAATTACGCAGGCGTCTACGGCATGGTGGCGGTGATCATTGCGGTTTTTCTTGCCGACCAAGCCCAAAACGCCAAGAGTGCCTTTTTCTTTATCCCCATCTAGTCCAAGAACCTCACGTAACTTTGCAGTCAACTGTCCGGGAATCGAGCGTGTGCCCTGTGGGCAAATCAAGCCGAGATATTCAACGGCAATACGGCTCAGATAACGGGTATCGTTGAGTGAGCGCGCCAAGAACGTATCGGCTCGGCCTTTCCATTTTTCCATTGCATCATCGCCAAAACGGTAGCGTTTTTGATCCGGCCAGTTTTTGATGCGAGCAAGAATGTCCTCATATTTCCAGCCCTTCAAGCGCAGAAAATCGTTTTTCGCTTCTATCGGCGGGCGTTCTTTCTTGATGCGATTCGCTTCTCTCACACAAAGCACCTTGTTCGCCAAGCCATCATCGAGCGTGATGGAGTGCGGAAGAATGTGATCTATTTCAACGTCACTACTGAGTATCTTTGCCACGCCCAGTGTTTCCCCGCTGTAGGGGCAAACGACGATGCCACCATTGATTTCCTTCGCTTCATTCCAGAGACGCATCTTCTCCATATCGTAATCACCAGGCTTTCGACCAAGTACCTTTGCCGCCTCGGCACGAAGCTCCTTGTTTAGTTCCTGATTGATGGCTTGCCTGATATTCACGCAGCCCGCACAAGAACAGTAGCGGCGCATGGTTTCTTTGGTAATTTTCCCGAATCTGAACTCTTTTTTGCGATGGTCTGCCCGACGCTTCAGTTCGTTCGCCACCTCCACAATGACTTCGGATGGGTGGCCGTAGCGTTTGATGAGTCTGTTTACGACCTCTCGAACCTGATTCAAGCCGATGTGTACCGTAGGGTTGGCGATTTTTCCATAGTATTTTTCTGGGGCGTCATCTTTGTCTTTGGGATCACCCGTACCAAAACCAACGTGTCGTTGCAATGCCTTGCCGTAATACGGCAACTGACGGAACCGATACACCGGCTTGATTTCTCCCGTGGAAGCGATGATGCGCTCACCCACCTGCTCCACATCATCCGTGCCGTGATCGAAGTCGAAACCCAAATCGCTGTGGTGATCATATCCTGCTACTTGCACCGCTTTGTCATAGGTAATCACTTCGGCTTTCAGGGCAGGCAGTATTTTGGCGAGCGCTTTGGTGCTGAGGCTTCCATAACCATCCGCAAGTTTGGTGCTGGCTTGCGAGATCACGTGGGCTCGACGCTCATCGAAACCAAACTCCTGTTCCAGCCAATGCACTGATGCGGCCTCGTTTTCTTCGTTGAGTAGTTGCTTGACGATTGCATCCTGACGTTCCAAAGACCAAGCGAGCCAATCCGAACCAAAATGCTCTTCCTTACTCAAAATAACGCTGGTGTTGTTGCCTTTGAGTTCTTCACGCTTAACATCATCTTCCAGACTGAATCGCGTCGTTCCGGTGAGTTTCAGCAGTGTTTTTATTTTTTTGAAATTGAGAGAACCTTGTTGCTCCAGTGCATAAACAACGACATTGCGCTGTTCCAGCGATAGCGGTTCCTTCTGCAAGTCTTCGCCCAAAATGCGCAGGTTATTGACTTCCTGATAAATACGAAAACGCTGTTGGCTGGGGAGTGCCAAAGGCGCGCGCTCTTCATCGGGTTCCAGCGTGCAGCGTCCCGGAGTGACGGGTTTGAGCGGGCGTTGGTGCAGCAAACAGTCCTTCAGTTCCGCGCGGGCAGCTTTGGTGAATGCGCCAGGATTGAGTTCAGTCTGTTTTGCCCAGAGTGCATCGAACTCGGCCTCGATCATGGCGCGGTCAATGTAGAGGTCGTACTGCACCGTGTTGGGCTTGGTGCTTTTGTTTTTTGCACGAACCTCCTGTCCTGCCTGCATTCGTCGCCAGAGCAACTCGCCCACGGTACGCGCTTTGCCCCCTGCACCCTCGGGGTCAAGCTGACTACGCAAGGTGTTGATGGCGTTCTGCATCTCGCTTGCTTTTTTCTTTTCATCCGGCTTACTGGATTTGTCTGTTTTACGATTACTCTTAAAGCCAGCGCCGCTGGTTGATGTGGAACAGGGCGCGGGCAAATTCGGCGGGTGTCAGCGCCTCGTCCAATCCTTTGGCGCGCAGCGCGTAGGGGTTGAGCGTTTCCAGCGCTTTGCGTTCGGCCTCTCCTGCCGGAAAGAAACCATGCTTCTTGAGCAGCGCCATCATGCGCTGCTTGCGTTTGAGCAGCCGGTCACGGCGGCGACGCATGAGGCGTTTTTCGCGGCGAGTTACAGCCAGCGATGAGCCGTCCTTGGGATTGCGCCCATCGCTGAAAATTCTCACCCCGACCTTGATGAGCGCGCAGGGTTCGTCGTTGGCATTAAGTCGAAGCATGGCCCAGCCCAGCGAGGTTGAGCCTAAATCCAGAGCCAGCCGATAACGCATTTTGGGCAACATGCTTATGACCTTTCGTGATTGTGAAAATTGTCGGTTATAATCTTGGCACTATCTGACTGGGATATGCGCTCTGGACGCTAACAAGCTGACAAAGCACCAAATGAGAGGCCGCTATATGCGGCCTCTTTCCTTTTGTGTTTCTTGTCATCCCCATGCCAAAGAAAACTGGCATAAATTTCATCATACAGCCGTTGCGCCACCGGGCGCAGGCATTGGGTATGATGCGCCCCGAAATCATTTGTTTTTGTGACTCGCTACGGCGGGTCGCCATTTTTTAAGGAATAAACGCCATGCGTTTCCACTTCCCGATCATCATCATCGACGAAGACTTTCGCTCGGAGAACGCTTCCGGTCTCGGTATCCGCGCCCTGGCCGCGGCCATCGAGAAGGAGGGCATGGAGGTGGTCGGCGTTACCAGTTACGGTGATCTGACCTCTTTCGCCCAGCAGCAGAGCCGGGCCTCGGCCTTCATCCTGTCGATTGACGACGAGGAACTGGCGCTGGAACCCGAGGAGACGCTGGCCGAACTGCGCGCCTTCGTCGGCGAAATCCGTCACAAGAACGCCGAAATCCCGATCTTCCTGCACGGCGAGACGCGCACCAGCCGCCATATCCCGAACGACATCCTGCGCGAGCTGCACGGCTTCATCCACATGCACGAGGACACGCCGGAGTTCATCGCCCGCAACATCAAGCGCGAAGCGAGGGCTTACGTCGATTCGCTGCCGCCGCCTTTCTTCCGGGCGCTGACTCATTACGCCGCCGATGGCTCCTATTCCTGGCACTGCCCCGGCCACTCGGGCGGCGTTGCCTTTCTGAAGTCGCCGGTTGGCCAGATGTTCCACCAGTTCTTCGGCGAGAACATGCTGCGCGCCGACGTCTGTAATGCCGTCGAGGAACTCGGTCAACTGCTCGACCACACCGGCCCGGTCGCTGCTTCGGAGCGCAACGCAGCGCGCATCTTCAATGCCGACCACCTGTATTTCGTCACCAACGGCACTTCGACCTCGAACAAGATCGTCTGGCACTCGACCGTCGCCCCGGGCGACATCGTTGTCGTCGACCGTAACTGCCACAAGTCGATCCTGCACGCCATCATGATGACCGGCGCAATCCCGGTATTCCTGATGCCGACCCGCAACAACTACGGCATCATCGGCCCGATTCCGAAGCGCGAGTTCGCCTGGGAAAGCATCCAGAAGAAGATCGCCGCCAATCCCTTCATCGCCGACAAGAACGCCAAGCCGCGTGTGCTGACCATTACCCAGTCGACCTACGACGGTATCCTGTACAACGTCGAGGACATCAAGGCGGAACTGGACGGCAAGATCGACACTCTGCACTTTGACGAGGCCTGGCTACCGCATGCCGCCTTCCACGATTTCTACGGCGACTACCACGCGATCGGCGCCGACCGGCCGCGCTGCCGGGAGTCGATGGTGTTCTCGACGCAATCGACGCACAAACTGCTAGCCGGCTTGAGCCAGGCCTCGCAGATCCTGGTCCAGGACGCCGAGCACAACCAGCTCGACCGCGACATCTTCAACGAAGCCTACCTGATGCACACCTCGACCTCGCCGCAATACGCGATCATTGCCTCGTGCGACGTGGCGGCGGCGATGATGGAGGCACCGGGCGGCACGGCGCTGGTCGAGGAGTCGATCGCCGAGGCTCTCAATTTCCGCCGCGCCATGCGTAAGGTCGATGAGGAGTGGGGCAGTGATTGGTGGTTCAAGGTCTGGGGACCAGACGACCTGTCCGAGGAGGGCATCGAGGAGCGCGACGCCTGGATGTTGAAGCCGGGTGCCCGCTGGCACGGCTTCGGCCAACTGGCCGACGGCTTCAACATGCTCGATCCGATCAAGGCCACCATCATTACCCCGGGTCTCGATGTCGGCGGCGATTTCGCCGACGACATCGGCATTCCGGCGGCCATCGTCACCAAGTATCTCGCCGAGCACGGCATCATCGTCGAGAAGTGCGGCCTGTACAGCTTCTTCATCATGTTCACTATCGGCATCACCAAAGGCCGCTGGAACACGATGGTGACTGAACTCCAGCAGTTCAAGGACGACTACGACAAGAACCAGCCGTTGTGGAAAGTGCTGCCTGAGTTCGTGCAAAAGCATCCGCGCTACGAGCGAGTCGGCCTGCGCGACCTGTGCGCACAGATTCACGACGTGTATAAGCAGAACGACGTAGCCCGCCTGACCACCGAGATGTACCTGTCGGACATGGTGCCGGCTATGCGCCCGGCCGAAGCCTTCGCCAAGATGGCGCATCGCGAGATCGAGCGGGTGCCGGTCGACGCGCTGGAAGGGCGCGTCACCGCTGTACTGCTCACCCCCTATCCGCCGGGTATCCCGCTGCTGATTCCGGGCGAACGCTTCAACGCGACGATCTGCAACTACCTGAAATTCGCCCGTGCCTTCAACGCCCGCTTCCCCGGCTTTGAAACCGACATCCACGGCCTGGTCAAGGGTGCCGACGGCAGCTACTACGTCGACTGCGTCGCGCAGAAATAGGTTGGTAGCGACGACGCGGTCACCTGCTGACTACGGGTCGAGCGGCAAGCCTCGCCTTCATGGCGAGGTCATGCCTGCTCCCCTTGCGCCAGCAATTGCACCAGCGGCACATTGATGAAATACAAATACTTGCCCTGGCTATGTTCCTGTACCAGTCCCGCCTGCGCCAGTTGGCGCAGATAACGCGCGGCTGTCTGCCGCGTGATGCTCAGGTCACGCTGCACGAATTCGATGCGCGTATAGGGGTGGCGGAACAGATTGTTGAGCAAATCCTGTGAATACAGCTTGGGCGTCTTGGTGCGCAGGTGGCGCTTGGTCTCGGCCATCAAATCGCGCATGCCGCCCACCAGTTGCACGGCCTGCCGGGCGGTTTGCCCTACGGCGTTCAGCATGAACAGCACCCACGCCTGCCAACTTGCCGCGCTGGCGGCCGCATCGCCCGACGCATCGCGTACCGCTTGCAATAGGCGGTAATAGTCTCCCTTGTGCCGGTTGATGTAGCGCGACAGGTACAGCAATGGCGTATCCAGCAAGCCTGTGCGCACCAGACACAGCACGCACAGAATCCGCCCAACCCGGCCGTTGCCGTCGCTGAACGGGTGGATGCTCTCGAACTGGTGGTGAATTAGCGCCATCTTGATGATTGGGTCCAGCTCACATGCTGCGTCATCGTTGATGAAGCGCTCCAGCGCCTGCATATGAGTTTGCACCTGTGTGCCATCCTGCGGCGGCACGAAGACGGTGGCCCCGGTTCTTTCATTCTTGAGCACCGTGCCGCCGCTGGTGCGAAAAGTCTCGTTGCTGTTTTTGAGCAATTGAAACAATGCGATCAGAGTGCCATTGCTCAGAATTCCCTGCTGCTGGCGCATGCGTTCAAACCCATGCGTCAGTCCCTCGCGGTAGCGCGCAACCTCCTTGGCCGCGGACGACACCCATTCCGCAATGTGCAGATCGGCCCGGAACAGTTCATCCTGCGTGGTCACATAGCTTTCCACTTCCGAACTGGCCTTGGCCTCCTGCAAGACCAAGGTGTTGATCAGAATAGCCTGGTTGGGAATGCTCGCAGCGCAACCCTTGAGTTCCGCCAAGTGGCGGTGCGCCGATACCAGCGCCTTGAGCAATTCCGGCGCCTGAAAGTCCACGCCTGGCGGAGGAAGCTTGGGGATGGGGTAGCTGGACTGCAAAGTCATGGGTCGCTCCGTTCATGTCGAAACCGAAGCCAGAATAGAACATGAACGCACAGTAATGTTAAGAAAATTGCTAATTTTTAACATGTCGAGCACCTCATGTTAAAAATGGGCACACTCGGCATTCATGCTTTCTTCTTTCCTGCCGTTTTCTTGACCGCCACCGCTAAAGCTACGACCACGTAGCAGCGCAGCTTGATGCGCCTTGGCAACGAAGCGGGGATCGTAAGACAGCGGCAGAAAAGCTCGCTAAACCCGCTTCCAGGTGACGAAGGCGTAGCCAAGACCGGTTTTGCTGCGTTGCGTCTGGCGCGCGCTCTCGCGCCATTGGCTGTGATCCCAGACGGGGAACCAGGCATCGCCCTCGGGTTCCAGGTCAAGCTCGGTCAATTCCAGGCGATCCGCCAGCGTCAGGGCCTGGCGGTAGATGTCGGCGCCGCCGATGACGAACACGGTTTTCTGCCCGGCCATGAGTGCCAGGGCCGCGTCCAGCGACGGGGCTAGCTCGGCACCCGGCGCCGCGTAGTCTATTTGCCGGGAAACGACGATGTTGCGCCGTCCGGGCAGCGGCCGGAAGCGCGCCGGCAGTGATTCCCAGGTCTTGCGTCCCATCAGCACCGCGTGGCCCTGGGTCAGTGCTTTGAAGTGCGCCATGTCTTCCGGCACGTTCCACAGCAGTTGGTTGTCGCGGCCAATCACATGGTTGCGGGCGATGGCGGCGATGAGGACGATTTCGGGCATGGCTTCTTTCAGCGGTGGGCGGCGAGAGCGTCGCGGTACAGGCGGCTATAGTCGGCGGCGGCGTGGCGCCAGGAAAAGTCGCAACGCATGCCATTCTGCTGGATGCGCAGCCACAGCCGCTTGTCGTTCCAGGCCGCGGTGGCGCGCTGCATGGCTTGCCACAAGGCGTCGGTGCTGCCGTCGGCCATGACGAAGCCGTTGGCGGTCTTGTCGGCTAGCGTGGCTTCGTTGACATCGATAACCGTGTCGGCCAAGCCGCCGGTGGCTTGGACCAGTGGCGGCGTGCCGTAGCGCAGGCTGTACATCTGGTTCAGGCCGCAGGGTTCAAAGCGCGATGGCATCAGGAAGCAGTCGGCGCCGGCCTCGATGCGGTGGGCCAGGGTCTCGTCGAAGCCGAGTTTGACCGCGACCTGTCCCGGCAGCTTTTCTGCCAGCGCCAGAAAACCGGCCTGGAGTTCAGGATCGCCGCTACCGAGCAGGGCCAGTTGAGCCGGCAGTTCGGGCAGGGCATCGCCGAGAGCGAGCAGCAGGTCGAGGCCCTTCTGTTCGGTCAGCCGGCTGACGACGCCGAACAGCGGCCGGTCGGTGGCCGGGTCGAGGCCCATTTCCCGTTGCAGGGCCAGCTTGTTGGCGCGCTTGGTGGCCAGCCGGTTGGCCGCGTAGGGGGCGGCCAGCGCCGGGTCTGCGGCGGGGTTCCAGAGAACTGGGTCGATGCCGTTGAGGATGCCGTGCAAAGCTTCGCGGCGATGGCGCAGCAATGGGGCCAGGCCGTAACCGAAGGCCTCGTCCTGAATTTCCCGGGCATAGCTCGGGCTGACCGTGGAAATGCGCGTTGCCAGTTGCAGACCGGCTTTGAGGAAGGACAGCAAGCCGTGATATTCGACGCCGTCGAAGCGCCAGGCGGCTTCCGGCAGGCCGAGGGCGGCGCGTAGCGGCTCCTCGAAGCAGCCCTGGAAAGCGATGTTGTGCACGGTGACGACACTGGCCGCGCCGCCCTCGTAATGCAGCCAGGCCGCTGCCAGCGCCGTTTGCCAATCGTTGACGTGCACCACGTCGGGCTGCCAGCCGAGCGGCGAGGCGGCCTGACCGAGCAAGGCCGCGACCCGCGACAGTAGGCCGAAGCGGATGGCGTTGTCGGGCCAGTCGAGGCCATCGGCGCCGACATAGGGGTTGCCCGGACGGTCGTACAGCGGCGGGCAGTCGAGTAGCAACAGCGGCAGGCCGTCGGCCTCGGTCGCCAGCAGGCGGGCGGCGGGCAGGGCCGGGGCCAGCGCCGGCAGTTCGGCAACCGCCGTGGCTTGCGGGAAAGCTTGGCGCAGCGCCGGATAATGGGGAAGCAGCACGCGGATGTCGTGACCGGCGCGGTGCAACGCCGCCGGCAGCGCGGCGGCGACATCGCCAAGACCGCCGGTCTTGACCCAGGGGGCCATTTCCGAGGTGGCGAAGAGGGTGGCTGGATGTTTCATTGTTGGTTATCGCCTAAATTAACCGGCGCGCTTTGGCGCATCCGGGTTGAATAATTTTTAACTACGGTTGGTACCATTGAACCGATGTTTGTATATGCATAGTACATCTTCCACTTCGCTTGGCTTGAATACCTGAAGTACGCTTGGAATTGAAGACATCTCTAAAAATGCTGCTGATGTTCGGAGACCCAAAGCACGTGCGCCGGAGCGAGTGCCTGCGTGGAGAAAAACCTTAGCTGGCTCAAGGCGAAGAAATGCGCCAATACGTAGTGCCGTGTCATAAATTGTCAATTCTCCAATACCCGAAATGGACTGGATGGTCGCTGCAACTACCTCGTAAAGGTCCTCGAAGGAGCGCGATGCCTCAAGCTTTGCTGCTTTTGTTTGAAGCCGCCGATTGCTCTCTCGAAGAGCGCGTTCTGGAATGCGCCACTGATGGGAAAGACGTTTGCCACTGGGGCTTTTTGCCAAGGCCGCAACTTCAATGGCCTTGCTCAAATCGGGCTGGATAGCGAACCAGCGTTGCTCCCTTTCGGCGTTGCGCTGATGATCTCGAATGTAATCGTCAACAATGCGTTCGAGGGTGTTCATAGTGGCTAACGCCCATTAAGCGCCGCCAACAAACCACGAGTCGAGCCATCAAAGGCGCTGTCGTCGCCCTCCCCCGCGATCAGCGGCTCCAGCCGGCCGGCCAGGGTTTTGCCAAGCTCGACGCCCCACTGGTCGAAGGAATTGATGTTCCACAATACGCCGAGGCAGAACACTTTGTGTTCGTACAGCGCCAGCAATTGACCCAGTGTGTAGGCGTTGAGCGTCGGCAGCAGTAGGGTGGTCGATGGCTGGTTGCCGGGGAACAGCTTGTATGGCAGCAGTGTCTCGGGGACACCGGCGGCGCGTACTTCCTCAGTGGTTTGGCCGAAGGCCAGCGCCGCCGATTGGGCCAGGCAGTTGGCCAGCAGCGACCGGTGGTGATCGGGCAGCGGAAAGTCGCTGTCGCGCAGGGCGATGAAGTCGCAGGGGATGAGCTGACCGCCCTGGTGCAGCAACTGGTAGAAGGAGTGCTGGCCGTTGGTGCCGGCCTCGCCCCAGATGATGGGGTTGGCGGTCATGGCCAGTTGTTGACCGGCGCGGTCGGTCTGCTTGCCGTTACTTTCCATTTCGAGTTGTTGCAGGTAGGCCGGCAGCCGTTCCAGCGACTGACTGTAGGGCAGTACAGCGGTGGTGTGGGCGCCGAGGAAGTTGGTATTCCACAACGCGAGCAGGGCCAGTGTCAGTGGCAGGTTGTCGGCTGCCGGGGCATTGGCGAAATGCTCGTCCATAGCCCGGGCGCCAGCTAACAACTGCTCGAACTGATGCCAGCCAACGGCCAGTGCGAGCGACAGGCCGATGGCCGACCACAGCGAGAAACGGCCACCGACCCAGTCCCAGAATTCAAAGACGTTAGCATCGGCGATGCCAAAGGCGCGGGTCCGTTCGCGGGCAGTGGAAATGGCGACGAAGTGCCGGGCTACGGCGGCTTCGTCGCCGGCAGCGGCGAGCAGCCAGGCGCGGGCAGTGGCGGCGTTGATCAGTGTCTCTTGTGTGGTGAAGCTCTTGCTGGCGACGATGAACAGCGTCGTGCGCGGATTGAGGCCGGCGAGCAGCGGGGCGATGTCGGCACCGTCGACATTGGCGACGAAATGCACGCGCAAATCCGGCTGCTGCTGTGCGGCCAGCGCCCGGGTGGCCATGCGCGGACCGAGGTCGGAGCCGCCGATGCCGATATTGACGACGTCGGTGATGCGCTCGCCGGTGTAGCCGCGCCAAGTGCCGCTGTGGATACTCTCGCAGCAGGCTTGTAGGCGTTCGAGTACAGCGCGCACTTCCGCCGGCGCGGCGCTGCCGGCGCGTAGTGCGACATGGCGGACGGCACGACCTTCGGTGTGGTTGATCGCCTCGCCGGTCAGCATTTTTTTTCGCCAGCCGTCGATGTCGGCAGCGACGGCGAGGTCGAGCAGCAGGCGGTGGGTGTCGGCGTCGATCCGCTGTTTGGAAAAATCCAGCAGCAGACCGTCGTGTTGCCGGGAAAAACGGGCGAAGCGCTGGGCGTCCTCGGCGAACAGTTGGCGCAGGTGACGTTGGCGCAGGCTGACGGCATGCGTCGCCAGAGCTTGCCAGGCGGGGGCGTGTGGCAGGTTCGGGATCAGGGTCATAGCCAGAGCATCAAACCGGTTTCGAAGGGGTGGATGAGGGCGGCATGGGCCGGGAAGATGCGGACGCGGTACTCCAGCCGGCCGCACTGTTCCGGCGTCAGGTCCAGGGTATACAGCGCTTCGCCGTGCTGGGTGCCGCCGGTGCATTGCAGCGGATAGCGGCGCAGCTTGCCGTTGCCGGCCGTCAGGCCAGGGCGGCCGATCAGGGCCTCGACGGTAACGTCGCCGGGGACGAGGCCGTTCAACTGCACGGCGATCTCGATGCGTAGTGCGTTGCCGAACTTGAGCCGCCGCTCCGGCTGATCCAGGCGCAGCAGGCGCACACCCGGCCAGGCGGCGCGGACCCGGGCTTTCCACCGGGCAACGTCGCGGGCGACGGCAAAATCGCCGGCGGCGTAGCGGCGGCTGGTTTCGGCCGCCGGCGCGTAGAACTTGCGGACGTATTCGCCGACCATGCGCGTGACGTTGAAGCGCGGTGCGATCGAGGCGATCGAGCGCTTGGCCATGGCCACCCATTCCGCCGAGTAGCCCATCGGCCCGGTACGGTAGTAGGTCGGGATCACCTGGTCCTGCAGGATCTCGTACAGCGAGCGGGCCTCCTCGGCATCGCGCTGGACCTCGTCGAGATGCGCCGGCACCGGTTTGATCGCCCAGCCGTTGGTGATCTCGCCGCTGTCGTCGTAGCCCTCGCCCCACCAGCCGTCGAGCACCGACAGGTTGAGCGCGCCGTTCATCGCCGCCTTCATGCCGGAGGTACCGGAGGCTTCCAGCGGGTAGATCGGGTTGTTGAGCCAGACGTCGACGCCGGCGACCAAGGAGCGCGACAGATGCAGGTCGTAGCCCTCGACCAGCAGGATGCGCCCCTCGAATTCCGGCCGCCGGGCCATCTGGGCGATGCGGCGGATGATTTCCTGGCCTGGCTGGTCGGCCGGATGGGCCTTGCCGGCGAACAGGAAGAGCACCGGCCGGTCGGCTTGGCAGATCAGCTCGCGCAGCCAGCGCGGATCGTGGAACAGCAGCGCCGCCCGCTTGTAGGTGGCGAAGCGGCGGGCGAAGCCGATGGTCAGGATGTTCGGGTTGTCGGGATCGACGAATTTCAGCAGCCGGTCAAGATGCGCAGGCGACCCCTGATTGCGCTTGTGCTGGGTGCAGATACGCTCGCGCAGCAGCTTCAGCAGCTTGGCCTTCAGTTGCTGGCGGATGCTCCAGAAGGTGGCGTCGGGAATCTCGGCGATGCCGCGCCAATTGATCGGCTCGGTCTGTCGCTCCTGCCAGCCGATGCCGAGGTAGCGCTCGAAGGTATCGAACCACTCCGGGGCCAGGAAGGTCGGCAGATGGACGCCGTTGGTCACGTAGTCCATCGGGTTCTCGGCGGGCTGGATCTGCGGCCACAGGTAGCGGCAGATATTGGCCGAGACGCCGCCGTGGATGCGCGAGACGCCGTTGTGGTGGCGCGAGCCGCGCAGCGCCAGCGCCGTCATGTTGAAGTCGCTCTTGCCCGGTTGGGCGCCGAGCGCTAGCAGCGTCGCGGCATCGAGGCCGAGTTCCTGGCACCAGGCCGAGAAGTACTGGCGGATCATGTCCTCGGAAAAATGATCGTGGCCGGCCGGCACCGGCGTGTGCGTGGTGAACACCGTGCCGGCCGCCACCGCTTCCAGCGCCGCGGCGAAGGGCAGGCCGCCACCGACCAGGCCGCGAATGCGTTCGAGGATCAGGAAGGCGGCATGGCCTTCGTTAATGTGCCACACCGTCGGCCGCAGGCCGAGCTTGGCCAGAGCCCGGGCGCCGCCGACGCCGAGCAGGATTTCCTGTTCGATGCGCGTGGTCTTGTCGCCGCCGTACAGACGGTGGGTGATCTCGCGGTCGAAGGCGGAGTTTTCCGCCAGCCAGGTGTCGAGCAGGATCAGCCGGACATGGCCGACGCGGACTTCCCAGACTTTGGCCTGCACCGTCCGCCCCGGCAGCTCGACGTTGATGCGCAATTCGCCGCCCTCGGCGTCGAGCACCGGCGACACCGGCAAGTCATCGAAATCGGAATCGGCATAGGTCGCTTGCTGCTGGCCGTCGGCGTCCAGCGTCTGGGAAAAATAGCCCTGACGGTAGAGCAGGCCAACGCCGATGAAAGGTAGGCCCATGTCGCTGGCCGCCTTGCAATGGTCGCCGGCGAGAATGCCGAGGCCGCCGGAATAGATCGGCAGGCTCTCGTGAAAACCGAACTCGGCGCAGAAATAGGCGATCAGGTCGTCGGCGCGGAAGGGCTGGCCATGAACGTGGGCCAGGCCGGGCATTGCGTGGTAGCCGTCGTAGGCCGACAGTACACGGTTCAGGGCACCGAGGAAGACCGGGTTCTCGGCCGTGGCCTCGAGCCGCTTCTGGTCGGCGCGCTTCAAGAAGGCCTTGGGGTTGTGGCTGGTGGCCTCCCACAGTGGATGCGACAGGCTGGCGAACAGGCCCTGGGTCGGCCGGTCCCAGCTGTACCACAGGTTGTTGGCCAGTTCTTCGAGGCGTTCCAGTCGCTCCGGTAGTTGCGGATTGACTTCGATTTGGTAGACGGTGCCGGTCATGACGAGAGGGGAGCGATGCTCAGTTGGAGGCATAAGGTGCAGGCGGCGTCGGGAATTACCCAGCACAATTGCAGTTCAGCCGATTGCATGATTTTCTCAAAGCCGGCCTCGGATTGCGAAACCGTCTGATGGGGCCGGCATTCCAGTGCGGCAGCGGGCGTCGCCCGCAGTGCGATGTGGCCGCCGAGTACGCCGTCTTCCAGCGTCAGGGACTCGGCTTCAACCAGTTGCAGCGGCTGGCCGAAACCGCCGCCGATGCTGCCGTCGGCTAGCACATAGCGGCCGAGGAAGCCGTCGCAACTGGGCATGGCCAAGTTCAGCTCGGTCGCGAAGCGGCGGCCGGCCAAGCCGGTGAATTCCCAGTAGACAGTCAGTGTGCCGGCATCGACCGTATAGCGCTTGGTGATGCCGGGCCGGATGAAGTGCGCCGCCATCGTTTCGGCCACCCGGTAGTCAGTGACCGGAATGTCGTCGAGGCGGTCAAGGCAAAGCGCGCGCGGCAGAGCGTCCGGCACGATGTCGGCGGCACTCAGCGGCTGCTTGCAGCGGACGATGTCGTGGGCCGAGGCGATGCCGTCGCCCTGGTGCTCGCTTGGCGCGCTACCGATGCGATCGTGGTAATGCTCGTGGTAGCGGCGCAGGCTGTCGGCGAAGTTATGCCGCAGACGGTAGCTGGACAGTTCGCAGGCGGCGGCCAGGCCGTCGTCGCGTACTACGAATTGCAGTTCCGGGCCGTGGACGAAGATTTCGCCGTGTCCGTCGAGGTCGAGGTCGAGCGCCTGCACCGCCGGGCGCGGTTGTAGCGCGTCGAGCCCGGCTTCCAGCTCGACTAGGTTGGCCCACACGGCCCGCCGCAGATGCGGCAGGTAGAGGCCGCCGAACAGGCCGTGCCAGTAGGCGTCATTGGCTTGGGCGCGGTATAGCTCGGTGGTTAGCGCCGGCGGCGGCGCTGGCAGTTCGGCGAGGCGGGCCGAGAGGCCGAGCATGCGCTTGTGCAGCCAGTTGGCCTCCGGATAGCGGCTGAGGAAATTGCGCCAGATGCCGCCGCGCAGGAAGGGGCGGTGGCGCTCGTTGCGACCGGCGGCCTGTTCGCCGGCGAGCAGTTCGGCGTAGATGCCGGCGGCCGGCATCGGCAGCGTCCATTCGTTCATCTCGCTGTACGAGGTGGTCGGCAGGTAGACGACGCCGCGCGTGGCGTTTTGCCGGTGAAAGTCGCTATACGTGCTGGTAGTGATCGACTGACTCGCCAGCACGCCCTCGATCATCGCCCGCAGCCAACCGCGGCCGTAAACCCAATCGTAAGTTTCCGGCCAGATACCGAATTTCTCGATGTCGTCGAAATAAACGGCGGCACTCTGCCCGGCGGTGGCCAGCCCTTCGAGATACGCGACAACCTCATGCGCCGGCGCGAAGGGCAGGCGGTAACGCAACGCTTCCGAAATGGGAAAGAGATCGAGCCGGGTACCGCTCTCCTCGGTACTGAAATAGCCGTCTAATTCCGCCACCGTCTTGCCGGTGCATAGAAAGTGGTAATCGTCGACGGTCACGTAATCGATGCCGCTCTCGGCCAGCGCGGGCACCACCGACGATTCCCAGACCCGCTCGGTCAGCCACGCGCCGCGCGGGCGCACACCCGTCCAGGCCGCCAGCTTGTCGTTCAGCGCCTGTAACTGGCCCACCCGGTCTCGGTGCGGAATCGCCGCCAGCACCGGCTCGGTATCGCCGGAACTGAACAATTCCACCTGCCCGCGCCGTACCATCGCCGCCAGCAACTCCATGTCGTCCGGGTGCCGCTCGCGCAGCCAGTCGAGCAGCCAGCCGGAGAAATGCGCGGCGAAACGGAATTCGGGATAAG
Organism: Azonexus sp.; assembly: GCA_031260295.1. Classification (GTDB taxonomy): domain Bacteria; phylum Pseudomonadota; class Gammaproteobacteria; order Burkholderiales; family Rhodocyclaceae; genus Azonexus. The sequence continues at coordinate 69,117 of JAIRKE010000025.1, forward strand.
CGTGCAGGGTTTCGAGAAAGGGTTTGTAGCAGCGCTGGTGGGCATCCTCGATGACTTCCGGGAAATTGCCGACCGGCTGATGGGCGTGCACGCCGAGGAGGAGGGTGAGCGGATTCATCGGAGAAGCCGCCCTTGGCGTCGGTTGGCGAAATTCTGAAAATCGATATTCATGCGGTCTCCAGCGCTTGAATCAGTGAGCTAGGTTGGGATGACGCCCAACAGGGTGATTTTCGATCAGGGATAAAACAATGGCGGTTCTGGATTTCTCTGAAATGTTGGGGTTCGTTTCGCTCACTCCAAGCTACACGGGCTGTCGCATCCCAAACTCATGCTGGCGTCTCCGTTGCCCGGCGCATGGTGCCGCCGCTTTCAGCCGCGTTGTTGCCGCCATCGCTCAATGGACGGTCGAGCGTCACCGGCGGCGGCAGTTCGAGCAGCTGGTAAAGGGCGCTCAGGTTGTGGCGGAACAGACGGTCGAAGGCGGCAACGGATTCCGCCGGGTTGTCGTCGCCGAGCCACCAGAACCAGTCCGAACTTTCGCAGACGGCCAGGCGGCGGAGCACTTCGGCGCGGGCGGCGGCGTCGAGGCGGCCGCTGTCGAGCGCCCGGTCGGCGCAGTGCTTAAGTTCGCAGAGCAGTTCCCAGGCGCGGTTTTTGTCCGGGTGGCCGATCCAGGTCGACAGGGTGCCATAGACCCAACTGCCGGCGACCAGCCGGGGCAGGCGGGGGCTGTGTTCGCGGCGCGCGGCGGCGGCCTCGGCCAGCGTCACGGTGCGGATGTCCGGCCTCTGTTCCAGCGCTTCGTAGAGGTCGGAGAAGAAATGCCAGGCGTTGTAGGGGTAGTACTCCCAGGCGTTTTCGCCATCGAGAAAGACCGGGATCAGGCTCTCCGGGTCGCGGCAGCGCAGCGCTTCGAGTTCGCCCATGAAATGCCGGGCGGCGTCGCGGCCGTGCCACTTGGCGTACTCGAAGCCGATCAGGTCGGATAGCCGCTCATCGCGGAAGAACAGTAGGGTGTCGCCGGGTATGTCCTCGGGCGGCAGCCACGGCGTTGTCGTTGGCGCCGCGTCGCCGGCTGAATGGCGGAGCACGCCGTGGCTGCTGGCCGTCCACGTGAAGCCGGCGGCGGCGATCTGCTTGAGGAATTCGCTGGACAGCGCACCTTCGGCTGGCCACAGGCCCTTGGCTGGCTGGCCGAAGCGGCGCTCGTGACTGGCTTGGGCATCGGCGAGATGTTTGGCGACGCGGGAACGACCGCCAGGATAGGCCTGGGCCGCTGGCAGGGGGCAGTCGGGCAGCGCTTCGCGGGCGCAGGCGAAGTCGAGCAGCAGCGGCGCCAGCGGATGATTGGCCGGCGTGCAGGAGAGTTCGATCTGGCCGCGTTCGGCCAGCGCCCGGTAGCGCGGAATCAGCCCGCTGACGGCTTCGCCGAGTTCGGCCAGCAAGGCCTGCCGCTCGGCTTGCGAGAAATTGCTGCCCTTGGCCATCAGCTGCGGAATCATCCGGCCGCCTCGGCGCAGGCTCTCGCCGCTCCAGGCCAGCAGATACCAGACGGCGAGGTCGGCGTAGTAAGCGGCGGAGAGATAATTCCGGCTGAGCCCGTCCTGAGCGCGGACGAAGGCCCGCAGGTCGCGCAGGCGGCGGTAGGGGGCGAAGGGTTCGAGCATCGTCGGCGCGTGGCAGCGAAAGGCGATGTCGAGCAGCCAGTCGCGTTCGTCGGCGTTCGGCAACTCGCCATCGGGGGCGGCGGCGAGGCGCAGCAGCGGGTCGCGCCACTGGCCACTGGCGAACTGCGCTACGTAATCCTCGATCTGGTCGAGCAGCACCGGCACGAAATTGACCGTGCAGCGGATGCCGGGATGGCGCTCCAAGTGCGCCGCCATGTCGGTGTAATCCTTGGCCGCATGCAGCAGCACCCAGGGCAGCAGGAATTCCCCGCTGTCCGGGTGCCGGTAGTCCGGTTGGTGCATGTGCCACAGGAAAGCGAGATCAGCCACGCGCGGCGGCCCCCTGGCCGAGCATCTCCGGGGTTACCAGGACGATGCCCCCGGCGCTGACGTGGAAGCGCCGGCGGTCTTCTTCCGGATCGACGCCGATCTGTATGCCGTCCGGAATGCGGACGCTCTTGTCGATGACGCAACGGCGCAGCACGGCATGGCGACCGACGTCGACGCCGGGCAGGATCACCGTGTCGGAGACGCTGGCCCAGCTATGGACGTAGACGCTGGAGAACAGCAGCGAGCGCTTGACCTCGGCGCCGGAGATGATGCAGCCACCGGAGACCAGCGAGTCGATGGCCATGCCGCGCCGGCCGTCGTCGTCGAAGACGAACTTGGCCGGCGGTAATTGCTCCTGGTAGGTCCAGATCGGCCAGTCGCGGTCGTACAGGTTGAGTTCCGGCGTCACCTTGGTCATTTCCATGTTCGCCTCCCAATAGGCGTCGATGGTGCCGACGTCGCGCCAGTAGGGATTTTGTCCGCTGCCGATGCAGGAATCGGCGAAGCGGTGGGCGTAGACGCGGTGGCGGGGAACGATGTGGGGAATGATGTCCTTGCCGAAGTCACGGCTGGAACCGGGGGTCGCCGCATCGCGCTGGAGCTGCTCGAGCAGGAACTGGGCATTGAAGATATAGACGCCCATCGAGGCCAGTGCCCGGTCCGGCTGGCCGGGGATGGACGGTGGGTGCTCCGGCTTCTCGACAAAGTCGATGACCCGGTCGTCGCCGTCGATGCCCATTACGCCGAACTCGCGGGCCTCGGCCAGCGGCACGTCGATGCAGGCAACGCTCATGTCGGCCTCGTGCTCGATGTGGCTGGCCAGCATGCGGCCGTAGTCCATCTTGTAGATATGGTCGCCGGCGACGATCAGCACGTACTGCGGCTGATAGCGGCACAGGAAATGCAAGTTCTGGAACACGGCGTCGGCCGTGCCCTGATACCACTGCGTCTCGTCGATCTGCTGCTGCGCCGGCAGCAACTGGATGAACTCGTCGAAGCGCCCGTCGAGGAAACTCCAGCCGCGCTGGATGTGGCGGATCAGGCTGTGTGCCTTGTACTGCGTGGCGACGCCGATCTTGCGGATGCCGGAATTGACGCAGTTCGACAGCGTGAAATCGATGATGCGGAACTTGCCGGCGAAGGGAACCGCCGGCTTGGAGCGGAAATCGGTCAACTGCTTGAGGCGGGTGCCGCGGCCGCCAGCCAGGATGATGGCGAACGTATTGCGTGTCGCCTGGCTGATGAAGCGCTCGTGGTGTTCGTGCAGCGCCTGGTTGGAACGACGGGTATTGATGGGCATGATGGCCTCCCTGTTCACTGGTTTTGTCCTATGATACTGCGCAGGGGAGAGCCTATGCAGCATTCGAAAGCACTTTATCTGTTCAACGAGGGGCGGAATTTTCAAGCCTATCGCTTGCTCGGCGCCCATCCCGGGCCGGAGGGGACTACCTTTCGCGTCTGGGCGCCGAACGCCGCGGCGGTCAGCGTGGTCGGCGAATTCAATGACTGGCGCCCCGGCGTTCATGGCCTGCGGCCACTCGGTGATTCCGGCATCTGGGAAACCTTGGTGCCCGAGGCGGCGGCGCATCAACTCTACCGCTTCGCCATCGGTACCCGCGATGGCGGCATGCTCATCAAATCCGACCCCTACGCCCGCGGTATCGAACTGCGTCCCGGCTCGGCCGCCTACGTCGTGCCGCCCTCAACCCACGTCTGGGGCGATGGCGAATGGCTGGCTCGGCGCGCGACGTGGGACTGGCTGCACGCGCCGGTCAACATCTACGAAGTGCACGCCGGCTCCTGGCTGCGCCATGCCGATGGCCGGCCCTACCTGTGGCGGGAACTGGCCGAGCGGCTGATCCCCTACGCGCTGGAGATGGGCTACACCCACCTCGAATTGCTGCCGGTCACCGAACATCCGCTCGACGAATCCTGGGGCTACCAGACCACCGGCTATTTCGCCCCGAGCGCCCGCTACGGCTCGCCGGACGACCTGCGCTACTTCATCGACGCCTGCCACCAGGCCGGCCTTGGCGTACTGCTCGACTGGGTGCCCGGACATTTCCCGCAGGACGACTGGGCACTGGCCCGTTACGACGGCACCGCGCTGTACGAGCATGATGATCCGCGCCTCGGCGTACATGTCGAGTGGGGCACGCACATCTTCAATTACGGCCGTCACGAGGTGCGCAGCTTCCTGCTTTCCTCGGCCCACTGGTGGCTGTCCGAGTTCCATTTCGACGGCCTGCGCGTCGACGCTGTTGCCTCGATGCTCTATCTCGACTACTCGCGCCAGGATGGTGAATGGCTGCCGAATCAGTACGGTGAGCGCGAGAATCTCGATGCCATCGCCTTCCTGCAAGCGCTGAACGCCATGGTGCATGGCGAATTCCCCGGTGCACTGACCATCGCTGAAGAATCCACCGCCTGGCCGCAGGTTTCCCGCCCGACCTGGGTCGGCGGCCTCGGCTTCTCGATGAAATGGAATATGGGTTGGATGAACGACAGCCTGCGCTACTTCAGCCGCGACGCCGTCCACCGCCACTGGCACCACGACGAACTGACCTTCGGCCAGATGTACGCCTACAGCGAGAATTTCGTGCTGCCCCTGTCGCACGATGAAGTGGTCCACGGCAAGCGCGCGCTGCTCGACAAGATGCCCGGCGACGACTGGCAGCGCCTGGCCAACCTGCGCCTGTTGCTGGCCTGGCAAGCGCTGACGCCGGGCAAGAAACTGCTGTTCATGGGTGGCGAGTTCGGCCAGTGGCGTGAATGGTCGGAGGCCCGCGAACTCGACTGGTACCTGCTGGCCGAGCCGGCGCACCAGGGCGTACAGTGTCTCGCGGCCGACCTCAACCGCCTCTACCGCGACCTGCCGGCACTGCACGAGCAAGACTTCAGCGCCGCCGGCTTCACCTGGATCGACTGCCACGACAGCGAGCAATCAGTGCTCTGCTGGCTGCGCTGGGCACGCGACGGGCGCTTCGTCATCGCTGCCCTGAACTTCACGCCGGTACCGCGTTACGGCTACCGCATTGGCGTGCCGCAGGCCGGCCGCTACCGCGAGATACTCAATAGCGATTCAGCCTGGTACGGCGGCAGCAATCTCGGCAGCGGCGGCCTGCTGGAAGCCGCTGGCGAAGGCTGGCGCGAGTGGCCGGCCAGCTTGGCCGTCACCCTGCCGCCGCTGGCGGCCGTGGTATTGCAGGTGGAGTGAAGCCGGGGCCGGACCTGGCTGCTAGCGGCAACTGGCGGCGGCCAGGGCCAGCGCGCCGCGCAGGCCGATTTCCGCGTCGGTGACCAGGTACAGCGGCATGGCCGGCATCAGCTCGGCATGCTCACGCTTGGCGTGAAAGGCGGCCAACAGCGGGGCACAGTCGACCTGCGGCAGCAGCCGGGCGGCAATGCCACCGGCGAGATAGACGCCGCCCCTGGCCAGCCAGTGCAGCGCCAGGTCGCCGGCGAAGGCGCCCAGGCAAGCCAGCCATAGTTGCAGCGCGGCGTGGGCGCGGGCGTTACCGCCACGGCAGGCAGCGTTGCCGATTGCCTCGGGCGTCGCCGGCGGGCCGCCGAGAAAAGCGTACACGCGGGCCAGCCCGGGGCCGGAAACGATGTCTTCGCTGGTCGCTCGGCCGTGTTGCGCCAGCAGCCAGCGCCACAGTTCGCCCTGTTCGGGTGTTTGCGGCGCGAAACCGAGATGACCGCCTTCGCCCGGCACAACCCGGAAGCCGCCGTTTTCCGGCAGTAGTCCGGCGACGCCGAGGCCGGTACCGGCGCCGAGGATCAGGCGCGGCGCGGCGGCATTGGGCTTGCCGGCCTGCAAGGCGACGAGGTGTTCCGGCGCTACGTGCGGTAGGCCGTGGGCGGCGGCGGCGAAATCGTTGACCAGCATGACCTGTGGAATAGCGAAGCGGCGGCTGAGGTCAACCGCCGACAGTTGCCACGGCAGATAGGTTAGCTTAGCGGTCTGGCCATCGGTCGGGCCGGCGATACCGAAGCAGGCGGCGGCGATGCCGCTATCGCCGGCGAGAAAATCGGCCAACAGGTCGGCGAAGTCGGCATGGTCGGCGCTGGCGTAGCGGCGCTGGCGGACGATGTGGCCGTCGGCGCCGGCCAGCGCCAACAGAGTCTTGGTGCCGCCGAGATCGCCACCGAGGAACACCATTTAGACTGCCTCCGGCGTGTCAAATCGAGGCGGGCTTATGGTCATAAGATTAAAGCGATGCTGACCCATTAACGCTATGCCACGACCTATGCGAGGTTTTGATTGATATGCTCTCATGCTGGCTTATTGAATTTTCCACAATTTCCCCTTGCCCTTGCTTGCAGGGCGACCAACAAGTCTCTTGGCCTCTGTGGCGTATTCATCGTGTTCAAAAGGCAAAAATGTCTTCAGAAATTTAACGGTTGAGGGGTTTTTCCAGACCATTTCAGTGGCTCCCCATCCATCCGGCTCCACGGAAAATTCCCGAATCAATCCTTCCCCCTCTATGCGCCAGACGGACAGAATATTGGGTGACCAACCGGCGTTGATGTCGAAGTTCGCAACGACAAACCGTGCTTTATCGGGAGAGAGCAACGCCTCGCCGCCAACGGTTGTCGTTTTTCCATTTTTGCCATCAAGAAGCTCATAGCTGCTGCCCTCGACGTATTGAATCGCCACAAGCCAGTAATTGACATCGAGGTAGTACCCAACCAATACGTGACTATAGCTGTCAACTTCCACACCATAGATCTCTGGAACATCCTTGAGAATCTTGACCTTGCCATTGGTCAGGTGCACATGGATGTTTTGCGTCTTGCCATTCCGATAAAAATGCTTTCCGTATTTCTCCGCCAGTTGGCTTTCCCTGTATAAATAACATTCATGCGAATTGGTAATGGTTTCCGGGCAATAACACTCGAACCTTGTTTTGGGACAAGAGGATTCTTCAGCCAATGCCCATTGGCTGACAGCGGCAAGGCAGAGAATGGCCGCCCAACAGCGCGTGAAAGATTTCATCACGACTCCCGCCTTGCCATAAACGCCAGCCGCTCGAACAAATGCACGTCCTGCTCGTTTTTCAGCAGCGCCCCGTGCAGCGACGGGATGGCATCGCGGATGTCCTTGAAAAATACGAAAAAGGGTCGCTTCAAATTAGATTTCCTCCGCAGCGCTGTTTCCCAAAAATCCAAACCATGATGACATGACAGGATGAATTTGCATCGCTGAAACTTGGAGTGACGCTCTTTTCCCGCGATCCCGGCACTGCCGGGAAACATACGCTAAACCGCTACCGGCGCGGCGATGTGCGGGTGCGGGTCGTAGCCGTCGAGGCGGAAATCCTCGAAGCGGAAGGCGAAGATGTCCTTGACCTCCGGGTTGAGCCACATCGTTGGCAGCGGGCGTGGTTCGCGCGTCAGTTGCAGGCGGGCCTGGTCGAAGTGATTGGCGTAGAGGTGGGCGTCGCCGAAAGTGTGCACGAACTCGCCCGGGCGGTAGCCGCAGACCTGGGCCAGCATCAACGTCAGCAGCGCGTAGCTGGCGATGTTGAACGGTACACCGAGGAAGATGTCGGCGCTGCATTGATAGAGTTGGCAGGAGAGCTTGCCATCGGCGACGTAGAACTGGAACAGGCAGTGGCAGGGCGGCAGGGCCATGTTGTCCACGTCGCCCGGGTTCCAGGCCGTGACGATGTGCCGGCGCGAGTCCGGATTGTGCTTGAGGCTTTGTACTAGTTGCGCGATCTGGTCGACGACACGGCCGTCCGGCGTCTCCCAGCGGCGCCATTGCTTGCCGTAAACCGGGCCGAGGTCGCCGTTGGCATCGGCCCATTCGTCCCAGATGCGGACGCCGTTTTCCTTCAAGTAGGCGATGTTGGTGTCACCCTGCAAGAACCAAAGCAGTTCGTGGATGATCGATTTCAGGTGCAGTTTCTTGGTGGTCAGCGCCGGGAAGCCCTGGCCGAGGTCGAAGCGCATCTGCCAGCCGAATACCGAGCGCGTGCCGGTGCCGGTGCGGTCGGATTTGTCGTGGCCGTGCTCAAGCACGTGGCGCATGAGGTCCAGGTATTGCTGCATGAAAGGCTTGCCGTCGGATCGAAAACGGGAATTTTACCTCCGCGCCGATGCTCAGGCTGCGCGATGGAGCGAATCTGGCGCTACACTAACAAGACGTAAAGATTGCCATGCGAGGACAGTGTGTCGAGTCAAGTAACGGGTCCGGGCGGAGCGTTCGGCGGAAATACAATGCATCCCTTGGCTGATGCGCAGGAACTACAGCGGGTTATCGCCCAGTTGCCGAAGGACAATACCTTCAAGGCCATCGACGAGGTCGTTGCTTGGTTCGAGCTGACGCGGGATGCCGGCGGATTGAGCGTTGATCGGCTGTACGAGATGGCGTGGCAGTTGGAGGACGCAGTGCAAGGCCATATGGACCGCTTGTGCCGCGATTACCTGCATACCTCGCGCCTGTCGCGCACCGAGGAGGAGCGGCTGTGGTCGATCAGCCACGGTTATTGGGAGTTGCTGGCCGGGGTCTACGAGCGCTGCCTGCGCGGCTTGGCCATCAGTGGCCGGCCGGCCGAAAATCTGAAGGCGTCGCTGCCGGCCCTTTGCGCTCGCCTGATCGCCGCGCTCGGCGCGCTCTTGAAGTGGGACCGTTTCCGCTACGGCCCGCCCGCCGAAGGCGTCTGGCAGCGTCTCGGCCAGGCTCTGCTGACCGCCGAAGCGGCCGGCGTGGCAATACGCGCGGTATCCATAGGGCGCGGCGGCATCACGTCACCGACGCGGGAATATCAGAAGGTGATGATTTTCCACGCGGCCTCGACGGATAGCTTGACGCCGCTGGAAATCGAGCTGGCCGAGCGCTTGATCGAGCATTTCTTGTCCGGTTTCGTGTTTACCGCCGAGGCCAGCCACGACTGCGTGTATTGGGTGGACCTAAAGCTTGCCCAGCCGCCGCAGCGCCTGGCGCTGATGCCGACCGAGGCGCGGCCGAGCCAGCGCTTCTATCGGCCGGGTCCGGCCCATGCCGAACTGAGCGCGCTGCTGAACAGCCTTGAGCACGGCGGCCAGGTGCCCGCCGATATTCCTCTCGGCGGCTCCTACCAGGGGCGCACGCTGATTCCGGTATTGCGTCATCTGGTGGCCTACTTGGCGCCGATTCCGCCGCAGCGCCTGCATGACCGGCATCGTGTCAAACACCGGATGTCGGTGCTGAATGGCCTGATCAATGCCTTCGTCGCCTTTTCCAGCGAATTCGGCGGCCGGCCGGCCGGCTTGCAGATGGAAAGCTGGGTGGTGGACAACGTCAGCCGCGGCGGTTTCGGCGCCGTGGTCAGCGACATGCCGGCCGACTGGCTGCGCGTCGGTGCCTTGCTGGCCTTGCAGCCGGAGGGCGGCGACAACTGGCTGCTCGGCATCGTCCGCCGCTATTTCCGGGAGAACGACAAGGAGGCGCGGGTCGGCATCGAGACGCTGGCCCGCCACGCTTTCTCGGTCGAATTGAGCGTGCGCGGCGCATCGTCCCATGCCGCCACCGGCATACCGGCGCTGCTGCTGGAAAATCGCGGCGAGCCGGGGGAGGTGCGCGTGGTCTTGCCGCCGGACAGCTTCGATCTCCAGGAGAGCCTCGAATGCACCATTGATGGTCGGCGTTGCCAGTTCTCGCCGGTCGTGCTGGTCGAGCGGACCGCCGACTACGAACTGGCCCGCTACCACCTCAGCCGGCTTGCTTAGGCGGCAGGCGCCGGGGTGGCTGGCTGGTCGTTCAGCGTGGCGGACGCACGGCTGATTTCGGCCGGAAAGCCTTGATCACCGCCGGATCGGTTTCGGCGTAGGGTCCGCCGATCAGGTCGATGCAATAGGGCACGGCGGCGAAGATGCCAGCATGGATGACCTCGCCATCGGCATTACGGACGCCTTCGAGGGTTTCGCGGATGGCCTTTGGCTGGCCGGGCAGATTGATGATCAATGCCTGCTTGCGGATTACCGCCACCTGGCGCGAGAGGATCGCGGTCGGCACGAAGTTCAGGCTGATGCGCCGCATCTCCTCGCCGAAACCGGGCATCTCCTTGTCACCAACGGCCAGCGTGGCTTCCGGCGTGACATCGCGCAGCGCCGGGCCCGTGCCGCCGGTGGTCAGGATCAGATGGCAGCCGGCGTGGTCCACCAGTTCGATCAGCGTCTGCTCGATGGCGGCCTGCTCGTCGGCAATCAGCCGTGTTTCTGCCTGCCACGGCGAGGTCAGCGCGGTGGTCAGCCATTCCTCTAGGGCCGGGATGCCCTGGTCGGCATAGACGCCGGTCGAAGCGCGGTCGCTGATCGAAACCAGGCCAACCTTCAGGAGGTCATTCGCCAGCATCGGGCGGCGTTCCTTCCCTATCGAGTTCCTGCAGCACCTGAAAAATGGCGCGGAAATTTTTCGGTGGCTTGCCGCCTTCTTGTTCCTTCAGCGCATTGCGGCGTAATTGACGCAATTGCTGCAAGTCGGCCTGCGGCCACCGGGCGGCGATTTCGCTGAGGCTGGATTCGTCCTCAAGCAGCTGCGCACGGGTGCGCTCCAGCCGATGCAGGCGTGCTGTCTCGGCCGCCGATTCGCCGCGCAGCAACGCCAGGCCGGCGCGGATCGGCGCATCGTCGGTGCCGCGCATCAATTTGCCGAGATATTGGATCTGCCGGCGGCGGGCGCCATGGGCGGTGATCTTCTGGCATTCGCGTACTGCTTGCAGGATGTTTTCCGGCAGGTCGATGCGCTTCAATTGGCCGACCGACAATTCGACCAGCTCGGCCCCGAGATCGCGCAACTCGTGCATCGCCTCTTTCTGCTTGGTTTTCGAGGGACGGTCGGTGCTTTCGGTGAAATCTTCTTCGTGCATGGGGTGTTCGCGGACGGGCGGGAGCGGGCTGCTATGATAGCGGCTTTCCCCTCTTGCCGCCGCCTCCATGCCCGATACCGCCGCCTTCTCATACCCCTTCGCTACGTTGCAGCAACTGGCTGCCGACGTCCTCGGCCATGCCCGCCAGAACGGCGCGACGGCCTGCGAGGTGGATGTTTCTGAAGGCTTCGGCCAGACCGTCGGCGTGCGTTGCGACGAGGTCGAGACCATCGAGTTCAACCGCGACAAGGGCGTTGGCATCACCGTCTATAGCGGCCAGCGCAAGGGCTACGCCAGCACCTCCGATTTCTCGCCGCAGGCGCTACGCGAAACCGTCGAGGCGGCGCTGGCTATCGCCCGCTTCACCGCCGAAGATGATTGCGCCGGGCTGGCCGACGCAGCTTTGATGGCGAAAGACTGCCCCGATCTCGACCTCTACCATCCGTGGGCGCTCAGCGTCGAGGACGCCATTGAGACGGCGCGGCGCTGCGAACAGGCGGCCTTCGACGCCAGCCCGCAGATCAGCAATTCGGAAGGGACGACGGTGTCGACGCAGCAGGCGCAGTTCGTCTCGGCCAACAGCCTCGGCTTCATGGGTGGCTATCCGACCTCGCGCCATTACATTGCCTGCTCGGTGATTGCCGGCGAGCAGGAGACGATGCAGCGCGACGACTGGTACACCACGCACCGCGATGCATCCCGCCTCGACGATCCGCTCAGCGTCGGGCGCATCGCCGCCGAGCGTGCGGTGGCCCGGCTCGGCGGCCGGCGCATCAAGACCGGCGAATTCCCAGTCCTGTTCGAGGCGCCGCTGGCCGCCGGCCTGCTCGGCAGCTTGGTTCATGCCGCCAGCGGCGGCGCGCTGTACCGCAAATCCTCCTTCCTGCTCGACCATCTGGGCAAGCGAGTGATGCCGGAATTCGTCCGCATCGTCGAGCGGCCGCACATTCCCTGCGGCCTTGGCAGCGCCGCCTTCGACAGCGACGGCGTCGCCACCCGCGACCGCGACGTGGTCGCCGGCGGCATCTTGCAGGGCTATTTCCTCAGCGCCTACACTGCCCGCAAGCTGGGCATGGAAACCACCGGCAACGCCGGCGGCAGCCATAACTTGATCATCGAGCCGGGTGAACTCGATCGCGCCGGCCTGCTGGCGCGCATGGGGCGCGGCCTGCTGGTCACCGAGTTGCTCGGTCACGGCATCAACTACGTTACCGGCGACTATTCGCGCGGTGCCGCCGGCTACTGGGTGGAGAATGGGCAGATTGCCCACCCGGTCGAGGAAGTCACCATCGCCGGCAACCTCAAGGACATGTTCGCCGGCATCGTCGCCGTCGGCAACGACGTACAGGTGCGCGGCAGCAAACAGACCGGCTCGATTCTGATCGACCGGATGACGGTTGCGGGCGAGTAGGTAGGCGATTTCCGAGTTAGACCGCACCATATGTTGCGCCAAGCAATCCGTACCAGCCTACTTGTTGCACTGCCGAGCCTTGCAAGCGCAGGTGGGTCATTCGAGCTGGTAGAAGTGACCACGCTGCGAATCTTTAACGATGTTGACTTCGAGTTGGTCGTGAGGCTTCCGGCACCCGAGGCAGGACAATCCTATCGAGATCCGTACATGGGGAACTGCACATCGTTTACCGTCCATGGCACACACGATGCTGCTGTGGGGCACCCACGCGCTACTCACGCCGCACACTTGTTAGCGCTCGAACGGTTGCGCATCGCCCATGAATACAAGCTCCCCATTAATTTTGGTTGGATGGGCCACGGATTCTATGTCATCGATCCGAAGAACCCTTGCATTGTTAAAAGTCGAGCCCTGGAATTTTTTGTTGATCGCGACGTGGAAGCTGTTATGTCGCACTATGGATTGCGCGCCGTCCGCTCGTGGCCGTTTGACTTGGTTCGTTAGTCGATCCCAAAATCTTCAGTCGTTGCCATGGCAGCCTCACTCGTTTAGCGCCACAGAGCGAAATGTCGTTCACACTTAACCAGCTTCTGGAGTTTGCGGCGCGAAGCGGGAGCATCGACAAAATTCGGGAGCGAGTCGCCCTTGGCGCCGACCCTGCTGAAAGTGGCGCACTGCTTGTTGCGGTTAGCAACGATCACCCTGAAATTGTGCAGCTATTACTTGAGTTGGGCGCCAATCCGAACATGAGGGATGCTCATGGTCATGGAGCATTGGAGTACGCTCTGCGAAATCGGAAGCCGGATATTGCGCGGCTTTTGATAAACCATGGAGCAAGGCTTGCCCATCACTCGCGACCACACTGGCAGCAGCAACTCGCGGAGTTGCTCAAAGGGCATCCTGTCTAAGCCTGTTGCGAGACGAAAAACCGGCCGTGCGGCCGGTTTCCAAGCCATACCGAAAAGCCCGCTGTTTACGCATCCAGCATGCTGCGCAGCATCCAGGCGTTCTTTTCGTGGACCTGCATGCGCTGGGTCAACAGGTCGGCGGTCGGTTCGTCGCCGGCCTTGTCCGCCGCCGGGAAAATGCCACGGGCGGTCTTGACCACGGCTTCCTGGCCGGCCAGCAACTGCTTGAGCATCTCGGTGGCGCTGGGCGAGCCTTCGCTTTCCTTGATCACCGTCAGCTTGGCGAAATCCCGATAGCTGCCCGGTGCCGCCACGCCCAGAGCACGAATACGCTCGGCGATCTGGTCGAGCGCGTTCCACAACTCGGTGTATTGCTCCATGAACATCACGTGCAAGGTGTTGAACATCGGACCCGTGACGTTCCAGTGGAAATTGTGCGTCTTCAGGTACAGGGTGAAAGAGTCTGCCAACAGACGGGACAGACCTTCCGCGATCTTTTCCCGATCTTTCTTGCTGATGCCGGTATCCATGGTCATATGAAATTCCTTTCTTGCGTGGTCAGATGAAAGTTTGGCCTGGCGGCCAAGCGGTTGGGAGGGGAGCATTTTTCCGGGATTGCTTGGACGGCGCCCGTGGCCTGCCCGGAAGAGGAATATGATACTCCGCTATTGCCGTTCCGGTCCGGCGGGTTTCTGGCAGAGGGGGCGGATCGTTGCCGATGCGGAGGGGTCGCGGGGCATCCCTGGCCGGTTGCTAAAATATCCAGTTCTACAACGCTAGCTGGAGGCTTGGATGAAAACCCTCCAGACGAATTCATGGAAAAGGAAGCATCCGAAATGACGGAGAGATCGGCAAGTCCGACCACCCGCCTATGTCTCGTGCGCCACGGCGAAACCGAGTGGAATGCCGCGCGGCGCATTCAGGGACAAACCGACATCGATCTCAATGCCTGTGGCCGGCGTCAAGCCGAGGCGGCTGGCCGTTGGCTGGCGGTGGCCGACATCGATGTGCTTTACAGCAGTGATTTGCGGCGTGCCTGGCAGACGGCGCAGGTCATTGGCGGCACCCTGGGGTTGGCGCCGTTGGCCGAGCCGGCGCTGCGTGAGCGGCGCTACGGCGTGTTCGAGGGGCTGACCTACGAGGAGTTGAAACACGATTATCCGGCGGGCTACGCTGCCTTTGTCGCGCGCGACCCGGGCTACGATTTCGAGAGCGGCGAGAGCCTGAAGTCGCTGTACGCCCGCGTCACCGGCGCCGTGCAGCGGATCGCCGACCGTCATCCGGGGCGTAATGTGGCGGTGGTTGTCCATGGCGGCGTGCTCGACATCGTCAATCGCTTCGTCCGTGGCAGTCCGCTCGACACGCCGCGCGATTTCTTGATTCCGAATGCCGGGCTGAACTGGATCGTCTGCCACGACGGCGACTGGTCGATCGAGAGCTGGGGCGCAACCGACCATCTGGTGCCGGGTGCCCTTGACGAACTTCCTTCGTGATAGCATTTCCACCCTTTTCAATGGCTTGAGGCTTCCTCCCCATGTTCTCCGCGAAAGATACCCTGGCAAAAGTTGATCCCGACCTGTGGCGGGCCATCGAGGCCGAAAACCGGCGTCAGGAAGAGCACATCGAACTGATCGCGTCCGAAAACTACGTCAGCAAGGCGGTCATGGAGGCGCAGGGTTCGCAGCTGACCAACAAGTATGCCGAAGGTTATCCGGGCAAGCGCTACTACGGCGGCTGTGAGTATGTCGATATCGCCGAGCAGATCGCCATCGACCGTATCAAGGCCTTGTTTGGCGCCGAAGCCGCCAACGTTCAGGCCAACTCCGGTTCGCAGGCCAACCAGGCGGTGTTGATGGCTTTCGCCAAGCCGGGCGACACGATCATGGGCATGAGCCTGGCCGAGGGCGGCCACCTGACGCACGGCATGGCGCTCAACATGTCCGGTAAGTGGTTCAACGTCGTTTCCTACGGTCTCAACGACAAGGAAGAGATCGACTACGGCAGGATGGAAGCGCTGGCCCGCGAGCACAAGCCGAAGATCATCATTGCCGGCGCTTCGGCCTATGCCCTGCGCATCGATTTCGAGCGCTTCGCCAAAGTTGCCAAGGCCGTCGGCGCCATCCTCTGGGTGGACATGGCCCACTACGCCGGCTTGATCGCCGCCGGCTTCTATCCGAACCCGGTGCCGCACGCCGATGTCGTCACCACCACCACGCACAAGACGCTGCGCGGCCCGCGCGGCGGCGTCGTGCTGATGAAGGCCGCGCACGAGAAGGCGATCAATTCCGCCATCTTCCCGGGTCTGCAGGGCGGCCCGCTGATGCATGTGATCGCCGCCAAGGCCGTGGCCTTCAAGGAAGCCGCTGCGCCGGAATTCAAACGCTACCAGGAGCAGGTGATCATGAACGCCCGCGTCATGGCCTGCGTGCTCGGTGAGGAGCGTGGCCTGCGCATCGTTTCCGGCCGCACCGAGAGCCATGTCTTCCTGGTCGACCTGCGGCCGAAGAATCTTACCGGCAAGGAAGCCGAGGCCGCGCTGGGCCGTGCCCACATCACGGTCAACAAGAATGGCATTCCCAACGATCCGCAGAAGCCTTTCGTCACCTCCGGCATCCGCATCGGTTCGCCGGCCATGACCACGCGCGGCTTCACCGAGCTTGAGGCGGAGCAGGTCGCCCACCTGGTCGCCGACGTGCTCGATGCGCCGAACGACGAGGCCGTCGCTGCCACGGTGCGCGGCAAGGTCGCGGCGCTGTGCAAGAAATTCCCGGTCTACGGCGTCTGAGTTCGGGATCGATGATCGAGCGGTTGGCTACCGGCAAGCCGCTCGATCTTGACGTCCAACTGCGATGAAATGTCCTTTCTGCGGCGCTGAAGACACGGCGGTGGCCGATACCCGGCTCAACGACGATGGTGACGTCGTGCGCCGCCGCCGTAAATGCACGGCTTGCGACAAGCGTTTCACCACCTACGAACGGGCCGAAATCCAGTTGCCGCAGGTGGTCAAGAAAAACGGCATGCGTGCCGAGTTCAGCCGTGCCAAGCTGCGCGCCAGCCTGGAACTGGCGCTGCGTAAGCGGCCGGTCAGCATCGAGGCGGTCGACGCCGCCGTTGCCGACATCGAGGAGCGCCTGCTGTCGGCCGGCGAGCGTGAGGTCAGCACGCAGCAACTGGGTGAACTGGTGATGCGCGAGTTGAAGAAACTCGACAAGGTCGCCTACATCCGCTTCGCTTCGGTCTATCGCAATTTCGAAGACGTCGACGCCTTCTCCCGGGCGATCCGCGAAGTCTCGCCGCCATCCACCAAAAAATGAGTTTCACCGCTGCCGACCATCGCTGGATGGCGCAGGCGTTGCAACTGGCCGAGCGCGGCTTGTGGACGACCAGTCCCAATCCGCGCGTCGGCTGTGTGCTGGTTGCGCCGGACGGCGAAGTCGTCGGCACGGGCTGGCACGAGAAGGCCGGCGGGCCGCATGCCGAAATCCATGCCCTGCGCGCCGCCGGCGTGCGGGCACGCGGCGCCACCGCCTATGTGACGCTGGAGCCGTGCAGCCATCACGGGCGCACACCGCCCTGCGCCGAGGCGTTGATCGCCGCCGGTGTGGCGCGCGTCGTCGCGGCGATGACCGATCCCAATCCGCTGGTCGCCGGTCGCGGCCTCGCCCGCTTGCAGGCCGCCGGCATTGAAACCACCTGCGGCCTGTTGGAAAACGAAGCGCGTGAATTGAACATCGGCTTCGTCGCCCGCATGACGCGCGGCCGGCCTTGGCTGCGTCTTAAAGCCGCCGCCAGCTTGGATGGCAAAACGGCGCTGAACAATGGCGTCAGCCAATGGATCACTGGCCCGGATGCGCGGCGTGATGGTCAACGCTGGCGGGCGCGGGCCTGCGCCATCCTGACCGGCATCGGTACGGTGCGCGACGACGACCCGCAACTCAACGTGCGCGAGGTTGAAACTCCGCGCCAGCCGCTGCGGGTCATCGTCGACAGCCGCCTGGAAACGCCGCTGACCGCCCGCATCTTGCAAGGCGGCGGGCCGGTGTTGGTGGCTGGCGCTGTTGGAGATTCCGCGAAAATCGCTGCCCTGCAAGCAACCGGGGCGGAAGTCGCGGTTTTGCCAAATGCCGAGGGCAAGGTCGACCTCGCCGAACTGCTGGCCGAACTGGGCCGGCGCGGCGTCAACGAAGTTCACGCCGAAGCCGGCTGCAAACTCAACGGCTCGCTACTGCGTGAAAGCTTGGCCGACGAACTGCTGCTCTACCTCGCCCCCTGCCTGCTCGGCCACAGCGCCGCCGGCCTCTTCAACCTGCCAGAACTGACAAACCTGGACGGCAAGCAGCGATTGCACATCCACGATCTGCGCCAGATCGGCGCGGATATTCGGCTGCTCGCCCGGACGCTGCCGGCGGCGTAGCGCCCGATTGCTGGAAATTCAGGGCAGACTGCCCACCGGTAGCTCGAAGCGATGGTGCTTGTCGCTCTGATAAGAATCCTCGACGTAGATCACGCCGCGCTCCGCATCGAAGCCACTCGCATGGTTTGTACTGCGCAACTCGGCGGGGCGATGTTCGAAGCGTTCGGCGATGGAGCCTTCGCCGGAGTGTTCGCGCAGCCACAACAGGGTGGCAGCCAGACGTAGACGCGCGGCCCAACCCAGCAGGCGCGCGTCGTACTTTCCTGTGTCCGCGCCCACGTTAAAGAGAACGCAGCCGACCGCATTAGCCATACATTCCGGCCACGTCGCGCCGGGTGGAACGGAAAAGACGGTCCAAAATGGAAACCTTTCCAATTCTTCCCTGTGCGGCAACTCGTCGGCCAGAAAACGCGCGTTTGCCTGGCTTCCGCAAGCAGGCGAAAGATGCAGCGCGAACCAAGCCGTGGTTTTGTGCAGATCGAAAAAAGGATAGAGAGAAGCGCTGACCCCGTGCGATGCCGATGACTTATCAGCCTCGCGCAATGCAGACTCAAACATTGCCAATTCACCCGCCCATACTGGACAGAGGTCAGCATCCGCCGCGACGACCGGCTGCAAGGCCAGCGCGCAGTCCTCGGGTACGGCTTCATCGGCCGGCAGAGCGACCAGCATGTCGGCGTAAAGCCGGATCGCGCCATCCCTGAAGCCATCCGCCAACATGCGGTTAAGCAACGAATTGGTGCCGCGTGCCATGCGCCGCCAGGCCCCGAGGTTGCGGCAGGTGGCCGCCAGGCCATCAACATGATTACCCTCGGCATATTTCAGCGCGAAGGCGCTCAGCCAAAGCCTTCGCCCGTCACGGATGTCCCCGATTACGGTAGGAGAGGAAGCGCTGGCGGGAAATTCGTTCCAAAAGTAATCGGCGTCTTCGAATGCCTGCGCCCGCGCGACCCGGATCGGATGCGCTGCCAATGCCGCGCGCACCGCCTCGGGTTGCGCGACCACCTGTGCCAGACAACCCTTGCCATCATGCGCGCATAGCGCGGCCTTTTCCTCTGTCGACAGTTCGGGCAGCTTCGGCGCATCGGTGTAATCCTCATCGGCCGCTTCCTTGGATGCGGATGCCCCATCAAGCCGTTTACGCACCCGCTCGACATCGGCCGCCATCTGCGCGTCGAGCCGATCTTCCGGCACGTTGTGGTTCATGTAAAACAGCAGGGGGAAAGCGTTGACGCCGTGCGTCGGGCGATAGTCCTTTTGCAAGAGCGCCAGAGCGGCTTGCTGCGCTTTTGTCGGACCGCGCTGGCTGTAGTAGGCGAACGTGGCGGCAAGTAGGGTGAGCAAGACGAACAGGACCAGTACCGTCCATCCGAACCAGCCCAGCAGGCGACGCCCAAGCCCTTTTTCCTTCGCTACCATCTCGTTTTCCTCGTTATCTGTTCTTCATCATTCTAGCGGGGAGACGAAGGTTAGCAGCTAAAGCCCCTGCGCCGCCATCTTTCGCCGCAGGAACGCGATCTGCGTTTGCAGCGGCAGCGATTTAGGACACACGTCGTGGCAAGCGAGCAGCGACATGCAGCCGAACACGCCGGTATCGTCGCCGATCAGTTCGTAATAATCGTCGTCCGTGCGGGTATCGCGCGGGTCGAGACGGAAGCGGGCGATCTTGGCGAAACCGACCGCGCCGACGAAATCCTGGCGCATTTGCGCCGTCCCGCAGGCGGCAATACAGCAGCCGCATTCAATGCAGCGGTCGAGTTCGTAGATTTGCTCGGCAAGATCAGGATCCATGCGTTCTTCGATGCGGCAGATGTCGACTTCGCGTTCCTGCGCGTGAAGCCAGGTTTGCAGGCGCTCGCTCATGCCGCGCATCCATTTGCCGGTGCGTACCGAAAGATCGGCAATCAACTCAAAGAAGGGCAGCGGTGCCAGCGTGATTTCGTCGGGCAGATCGCGGGTCAGCGTGCGGCAAGCTAGGCGCGGACGGCCATTGACCATCATCGCGCAACTGCCGCAGATGCCGGCTCGGCAGACGAAATCGAATTGCAGGGTTGAGTCCTGATGCTCGCGGATTTCGGTCAGGGCGATGAAGAGCGTCATGCTGTCGGCCTCTTCGATTTGGTATTCCTGCATGTGCGGCTTTGCTGCAGGATGCCTTGGGTCATAGCGCAGGACGTTGAGCCTCAGGTGGCGATACTGTTGGGGCGCAGCTTGGTCAATAACGCTCATCGCGAGGTCTCCAGCGGCTCATCGAGCCGTTCGTTGCGCCCCGTCAGTGAGGCAGGCAATTTGTCGGTGTAAGGCATCAGTGCTTCCTGGACGGCGAAGCGACCCTGCCCTTCCATTCGGCTGCGGGTAGCATCCACTTCCTGTTGGCGACATGGCGTGTCCGGGTGGTCGATATAGTCTTTCGCGCCGTAGCCGCGCCAGCCCGGTGGCAGTTCCATTTTCATGACATCGAGCGGTTCGTACTCGAAACTCGGCATGCTGGCAGCCTCATCCGGCCAGAAAGCCAGCGTGCGTTTCAGCCATTCCCGGTCGTTGCGGCGCGGATAATCCTCGCGGAAATGCGCGCCCCGGCTTTCGGTGCGCAAATAAGCGCCTTGCGCGATGATTAGCGCCAGCTTGAGCATGCGCCGGACCCTATAGGTTGCCACCAGTTCGGGATTAGCGGCGCGCGATTTGCCGGAAACGCCGATCTTGGCGCTCCGCTCCAGCAAACGCTGCAGATGCGCGATCCCGTCGAGCAGTTCATCGCCGTTGCGGAAAATACCGACGTGGCGGGTCATGATGTGCTGCATCTCGGTGCATAGCTGAAACGGGTTTTCGTGTCCGTTGCCGTCAAGGATGGCGGCGAGCTTTGCCTCTTCGCGCTGCACGAACTCGCGCGCCAGCGTGAGCGGGAATGGGGCATCATTTTCCGGCTTGTCGCAGAAGTCGGCGATGAATTCGCCGACGATCATGCCGGCGACCACGGTTTCGGCCACGGAGTTGCCGCCCAGTCGGTTGAAGCCGTGCAAATCCCAGCAGGCCGCCTCGCCCGCTGCGAATAGCCCTTTGAGCCAGGGCGACTGGCCGGTATGGTCGGTACGTATGCCGCCCATCGTGTAATGCTGCGCCGGACGCACGGGAATCCATTTCTCGGCCGGGTCGATGCCGAGGAAGTACTGGCAGATTTCCTTCACTTCGCGCAGGTTGTGCTCGATGTGCCGACGGCCGAGCAGCGTGATGTCCAGCCACAAGTGCGTCCCGAAGCGCGAGTGCACGCCCTTGCCGCTACGGATGTGTTCTTCCATGCGCCGAGAAACGACATCGCGCGAGGCAAGTTCTTTCTTTTCCGGCTCGTAATTCGGCATGAAGCGGTCGCCGTTCACGTCCCGCAACAGACCGCCGTCTCCCCGGCAACCCTCGGTGACGAGAATACCCGCCGGGAAAATGCCGGTCGGGTGAAACTGCACGGGTTCCATGTTGCCCAGGCGGGCGACACCGGTTTCCAGCGCTATCGCGTGGCCCGAGCCATCGCAGATCACCGCGTTGGTCGTGACGTGGTAGAGCCGCCCCGCCCCGCCGGTGGCAATCGCCGTGGCCTTGGCCAGATAGGCGATGAGTTCACCGGTCACGAGATTGCGTACTACCGCGCCATAACAGCGTTCTCCATCATGGATCAGTGCCACCGCCTCGGCGCGCTCATGCACCTCGATACCATGACGGATCGCCTGATTCGTGGTGGTGTACAGCATGGCGTGCCCGGTTCCATCCGCCGCGTAGCAGGTACGCCATTTCTTGGTGCCACCGAAGTCGCGTTGCGCAATTAGGCCATGCGCCTCGGCGCGCTCGGTGAGGGTGACTCTCTGTTCATTGATGACGACTTCGTGATCGCCGCCGCGTACCCGGCTCCAAGGCATGCCCCAGGCCGCGAGTTCGCGCACCGCTTTGGGAGCGGTGTTGACGAACATGCGCGCAACGACCTGATCCGCACCCCAATCGCTGCCGCGCACCGTATCCTCGAAGTGCACATCCTCGCTATCGCCGATGCCCTTGGTGACATTGGCCAGCGATGCCTGCATGCCACCCTGGGCGGCGACCGAATGCGAGCGTTTGGCCGGAACCAGCGAGAGCACCACGGTCTCATGCCCGCGCTGGCGGGCCGCAATGGCCATACGCAAGCCGGCCAGGCCGCCGCCAATCACCAGCACATCGGTCATGAATGTTTTCATTGCCCGTCTCCCCGGTGCGCTGCCTGCTCTACCGCCCAGTCCGGCGTATAACGCTCTCCCGCATGGGCGCGGTGCTCATAACCGATCTTCATGTAGGCGGCCAATGTCGCCAACCCCAGCACCAGGAAAAACCCGGTCAGCGCCCATTTCACTTTTTTCAAGGTCTGGCGCGATGCGTTCGGCCAGCCCCATTTGACCGTCAGCCGGTACAGGCCGATACCGCCGTGCAATTCCACGGCCAGTAGCATGACCAGATAAAACGGCCACAAACCGTCGCTCCACATACGGTCGGATGACGCAAAGGGGCCGATGTTCTGCGGCCAGAAAAACATCTGGTAGAGATGCGCTGAAGCGAGAAAAAACAACAGAAAGCCAGTGTAGACCTGCCATATCCACAAGGTGGAATCCTCATGGCGCATTACTTTGGCATGGGCGCGAATGGCCCGCCACTGCCGGTAGTTGATCGGGAATTTGCGCACCGCCAGGAGCGCGTGCCCGACGAATACCAGCGCCACGAAACCGACGACGCAGGACACCAGCCACGGATAACTCTTGCCGAAGAAAAAATAGCCCTCGAACAGCTTGGTGATCGTCCACATGGCCGACTCGCCCAGCAGAATCGAGGCGACGAAACCCATGTGCGCCCACATGAAAAGCGCCAGGAAAAGACCGGTGCTGCTTTGCAGCAAATCGAACCGGGCCGGCCATCTGTTTTTCCGGGATTTGTCGGCCAATCCCGCATGAATGATAAGAGTTTCGTTAGCCACTGCCTGCCCTCAAGGGACATTGACACAGTGCAGCATAATAGCCGTTTTTCAGGCAAATGCCATCATGCCGTCTTGCTTGGACAATGGAATTACGCCCCGGCCGCGCCGCAGACGGAGCAGGCCGGATCCTTGCCGAAGCGCACGCTGCGCCATTCCATGCTCAAGGCATCGAGTAGCAGCAGGCGGCCGGCCAGGCTCTCGCCGATGCCGGCCGCCAGTTTCAGCGCCTCGGCTGCCTGCATGGCGCCGATGATGCCGGTCAGCGGGGCAAAGACGCCCAAGACCGCGCAGCGCACCTCCTCGATGTCGGCGGCTTCGGGAAACAGGCAGTGGTAGCACGGAGCATCGCTGCGGCGCAGGTCGTAGACGCTGATCTGGCCGTCAAAGCGGATCGCGGCGCCGGATACCAGCGGTTTTTTGTACTGGACGCAAGCGCGGTTGATGGCGTGGCGGGTGGCGAAGTTGTCGGTACAGTCGAGCACCAGATCGGCGCTGGCTACCTGTGCCGCCAGTGTGTCGCCGGCGAGGCGCTGCTGCAGCGGCACGATGGCGATCTCGGGGTTGATCGCCTGCAGCGCTTGCCGTCCCGATTCGGCCTTGGCCATGCCGACGCGCGCCTGGGTGTGCAGGATTTGTCTTTGCAGGTTGGTGAAGTCGACGCTGTCGTCGTCGACCAGCGTGATCTTGCCGATTCCGGCCGAAGCCAGGTAGAGGGCCGCCGGTGAACCGAGACCGCCGGCACCAATGACCAGCGCATGGGTGTCGAGAATGCGCTCCTGCCCCTCGATACCCAGTTTGTCGAGCAGGATATGGCGGCTATAGCGAAGAAGCTGCTCGTCGGTCATCGGTGAGTCTTGGGTCGGGCGGCGGGACGGCGAAACGTCGCTGCCGACGACCGGCAAGCGGTACTTGGCAACTATTTGTACTCCCGCCACTCCGGCGGCGTATCGTCATGGTCACCGTGCGGGTGGTGTTCCCAGGCTTTGATGTAGGCTTCCTGCGCGGAACGCTTGATGCGCTTTTCCGGCGCGTCGATGTTGTGCAGTTGGGTGTCCTCGACGTAATAGATCAAGGCCCGGGTCAGCTTGGTCATCAGTGTGTTGTCGAGATGGTAGCCCTTGTCCACCAGATGCTCGTCGAGTTCGCGCAGGGTGTGCTGGCGCAGATCGTAGGCGACACCGATGATGCGCTTTTCGTAGCTGGCGTCGACTTCCAGTTCGTCCATGCGGCGCAGATCGTCCGCCGCCTCCGGCACTTGGCCGGGCGGGAACTTGGAAAACAGAATCTCGCGTTTCTTGTTCAGGTCAGAGCCGGACATCGTTCCTCCCCGTGGCTAGGTTTGCTGCCCCGCAAATAGCTGCACATGAAATCGTGTTTTTATACCCACGGCGGTGTGCAAATGCTCGCGATACCACCCGGTGTCGCTACGCTTCGCGCCTTGCCGTGAGCGTGAATTGATCAATTTCATTGGTGCAGCCATTTACAGGGCAGCACGCTGACTATTTCGGCTTGTACTGCATGATTTGCAGACCCTTGAGCAGATTCAGCGCCTGCTGGAACTGGTAATCGCCGGGGCTGGCGTATTCCAGGCGTTGCGGCATGTTTTCTTCATCCTCTTCCTTGCCGCTCTTGTCCTTGCCTGGCTTGCCGTTGCTCGGCTTGGTCGCGGTCGGTTTGGTTTCGCTGCGCGGCGACGCTTCTTCCTTTTCGCGGTCGTTGTTCAGGTGGCGTTCGAGGTCGACCTCGCGGATGCGGCCGATGGTCGATGCGGCGCTACCGTCGGCGGTTTCCTCGACGACGATGTCGGGGACGATGCCCTTGGCCTGGATTGAGCGCCCTTCCGGCGTGTAGTAGCGGGCCGTGGTCAGCTTGATGGCGGTGTTGCCCGGCAGCGGCACGACCGATTGCACGGAGCCCTTGCCGAAGGTCTGGGTGCCCATGATTACCGCCCGCTTGTGGTCCTGCAGGGCGCCGGCAACGATTTCCGAGGCCGAGGCCGAGCCGCTGTTGACCAGCACCACCAGCGGCACTCGCTTGATGTCGACCGGCAGGCCGTGGAGCGGATCCTCGCGGGTGCCGCGCAGGTAGTCGCGTGGCCGGGCGAGGAATTCCTGCTTGGCGTCTTCGGTGCGGCCGTCGGTCGAGACGACCTTGACATCGGGCGGCAGGAAGGCGGCGGCAACGCCGATGGCACTGTTGAGCAGGCCGCCCGGGTCGTTGCGCAGGTCGAGCACGAGGCCGTTCAGTTTGCCGTCGCCTTCCTTGTACAGCTTGCCGATATGCTTGGCCAGGTCGGCGACGGTGTTTTCCTGGAACTGAGTGATGCGAATCCAGCCGTAGCCCGGTTCGACCAGCTTGGACTTGACGCTTTGCACCTTGATCACTTCGCGGATCAGGGTGATTTCCAGCGGCTTGGCCTCGCCTTTACGCAGGATGGTCAGCTTGATCGGGGTCTTCGGCTTGCCGCGCATTTTCTTGACGGCATCGGTCAGAGTCAGGCCCTTGACCGGCGTTTCGTCGAGCTTGAAGATCAGGTCGCCGGACTTGATGCCGGCGCGATAGGCCGGCGTGTCCTCGATGGGCGAGATGACTTTGACCAGTCCGTCTTCCATGCCGACCTCGATGCCGAGGCCGCCGAATTCGCCCTGGGTGCCAACCTGCAAATCCTTGAAGGCGTCGGCGTCGAGATAGGCCGAGTGCGGATCGAGATTGGACAGCATGCCGGTAATGGCATTGGTGATCATTTTCTTGTCTTCGACCGGCTCGACGTAGCCCTGCTTGATCGCGCCGTATACCTCGGCGAAGGTGCGCAACTCTTCGATCGGCAGGCCGGGGCCGGCTTCTTTGTCGGCCAGGGCGGGGAGGTGCAGGCTGATCATGGCGCCAGCCAGAAATCCTCCGGCAATCAAACTGACAGTTTTAATTTTGTTCATTTCAGATTGGCCCATTTCATCGGGTTGATCGGTTGGCCCTGGTGGCGGAGTTCAAAGTATAAACCGGATTCTGGATTGCCTCCGCTGTTACCCACAGTGGCTATCGTGTCGCCGCCCTTGACCGCCTGGCCGACTTGTTTGAGCAGCGAATCATTGTTGCCGTAGATCGACAGATAGGCATCGCCGTGGTCGACAATCAGCAGGTTGCCGAAACCGCGCATCCATTCGGCGAAGACCACCCGGCCATTGGCGATGGCCTTGACCTCGCTGCCGCCGCCAGCCTTGATGAACAGGCCGCGCCAGGTGCCGCCGCCGTCGCGCGGGGCGCCGAAACGGCCGCTGACCGTACCGCGTACCGGCAGGCGGAGCTTGCCCTTCTGACGGGCGAAGCTACCGTCGTTGGGCACCGGTTCATAGCGGTTCTCGCCTTCGCTACGCGCCGTCGTGGCCGGAGTGCCTTCGCGCTGGGTTTTCTGCCGGGCCGCTTCGGCCGCGCGGGCGGCCTCGGCGCGGGCGGCCTGCGCGGCCTGGGCGGCGAGAATCTTTGTCAGGCGGTCGATCAACTGGGTCAGCCGCTTTTCGTCCTTCTGCAACTCGCCGATTTCCTTGCGTTGCGCCTTGACCTTGCTTGACACCTCGGCATACAGCGCCTTGTGCTCGTCGCGCTGACGGCTCAATTCGCCGGCGCGTTGCTGCTGCTGTGTTTCCACTTCGGCCAGTTCCGCGCTGCGTTCGCGGGCATCGGCGGCCAGGCTCTTTTTCTTCTCCAGGGTCTTGCCGATTTCATCCATCAAGTCGGCCCGGCTGCGGGCAATGGCCGACAGGTAGTGCAGGTCGCGCGCCATCTGGTTCGGGTCGTCGCCGTTGAGCAGCATTTGCAGCGAATCCGGCGTGCCTCGCAGGTATTGTTTGTAGAGCAGGCGCTCCAGTTGCGCCTGCTGCTGCCCCAGGGTGGCGCCCAGTTCATTCGATTGTTGTTCCAGGCTTTGCAGATTGTGTTGCAGCCGCCCGCGTTGCCCGGCCAGGTCGTGCAACTCGCGTTGCAGGCGGGAAATCTGGCGCTCCGAGTCGCGCAGCCGGCTGGCCGCGTCGGCCTGGTTCTCCTCGCTGGCGTTCAGTTCCTTGCGCAGCGTCTCGATGCGGTTGCGCAGTTCGCCGAGGTCGGCCTGGTGTTCGGCGATTTCCGGTGTCGGTGCCGGCGCGGTTTTCTTCTGGGCGCTGGCCGGCGCGATTCCCAGAAGCGCGGCGGCCAGCAATAGGGCCGCCCGGCGCGTTCTCGGTTTTGGCGGGGCGTTCCGAAATACCCCGGGCGGCGCGGCGCACCGGCACGCGGCGGTGCGTTCTTGTCGTTGGGCCATGGGGATCTGACGGTGATTAAGGTCGGCGAAACGCAAGGCCTTATTTTATAATGATCCATTCACCGATAACGAGGTTTCATCTTGGCAGGCCCTTCCTTCAACATGATCGAGAAGCAAGAGCACATCGAGCTGGCGGCGCGCGCGTTGAAGTCGATTGCTCATCCGCTGCGGCTCAAGGTTCTCTGTGTGCTGGGCGACCACGAGGCCTGCGTGCAGGAGATCGTCGAGGCAGTGGGCACCTCGCAGAGTAATATTTCCCAACACCTGGCGATCCTGCGCGAAAAGGGGATCCTGGTCACGCGCAAGGATGCCAACCGGGTCTACTATCGCGTCGGCGATCAGCGGACGCTGCAGCTTGTCGGTATGATGCGCGAAGTTTTTTGTGGCGAGGAGTCCCGCTAGATGCCGATGGAATTCATTAACCAGAATATTTTGCTGATCGCGGTCGTCGTGGTCAGCGGCCTTGGGCTGTTGTGGCCCCTGCTTGTCGGCTCGGCCGGCAAGGGCCTGGATCCGGTCGCGGCGACGCTGTTGATCAACCGCGAGGATGCAGCCATTCTCGATGTGCGCGAAGCCAACGAGTTCGCTGGCGGGCATTTGCCGGAAGCCAGGAACATCCCGCTCGGCAAGCTGGCCGAGCGCATCGGCGATTTGGAGAAGTTCAAGGATCGAGCACTGCTCGTCTGCTGCGCCGCCGGCGTTCGCTCCGGCAAGGCCTGCGCCGAACTGAAGAAGAATGGCTTCACCAGGATGCATTCCCTGGCCGGTGGTGTCGACGCCTGGGTGGCTGCCGGCTACCCGGTGAAAAAGGGCACGCGCAACAAATGAACGCGCCGGTCCTGATGTACACCACGGCGGTGTGTCCCTATTGCATCCGCGCCAAGCAGTTGCTGCAGGCGCGCGGCGTGACCGAGATTGCCGAGGTCCGGGTCGACCTCGACCCTGAGCGGCGCGAGGAGATGATGCAGCGCACCGGGCGACGTACCGTGCCGCAGATTTATATCGGCGAAACCCATGTCGGCGGCTGCGACGACCTGGTTGCCCTTGACGCAGCCGGCGGACTGAGGCCACTGCTCGCAGGCTCGACCTCCTGACCATTTACCCCTTCTGAAAGAAAGACATCATGGAACAGAACGAACAACCCGTTTTCGGCATCGAAAAGCTCTACGTCAAGGATATTTCCGTCGAGGTGCCGAATGCGCCGGAAATCTTCCTCGAACGCGAGACGCCGCAGATCCAGATCCAGCTCAATACCAACGGACGCGCGGTTGGCGAGCATGTATACGAAGTCGTGTTGACGGTGACGGTGACCGCTAAGCTTGGCGAGAAGACCGTGTTCCTGGTCGAAGTCGGTCAGAGCGGCGTTTTCCGCATCCAGAACGTGCCGCAGGAACAGCTTGAGCCGCTGATCGCCGTGGCCTGCCCGAACATCCTTTTCCCCTATGCCCGCGAAGTCGTGTCCGATACGGTCGGCCGTGCCGGCTTCCAGCCGATCGTGCTGCAGCCGGTCAACTTCGAGGCGATGTACATGCAGCGCTTGCAGGAACAGCAGCAGGAACAATCGGCTCCCGCCGAGGCGACGCTCCAGTAAGGACGATCATGCTGCGCCGATTGCTCCCCGTTCTGCTGCTGGCCGGCTTTGCCGGGGCCGCATCGGCCAGCGAGTTCCGCACCGTCGAAGCGCCGGTGGCCATTCTCTACGACACGCCGTCGCAGAAAGGCCAGAAGCTGTACCTGATCAAAACGCAGACGCCGGTCGAGGTCATCGTCCGGCTCGAAGGCTGGGTCAAGGTACGTGACGCCGAGGGGTCGCTGGCCTGGATCGAGGCCGGCAACCTGTCCGAGCGGCGCAACCTGGTGGTCATCGCGCCGCAGGCGGAAATCCGCCAGGCGGACAATCCCGATGCCGCAATCGTGGCCGAGCTGGACAAATGGGTCGCCGTCGAATGGCTCGGCCCGGCTGCTCCAGGCTGGGTCCGCGTCAAGCATCGCGATGGCGCCACCGGTTTCGTGCGCGCTGCCCAGGTCTGGGGTCTGTGAAGCTAACCGTGCTCGGGGCCGGTGCCTGGGGCACCGCGCTGGCCATCGCCTTCGCCGGCAAACATCGGGTCACGCTGTGGTCGCGCGAGGCGGATGTCGTCGCCGATCTGCGCGAATACCGGGAAAACCGCCGCTTCCTGCCCGACTATCAGCTACCGGCCGGGGTGGCGATCGCCACCGATTTCGCCGCCGCCGTGGCAGAGGCGGAGTTACTGCTGATTGCCACGCCGATCGCCGGTTTGCGGCCGACAGTTGAGACGCTGCGGGAACTGGGCTGCAAACTGCCTTTACTGTGGGTCTGCAAGGGGTTCGAGGCGGGTAGCGGCAAATTGCCGCATCAGGTCGTCGGCGACGTGCTGGGACGCGATGCCGTGTTCGGAGCCCTATCCGGTCCCAGTTTTGCCGAAGAAGTCGCCGCCGGGCAGCCAACGGCGATCACGCTGGCCGCTAACAATTCCGAATTCGCCCGCGTGGCGGCGCGGCAGTTGCATGGCGCGCACTTGCGCATTTACGCCAATGACGACCTGGTCGGCGTCGAGGTTGGCGGTGCCGTCAAGAACGTGCTGGCTATCGCCACCGGCACCTGCGATGGCCTCGGCCTCGGCTTGAATTCACGAGCGGCGCTGATGACCCGCGGTTTGGCCGAAATCGCCCGCCTCGGCGTGGCCCTCGGCGGCCAGCGCGAGACCTTCATGGGGTTGGCCGGCATGGGCGACCTGATTCTGACCTGCACCGGCGACCTGTCGCGCAATCGCCGCGTCGGCTTGGCCCTGGCACAGGACAAGTCGTTGCCACAGATTCTCGACGAACTTGGCCATGTCGCCGAAGGCGTCTATACCGCCCGCGAAGTCGACCGCCTGGCTCGGGAGCTGGGTGTCGACATGCCTATCAGCGCCGCCGTCGCCGCCGTGCTCGACGGCCGTCTGGGTGCGGCAGAAGCCGTCGCCCAGCTGATGGCGCGCGATCCAAAAGAAGAACTGACCTAAACAGCCCCGCCGAAGCCGCTCTGTCGCCAGGCCTCGAACACGGTCACGGCGGCCGCGTTCGACAGGTTGAGGCTGCGCTGGCCGGCCAGCATCGGCAGGCGCAAGCGCCGTTCCGGCGCAAACTCAGCGAGGATTTCCGGCGGCAGGCCGCTGGTTTCGCGGCCAAAAACGAAGACGTCCCCTGCTTGCAGCGGGGTCAAGAAGGGGCTGGCGCCGCCCTTGGTCGTCATCGCGAACAGGCGGCGGCCGGCGAGCGCCGCCTGGCAGGCCGGCCAGTCCGGGTGGCAGCGGACGCGGGCGGTCTCATGATAGTCGAGTCCGGCGCGGCGCAGGTTCTTGTCGCTGATGTCGAAGCCGAGCGGTTCGACCAGATGCAGTTCGGCGCCGGTATTGGCGCACAGGCGGATGATGTTGCCGGTATTGGGTGGGATTTCCGGCTGGTAGAGGACGACGGCGAACACGCGGCAGGACGAGGGAAGTTTGCAAACTCGCCATTTTAGAGCATGGATCGCTGCTTCAGCGCGCGTGCTGCGACGGCTACGGTGACCGGCCCGGCACCGTGCAGGCGGAGTACGCGGGCGCATTCGTTGGCGCTGGCGCCGGTGGTCAGCACGTCGTCGACGAGAATCACCGGCCGGCCGCCGAGATTGACCGTACAGGCAAAGGCGCCGCGCACATTGCGCCGCCGCTGGCGCGGGTCGAGATCGGCTTGCGGCGCGGTCGGGCGCAGGCGTTGCAGGCCGTTGGCGAGCAGCGGCAGGCGTCGTTGCCGGGCCAGGCTGCGGGCGATTTCCAGCGCCTGGTTGAAGCCCCGTTCGCGCAGCCGTTCAGGGTGCAGCGGCATGGGCACCAGCCAGTGCTCGCCATCCGGCAGAGCGCCAGCCATCTGCTCGCCAAGCCAGCGGGCGACGGCGATCTGGTGCCGGTACTTGAGCGCGTGGATCAGGCGGTCGACGGGGAACTCGTAGCGCCAGCGTGGCGCCACGCGCACGAAATGCGGCGCTTCCAGCAAGCAGGCGCCACAACGTTCGCCCAGCGCGGTTGCTTCGGCGCATTGCGGGCAGCGGGTCGTTGGCATATCCGGCAACTCGCCCTGACAGGGCGGGCATAACAGGCCGGGACCGGCATCGCCGCCGCACAGCAGGCAACTGCCCGGCAGTAGAGCCTGGTGGCAGCGGCGCAGCAGTTGTTTGAGGGGGGCGGTCAGCACCTGGGGTAAAATTGACACCATTTCCGGGCTCTTCGATAATCAAAAATTACGGGTGACGTTCGTGCCCGTTTTTTATTGCACTTTTTAGCAAGGTTTTTCATGCACGCCAGTTCTCCCGCCGCCGCTCCCGCTGTTTCTGTTCCCTCTGCGCATCGTCGCTGGACGGTTGCCGAAATTCTGGCTTTGTACGAGATGCCGTTGATGGATCTGATCTGGCAGGCCCAAGGGGTGCACCGCCAGCATTTCGATGCCAACGCCATTCAACGCTCAACGCTGCTGTCGGTCAAGACCGGCGGGTGTTCCGAGGATTGCAGCTACTGTTCGCAGTCGGCGCGTGCTGACACCGATCTCCAGCGCGAGCGCCTGATGCCGCTCGACGAGGTGGTTGCTGCCGCCCAGGCGGCCAAGGCCAAGGGGGCTTCCCGCTTTTGCATGGGAGCCGCTTGGAAGGGCCCGAAGGACAACGACCTTGACCGGGTGCTGGAAATGGTGCGCGAAGTCAAGGCGCTGGGTATGCAAACCTGCGTCACCCTCGGCATGCTCAAGGAGGGGCAGGCGGAAAAACTCAAGGAAGCCGGCCTCGACTACTACAACCACAATCTCGATACCGACAAGGAATTCTACGGTCAGGTGATCAAGAGCCACACCCACGACGATCGCCTCGACACGCTGGACCAGGTGCGCGATGCCGGCATCAATGTCTGTTCCGGCGGCATCATCGGCATGGGCGAGTCGCGCAAGAACCGGGCCGCGCTGATCGTGCAGTTGGCCAATTTGCCGCAGCCGCCGGAGTCGGTGCCGATCAACAACCTGGTGCCGATTCCCGGTACGCCGCTGGCCGACGCGCCGCGCCTCGATCCCTTAGAATTCGTGCGCACCATTGCCGCCGCGCGGATTGCCATGCCGACTTCCTGGGTTCGCCTGTCGGCGGGCCGCCAGGAAATGAGCGACGAATTGCAGGCGCTGTGCTTCCTGGCCGGCGCCAACTCGATGTTCTACGGCGACCATCTGCTGACCACCGGCAACCCGCAAGCCGACCGCGACGACGCGCTGTTCGCCCGCCTGGGCGTCAAGGCCGTTTGAACGCCGGATTCGTCGACCAGCGCCAGGTCGCCCGGCGCTTTGCCCGGGCCGCCGACACTTACGAGCGGGGCGATTTTTTTGCCCGCGAAATTGACCGGCGCATGCAGGAGCGCCTTGATTACGTCAATCTGAAACCGGGGCGTATCGTCGATCTCGGTTGCAGCCGTGGCGGCAGCTTTGCTGGCTTGGGGGCGCGTTATCCCGAGGCCGAATTGCTTGGTCTCGATCTGGCGCCGGCCATGCTGCGTATTCAGGCGGCACGCCCAAGCGGCTGGCAACGCTGGCTCGGTCTGGGCAAGCGCAACGGGCCGCTGCGCCTGGCCGCCGATGCGACGCAATTGCCACTGGCGGCGCAGTCGGCTGGTCTGCTGTGGTCGAACCTGCTGCTGCATTGGCTGGACGATCCCTTGCCGGCGCTCGCCGAAGCCCATCGGGTGCTGGAAACTGATGGCCTGCTGATGTTCTCGACGCTGGGGCCGGATACCTTGCGCGAATTGCGGGCCGCCTTTGCCGACGGCTATGCCCATACCCAGCGCTTCATCGACATGCACGATTTCGGCGACATGCTGGTCGGCTGCGGCTTTGCCGACCCGGTGATGGACATGGAAGTCATCACCTTGACTTACGACGATGTGGACAGCCTGTTCGCCGAATTGCGCGCTGCCGGTTCCTCGTGCGCGATGAAAGCGCGCCGGCACGGCTTGAGCGGTCGGCAGGGCTGGCTGGCGGCACGGGCTGCCTACGAGGCCATGCGCCGGGACGGCAAGCTGCCGGCCACGTTTGAGGTGATCTACGGCCACGCCTGGAAGGCGGCCCCCAACAAACTGCCGGACGGCCGGGCCATCGTCCGCTTCGAGCGCCCGCCCAAGCACTGATCTCAGGCAGCCAGCGCGGCCCGTACATCGCTGATATCGTCGTCCGCTTCGTGCAGCAGATCGGCAAAGCGTTCGCGGCTGGCCCGCGCCTGTTCGGCCAGGGCCGGATCGGTTTTCACCGGTACGCCGTAGCCGGGTTCGCTCGCCAGCAGGTTGGCGAAATACAGGATGTCGCGCAGGCTGGATGGCGCTTCGATGTCCTGCCGCCGGTCGCGGTCGCAGATGGCTTCGGTCAAGTGTTCCGGCAGGCCGAGAATGTGCAGCAGGCTTTCGCCGATGCTGGCATGCCAGCCGTGGATCAGGTCCAGGATGGCTTCGCGGTTGTCGTGGTATTCGGCGTACTCGGCGGCCCGGAACAGCAGGTAGAAAATACCGATGTTCTGCACCAGGCCGGCCAGCATCGCTTCTTCCGGCTTGACCCGGCCGATGCGCCGGGCCAGCACGCGGGCGATGGCCGCCACCTGCAACGAATGCTCCCAGGCCCCGCGGCCGATGTCGTCGTAGGCTGTCAGATTGCACGATTTCAGCATCTGGTCCATGGCCACGGCCAGCGAGGTGGTGCGTACCGCTTCGAAGCCAAGGCGGGCAATGGCCGTGGTCAGATCGCTGACGCGCTTGCCCATGGGGTTGTAAGTGACCGAGTTGGCCAGCCGCAACAGCTTACTGGAGATCAGCGGGTCGACACCGACAACCTGGACGACGCGCTCAAGGTTTGCCTGTGGGTCTTTCAGCGTATTGCGGACGAGAACCGCCGCATCCATGCAGGTGGGGAAATTGATGTCACCCGACAAGTCGCGGGCGATGTCTTCAAGAATGCGGAAATGGGTATGCGGATCGATGGCGGACATAAGGCAAGTGGGCGGCGCTAGCCGACGATGTAGCGCTCCAGTTCTTTGATCAGGAATTGCTGCGAGCTGATGGTTTCCTTGACCATGTCGCCGATGGACACCACGCCAGCGAGCGAGCCGTCCTCGTTGAGAACCGGCAAGTGGCGGAAGTGCTTTTCCGTCATCAGGGCCATGCATTCCTCGAACGTCGCGGCGTAGGTGACGTAGGCGACGCGGTCGCTCATCACATCGCGCACCGCCGTATCCTTGGAGGCCTTGCCATGGAGGATCACCCGGCGCGCATAGTCGCGCTCGGAAAAGATGCCGACCAGTTGCTCCCCATCGAGTACCAGAACGGCCCCGACATCATGCTCGGCCATCACGGCAAGGGCGTGGAAAACGGTATCGCTGGGCGCCACGACGGCCAGCGGGCGAAGCTTGTCGGCCAACAACTGCTTCAGCGTTTTCATGGGCTCCTCCGGTGGGGGTATTTGTTGTCGGGCCAGTCTATCCCCATGAGCCCAAGCTGCCAAGCCTGAAAAACAAAAGGCAGCCGAAGCTGCCTCTTGCTGGTTCGCAGTACGATCAGCGCAGGCCGGCAGCGTATTCGGAGACAGCCTGGATTTCGGCGTCGGACAGCGTGGCGGCGATCATGCGCATCATCTTCTCTGGATCGTTGCTGCGCTCCTCGAGGCGGAAGGCCTTCAACTGGCTGGCCGTATACTCGGCGAACTGACCGGCCAGACGCGGGTACTGAGCGGGCATGCCGGCGCCGGCCGGACCGTGGCAGCCGGCACAGGCCGGGATGCCCTTCCTGAAATCGCCCTGGCGCCACAGGCGCTGGCCGAGAGCAATCTTCGATTCATCCTGGGCGGCGGCCGGCGTCAGCTTCTGGCTGGCGAACCAGGCGGCGACGTTGCGCATGTCCTCTTCGCTCAGTGCTGCGACCATGCCGGCCATGATGGCGTTGTCGCGCCGGGCCGGCTTGCCGTCGACCGACTGGAAGTTGGTCAGTTGCTTATGCAGGTATTCTTCAATCTGGCCGGCCAAGCGAGGGTTGGCTGCGTCCACGCTGTTGCCGTCGACGCCGTGGCAGGCGACGCAGATCGTTTCCGCGACGATTTTGCCCTTGGCAGGATCAGCCTTGCTCTTGGCGCTTTCGGCTGCATGAGCGATGACAGTGGTGGCAAGAAGAATTGCCATTGCCGCGGAACGAATCATTTGCAAGCTCCTTGTACGCGTTTGTAGGCGGAAGTTTCAAACCTGTTATTCTATAACACTTCGCCCGGCCATGGCGGGCCTCCCGAGTATTTTATGCCACTGTTTCAGCAGGCGGTTTTCCTTACGACCGTCGCCCATCTTCGTGACCTGCCGCCGGATTCAATCCGCGAAGTGGCTTTCGCCGGCCGCTCCAACGCCGGCAAGTCCTCGGCCATCAATACGCTGGCCGGTCGCGTGCGCCTGGCCTATGTCAGCAAGACGCCCGGCCGCACGCAGCATCTCAACTATTTCACGCTCGCCGCTGGCAAGTATTTCGTCGATCTGCCCGGCTATGGCTATGCCAAGGCGCCGGAGGCCGTCCGTTCGCAATGGGAAGGGCTGATCGGTCCCTATCTCAACAAGCGCGAGCAACTGGCCGGACTAGCCGTGATCATGGACGTC
Source organism: Azonexus sp. (assembly GCA_031260295.1). Taxonomy (GTDB): domain Bacteria; phylum Pseudomonadota; class Gammaproteobacteria; order Burkholderiales; family Rhodocyclaceae; genus Azonexus. Next base: position 104,663 of record JAIRKE010000025.1, read on the forward strand.
CGCCGACCGATGACCGACCTCGACCTCAAGCTGATCGACTGGTTCCGGCCGACTGGCCGGCCGATCCACATCATGTTGTCGAAGGCCGACAAACTGAGCCGGCAGGAGCAGACCAAGGCGCTGCGCTCGGTCAAGGCCGAAGTGGCGACCTGGGGCGATGCCGAACTGTATTCGGTGCAGTTGTTCTCCAGCTTGAAGAAGACCGGCGTCGACGAGGCCGAGGCGGTGTTCGCCAACTGGCTCGATATTCCGTTGCTGAAGCCGGAAAACAAAGGGCCCCCGGACAAGGGGGGTCCGGGGGCCAAAATGCCTTGACGTGGTCAAGACACCCGCTCAGGGAGGTGAAGCGGGAGACGGCGCGTGCCATCTGTTGGCTCTGATGCAGGTCATGGTGGAAAGTTCCATGCGATGCAAAAATTTTCTCTGGTGTTCAATCGAACGAGGTGTGCAGCATGAGCGGTAATGGCATCTTTCCGGGTACCCGCATGCGCCGGATGCGGCGGGACGATTTTTCGCGGCGCCTGATGCGTGAGTCGGTACTGACGCCCGACGATTTCATCTATCCGGTGTTCGTGCTCGATGGCGCGGGGCGGGTCGAGCCGGTGGCGTCGATGCCCGGCGTCGAGCGGCAGTCGCTGGACATCCTGCTAAAAACGGCCGAGCGTGCGGTGAAACTGGGCATCCCGGCGCTGGCGCTGTTCCCGGTGATCGATTCGGCGCTCAAATCGCTGGGCGCCGAGGAGGCCTACAACGACGATGGCCTAGTGCCGCGCGTCGTGCGCGCCCTGAAGCGCGAATTCCCCGAACTGGGGGTGATTACCGACGTTGCCCTCGATCCCTACACCAGTCACGGCCAGGACGGTCTGATCGACGCAACGGGCTATGTGCTCAACGACGAGACCTTGGCCGTGCTGGCGCGCCAAGCCTTGTGCCATGCTGCTGCCGGGGCCGACGTGGTGGCACCGTCGGACATGATGGACGGGCGCATCGGCCGCATCCGCAGCGAACTGGAAGGGCGCGGCCTGATCTACACACGCATCCTGGCCTATTCGGCCAAGTACGCATCCAGCTTCTACGGTCCCTTCCGCGATGCTGTCGGTTCGGCCGCCAATCTCGGCAAGGGCAGCAAGCACACCTATCAGATGGACCCGGCCAACAGCGACGAGGCGCTGCGCGAAGTGGCGCTCGACCTGGCCGAGGGCGCCGACATGGTCATGGTCAAGCCGGGCATGCCCTATCTGGACATCGTCCGCCGGGTCAAGGACGAGTTCAAGGTGCCGACCTACGCCTACCAAGTTAGCGGCGAGTACGCGATGCTGAAGGCGGCGGCGCAGAACGGCTGGCTCAACGAGGAAGCGGTGGTGCTGGAAAGCCTGCTGGCCTTCAAGCGGGCTGGTGCGGATGGCATCCTGACTTATTTTGCGTTGGATGCTGCGGAGGTTTTGCGGCGCTGAGGTGGTGCCGCCTATTCGCTGTTAGGAGATGCAGGCTTCCTCAAAGCAGTCTGTCCATACGTAGTTAGGAGTCACGGAGGTTTACTGCAATGGCTGATTCCGGGTCTTTCCCCGCCGAAGGCGGCTGCAACTGTCGTTCAGTCCGTTACCGAATGGAAACATCGCCACTATTCGTACACTGCTGCCATTGCCGCTGGTGCCAAAGGGAATCAGGCGCTTCGTTCGCATTGAACGCCTTGATCGAAGCAGATCGAGTTATTGAATTTGGTTTGTCGCCGGAGTTGGTTAACACGCCGTCCGAGAGCGGCAGTGGCCAACTCATCGCGCGTTGTCCGAATTGCAAGGTAGCCATCTGGAGCAATTGCGTCGGTGCTGGCCCGCTGGTTAAGTTTGTTCGCGTCGGTACATTGGACCTGCCCGACCTCTTGCCGCCGGACATCCACATCTTCACGGCGTCAAAGCAGCCGTGGGTTGTGCTTCCCAATGGCATTCCAGCCGTGGCGGAGTATTACGAATACGAGCAGTACTGGTCAGCCGATGGTCTAGCACGGAGTAAGGTACTTCTTCCAAAAATCGAGGCTTACCAAGCCGCGATAAAGAGTGGCACCTAACTCGTAGTTGCATCCCGCTCTAGCCCGCGTAGCTGGGCTGAGCAAAGCGAAGCCCAACGGTTGGGCGGTTGTGGGAGTGAAAACGGCTGTAACGTTGGGGTTCGTCTGCGGCTCACCGCCAACCTACGAAACGCAGCTTGACTCGTCGCCGTTATCCGCCCGGCATCCCGGACTGCGACAGGCAGGCGAAGTACAGCATTGGCCATTGTTGCGGCCATTGGGCCAGCGGTTCGCGGCTGAAGGCGGAGCGGGCGTATTGTTCCCAGCGGCCGACGACATAGCAACGCAGCAGGTTGGCCAGGGCGGCGAAATCGGCATCCGGTTTGAGGTTTTCCTGGGTCGCGGCGATGCGCAGGGACTGCTTGAGCGCTGCCTCCACCTTGTCGAGCAGGGCGTTGATGCGTGCTTGCAGGCGCTCGTTTTCGTTGACCAGGGCGTCGCCGATCAGCACCCGGGTCATGCCGCGGTTTTTCTGGGCGAAGCGCAGCAACAGGCCGACGATCAGTTCGATCTGTTTGATTCCCTGATTTTCTTCGCTGGTGATCTGGTTGATGACGCCGAACAGGCTCTGCTCGATGAATTCGATCAGTCCGTCGTACATCTGGGCCTTGCTGGCGAAGTGGCGATAGAGCGCGGCTTCGGAGCAGGACAGGCGGGCAGCCAGGGCGGCGGTGGTGATTTTTTCCCCGCGCGGTGTTTCCAGCATGCCGGCCAGGGTTTGCAGGATTTGCAGGCGGCGTTCGCCAGTTTTGGTGGCCATGATCGTCTTTTCTCCCCGGTAGTTAGAGCATGGAAAGCGCCTGACGGAATGCCTCTGCGTATTGTTGAATCAAGGGTTCCGATTGCGGGTGCGTGAAATTGGGTAGCCGGATCAACTGTCCGTTGGCTTCTTCGGTTCGCGGCAGGGAGGCGCCATGCGTGGCGGTTCCTGCGGGAAAACGTCCAATGGTCTGCCAGTGGCCTTCGGTGAAAAAAGGCTGCTGGTGCAACAAGGGATAGCGAGGCAGGCCCACCCGGCATCCCATCTGTTGAAGCGTTTCTATCAGACGCGCTATGTTCATACCGGGGTCGCGGTGCCGGATGATGAATTCAAAGTAGACGCGCTCGACATTCGCCGGCGCAAGAAAGCAGTCAAAACCCATCGCTTCCAATGCTTCGGAAAGCATCTGGTGGTTGCGATTGCGCACGGCGTTGGTCTGCGGCAGGCGGGCCAACATCGCCCGCCCAAGCGCGGCGGACATTGGCGCGATCCGCGTTTTGATGCCGAAACTGGTCGCGGCAAAACGCCTTTCCGGCCCTTGAAGCTTGATGATCCGGGTGATGTCTCCCAAACAAACCGCACGGGTGTGAATTTCTTCGTCATCCGTCAAGAGCACGCCGCCCTCGCCCGCCGGAACCAGCTTGTCCCCCTGCATACTGAAGACGGAGACATCCCCAAACCGGCCGCACGGAACGCCTCCGGCGGATGCGCCGTGAGCATGGGAGGCGTCTTCCACAATTTTTAGGCCGTGGAGCGCCGCGAGACGTTGGATTTCCTCCACCTTGCAGGGCAATCCCCAAAGGTGAACGATGACGATAGCCCGCGTTCTGGGCGTAATGCGCCGGGCGGCATCAACGGGATCGATGCCCAAAGTGTCCGGTTCACTTTCACAAAAAACGGGCACCAATCCGCACCAGAGCATCGGCAAAACGGAAGCCCAGAACGTCGCGGAAGGAACCAGCACTTCGTCGCCAGGTTCCAGCCCGATCGCGTGAAACGCGGCCAGGAGCGCCGCCGTTCCGTTGCAATGCGCCAGCGCAAACTGGCGTCCGGTGAATTGGCGAAAATCCTTTTCCAGTTCCTGGATGACCGGATGCGTGCTCACGTTGCCATCCCGCAGGATTTGGAGCACCGCTGCTTCTTCCGCCTGCGAAAAAAGCGGCCATTTCAGGAAAGGTTCTTGTGGGATCGTGACGACGGGAGAGATTGGCGTGTTCATAGTGTGGTTAAAAGAGGGTCATAGGTTTCACGGACTTGCCGTTCGTAAGCTTCCACCATCGCCGCCGCATCTTTCGACTCCGGTGTGAATGCTTCGGCCAGCTTTTTGAGGGATTCGCGCCCGGAATCATCCCGGTCAAGCCCCATCCGGGGTATCCATTGGGCAATGGGCGTGCGGCGGCGCAGGTAATCCTCCAGCGTCACGCAAAACTCGTGATCGCGCGCCCACGACGCGGCGACCACGTCGCGCTGGAGTTGCGGATGGCACTCCGTTTGAGGCGGATGGGCAAACGCCGTTGGCTGGGGAAACCGGGCGGGCATCCAACGTTTGATGAGTCCGGCCACCTGGTTCGCAACTTTGAAGCCGGAAGTGAATTTGCCGCCATAGATCGAAATGGTCTGCTTTTCCTGGTTGGCAACAACGCAATGACGACGAGAGAGTTCGAGCGGGTAGACATCGCGGGAATCATCTCGCGCCACGACCAAGGGGCGGATGCCGCAACGGATGGAAACCACATCCTGCGGGCCCACTTTTTCGGGTAGCAACTGGTTGGCGCTCGTCAGTAAAAAACGGATGTCCTCGTGGTTGGGCGTCAATCCGCTTTCCAAATCCCGAATCGCTGTTTCCGTCGGCCCCCACATCATCGCGGGCCCCCACGGCACATGCGTCAACACATCATCCGCGCCCGGCATGGGGTAAATGCGCGCGTCTTTTTGTCCGTCGCGCCGGGGAAGGTTGATGTAGACGCCTTTACTGAATACGTGCTTCCACGGCGATTCGACGGCCAACAGGCGGTTGACCTCATCCGCCCAAACCCCGGCGGCGTTGATGATGATCCGGGCTTTGCCCTCATGCTCCTGCCCGGTCAATTCATCACGCAGACGCACCGTCCAACAGCGTTGATCCCGGACATATTTGGCGGCGACCAGGCGACAATGGTTCATGGGAATGCCGTGCTCCGACTGGAATGCCCGGATTTGTTCGATCACAAAACGGCTGTCGGAGTGCCGTAACCTCCCTTCCTGATACCCAAGCGCCGTCCCCATCGTGGGACGTTTCAAGGCGAACTCTCCCAAAAGCCAGTAGAGATACAGGCCCATCAATATTGGAATTCTTCGGATGGCGGGAGAAACCGAATAGCGCAGATTCAGGACGGAAATCGCATCGGGGAAATCCCTCATCAACTCTTTCCGCGCTTTGCATAGCTGAATGACTGTCAGCAAATCAAGGCTTTTCAGGTAGAGCAAGCCTCCCCAAATGAGCATGCCGGAGGCCTGACTGGTTCCGGAAGAAAAATCGCCCTTGTCAACCAACGCCACGCGATAACCCTGCCCGCAAAGCTGGCGATATAACGGTGCCCCGGTGATGCCGCCTCCCACAACCAGCGCATCGAGCGGCTCGCCGTTTACGAAGTTTTGAAACCGGTAGGATCGTTCCATCATGCGAAGCATCGTACAGGGAATGAGACCGTCCACAACCTGAGCCTCCCTCTGTTTTCGTTTTCCCTTCCCCGTGTATTGTCCGGAAATTATAGACGGCCGCAGTGTCTGGGCAAGTCGAGGACGGAGCGGATCTTGACGTCGACGCAAGGCGAGCGGCGCGAGCCAGCGCTCACCAACACGGTGCGCATGCCAAGCTTCTTGGCGGTGACCAGATTGCTCACGCTGTCCTCGACCATGATGCAGCGCCGCGGGTCGAGGTTCTCAGCCTGGAGCAAGGCGCGAAACCCGGCTGGTTGCGGCTTGGGCCGGTAATTCAGGTTCTCGACGGCATACAGCGCGTCGAAGCAGCGTTCCAGCCCGGTGATACGCAGCACCGCCTCGGCATAGTGGCGCGGGGCATTGGAAAAGACGATCCGTCGTCCCGGCAGGCGGCGCAGTGCGTGCAGCAACGGTTTCTCGAACACGATCATGCGTTGCAGATCGGGGAACTGGTGCGTCTCGTGCAGGAAATGCCGCGGGTCGGTGCCGTGGTGGCGCATCATGCCGAGCAGCGTGGCGCCGTAGCGCGTCCAGTAGTCCAGGCGGATGCGATTGGCCTGCTGGGCATCGACGCCCAAGTGCCGCTCGATGTAGGTACGCATCGAGCGGTTGATATGGGGAAAGATGTGCGGGGTCGCGTTATGCAGCGTGTTGTCGAGATCGAACAGCCAGGTGCGCCCCGCGCGCATTTAGTGTGCTATCCCGCAAATGGCTGCACATGAAATTGCGTCTTCGCGCCCCCGGCGGCGTTGCAAATGCTCGCGATACCACCCGGTATCGCTGTGCTTTGCGCCTTGCCGTGAACGCGAATCCATCAATTTCATCATGTGCAGCCTCTTACGGGGCAGCACACTCAGGACGATTTGATCATCGTACCGACGCCGTGGTCGGTCAGGATTTCCAGCAGCAGCGCGTGCTCGACGCGACCGTCGATGATGTGCACGCCCTTGACGCCGTTGCGCGCGGCGTCGAGCGCCGAGCCGATCTTCGGCAGCATGCCGCCGGATAGCGTACCGTCCGCGACCATCTCGTCGATCTGTCCGGGCGTGATGCCGGTGATCAGCTTGCCTGCCTTGTCCAGCACGCCCGGCGTGTTGGTCAGCAAGACCAGCTTTTCCGCCTTCAGGACTTCGGCGATCTTGCCGGCGACGACGTCGGCGTTGATGTTGTAGGTCTCGCCGTTTTCGCCGACGCCGATCGGGGCGATCACCGGAATGAAGGAACCCTTGTCCAGATGGTCGATCAGCGCCGGATCGACCCGGGTAATCTCGCCGACCTGGCCGACATCGATCAGATCGCCGGGGTGGTCCTTGTTTTCCAGCATCAGCTTTCTGGCGCGGATGCAGTTGCCGTCCTTGCCGGTCAGGCCAACCGCCTTGCCGCCATGCTGGTTGATCAGGTTGACGATGTCCTTGTTGACCTGGCCGCCAAGCACCATCTCGACCACTTCCATCGTCTCGGCGTCGGTGACGCGCATGCCCTGGACGAATTCGCCTTTCTTGCCGACGCGGCCGAGCAGATTCTCGATCTGCGGGCCGCCACCATGGACGACGACGATATTGAAGCCGATCAATTCGAGCAGTACCACGTCGCGGGCAAAGCAGCTTTTCAGGTGCTCGTCGGTCATCGCGTTGCCGCCGTACTTGACGACGATGGTCTTGCCGTGGAAACGCTTGATGTAGGGGAGGGCTTCGGCGAGGACGGCGGCCTTGGTACCGGGGGCGAGATCTTTGAGATTCATGGCGGGCTCCTGAGAGAATCGCCGCGGATTGTACAAAAGACCGCCCGGTTGTTTCAAATCCGGCAAAAACTGCGCGGCAGCAGCCGGATGGCGTCGCGGTTGCTCCACGAGAAACAGCGCTCGGCCGCCTCCCGCCAGGGCAGCCATTGCCAGGCGCGATGCTCGCCGGGCGACAGGGTGATGGCAAGGCGCTGCGGCAGGCAGAGGCCGAAGACGTGTTCGGTGTTTTCGTTGATGCCGGCTGGGTAGCGGTGGCGCCAGGCGGGATAGATGGTGTAGACGTTGGCGATGTGCCAGTCGGCCAGGCGGCCGCTGTCTTTGGCGAGACCGGTTTCCTCGCGGACTTCGCGCCAGGCGGTTTGCGCCAGTGCTTCCCCGCCCTCGCGGCTACCGGTGACCGACTGCCAGAAGCCCGGATGGGCAGCGCGTTCGAGCAACAGAACGTCGAGATCCAGGGTATGGATAACCACCAGCACGGAAACCGGCTGTTTGTTGCCACTCATGCGTCGGGAAAGGGATCGATGCCGGTGGCCGGTGTGTCAATCAAGATCCAGAGCGGCTGGCCGCTGGCTCGCCGCTCGTCGCAGGCGGCCGAGAAGACTTCCTGCAATACGGCGAGGCTGTCCGGTGCGGCTTGGCGCAAACTGTCCAGGCCGGTGATCAGCAGAATGTGGCCGGGGGCCGGTAACCAGTCGGGATCGCAGAGAGCATCGAGCAGGGCGTCGAGATTACCGCCGTGCCACTCAGGGAAGGCGCAGGCGCGGCCCAGCGCGGCGAGCGCCGCGGCCTTGCTCCGGCAGGGCGATAGATCGGTCGTCAGTAGGCGGAAGCCGGCACGGCTGGCGCCTTGCTCGACGGCTGTCCGACGGCCTGCCGGCAGATGGTAAAGGCCGGCCCGGCTGCTATCGGCCAAGAGACGGGTGATGTTGTCCGGTTTACTCATTCGCGGATGCGCCGAAAAGACTGGTAATGATCCGCCGTATAGTAGTACTCGCGGTCCCGGCCGGCGATGATGCGACGCGGGCCGCGATCCCTGCGTCCCGGCGTTTTGACCGTGTATTCGCGGTAATAGCCGCGCGGCTGGATGGGCAGATGCTTCTCGAAGTTGTTGAAAACAACGCCGTCGCGGTGATAGGGGAAAGGACCGCCCCGCTGGATCAGAGCGAGCGTTTCGCGGGCTTCGGGCGGCAGGTCGGCGGCGGCGATCCCATCGCCTTCGGATGGGCCACCCAAGAAGGCGAAAGCGCTTCCGACCGTCAGCAGCAGGACGATCAGGAAGCGCTGCCAGTGGCGCATGGCGCTTTAGGCCGGGTTGACCTCGACCTGGGTCTCGACCTTCTGGCGCAGGCGAACGTGCAGTTCACGCAGTTGCTTCTCGTCGACCGGCGACGGCGCGTCGGTCAGCAAGCACTGGGCGCGCTGCGTCTTGGGGAAGGCGATCACGTCGCGGATCGATTCGGCGCCGGTCATCATCGTGACGATGCGGTCGAGGCCGAAGGCCAAGCCGCCGTGTGGCGGGGCACCATACTTCAGGGCGTCGAGCAGGAAGCCGAACTTGGCCTGCTGCTCGTCCGGCCCGATGGCGAGCGCGGCGAAGACTTGTTCCTGCACGTCGGCGCGGTGGATACGCACCGAGCCGCCGCCCAGTTCCCAACCGTTTAGGGCGAGGTCATAAGCCTTGGCCAGGCACTTGCCGGGATCGCTGGTCAGCAACTCGAGATGCTCATCCTTGGGGCTGGTGAAGGGATGGTGGCAGGCGCTCCAGCGCTTCGCTTCGTCATCGTACTCGAACATCGGGAAATCGACGACCCACAGCGGCGCCCACTGGGCGCCGGTGACGAAACCCTTCTCGTGACCGATTTTGATGCGCAACGCACCGAGGGCGTCGTTGACGATCTTGGCCTTGTCGGCGCCAAAGAAGATCAGATCGCCGGACTGCGCGCCTGTGCGCTCGATAACAGTGCGCAACGAGGCTTCCGACAGGTTCTTGACAATCGGCGATTGCAGGCCGGTTTCGTTGATCTGCGTGGCGTCGTTGACCTTGATGTAGGCTAGGCCCTTGGCGCCGTAGATGCCGACGAACTGCGTGTAAGCGTCGATTTCACCGCGCGTCAGCGTTGCGCCACCAGGGATGCGCAGGGCAGCGATGCGCCCGCTCTCACTGTTGGCGACCGAGGCGAAGACCTTGAAAGCGACATCCTTGAAGGCGTCGGTAACTTCGGTGAGTTCCAGCGTCACGCGCAGGTCCGGCTTATCCGAACCGAAGCGGTGCATGGCTTCGGCGTAAGTCATGCGCGGGAATGCCGGCAGGTCGACGTCGATTGCTTCCTTGAACACGCGGCGGATCAGTTGTTCCATCAGTGCGGTGATCTCGGCCTCGCTCATGAACGAGGTCTCGATATCGACCTGGGTGAATTCCGGCTGGCGGTCGGCGCGCAGATCCTCGTCACGGAAGCACTTGGTGATCTGGTAATAGCGGTCGAAGCCGGCAACCATCAGCAACTGTTTGAACAATTGCGGCGATTGCGGCAGGGCGAAAAACTGGCCTGGATGCACGCGCGACGGCACGAGATAATCGCGGGCGCCTTCCGGCGTGGACTTGGTCAGCATTGGCGTTTCGATATCGACGAAACCGTTGTCATCGAGGAAGCGGCGGAAGGCGCGGGCAACCTTGTAGCGCAACATCAGGTTGTTCTGCATCTGCGGCCGGCGCAGGTCGATGACGCGGTGGGTCAGGCGGACGTTCTCGGAGAGGTTGTCCTCGTCGAGTTGGAAGGGCGGCGTCACCGAAGGATTGAGCACCTCGATTTCGTGGCACAGCACCTCGATCTCGCCAGAGGCTAGATTGGCGTTGGTGGTGCCGGCCGGGCGCGGGCGGACCTTGCCGGTGATCTTCAGGCAGAACTCGTTGCGCACCGACTCGGCGATCTCGAAGGAGTCGGCGCGATCCGGGTCGCAGACGACCTGGGCCAGGCCCTCGCGGTCGCGCAGATCGATGAAAATGACGCCGCCGTGGTCGCGGCGACGGTGGGCCCAGCCGCACAGGGTAACGATTTGCCCGTCGAGGGCGGCATTGAGTTGTCCGCAGTAATGGGTGCGCATGAAACTTTCCGAGATTTGCTTAAGTGGTTGTTTTGACGACGACTCGCGGGCGCGGCGGCGGGGCCACGACACCCATCGAGATGATGTATTTGAGCGCTTCGTCGATGCTCATGTCGAGCTCGACAACATCCTGGCGCGGCAGCATCAAGAAGAAGCCGGAAGTCGGGTTGGGGGTGGACGGCACATAGACGCTGACGTAGTCGCCGACCAGATGGTTGCGGATGTCGCCGCCCGGAGCGCCGCCGGTCAGGAAGGCGATGACCCACGTGCCCTGGCGCGGATACTGGATCAACAGAGCCTTGCGGAAGGCATTGCCGTTAGGTGCGAAGAGAGTGTCGGAAACCTGCTTGACCGCTTTATATACCGAATTGACGACGGGAATGCGCGACAGCAGCTTGTCCCACCAGACGACCAGTTTCTGGCCGATGAAATTGGTCGCCAAGAGGCCGGTCAGCAGGATCATCGCCAAGGTCAGCAGGGCGCCGACGCCGGGGATCGAGAAACCGAGCAGGTTTCGCGGATGGATCGCCTCCGGCAGCAGTTGCAGCGACTGATCGAGCGTGCTGACGATGATCGACAACACCCAGGCCGTGATGACCAGCGGGACCCAGATCAGCAGCCCGGTGATGAAATAGCGTTTGATCAACTGGCCGCGCACGACGAACAGCTTCCTTCACCGGTCTGGCACGGCGGCGGCGTTTTCGGCTTGTTGCCGCCCTTGAAATCGGTGGCATACCAGCCGCTGCCCTTGAGCTGAAAACCGGCGGCCGAGAGCAGCTTGCCGTAGCTTTCCCGGTCGCATTCGGGGCACACGGAAAGCGCTGGGTCGCTGAGTTTCTGCAAATGCTCTTTCTGGAAACCGCAGGCATTGCAGCGATATTCGTAAATCGGCATGGGAGTCCTCCAAAACCCTACATTATATACCTGAAGTAGTCAGTAATGACTATAAACGGAGGCTCCTATATCGGAGTTAGCCACCGGAAATTCAAGCGATCAGGCCCAGATAGCCGCGGGTGATGGTTTCGCCCCAGAATAAGACGATGACGCCTGCCGCCGCCAGGTAAGGACCGAACGGAATCGGCACGTTGCGCCCGTGGCGGGCGGCGATGATCAGCGTGATGCCGACGAAGGCGCCGACCACCGAGGAGAGCAGGATGATGGCCGGCAGCATGGTCCAGCCGAGCCAGGCGCCGAGCGCTGCCAGCAACTTGAAGTCGCCGTAGCCCATGCCTTCCTTTCCCGTGGCCAGCTTGAACAGCCAGAACACCGACCACAGCGCGAGATAGCCGGCCATGGCGCCGATGACGGCGGCCGGTAGTTCGGTGAAAGTCGCGGACAGATTGAAGGTCAGGCCGAGCCAGAGCAGCGGCAGGGTGATCGAGTCTGGTAGCAGTTGCGTGTCGAAATCAATGGCCGACAGCGCGATCAGTGCCCAGATCAACAACAGCGCTCCGGCAAGTTGCAGCGTTGGACCGAAATGCCATACGGCATAGGCGGAGAGGAGGCCGGTCAGCAATTCGACGATGGGATAACGCGGCGAAATGCGCTGGCCACAGCCAGCACATTTGCCTCTGAGCACCAGCAGATAGCTGAATAGCGGAATATTTTCCAGCACCGTGATCTGGTGCCCGCAATGCGGGCAACGAGAGCGCGGCCGAGCCAGCGACAAGGGCTCGTCGTCCGGCGGTGCTTCGCCACGCAACTCGGCGCATTGCGCCTGCCATTCCCGCTCCATCATCCGCGGCAGGCGGTGAATCACGACATTAAGAAAACTACCGACGCACAGCCCCAGCAGCCCGGCGATGGCAGCCAAGCCACCCTGCGATTCGGGAAGCATCAGACGACTGCACCGAGCTTGAAGATCGGCAAATACATGGCGACGACCATGCCGCCGATCAAAGTACCGAGTACGACCATGATGATCGGTTCCATCAGGCTCGACATGGCCTCGACTGCGTCGTCAACCTCTTGCTCAAAGAAATCGGCGACCTTGGACAGCATTGAGTCGAGAGCGCCGGATTCCTCGCCGATGGTCACCATCTGGGTGACCATGTTGGGGAACAGATCGACGTTCTGCATCGAGACGGTCAGGCTGGTTCCGCTGGCGACTTCGCTCTGAATTTGCTTGGTGCCGACCTTGTAGACGTAATTCCCGGCAGCACCGCCGACCGAGTCGAGGGATTCGACCAAGGGCACGCCGGCGGCGAACATGGTCGCCAGAGTGCGGGTCCAGCGGGCGATGACCGATTTGCGGATGATGTCACCAAAGATCGGCAGACGCAGCAGCAGGCGATCCATCACCAGTTGCATTTTTTCCGAGCGTTTCCATGCCGCGAAGAATCCGTATAGCCCACCAAAGATGGCCCCAAAAATAGCCCACCAGTAGGCAACAAAAAAATCCGAAATGGTGATGACCACCAAGGTCGGCGCCGGTAGATCGGCGCCGAAGCTGCTAAATACATCCTTGAAGGCCGGAATCACGAAAATCATGATCACGGCCGTGATGATGAAGGCGACAACGAGTACGGCAACCGGGTAAAACATCGCCGACTTGATCTTGCTCTTGATGGCGAGAATTTTTTCCTTGTAGGTTGCCAAGCGGTCGAGCAGGGTGTCGAGGATGCCGGCTTGTTCGCCGGCGGCCACCAAGTTGCAGTACAGCGCGTCGAAGTACAGCGGAAACTTGCGGAAGGCCTGGGACAGCGAACTGCCCGTTTCGACATCGGCCTTGATGTCGAGCAGCAGCTTGCCGACGGCCGGGTTGGCGTGGCCACGGCCGACGATGTCGAAAGCCTGCAGCAGAGGGACGCCGGATTTCATCATGGTCGCCAATTGGCGGGTAAACAGGGCAATGTCCTTTTCTTTCACCTTGCCGCCAGTCTTGAAGCGAAGCTTCTTGACCTTGACCTTGCTGATGCCCTGGCGGCGCAGGTTGGTCAGGACCACCGATTCGCTGGCCGAGCGCATTTCGCCGCGCACGGTTTTGCCTTCTCTGTTCCGTCCCTCCCAGAGAAAGGTGTTTTCCTTGACACCTGCGGTTCTCTTTTTTGCGGCAGTGGCCATGTCGGTTTCTTCCTCTTAGAGATTGGTCGTGCTCAACACTTCGTCGAGCGAGGTCATGCCTTGTTTTACCTTGAGCAGGCCAGATTCGCGCAGATCCTTGACGCCTTCCCGTTTGGCCTGTTGGGCCAGGTCGAGTGCTGTCGCGCCACCCATGATCAGGCGCTGCATGTCTTCCGTGACCGGCATGACCTGGTAGATGCCGACCCGTCCCTTGTAGCCGCTACCCTTGCAGCGGTCGCAGCCTTCCGGACCGTACAGTGTCCACGAACCGTCGAGCTCTTCTTCCTTGAAGCCGGCGTCGAGCAGCGCCTGGGTTGGCACCGTCATCGGCTTCTTGCAATTGCACAGGCGCCGGGCCAGGCGCTGGGCGGTGATCAACTGGACGCTGGAGGCGATATTGAAGGTCGGCACGCCCATGTTCATCAGGCGAGTCAAGGTTTGCGGCGCGTCATTGGTATGCAACGTCGACAGCACCATGTGGCCGGTCTGCGCCGCCTTGATGGCGATTTCGGCGGTTTCCAGGTCGCGGATTTCACCGACCATGATGATGTCCGGATCCTGGCGGAGAAAGGCCCTGAGCGCGACCGGGAAGGTCAGCCCGGCCCGGTCGTCGACATTGACCTGATTGATGCCGGCCAGGTTGATTTCGGCCGGATCCTCGGCGGTAGAGATATTGACGCCGTCCCTGTTCAGGATGTTGAGACAGGTATAGAGCGAAACCGTCTTGCCGGAACCGGTTGGTCCGGTAACTAGCACCATCCCGTAGGGGCGGTTGACGGCATCGAGTAAGGCGTCTTTCTGCTCCGGTTCATAACCGAGTGCTTCGATGCCCAGCGTGGCCGAAGTCGGGTCGAGAATACGCAGCACGATCTTCTCGCCCTGCAGGGTCGGCAGGGTGCTGACCCGGAAATCGATGGCGCGGGTCTTGGACAGCACCAGACGCATGCGCCCGTCCTGGGGAACGCGTTTCTCGGCGATATTCAGGCGGGAGATGACCTTGATCCGGGAAGCCAGCTTCTCCTTGATGGCCAGCGGCGGCGTGGCGATTTCGCGAAGCGTGCCGTCGACGCGGAAACGGATGCGGTAGAACTTCTCGTAGGGTTCGAAGTGGATGTCCGAGGCGCCGTCGTTGATTGCATCCAGCAGCATCTTCTGGAGGAATTTGACGACCGGAGCATCTTCGGCATCCTGGCCGATCGCTTCTTCCGTCTTCGAGCCGGATTCTTCGTCGAGAAGACCGAGATCGATATCTTCGCTGGCCAGATTTTTCAGCGCGTCGTTGGCCGACTCGGCATATTTGGCGACCAGCGGCGCTAGTTTGGGATGCTCGACGACGATAGGGTCGACCGCCAAACCGGTCTGGAAACGGATTTCATCCAGGGCGCGCAGGTTGGTCGGGTCGGAGATGGCCACCGAGAGCCGATTGCCGCGCTTGTTGAGCGGGATCACCTTGTGCGTGGCGATCAGCTTGCGGTCAATGGCGTCGGCGAGAATGTAGGTGTCGTCGAAGGCCGCCAGATCGAGCAGGGGGTAGCCGAAGGTTTCCGAGACGAAGCGGGCGATTTCATTCGCTGTGGCCTTCTGGCTGACGATGATCTGCTCGATCAGGGAAATCCTGGCATTGTTGGCTTGCGACAGCAGTTGCTCAGCCTCTGCCTCCTTGAGTTGCCCGGCCTGCACCAGCGCGCGTGCCAGACCACTGAGCGGAGGAGATTGGGGGGTTGCCGCCATGGGATATCGTCGAATGCCTTTTAGATTGCGCGATGATGCTACGCGGGCCTGGGTTTGTAAAGGCTGGCCGGCCATCTGCGCCGGCTTCCCGAGGTTTTACGTGTTCTAAACGTGGTGCAGGATCACTTCGCCGACGAAGCGGCTGCCGACATAGGCCAGGATAAGCAGCGAAAAGCCGGCCAGAGTCCAGCGCAGCGCGCGCTTGCCGCGCCAGCCCCAGGCGTGGCGGCCGATCAGCAGGGTAGCGAAGATGCCCCAGGAGGCAAAACCGAACAGCGTCATGTGATTGAGGGCAAACGGCTTGCCGAACAGAACTTTGGAAAAGAACACGCCGCTGCCTACGGTCAGCGTCAGCAGGACGAAGCCGATGGTCAACATGCGGAACAGCAGCGATTCCATCGCCATCAACGGCGGCAGGCTGGCCAGGCTGCGCTTGAGCGCGCGCCTGTGCAGCGCGTTTTCGACAAGGCCCATGAAAATGGCGTGCAGGGCCGACAGGGTCAGCAGACTATAGGCCAACATGGCGGCTATAAAATGCATCATGAAGCCGGTGGCCTCGGCATTGGCGACCAGGCGGACGTAGGGAAACAGCACTGGTAGGATGGCGCAGATGGCGGCCAGCGGCAGCACCATCGGCTGCAAACCCTCCATGCGCGCCATGAAACTTTCCAGCCAGTAGATCAGTACCGCCAGCCACATCATCAGGGAGAGCGCGAAGCTGAACGAGAAGCGCATGCCGACTTCGGCAAACAGGCCGTCGTAGAGTCCCCAAGCGTGAATGACCAAGGCGCTGGCAATGGCGGCGCGCTCCCAAGTACGCATCGGGCAGGCGACGCACTGGTTTTCGCTTTCCCGCCAGCGGCTGTTCCAGAAATGGAAGCCGAGTCCGCCGTAGATCAGGGCAGCGAGAATGTGCGGCAGGAGCTGAATTACAATGTCGGACATCCACAAATTCTACTCGAAGCCCACTAGCCATGCTCGATAACCTGACCACCCGCCTTGCCCGCGTCATGAAGACGCTGAAAGGCGAAGCCCGCCTGACCGAAACCAATATCGCCGAAGCTCTGCGCGAAGTGCGCATGGCGCTGCTGGAGGCCGACGTCGCCTTGCCAGTAGTCAAGGATTTCATCGCCGCCGTCAAGGAAAAAGCCGTCGGCGAGAACGTCATCGGTTCGTTGAGTCCGGGCCAGGCGCTGATCGGCGTGGTTCACGACGAACTGAGCAAAATCATGGGGGCGGCGCACGAGGGGATCAACTTCAGCACCCAGCCGCCTGCCATCGTGCTGATGGCGGGCCTGCAAGGAGCCGGCAAGACGACCACGGTCGGTAAACTGGCCAAGTTCCTCAAGGAAAACCACAAGAAAAAGGTTCTCGTCGTTTCCTGCGACGTTTACCGGCCAGCGGCCATCGAGCAGTTGAAATCGGTGGCCGGGCAGGCGGGCGTCGATTTCTTCCCCTCCGCTGTCGGCGAAAAACCGGAAACCATTGCCCTGGCGGCGGTGGACTGGGCCAAGCGCCACTACCACGATGTGTTGCTGGTCGACACTGCCGGCCGGCTGGCCATCGACGACGAAATGATGGCCGAGATCAAGCGCCTGCATGCGACGGTCAAGCCCATCGAGACGCTGTTCGTGGTCGATGCCATGCTCGGCCAGGATGCGGTCAATACCGCCCGCGCCTTCGACGAGGCGCTGCCGCTGACCGGCGTCGTGCTGACCAAGCTCGACGGCGACTCGCGCGGCGGCGCGGCCTTGTCGGTGCGCCACGTCACCGGCAAGCCGATCAAGTTCGCCGGCGTCGGCGAAAAGCTCTCGGGATTGGAAGCCTTTCACCCCGAGCGTATGGCTTCGCGCATTCTCGGCATGGGCGATGTGCTGTCGCTGATCGAGGAGGCGAAGAAGGGCCTCGACGAAGAAAAGGCCGTGGCTTTCGCCAAGAAGCTGAAGGCCGGCAAGGGCTTCGATCTCAGCGATTTCAAGGAGCAGATGGCGCAGATGCGCAACATGGGCGGCCTGTCGGCGCTGATGGACAAGATGCCGGCGCAAATCGCCCAGGCCGCCGGCCAGTTGCCGGCCGGGGCCGAGAACAAGATGATCGGGCGGGTAGAGGGCATCATCAATTCCATGACCCCCGCCGAGCGTGCCAAGCCGGAACTCATCAAGGCCAGCCGCAAGCGGCGCATCGCCCTGGGGGCGGGCGTCCAGGTGCAGGACGTCAACCGCCTGCTCAACCAGTTCGAGCAGACGCAGAAAATGATGAAGCAGTTTTCCAAAGGCGGCATGGGCAAGCTGATGCGCGGCATGAAGGGCATGCTGCCGGGCATGGGCGGGTTTGGGCGCTGAGCAGCGTTAGGCTTTGAGAGGTGTTGCGTGTTTGACATACCTCTTCAGATTGCTTGACTGCACGCCCCATAGCGGGCCTTTCTCCGTAGTCGATTGGCTCATCGTGGCCCCTTTGATCCCGCTCGCGCCAATGTTGGTTTGGTGGCTACCGTGGGAGCAATGGATTCCTTGGGGGAAATTGCCGCAGATTCCTTTGGGGCTATATTTTCTCTACGTAACCTATGCGGCTTTTCATATCTACGGCTGCCATTGGGCAGTTCTTATTTCGTTTGGTTTTGCTATTGGCTTTTTGATCAACGGTTTTTTGCAGCGGCCCAACCCGTGAACGCAAATCCTGGGTCGGTCTTGTGCCTGACATGGCGTTCAAGCTGGGCAATTCCGCCGTTCAGCTTGGGCGCTCGCTCTGCGCCAGCCGGGCCGGTTTGTCATAGCTCCAGTGATTCTGCCAGGCGGCACGGACCAGGTTGGGGTATTCGGGCTTGCCGAGGCTGCCGTTGTAGCGGCCCAAGGCGCGGTAGAGGTCGCCCTTTTCGATGTCGAGATAGTGGCGCAGGATGGTGCAGCCGTAGCGCAGATTGGTGCGCAGGTCGAACAGGGAATCCTCGGGTTGTCCAATCAGCTTGACCCAGAACGGCATCACCTGCATGTAGCCACGGGCGCCGGCCGAGGACACGGCGTATTTGCGAAAGCCCGATTCGACCTGCATCAGGCCCAGCACCAGTTGCGGATCGAGTCCGGCGCGGGTGGCTTCGTAATGCACGCTGCGCAGCAGGTCAATGCGGTAGGCCCGGTCGGGAATGCGTTTTTCCAGACGGCGCGACATCTCGCCGAGCCAGTCGGCGGCATCCTCGGGCATTTTGAACGAACTGACGCTCGGGCGGGCATCCGACACCGCCTTGTGCAGCGCCGCCTGAACGCTGGCCGACAAGGGTTCGTATTTCTGCGCGCCGGCGTAGACCGCCGACGCGCCGCACAGCAGCAATGCGGCGATCAGCCGGCGCACAGTTTTTCCTGAATGAAAGCGAGGATGTCGTTACTGGCCACCATGGTCGCTTCGGCATCTTGACGGCCCTTGTATTCGATCTGACCCTCTTTTAGGCCGCGCTCGCCGATCACAATGCGGTGCGGAATGCCGATCAGTTCCATGTCGGCGAACATCACGCCGGGCCGCTCGTTGCGGTCGTCGAGCGCGACGTCGATGCCGGCGGCGCGGAAGGCCGCGTACAGCTGGTCGGCCTCGACCTTGACGGCGTCGCTCTTGTGATAGCCCATCGGCACGATGCAAACGGTGAAGGGGGCGATGGCGGCAGGCAGAACGATGCCGCGCTCGTCGTTGCCCTGCTCGATGGCCGCGCCGACGATGCGCGAGACGCCGATGCCATAGCAGCCCATTTCCATGATCTGGTTTTTGCCCTGCTCATCGAGAAAGGCGCAGTTCAACGCGGCGGCATATTTCTGGCGCAGTTGGAAAATATGGCCGACTTCGATGCCGCGCAGGATTTCCAGTTGCCCCTGGCCGTCCGGCGACGGGTCGCCAGCGACGACCTGGCGCAGGTCCGCCACTTCCGGTTCTGGCAAGTCGCGGCCAAAATTGACACCCTTGAGATGCTGGCCGGCCTCATTGGCGCCGCAGGCGAAATCGCTCATGGCGGCGACGCTGCGGTCGGCGATGATCAGGATGTTTTGCTTATCGGCAATGACTGGGCCGATGTAGCCCGGCTTGCAGCCCAGATAGTCCTCGACTTCGGCCTCGCTGGCGAAACGGAAGGGCGCGAGCACCGCCAGCTTGCTGGCCTTGATTTCGTTCAGTTCGTGATCGCCGCGCAGTAGCAGCAGGGCGAAGGTCTTGCCGCCATCTTCTTTTTCGCTGACCACGGCGATGGATTTGACGATTCGCTCTAGGCCGATGCCCAGAAACTCGGCCACATCGGCGCAGACCGTCTTGCCGGGCGTCGCCACCTTTTCCATAGCCTGAGTGGCAGCCGGGCGCGGCGCAGCCGGGGCGAGGGCCTCGGCCAGCTCGACGTTGGCCGCGTAATCGGATTGTGGACAGTAGGCGATGGTGTCCTCGCCGGAATCGGCCAAGACTTGAAATTCGTGCGAGCCGGTGCCGCCAATCGCCCCGGTATCGGCGGCGACCGCCCGGAATTTGAGGCCCAGGCGGGTGAAGATGCGGCTGTAGGTCGCGTACATGTTGGCGTACTCACGCTGCAGATCCTCAAAAGAGGCGTGGAAGGAATAGCCGTCCTTCATCAAAAACTCACGGCCGCGCATGACGCCGAAGCGCGGGCGGATTTCGTCGCGGAATTTGCTCTGGATTTGGTACAGGTGAATCGGCAACTGGCGATAGCTCTTGACGTCGCGGCGCACCGCGTCGGTGACGACTTCCTCATGCGTCGGGCCGATGACGAAATCGCGTTGGTGGCGATCCTTGAAACGCAAAAGTTCCGGGCCATAGTCCGGGCCGCGCCCGGATTCTTCCCATAATTCAAAGGGTTGCACGGCTGGCATCAGCAATTCCTGTGCTCCGGCCTGGTTCATTTCCTCGCGGACGATGTTTTCCACCTTGCGCAGCACGCGCAGGCCGAGCGGCATCCAAGTGTAGATACCGGCGGCCGCCCGCTTGATGTAGCCGGCGCGCAGCATCAGTTTGTGGCTGACGACTTCGGCGTCGGCGGGGGCTTCCTTGAGCGTGGAGAAGAAGAACTGCGAAGTGCGCATGGGATGCTCTTGAATTCGTTGATAAAAGGGGATTTTACACGCTGGGCGTGCTTTGCACCCAGGCGGCCTTTGTGGAAGAATCGAGGTAACTTTTAATTTTTGCAGGTTTCTCATGCTCGACCGTGAAGGCTATCGCCCGAACGTCGGCATCATTCTTTGTAACGCCAAAAACGAGGTTTTCTGGGGTAAGCGCATACGGGAGCATTCCTGGCAGTTTCCGCAGGGTGGTATCAAGCGCGGCGAATCGCCGGAGCAGGCCATGTATCGCGAACTGTACGAAGAGGTCGGGCTCTTGCCGGAGCACGTGCGCATCCTCGGGCGAACCAAAGGCTGGTTGCGTTATGAAGTGCCGACACACTGGATCAAGCGCGAATGGCGCGGTTCCTACAAAGGCCAAAAGCAGATCTGGTTTTTGTTGCGCCTGACCGGGCGCGACAACGACGTCAGCCTGCGGGCTACAGCCAAGCCGGAATTCGACGCCTGGCGCTGGAACGACTACTGGGTGCCGCTCGACTCGGTGATTGAGTTCAAGCGCGGGGTTTACGGCCAGGCGCTGGCCGAGTTGATCCGTTTTCTCGATGTCGACCGCCGCGGCCGGCATCGCCGCGCTGTCGGCGGTGGGTATGGAACGCCCGGTGATAGTCCGGCCAAGGCCGAAGGAGAGTGAATTGGTAGCGACGGTGCGACGCGGTCTGTTGCTGTTGTGTGGGTTCCTGCTCTGCGCTTCCGTGTGGGCGGCACCGGGGGACGACGAGGACGATGCCTATTTTCCGAAAGCCTGGAAGGAGCTCGATATCGAGCTCCCGCCGCCGCCGGTCGAACGCAATCTGCAACCCATTTATCTCAACGCGGTGGCGCGCAACCAGTTTCTCGTTGATACGGAAAGCCTGCGCGTCGATGCCGATGGGGTCGTGCGCTACATGCTGGTCGTGCTGACGCCCGGTGGCGCGCGCAACGTTACCTATGAAGGCATGCGCTGCGAGACGCGTGAGTGGCGCGTCTATGCCTCGGGGCGTTCGGACGGTAGTTGGTCGAAGGCGCGCCGCGCCGAGTGGCTGCCGATACGCGACGAGTACGTGAATCGCTATCACGCGGCATTGTTCCTGGATTACTTCTGTGTCGGCGGCATCATCGTCGATAACGTCGAGGCGGCCAGAAAGGCGCTGCGCGGCACCGGGAAACCACTGTCCACGCCCTGAGGAAAGCATTGGTGAACCTCGATCGCGCCATCGTCGAAGTCGACCGGGTGTTGCGTACCCTCTGGGTGCCTGCGCGTAGCGTGCGTCCGCTGCCCGGTGCTGATTTGCCCGATGTTCCGCTGGATAGGGAGCAGCGCCGGCATGTGGTCGGGCTGATGCGGGTCAATCATTGCGGTGAGATTTGTGCTCAAGCCTTGTATCAGGGGCAGGCGCTGACATCGCGTGATCCTGCCGTGCGCGAAGCGCTGCGTGGCGCCGCCGGCGAGGAAACCGAACATCTGGCCTGGACCGAACAGCGGATTGTCGAACTGGGCGGGCGCAAGAGCCTGCTCAACCCGCTCTGGTATGGTGGTTCATTGGGGCTGGGGCTGCTGGCCGGCGTCTTGGGCGATAAATGGAACCTCGGTTTCCTGGCCGAGACCGAGCACCAGGTCGAAGCGCATCTCGACGGACATCTATCCTGTCTTCCCGATGAAGATGCCCGCTCCCGCGCCATTGTTGACCAGATGCGCCTTGATGAAATCCGCCATGCCGAAACGGCGGTGGCTCATGGTGCTGCAGAATTGCCGGCGGTCTGCAAATTGGCCATGAAAGGGATGGCCAAGCTGATGACCGGCTTGGCCTACCGGGTATAGCCTGCGTTCAGGCCTCGTCGACGATCTCAAAGTCGTAAGTGATCTCGGCGGTCTTGCCAAGCATGATCGAGGCCGAGCAGTACTTCTCCTTCGATAGCTCGATCGCGCGGATGACGGCCTCGGGCTTGAGATTCTTGCCCTTGACGCGATAGTGCAGGTGAATTTGCGTAAAGACCTTGGGGTCTTCTGCGGCACGTTCCGCCCGCAAGCGGACTTCGCAGGCGCTGACCGCGTGGCGGCCTTTTTTCAGGATCAGGACGACATCGAAGGCGCTGCACCCGCCTGTACCGGCCAAAACCATCTCCATCGGGCGCGGCCCGATGTTCCGGCCGCCCGCCTCCGGTGCGCCGTCCATCACTACGGCGTGACCACTTCCCGTTTCGGCAACGAAGCTCATCCCGGCATCGCTGCCCGTCCATCTGACCGTGCATTCCATGGCAATTCCTTGAAATGAGGCGAATTCTAGCGGATATCGGGTGGGCGATTTGTTATGGTATGAATTGTTGTGCCGCAGCAATTTTGGCGCTTTCAGAAGCAGGAAGATTGGTGCTCCATTAGTTAAACATAGAGGATAAATAAGTATGCACATAATTAAATGTATTTAAAAACATATGCATTCAATGCATTAAAAATATTAATTAGTACATCAGCATGTTAGTTGTGCGCCGCACAAATATTTCTTGCATCATGTGCTGCCTTCGTGCAAAATGCAAACCGTACGAACTGTGGCGACTTGGCTGCGATAAGTTTCCCGTTCAGGTTTGTCTCCTCCACCCTCCTCCTTTGGTGTGGATTTAACGCGGCTCAGCGAGCCGCGTTTTTTTTGCTTGCAGCAGCAAGTGGCTCAGGAGGGCATTGACATGGGTCGCGGGCTTCAACTAGAATCCGCGCCTTTCTCCAATCTGCGCCCATATTTTTCAGGACGGCACACACATGAAAACGTTTTCCGCCAAGCCACATGAGGTGAAGCGCGAGTGGTTTGTGGTAGACGCCACAGACAAGGTGCTCGGCCGCCTCGCTACCGAAATTGCTCGCCGCCTGCGTGGCAAGCACAAGGCCATCTACACGCCGCACGTTGATACCGGTGACTTCATTGTGGTTACCAACGTCGACAAGATCACTGTCACCGGCAACAAGGCTGACGACAAGAAGTATTACCGTCACTCCGGCTATCCGGGTGGTATTTACGAAACCAACTTCAAGAAGATGCAACAGCGCTTCCCGGGCCGTGCCCTTGAGGCTGCCGTCAAGGGCATGCTGCCGAAGGGGCCGCTGGGTTATGCGATGCTCAAGAAGCTGAAGTGCTACGCTGGCGGCCAGCATCCTCACACCGCCCAGCAGCCGAAGGCTCTGGAAATTTAAGGGGACATCATGGCTGAAAATTATTTTTACGGTACCGGTCGTCGCAAGAGCGCTGTCGCCCGTGTTTTCATGAAGCGTGGCTCCGGTGCCATCGTGGTCAATGGCAAGCCGGTCGACCAGTTCTTCTCTCGCGAGACCGGCCGCATGATCGTGCGCCAGCCGCTGGAGCTGGTTGCCCAATTGAACGGCTTTGACATCAAGGTCAATGTAACCGGTGGTGGCGAGTCCGGCCAGGCTGGTGCGGTTCGTCATGGTATTACCCGGGCGCTGATCGAGTATGACGTTGCGCTTAAGCCGGCGCTATCCAAAGCCGGTTTCGTGACGCGTGATGCGCGTGAAGTCGAGCGTAAGAAGGTTGGTTTCCACAAGGCTCGTCGTCGCAAGCAATTCTCCAAGCGCTAATTTTTGCGCGCTCCCGAAAAGGCTGCCTGTGGGCGGCCTTTTTGTTTTCGGGGGTAGCCGGAGTATCATCCAGCCTCTGGAAGGAGCGAAAGCCTTGCTGGCGCATGTTCGCTGCTTTGGCCGGTAGGCCGTTTGTGGCTGCTCCCCCAAGCATTTGTGGTTGGGGGGAAGCTTAAGCTTTGTATTCGCCAAGTGATGCCGACTCCCGCTGTCAGTCTCAAATTTCACAAATTCCGTCGCCGTTTCGGTATTGCCGCTCCACGCGTCGTGATACGTAGCCATGTTTCCTGGCAATGGTATTTGTTGCCGGGATCGCTACTGGTTCTGTTGCTTCTGGCTGGCGGCTGGTTGTTGATGCAGCGTAACGAGGCTGGCGCGGTCGGCAAGGAGTTGCAAGAGTTGCGCTTGCTGGTTCAGGCGCAGCAAAGCGAGTTGGATTCCCTGCGATCGACGGCGGAAACACGCCATAACGCGGTGAGTATCGAGCGGGCCACGCAGCGCCAATTGCTTTCGAGAATCAAGGAACTGGAGTTGGAGAACGGGGCGCTGAAGGAAGACATGCGACTTTTCGAGCGCCTGATTCCCGTGGTTGGCGAAGAAGCGGTCGTGCGCGTCGAGAATTTTCGCGTGACGCAGGATGAGGGTGGGCGCTATCGCTATCGTTTGCTTGTCGCTTTCCAGCCGAGCCGGCAAAAGCCGCAGTTTGTCGGTCGCTTGCAGTTGGCTGTCGGCTATCTGCTGAATGGTGTGGAACATCAGTTGTTGGTGCCGGAAAAACCCGAGGCCATCCAGGAGTATCAACTGGCTGTCAAGCACTTCCTGCGTCGCGAGGGAGGCTTCGAGTTGCCGCCTGGGGCGCGGCTGGTGGCCGTCGAGGCGCGTGTGCTGCAGGGTGCTACACTGATGAGCAAGCGTTTGGCGCAACTTTAGGGAGCGATGATGTTTGGAAAAAAAGGCGATAGTGCGCCGCAAGGGCGCATCGACAGTCTGATCGGGGCTGGCACGCGAGTGGAGGGCAGCATTCGCTTTACCGGCGGCTTGCGAATCGATGGCGAAGTGGTCGGGAGTGTCGAGGCGGCGGAGGGGGCAAGTTCGTCCACGCTGGTGGTGAGCGAGCACGCGCGTATTGAAGGCGCTGTCCACGTCGCTCATCTGGTGACCAATGGCACGGTGGTGGGGCCGGTTAACATCGGCGAATCGCTGGAGATTCAGTCGAAGGCTCGCATCGTGGGCGATGTCGAATATGCCGTCATCGAAATGCACCAAGGGGCTGTCGTCGAGGGGCGCATGGTGCATCGCGGTGGAAAGTCCGGGGAACTAAAGTGGGCGGCTGCCAACCAAAGCGATTGACCCTCATCTTGCGGACTCGCATAATCCGCCACGATTTTTCTCAGGAGTTTGCCAATGAATGCAGCAGTCGAAGTTTCCTCTCCGCTTGTTTTCACTGACAGTGCGGTTGCCAAGGTCAAAGAGCTCATCGACGAAGAAGGCAATCCGGCATTGAAGCTGCGTGTGTTTGTGACCGGCGGTGGCTGTTCCGGCTTCCAGTACGGTTTTACCTTCGACGAGGAAGTCAGTGAAGACGACACGACCCTAGAAAAAGGGGGGGTGACCCTGCTGATCGACCCGATGAGCTACCAGTACCTGGTTGGTGCTGAAATCGATTATTCGGAGGGGCTCGAAGGATCACAGTTCGTGATTCGCAATCCGAATGCCACGTCGACTTGTGGTTGTGGCTCTTCGTTTTCGGCATAGCGCTGGAAGATTGAACATGCCTGTAGCAGGCTGCGTAAAAACGCTCTGAGCTTGCCTCTGGAGATGCCCCGCTCATGCGGGACTTTTTTTGGGGGGGCGATAGAGTTGAAATGACCGTCAGGTGGCCAAAGCCCAGGCAATGGCGGCAACGCTGAGGATCTTGGTCAACGTCGCCGGAAAGAGTGCCCCTTGTGATGTTAGATTTCTTTTGGGGCTTGACGGTGAGGTTTCTCTCTATATAATGCGCACCTCTTCAGTGGTGGCGGGGTTTTCCGGCGGTTGCTGAAGAGTGAAGTGAGAGGATGAAGTAGAAGTTGTTGCTTGACAGTCTGCTGTAGGTGCTTCATAATCTCGTTTCTCTGCTGCTGACGGACCGAACGGTTTGTTGGGGT
>JAIRKE010000011.1 GCA_031260295.1 Azonexus sp.
CAACATCTGATTTGACTTTGAGCCGGCGGGGCAAGCCCCGCCCTACTTGGCTGTAGCCTGCTAAACCCCTTGTTTCAGGCTGGCCTCGATGAAATCGTCGAGGTCGCCGTCGAGCACCGCTTGGGTGTTGCCGACTTCGTGATTGGTGCGCAGGTCCTTGATCCGGCTCTGGTCGAGCACGTAGGAGCGGATCTGGTGGCCCCAGCCGATGTCGGATTTGGCGTCCTCCAGCTTTTGCTGCTCGGCCTGCTGTTTGCGCAACTCGTGTTCGTACAGCCGGGCGCGCAGCATTTGCCAGGCTTCGTCGCGGTTGCGGTGCTGTGAGCGGTCGTTCTGGCACTGGACGACGATGCCGGTGGGGAGGTGCGTCAGGCGCACCGCCGAATCGGTCTTGTTGATGTGCTGGCCGCCGGCGCCGGAGGCGCGGTAGGTATCGGTGCGCACGTCGGCGGGGTTGATGGCGATTTCGATGGAGTCGTCGACTTCCGGGAAGACGAACACCGAGGTGAAGCTGGTGTGCCGGCGGGCATTGGAGTCGAACGGCGATTTGCGCACTAGGCGGTGGATGCCGGTTTCGGTGCGCAGCGTGCCGTAGGCGTAGTCGCCGCTGAATTTGATCGTGGCGCTCTTGATGCCGGCGACGTCGCCCTCCGATTCTTCCATGACCTCGACGGTGAAGCCCCTTTTCTCGCCGAATTTCAGGTACATGCGCAGCAGCATGGCGGCCCAGTCCTGCGCCTCGGTGCCGCCCGCGCCAGCCTGGATTTCGAGAAAGCAGGGCATGGGGTCGGAGGGGTTGTTGAACATGCGGCGGACTTCGAGGGCGGCCAGCTTTTTTTCCAGTTCGCCGTTATCGGCTTCGACGGCGAGCAGGGTGTCGTCGTCGCCATCATCGCGGCCCATGGCGAACAGCTCGCGGCCATCCTTGACGCCGTTGTCCACGGCTTCGAGGACGAGCACCACGTCTTCCAACGATTTCTTTTCGCGGCCCAGTTCCTGGGCGCGTTTCGGATCGTCCCAGATCTTGGGATCTTCCATCTCCTGGTTGAGGAGGGTCAGGCGTTCGCGCTTGTGGTCGTAGTCAAAGATACCTCCGCAGCTCGGCGGCGCGCTGCGCCAGATCGTCGAGCTGGTTGGCGATGCTGTTCAGGTGTTCGGCTTCCATGGGGATTCCTGCAGATCGTTGCGAAAACCAAATATTATACTGCGCCGCGAGCCTGCCGGCCGGCGGCTATTCCAGGTGCTCGACGAACAATTGCGGCGTCTCGACGCCCATGTATTCGTTGATCGCCAGGCGGAAGGCGAGGCGGGTGGTAGCGCCCGGCTGTTGGCTGAAGTTGAACTGGATTGCTTCGATCCGGGCGCCGTCCTTGCGCAGCCGCAGTTTCAGGTGCTTTTCCTTGAGCACGCGTTGCTGCTCGACCGCGAACTCGTCCATGAACAGCGGTGCCGGGAAACCCTGGCCCCAGATTTCGTTTTCCAGCAGGCGGGCCATTTCCAGCGAGTAATAGCCGCCTTCCAGGGCACCGTCGGTTTCCAGCGTGCGGGTCAGGTCAGCCGGATCGAGCAGTTCGCCGGCAACCTCGGCGAAAAGGTCGCGGAAGCGCGCGAAGTCCTCGGCTTGCAGCGTCGCCCCGGCGGCCATGGCGTGGCCGCCGAAACGCAGCAGCAGGCCGGGCGCCCGCTTGGCCACCAGATCGAGCGCATCGCGCAGGTGCAGGCCGGGAATCGAGCGGCCGGAACCTTTAAGAGTGCCGTTCTCGCCACGAGCGAAGGCGAACACCGGGCGGTGCAGCTTGTCCTTAATGCGCGCGGCGAGGATGCCGACCACGCCTTCGTGCCAGCCGTCGTCGAACAGCGCGATACCGGGAGCGCTGTCGGCGGTCTCCAGCGTTTCGAGCAGCAGTAGCGCTTGATCCTGCATGCCAGCCTCGATCTCACGGCGTTCGCGGTTGAGCGCGTCGAGTTGCTGGGCAATTTGCAGTGCGCGGGCCGGGTCGTCGGTGAGCAGGCATTCGACGCCCAGGCGCATGTCAGCCAGGCGGCCGGCGGCATTTAGGCGTGGCCCGAGGATGAAGCCGAGATCCATCGCCGTGGCCTTTTTCGGGTCGCGGCCGGCGGCCTTGAAGAGCGCCGCCAGGCCGGGCTGCAACTGGCCGGCGCGCATACGCTTCAAGCCCTGGCTGACCAAGATGCGGTTGTTGCGGTCGAGCCTGACGACATCGGCGACGGTACCCAGTGCGACGAGATCGAGCAGGTTGGCGAAATTCGGTTCCGGGCGGTCGGCGAAGAAACCGCGCTCACGCAACTCGGCGCGTAACGCCAGCATCACGTAGAACATGACGCCAACGCCGGCCATGCACTTGGACGGGAAGGCGCAGCCTGGCTGGTTCGGATTGACAATGCAGTCGGCTGCCGGCAAGGTCTGGGCCGGCAGGTGATGATCGGTAATCAGCGTGGCGATGCCGTGCTCGCGGGCGCGCTCGACGCCCTCAATGCTGGCGATACCGTTGTCGACGGTGATGATCAGATCGGGCGACTGCTCGGCGGCGAGGTCGACAATTTCTGGCGACAGGCCGTAGCCGAGCTTGAAGCGGTCGGGCAGCAGGAAATCGACGTCAGCGCCGAGCGACTTCAGGGCGCGCATGCCGACCGCCGTGGCGGTCGCGCCGTCGCAATCGTAATCGCCGACGATCAACAGGCGGGCCTCGGCCTCGATGGCGTCGGCCAGCAGGCGGGCGGCGGCGTCGGCGTGAGTCAGCGTTGCCGGCGGCAGCAGCGACTTCAGTTCGTAATCGAGTTCGGCCTTGTCGGTGACGCCACGGGCGGCGTAAAGACGGGCGAGCAGCGGATGCAAGCCCTGTTGCTCAAGCTGCCAGGCGGTGCGCGGCGGGACGGAACGATTAACGATGCGGGTCACGGATGGCTTTCGGAAAATTGGCTAGCCAGCGCCGCCAGGGTTTGACCGGGTTCGGGATTGCGCTGCCAGAACTTCCAGCGAGCATGTCTGCTCAACGACCATTGCAGGTCGCCATAGAGGGTCGGAGCGACGATTTCCAGCGTGCTCACTGTGCGCCCAAGCTGCCGGCGCAGCGGCGCGAACCACTTGGCCTCCAGATCTTGCCAGGCATGCCGCCAAGCCTCGCCATCCTCGTAGATGACCGGGGGCAGCAGGCTGTCGAGCACGACCAGCAAGACGCTGCCGGGTGAGGCGAGTCTGGCCAGCCCGGCGAATCCTTCCGGCAAGGGATGCACTGGCGTGCCGCCGGCGCGGGCCAAGCCAACGGCCAGCGGATGGTCGCTCCAGAGGGCAGTGAAAATACCGGGCTGCGGCCGCGTCAGGCGTCCGCCTCCCCATAGCCACAGGCTGTTGACCGGCGGCAGGCCGGCCTTTTCGCGGCGGGCGTTGAGCGGGTGGCCGTGGAGGAACATCTGCACTTCGTTGAGCCAGCGGGTCAGGGTCGCGTCGTGGTCGACGGGTTTGTTGTCGACGCGACGCCCGGCCACGGCCGAGAGCGGCGCCGCGACGTGGCGGCTGGCGCCGGCGAAAGCGCTGCCGGCGGGATTCAGTCGCAGATACCAGCGGCGAGCGGTGGCGCCGCGCACCTGGCCGATGTCGGCGAACTCGGCGTTGAGCGCGGCGGCGAAGGCGCGCGCCTCGTCCTCGGTCAGATCAAAAGCGCCGCTATCGGCGAGAACGACGCGCTCATGGTGAAAGCGCAGATGTACCGGATCGGCGCACAGCCAGTGACCCTCGACGGCGGCTTCGCCGCCATCCTCGCCGAACAGGCGCAGGGCGCCGAATGCCGGGGCGGTGAGACCGAAGCAGCGGGCGAGGGCGGTTTCAAAGGCAATGGCGGGCTGCCGCCGGCAGGCGGCGCGCGCGGCCAGCCACTCGAAGCCGGGCAAGGGCAGATTCCCGAGGGTCCGCTGGTCGCCGGGTTCGGGCCAGAGCAGTTCGGGAACGAGCAGGGTCAGGCGCACGGTGAATCCAGGTCGATGGGAGAACGGAAGGGCAGCCGGCTGCTGCCGGGGCTGGGCATTGCTGCTGGCGTCGGCGACGGATGGCGATTCTACCACCAGCCGCCGAGCTAGTCCGGCGGGCTGGCGGGCGAATTATTCACGCCTTTTTTACGCCACTCTTGCCAGAAGGCGCTGTGCCGCTTTTCCGGGAAAACGACATGTTCTGCGGCTGCTTCGCCGGTGGGCGCTCCTGGATGGCGAGCAATCCAGGAGCGGAATCGAGTACGTCGCCCGATAGCCTCCTCACCGCCGGCTTCATACTAAAACAGACGTCAATGGGTGGTCGGTGCCGCCGTCGGCGGCCATTCCCGCACCGTTACGGCACCGGCCTGGGCCGGGTTGGGCAGCAGCGCGGCAACCTTCCTGCCAGAGAACAGGGTCTCGCGCAGCTCCTGCAAGGTTTCCTCCAACTGGCCGAAAGGCGCGACCGCATCGATGACCCACGCATGCTCGCCGCACTTCCATTCGTGCGGCGCGATCTTCGGTTGCTGAGATCGCAGCCGCGCGTCAACCTGATCATTGACGAAGGCCCAGGTCACGAACGCATACGGCAGTCCGCTCTTGGTGTAGAGCCGGCATTGGTCGAGCACGATGGGCGGCAATACCGCCCAGTCGGTGTCGCCGAGGAACATGAATTTCTTTACCGGATCCCGCGCATACAACCACAGGGCGGGCCCCAGGATCGGCAGTTTCGCCAAGGCATCGCGGGCCTGCTCCAAAGCCGCCATCGCGGCCTCTGATTGCTGTTGGTTTGACATGATGCTCTCCTTTTGTCAGTCGATACGGTGAGTGCAGCCCCTCGTCATGCCTAATATGAACGAGAGAGCTGTGTAGATGGTAATTATGAAAATAGCTTCCAAAAACATCCGGCCTGAACAACTGCCGGAAAAGTGGCAAAAAGTAAGACCCCGGCCTCTTCAGGCCGGGGTTCGTGGGGAAACAAATATTCCCGTCAGTTTCCTACATCCCGTGCATCTCAAACAGGTCGACGCCGATGAGTGTTACGTCGGCAAACTCGTAGCTCGCCATCTGGCAGGAAGCATCGGAGAAGTGATTCTGAATCGTCAGCGTGTCCGACTCCCCGTAGAGAATCTTCAGATCACTGCCGCTTCTCAGCAGCGTGACCTCATCCAAATTCACATCCAGGAAACGAAGCCCATTCGATCCCTGGCTGTCATGGATGGTGTCTTGGCCATCGCCCTTCGAGAAGACGTAGATGTCGTTCCCGGCCTTCCCCAGCAGCAGGCCATTGCCCTTGCCGCTGATGAGAATGTCGTCGCCGCTGGTGCCGATCAGCAACATGGCCGAGGACGAATCGAATACCCCCGTATCCACCAAGGTATCCGAGCCGACGACGACACGGTCGCTCACCGTTGCCGTTACCTTGACCGTCGCCTCCCCGCTGAACGCAGGCGGAATCCACATCGCTAGACCGGTAATGCTCACCGTGCCCGTAACGGGATCGACCGTGCAAGCATAGCTGCCGTCATCCTGCATGGGCAGTGTCCAGGTTCCGTTGCCATGGTTCGTACCCGCCGACAGCAGAACGCCATCCGGAATGGAAACCGTGATGCCGGTCACCTGCTCCGAATAATCGATGTCCGTCGGTGTCACGGTGATGGCGTTGATCGGACGGACAAGCATGCTCTCATAGCTGATCGACTTGACGACGTAATCATCGTAATCCTTGATGTTGCCATTGGCGTGCCAGGTCATGCCGGGGGCGGTGAACTCGATGCGCGAGATCAGCCTTCCCTCGTCTGTTGCGATCGTCACAGGCGTATCGCCGTTGTTGCCCAGGACGGTTTCCGCAAAAATGATGTTGTTATCCTTGTCGTAGGCTCTGACCAGAGCGCGCTCCTGGGTGCTGAGCTCGCGCAGGGCGACGCTTGCATTGGTCACGGGGGTGTCGAATGTCACGACCAGCTTTTCGGAGGTATCGGTGGTCGGGTTGTAGGCGATTTCCCCTGCGGCATCGCCGGGGTTCTCACGGGGATCTTCGTACCGGCCCACACCGATCCCTCCGCCGAACGTTGCCAGCACGCCGGGGTCGCCATTCGATTTGAAGGCGCTCACCGTGAAACCCTGATCCGTTCGGGTGTGGTTGCTGGTATCGATGGTGAGCCATCCCGATTCCTTTGGCGCGCCGAGTTCGACCGTGATCAACGGCGCATCGGCCAGCGGCGTGATCGTGATGTCCAGCGTGCTGCTCAAGCCGCTGCTGGTGGTGTAGGTCACCTGCGGCACCAGACCGGAGTAATCCTGGGCTGGCGTGAAGGTGTAGTCACCATTGCTGTCGATGGTCAGCGTGCCTTCCTTGAAGGTCGCGCTCTGGCCGGCCGTGTAGATGGTGGCGTCGCCATTGACCTGGAAGCTCGTTACCGTGCCGGGATGGGTGTCGTTGGCGAGTACATTGCCGGTGACGATGCTTGCATCCTCTTGAACTTCGGCGGTATCCGGCGCGGCGATGGAGGTCTGCGAATCGCCGTCGGCGGTGATGTCCAGCGCGAAGCTTTGGCTGGCCGAAGCGCCTGCTTGGTCGGTGGCGGTGACGCGCAGTTGCAGATTGCCGACATCGCCATCCGCCGGGGTGCCGGTGAAGGTCTGCGTGGCGGCATCGAAAGTGAGCCATTCCGGTAGCGGATCGCCATTTTCCAACGTGGCCGAGTAGATCAGTACATCGCCGATATCGATGTCGGTGAAGCTGCTGACCGGTAGGGTGAAGGCAAAGAGGGCATCTTGCTCGGCCTGTTGGTCGAGCAACAGCATGCCGACTTCCGGGGCGTCGTTGGCGCCGTGGATGGTCACGGACAGTTCGCCGCTGCTTTGCGCCGTGCCGTCGCTGGCGAGGTAGGCGAAGTGCTCGGTCACGGTTTCACCGGCGCCTAGTCCTTGCACCTTGGCCGAGGCGTTATCGAGCGCGTAGCTGTAGCTGCCATCCAATTGCAGGGTCAGGATGCCGTATTCGCCATGCCGGATGCCGGCATCGGTGATTTCCAGCACGTCGCCGTCCGGGTCGTGGTCATTGGCCAGCACGTTGCCGGTGGCAACGGTCTGGCTGTCCTCGAAGACCTCCGCCGTGTCCGGGGCGGTGATGGGCGCCTGGTTGTCGCCGGGGTTGCCAGCGGAGGCGATGTCCAGCGTGAAGCTTTGACTGGCCGATTCGCCGGCCAGGTCGGTGGCGGTGACGCGCACTTGCAGGTTGCCGACATCGCCACTCGCCGGGACGCCGGTGAAGGTGCGCGTCGCGGCATCGAAGCTGAGCCAGGCCGGTAGCGGATCGCCGTTGTCCAGCGTGGCGGTGTAGCTCAGTACGTCACCGACGTCGATGTCGACAAAGGCGTCCGCCGGCAAGGTATAGACGAATGCCTCGTCTTCGGAAGCCGTTTGCGCCGCCAGGACCATGCCAATGCTTGGCGCATCATTGACGTTCGCCACTTCCAGCGCAAATAGCTGGCTGGCCGAGGCGCCGGCCGGGTCGGTTGCGGTGACGCGCACTTGCAGATTGCCCACGTCGCCATTGGCCGGCGTGCCGGCGAAGGTCTGCGTGGCGGCATCGAAGCTGAGCCAAGCCGGTAGCGGAGCGCCGTTGTCCAGTTTGGCGGTGTAGGTCAGCGCATCGCCATCCGGGTCGGTGAAGCTGCCGGCCGACAGGGCGTAATGGAAGAGGCTGTCTTGATCCACGCTTTGGGCCATGAGCGGGGTGGCCGCCTGGGGAGGCTGGTTGGCGGGTGGCTCCTCCGAGGGCACATCGTCGGCATACTCGTAGTTCGCCATCTGGTAGGCAGTGCCGTAAAAATGATTCTGAATCGTCACGCTGTCCGATTCCCCGTAGAGAATTTTCAGATCATTGCCAACCCTCAGTTGCGTGACTTCATCCGAATTCACGTCCAGGAAACGGATCGTGTTCGATCCCTGGTTGTCATTGATGACGTCCTGACCATCGCCCTTCGAGAAGACGTAGATGTCGTTCCCGGCGTTACCCTGCAAGGTGTCGTTGCCCTTGCCACTGATGATGATGTCGGCTCCACTGCCACCATACAGCTTGTCGTTGGTCCCGTTGCCGCCCTTCAGCGTGTTGCCGCCGCTGTCGCCCGTGATGATGTTGTCGTTGGCGTCCGAACCGACGATCGTCAGCCCGGCGGAAGCCGTGTTATAGAAGTTGGCGTTTGTCATGCCGTCCGCCACATGCACGGGGTGCAGGGCGAACAATTCCGCCATCGTCAGGCTCTTGCCGTCGGCGAACTCGTAATTCGCCATCCGGTACGAGGCAGACGTCGTGGCGCTCGAGTAGAAAGCATTCTGGACCGTCACGCTGTCCGACTCCCCGTAGAGAATCTTCAGATCATCGCCGCTTCTCACCAGCTTGATCTCGTCCGATTTCACGTCCAGGAAACGGATGGTGTTCGATCCCTGGGTGTCATTGATGACGTCCTGACCATCGCCCTTCGAGAAGACGTAGATGTCGTTCCCGGCGTTACCCTGCAAGGTGTCGTTGCCCTTGCCACTGATGATGATGTCGGCTCCACTGCCGCCGGTCAGCTTGTCATTGGTCCCCTTGCCGCCGATCAGCGTGTTCCCGCCATTGTCGCCCGTGATGGTGTTGTCGTTGGCGTCCGAGCCGATGATCGTCAGCCCAGAGGAAGCAAGGCCCAAGAAACTGACGCTCGTCATGCCATCCGCCACATGCACCGGGTGCGACGCAAACAGTTCCGCCATCGTCAAACTCTTCCCATCGGCAAATTCGTAGCTCGCCATCCGGTGCGGCGTAGCCATCGAGGCGGTCGAGTAGAAAGCTCTCTGAATCGTCACGCTGTCCGACTCCCCGTAGAGAATCTTCAGATCATTGCCGCTCCGCACCAGCTTGATTTCGTCCGAATTCACATCCAGGAAGCGAATCGTGTTCGATCCCTGGCTGTCATTGATGACGTCCTGACCATCGCCCTTCGAGAAGACGTAAATGTCATCGCCGCCGTTACCTTTCAACAAATCATTGCCCTTGCCGCCAATCAAGATGTCGGCGCCGCTGGTACCGTTCAGGGTGTCGTCGGTCCCGCTGCCAATGATCGTATTCCCGTCACTGTTGCCCCAACTGCCGTTCGACGTGCCACCCGCCGCTTGCAATGGATGCAGCGCAAGCAGTTCCGCCATCGTCAGGTTCTTGCCGTCGGCAAACTCGTAGTACGCCATCCGGTACGCGGCGGGCGAAGACGCGTAGTAGGCATTCTGGATCGTCAGGATGTCCGATTTTCCGTAGAGAATCTTCAGGTCGTTGCCGCTCCTCTCCAGCTTGATTTCGTCCGAATTCACGTCCAGGAAACGGATCGTGTTCAACCCTTGGATGTCATCGATGATGTCCTGACCGTCGCCCTTCGAGAAGACGTAGGTGTCGTAGCCCTGGCCGCCGGTCAGCGTGTCGTTGCCGGCGCCGCCCGTCAGCGTATTGTCGCCTTGGTTGCCGATGAGTACATTGTCCAGTTCGTTGCCGGCACCGTTGAGATTCGCCGTTCCGGTCAAGATCAGGTTCTCGACATTGGCCCCCAGCGCATAGTCGATCGAGGCGCGAACCGTGTCGATGCCTTCGTCCGCCAGTTCGATCACGATGTCGCCGATGTCATCGACCACGTAGGTATCGTCGCCCGCGCCGCCAACCATCGTATCGGCGCCCGTGCCGCCGTCCAGCAGGTCGTTGCCGGCCCCGCCGTTCAAGTAATCGAAGCCATCCATGCCGAACAATTCGTCGTCGCCGTTGCCGCCGAACAACGCATCATTGCCGGATTCGCCAAAAATCTGGTCGTCGCCGTCGTCGCCGGACAACACGTCATTGCCCGGACCACCCGAAATCAAGTCATTGCCGGCCCCGCCGAAAATGATGTCGTTGCCGCCTTCACCAAAGATCACGTCGTCGCCGTCGCCGCCGAAAACGACATCATTGCCCAACCCGGCGTAGATGACATCGTTGCCGGCTCCGCCGAACACCAGATCGTTGTCGGCGCCCGAATAAATCAGGTCGTTGCCGTCGCCGCCGTCGATGATGTCGTTGCCGCCATCCTCGAAAATCACATCGTCGCCGCCAAACCCGTAGATGATGTTGTTGCCGTTCTTGCCGAGAATCAGATCATTGCCCTCGGTGCCGTTGATTACCTCGCCGTTCGGAGAGAAGGGCGAGGCATTGACCGTTTGCATCGTGCCATCGCCTTGCGGCACCCGCACCTCGCTGCTGTAGGCGAGCGTGACGTCGGCGATGGCCATCTTGCTGCCGTCGGCGCGGGTCATGCTGCCGATGCCGTGCACCGTCTGGCCGTTGATGATCTGGAACTGGCCGTCGCTGGTCAGATCGACGGCAACGATGCCCATCTCGGTCAGCGTGCGGAACTCGCCGGGATCGGTCACGCCGTTCTGATTGGCGTCCCGCCAGATGCCGAATTTCGCCCATTTTTCGTCGGCGGCGTCGAAGCGCCCATTGCCGTTGCTGTCGAAAGCGCGCAAACCCTCCAGATCGGTCTGCGCCCCGTCCGCGTAGCGGGCAAAGCTGATTTCGCCCGCCTGGTCGATCTTGCCGTTGCCGTCGATATCGTAGGCCAGCAGACCGTCGTTTGGGCCGACCCAGGAGATGCGGTGCTTCCAGCCATCGCCATTGACGTCGAAAAAGACGTTGGAATCATCCACGTTCACGAACTCGAAGCCGTTGCCGTCAAGATCCACCGCAATCGGCTTCTTGCCGCCGCCCGAAGGCGGTTTGGGCACAAAATAGGGGCCGTAGTGCGGTACTTCGATGGATTGGAGCGTGCTGGCGCCGTGCGGATCGGTGATTTTTACCTGGAAGACGTCGGTCGTCGGGTAAAGAACGTATTCGCCTCCCGGCTGAAAAAGACCCATGCTAGGGTAATACAGCATCGAAGCAGTACCGTCCGGTCCCAAATATCCGCCGTATTGACCGGTTACTCCCGCATATTGCCCATCGATGAAGATGCGGTCGCTGGCAACCCCCGGTTCTTTCCAACTGGCGTATTGAAAGGTGCCGTCCGGGTTCACGGTCACCGCACCGTACTGCGGCAGACCGACGACCTCGTAGGTCAGGCTCGTGGCTGGATCGTCCACATCCGCGCCAACGACTCGCCCCTTCCCACTGTCCTCGGTAGAGATCGGCGTGGTATGAAACTCCGCTGGAAAACCCAACCAACCGGTCAGGTCCGGCGGCGGGTTGGTGACAATGCGGGTGGCAAGGCCACCGTCTGGCGTCACGTAGGACTGGATGGCATAAGGCTCATAGATTGGGTTGCCGCCGCTGACATAAAGGTTACTGCTGACATATCCCTCTCCGTCCACCCCATAAACCACCGGCGTATACCCATAAACCGGCCGGCTCTCATGATCCACACGATCCAGCGTCGGCGCATCATTGACTTCCTGCAAGGTGATATCGACCCTCGCCGTGCCTTTCTGCCCATTCGGCGCCTGCATCACATAATCAAACCCCGCATCCCCCGCGTAATCCTTCTCCGGGATGAAATGCACAAAGCCGTTGTCGTCGATGAAGCCCGTCCCATGCCTAAAATTGGTCAAGCCGATGATGCTCAATTCGGACCCCGGAAACCCGTTCAACGTATCGTTTTCCAGCAGCTTGGCGCAGCTGACGACGATCTCCACATCCTCGAAGCCGTCGATGCCGTCGCGGTTGGCCTCCACCGTCGACTTATCCTTGACGTCCGTGACGATCAGCGACAGTTTGCCGTCCACGCTGGAATACACCACGATGCCCTCGGGCACGATGGAAATGCTGATGCCCTGGCTGTCGGCTTCGAGATCGGGGCTGCCAAGCTTCTTCTTCACGCCGTCCTGGGTGAAGGTGGCCATCGCGTAATTGAGTTCCGTGATGCCCAGTTCATTGAGCCCCCACAGCTCGTCGGCATCCTGCTGGCCATCCTGATTCAGGTCGCGCCAGAGTTTCAATTCATTCCATACCGGATCGGCGGCGGTGAGTTTGCCGTCGTAATTGGCATCCACCCAGGCCATACCGGCCAGGCCGCGCCCGCCGAGCGCCACCATGCCGTTGGAGAAGAGTTCGCGGCCGGAATCGATGTGCCCGTTAAGGTTGCGGTCGAGCACCAGGAAGGCGTCGTCGCCCTTGATCCAGGCGGTTTGCTTGAGAAAACCGGAATCATCCACATCGAATGCCACACCGTGCGCCTTGTCCGTGGTCTCGATGCCGTCGCCGTCCAGATCGAGCACCACCGGCCGGAAGATTTGCGTGTCGCCGGTGAGGGGCGGGGCCAGCTTTCCATCGCGCCCGGCGCGCTCTTCCTCGGTCAGGCCGGCTTTCGGATCGCCGGCATCGGTCTGCATCTTGGCCGTGCGCACCTCCCACAGCGGCGCGATGGCGCCCCGCGCGAGCGCCGAGTAGACCATGCTCTCGATGATCGACTGGTACGACTCCGGACTGCCCGGCTTGGCATTGTAGGGTTTGCCGGAGGTGTCGAAGCGCAATTCGGGATGTTTCTCCACCCCGGTCAAGGGATCGATATCGACAGTGCGATAGCCGCTCATGTCGTAGCCGACACTGGGCATGCGATTGGGAATGATGCCCAACGGATTGTCTGGGCTGCCCTGGCGGGCGAGTTCGATCAGCGCATTCAAGGTCGACAGCGTGCCATTCATGACTCCGGTAACCGCCTCGTAGCCGCCGGTCTTGCCCGTCGCATAATAGGAGATGTCATCGCCGTTCCAGACGAACAGCCCATTGCCTTGCGGCTTGGGTGCACTGTTGTTGCTGAAGAGGCTGTCGACGATGGAATAGACGGCGTAGGCCCAGCCGATGTAGGGGACACCGAGCGCAGAGAGGGAGTAGACGGCCGCGCCGACATAATCGCCATTGACAAGGCTGTTGACGACGCTGAGGTAGGGCAGGGCGCCTTCGATGCTAGCCATCGCGCCATCGGCTCCGAAGACTTTGACGATGGCGCTGGTGTATTGGTCGCCCGACTGACCGAGGAAATTGGCATAGGCCGTTGCGCCAAAGGTGACGACCTGCGCGCCGGCGGTCAATGCA
Organism: Azonexus sp.; assembly: GCA_031260295.1. Lineage (GTDB taxonomy): Bacteria > Pseudomonadota > Gammaproteobacteria > Burkholderiales > Rhodocyclaceae > Azonexus. The sequence goes on from JAIRKE010000011.1 coordinate 13,073, forward strand.
CCCAAGGCATCGCCTTCCTTCAACGCGGCATTGAGGCTCATCAAGCTCAAAATGCTCGAGGCCGCGCTGGCCGCCCCGGAAAGATTGAGATTCAGCGCATCGTTCAAGTTCGACAGATCGTTGAGCAAGCGCAGGCCGGAGGTGACGACCGGCAAGGGCTCGCCGCTCTGGATGGCGTTGATGAGCTTCAGAGCGTCGAGCAGGGTGACGGCGGATTGTTCCAGGATTTGGCCGGTGGATTTGATGTGTTCCTCACCCAGCAACTTGCCGTCGTTGTCGTAGGTGAGTTTGATGGTGCGGCCGTCGGCATAGCGAATCGTTTCCACCGTCGTTCCATCTGGGGAAGTGACGGTTTCATTTCTTTGCAGTACCTGTCCGTTGCTATTGAGGAGCTCCACCGTGCGATCACCATTCGGCAGTAGCGTCGTTCTGATCAGAACAATATTGCCGTTCGCATCTTGGCCGGTCTGAAGGTTCGTCGTAGACATCAGCTTGCCGCTATCGACCTCTCGCTCAGTCGTGGTCAAGCTGCCGTCGGCGTTCATCTTGGATGTGAAAACACTGCCGCTCGATGTGGCAATGTTTTGGATGCCGGCATCAATCGACGCCAGTGTGCTCCGGGTCAATTGCTGCAAGTACTCGGTGGAAAAATTAAGCGTCTGATCCTGTGTGTCGAGCAATGCCGTTGCGCCCGCCCACTGTGGCGGCGTGTAGTTGTCCGCCAGAAACACGATAGGGCTGTTGCGCATGAGCGCAAAGCGGAACGCCTCGCCGGTCGCATCGTTGCGCGCGGCCTGCGCCAAGATGTCATTCTCGCTCATGCTGACCAGACTGACGATGTGCCGGTTTTCGTATTGTTCGAGTTGCTGTTGCACGTCCTTGGCGTTGTTGTACAACTGATTCTTGATTTCGTAGTTACCGAATCCGCCCGTGTCGATGTTACGCGGCGTGATCGGTGGCGGTTCCGCGCCAAAAGAGACCGCGTCCCGCAGGTAATCCAGGGTATTGGCCAGCATGTCGCCCTCGGTGCCGGGTTTCCCCACCGTTCCGAACAGGCCGGCGGTCCGGGTGCTGGCCGCTTGCATAATCAGGCCAATTTGCGGGACCGTCAGCGAAGGATCGGCGGTCTTGAAGGCGATCAGTACCTCGACGCTCTGAGCTCCGAGCGTAAACGTATGGTTGTTTCCATAATCGAGGTACAGGCCGCCCGTTTCGAGAAACGGTTGCGATGCGATCGGAATATAGAACCGGTTATCGGGTTGATGGCCGAGTGCGGTCACAAAAAAACCATCCGGCCCGGCATAGGCCTTTTGTACGACGGAAAGAACCGAAGGATTGCTGTAGGTATGGGAGGTATCCGCGCCGGTGATGCTTTTGGGCAGGTCGACACCAAACCATTTGCTGACGAAGGTGGCGGCGAACCGATCGCGGAAACTGTCATAAATACAGTCGTCAGGGCCGATGGCCGGCGCTGCTTGGGCATTGTGAAACAACTGGTTGAGGCTGAGGTCGTCGGCGAAGATGCCCATCTTGTCGTAGGCAAGACTCGGGTTGTTTTTCAGGTCCGTGTAAACTTGCTGCATTTCCTGATAGGTAGCCTTGTCGTCGAGGGTCTGGCCGGGCGCATAGAAGCTCTCATGCCAGCGTGGCACGCCCAGGCCGGCTGGATTGATCAGGATGTGCGCTTCCGGCGTATCGACAAAGAGCTCCGGATTCATTTTCTGCAAGGTGAGGAAGATGCTGCCCGAGAGCGAACCGGCTACGACCGTCAGTTTTGCGCCAGCGGGTATCAGGCCCGAGGCGGCCGCCTCGTCGAGCATTTTCTTGGCGCTCTCGATCTGACCATAGGCCGCGCCGTTGCGGGTGAGATGGGCGATGTCGGCCCCGTCGAGGTCTCGTTCTCTATCACCGCCAAACTGGGAGGGGGCGAATTCGGTGTCGCGGGGTACTACGATGAGTTCGCCGGTCTTCGCTTTTAGAAGCACTCCAGAAAATCCACTGGGATCATTGGGCTTGTACAGGAGAAGTTCATAATCCCGGACAACCTCGGCGGCCACAGCTGACGTTAGCGCGGAATTGCCGTGGCGTTGCGGGTCGTCTGCTGGCATCTCATTGCCGTTGTGCTCATCACGATAGACTTGCAGGCGTCTATCCAGTTCGGCTTGGGTGAGGTTGCCTTGTATCAGTGCTTTTTCAAATGCGGCGGCACGGAGGCCACCATCGGCAATATCAGTGATGCCATCCAGATGTGACTGCGCCACGCTCATCAAACGGTAGGCATTTTGAATTTTTTGCAATTGCAGCAAGGTCAGATCGAGTTCCATGAAAAATTTCCCCTTTATTTGATGTTCAAGTTTTTGTATGGATCAACAGATTTCAATACCTTTTTTTCCAGTAATGAAAACCCAAATTTTGTACATTCCTGGGCTGTCAGCCAATCTACGTCGCGTGACCCGGCATAGGTACCAGCAAGCAGGAAATTTCGACGCACACCTAGCACTTCGTTGGTTTTCAGATCGAAAATGAGCACTTCACCACCGGCGATACCCAGTTCACGGTCGTGCGGGCTGTGCTCGATGCCGCGCCACATATAGCCGTAGCGGCTCTTGATTTCATGAACCGCCTCGACTTTGGGAATGATATGGCCGGAGGCCAGCATGCCTTCGTCGTAACGCTTACGGTCCGGGGATGAAAAGTCCAAATGGTCTAGTGATAACTCTTTCCGTCGCTCCGGGGAAGGGCCGTTCAAGTGTTCGCGCAACTGGAACATGCGGATGTTTCCTTTCTCGTCACGGTCGTATTCGGGGTGAGTGGGCCAGACCCGCGTGAAGCGAGTGAACGGCGCATCGCCGTAGCGTTTACGGTCGAGCGGAGTGCTGATGCGTTCAAATACTGGGTAGCCATATTCAGGCGTATAGTGGAAGTAATCACCTTTTTGATTCCATTGTCCTGGATCCTTGTGGGATATGCGGTAGTTGTGCGGCATGACAAAGAAATATGGGTTGGAGGTGCTATAGAAGGTCCCTGACTGTGGCCGTGGCATTTCATTCCACGGATCTTCCAGATAGTAGCGGTCGTATCGTGGGCCGCCGAGTCTGTCGGTAGGAGGGAGCGGGCGCATCTCAAACACGCTATCGACATCCTCCACGGTCTTGTAGATGAACTCCCCGGCTTCGTTCTCGCACAACCATTGGAAATAGGCTTTGGCGGTTTGCCAGTCGTGTTTGCTCAAGTCCAGACCATGCGTTTGCGGTTTCGGCTCCGGGTATTTCGGTGGGATCGCGCTGTTCGGAAAATAGGCCGGCACTGCGTTCTCCCGGAAGCCAGGATCATTGCGCGCGCCATAACGACCAAACTTGGTCTGCGCTTGCTTCGGGGCGCTTGCGGATGTGGCCGGGCCGGATGAAACGGGTGAGGCACAAGCCGACAATAGAACGACGAGCAGCGATACGGCAAACCAGGCAACCCACCGTGAGGATTTTCTGAATTGAATTGTCGTTCTCATACCGCCGCGCTCCACCTGCGTTTTCACCGGACTGATCGTTCCGCGACAAGCGGCAGGGAATAGTTCCCGCCCGTCCGCCGAAACCCTAGGCGCTTCAAGAAGCGATCCATCTTTTCCATCTCAACCCCGCTATTGATGCCGACGGAAAGCTCGAACGCGCTGCGGTTTTCGGCCCATTGGCGGAAGGCAGCAAGAAGCTTCAGTCCGGCGCCGCCCATGCGTTTTTCCGGCAGCACGTCGTAGTGGATGATGCTGGCGACGAGCAGGTCGGAGAAGAAGTGCCGTTCGATGCAGCCGATCAAGAGGCCGATGAGTTGCCCGGCGGTATCTTCGGCGACGAAAAGGCAGTGCGTTCCCTTGGCGTGACCGCTGTCGATCACGGCGCCGAGGTTTTGCGCCAGGCGCTCGGCGTTGAAGTCGTAGGCCGCGAAGCGGGTGACGGCAGCCATGCGGCGGCCGATTTCGGTACAGGCGGGGATGTCATTTCGGGTGGCGAAGCGGATTTTCATGGTCGATGTACCGGCTCTTCGGCAACGCCAAGGCCAACTGCTGTCCATGCTTGACCCCGGAGCATGATTGACATGCCGTTTCCGTGTTATGACGAAAGTGTGGATTTGACACCCAAAGCACTGGTGAGGTCAATATTGACTAAAGTCATAGGCCGATATGCCGTATGCCGGGAAATATCCGTGTGGTATTGAGGTGGCATTGTGAAGGCGGTGGTTCCGGCGCCCAAGAGCGCCGCCATGGATGCGATAACTAACCTTCTCGCTGACAGTGTCCGGGCAACCTTTGCAAACACCTGTGTTGATGTGGCTTTCCCGATGATGATTCGTGACATTGCTTATGAGCATGTTAGTGCCAGCGAGAGTGAGCAAGATTAGCCAAGCCTCTCCACGATCCCGACTGCTTCTGTCGGAGTAACAATCCGTATGCCCTGATATTTCCCACCAAGACTGTGAAGGTGCTTATCCCTCGAAGGTTGGCAAACCCGTGTCAATCGCATTCTTCGTGAGCGTTTCGCGTTGCCGCAATTGGTGATGATGGTTTGAGTATCGGCGTTGAAGCTGTGCTGGATGGCGTAAGGCTCATTTGGGTGAGGCCCTCGCGACGCTGGGCCGCAAGGTCGGCCTGACGGACGAGGATTTCAAGGTCTTTCAGCAGGTGGGAGGCAAGACGCCGGCCGAGCCGATGAGGTTCGAATGATCGTTCTCGATACCAACGTAGTTTCCAAGGCGACAAAACCCAAGCTATGCCCGGCCGTGCGGGGCTGGCTGAATAATCAGGCTGCCGGAACGCTGTACTTGTCCAGTGTGACCTTGCCCGAGTTGCTGTTCGGCATCGCGGCGTTTCCGACCGCTAGACGCAAAGAGATGCTGGCGCAAACCATTGGTGGTTTATGTGGAGGCGGCGCTATGCCATGCTTGCAGTGACGGAAAGGTCCGCTGGACAGGAATTTCCGGCACCCGATGGCTATATCGCCGCAGTCGCCGCCTCACGCGGATTCATTGTGGTGTCCCGCGATACCGCTCCTTATGAGGCGGCCGACATTGCGGTCATCAATCCGTGGGATTAAACACGCTACCATAGCGGTTTTCCTGTTCATCCCACCGCATGGCCCTGCCTTACGAATTGCTGATCGGTCTGCGCTATACCCGCGCCAAGCGCCGCAATCATTTCATTTCCTTCATTTCGCTGATTTCGATGCTCGGCATCGCGCTCGGCGTCGCCGCGCTGATTGTCGTGCTGTCGGTGATGAACGGCTTCCAGAAGGAGTTGCGTACGCGCATTCTCGGCGTCGCCTCGCACATCCAGATCACCGGCATCAATGGCGAGTTGGAGAACTGGCCGGCGCTGGCGGCGCAGGCGATGCAGCATCCAGAGGTGCGGGCGGCGGCGCCCTTCGTTCAGTCGCAGGCGATGTTCGCCGTCGATGGCGGCGTCAAGGGCGCGCTGCTGCGCGGCATTCTGCCCGATCAGGAGGATCAGGTGGCCGACTTTCGCCGCGCCATTCGGAGCGGCAGCCTGGACGACCTGCGTCCCGGCGAGTTTGGCGTCGTCCTCGGCGCCGAACTGGCTCGTTCGTTGCGCGTATTTACCGGCGACAAGGTGACGCTGATCGTGCCGCAGGGCACGGTGACGCCGGCCGGTGTGGTGCCGCGCCTGAAATCTTTCCGCGTCGTCGGCATTTTCGAGGTCGGCATGTACGAGTACGACTCCGGCCTGGCGTTGATTCACCTCGCGGACGCGCAGCGCTTGGTCCAGATGGAAGACCGGGTGAGCGGCGTGCGTCTCAAGGTGGACGACCTGTTCTCGGCGCCGCGCATCGTTCGCGAACTGGCACCCCGTATCAACGCCGACGCCTATTTGAGCGACTGGACCCGGAGCCACGCCAACTTTTTCCGCGCCGTGCAGATCGAGAAGACGATGATGTTCATCATCCTTTCGCTGATCGTTGCCGTCGCCGCCTTCAACCTGGTGTCCACGCTGGTCATGGCCGTCACCGACAAGCAGGCCGACATCGCCATCCTGCGCACGCTCGGCGCCCGGCCGCGCTCGATCATGGCGGTGTTCGTCATCCAGGGCGCACTGGTCGGCTGCATCGGCTTGGCGCTGGGCGTCATCGGCGGCGTCGCGCTGGCGCTCAATATCGACGTCGTGGTGCCGGCCATCGAGCGCTTGTTCGGCGTGCAGTTCCTCTCCAAGGAGGTCTATTACATTTCCGATCTGCCGTCCGACCTGCAATGGGGGGATGTCTGGGGCGTTACCCTGATTGCCTTCGTGCTGGCGCTCTTGGCCACGCTCTACCCGAGCTGGCGGGCGGCGCGCGTTAATCCGGCGGAGGCGCTGCGCTATGAGTGAAATTCTGTTGAGCGCCCGCAGTCTGGGCAAGGTATTCCGTGGCGGCGGGCTGGAGGTACCGGTGCTTGCCGGCATCGACCTCGATGTCGCGCCGGGCGAAACGGTTGCCGTGGTCGGCGCTTCCGGTTCCGGCAAGAGCACGCTGCTGCATCTGCTCGGCGGCCTCGACGCGCCGACTACCGGCAGCGTCGTGCTGGCCGGCCGTGATTTCTCGGCGCTTGGCGAGGTGGCGCGCGGCGACTGGCGCAACCGTCACCTCGGCTTCGTCTACCAATTCCACCATCTGCTGCCCGAATTCTCCGCGCTGGAAAACGTCGCCATGCCGCTGCTGATTCGCCGCGTTGTGCGCTCCGAAGCGCTCGAACAGGCCTCGGCCATGCTCACCGCCGTCGGCCTCGGCCACCGCCTGGAGCACCGGCCCGGCGAACTTTCCGGCGGCGAACGCCAGCGCGCCGCCATTGCCCGCGCCATGGTCAGTGCGCCATCTTGCCTCTTGGCCGACGAACCGACCGGCAATCTCGATCGCCACACCGCTGAAGCCGTGTTCGACCTGCTGCTGGAACGGGTGCGCAGCCAGCGCAGCAGCCTGATCATGGTTACCCACGACCACACGCTGGCGGCCCGCGCCGACTGCGTGCTGCAACTGGCGGATGGGCGCTTGGTTGGCTCTTGTGGGCAATGATTGCGACAAAATGCTTGTTTTGTGCGACAATGGGTTATCGAAGCTGACCTGAAGGCTATTCCATGTCCGAACGCATCAATGCCCGCTTGTCCCGGCCGTTGGCCGAGTTCGTGGAGCGGATGGTTGGCGAGACCGGCCTCTACGAAACGCCCAGCGAATACGTGCGTGACTTGATTCGCCGCGACATGGAGCGGCGCGAGGGTCAGATCGTGCAAGATGCCATCCTGAACGGTTATCGTGACTTGGCCGAGGGCCGCGTCTTTGCGTCGAGCGGCGATTTCAGGACGGACATGGCGATGCTCGACCGCAAGGAAGCCGATGGCTGGTAGCGGTGGCCCGTTGCCTGCCGTCTTCCTCCTGACCCGCAACGCGGCGCTAGATCTGCGTTGCATTCATGCGCGGTCGCGCCGCGAATGGGGCGAGGGTGTCGCCGACCGCTACCTCGCCGACCTGTACGCCGCCATGGGTGACGCGGCAGCCAATCCGGAAAAAGGCCGCCTTCGGAAGCGCCGCTCGGCCCCCTTTCTGATGGTTCCCGCGCGACAGCACTTTGTGATTTATGACCTTGTGCCGCAAGGCATCGCCGTGCTGGCGGTTCAACATCAAGTACGCGATGTCGAGGCGCTGATCACCGAACTGACGCCATCGTTCCACGCTGAGCATGAGCGGCTGAAGCGGAAAGCCTGAATTTAGCGGGAGTGCCGGCGGCGCCAGGCGGCGATCAGGTGGAGCCGCCAGGCGGCCTTGGTCAGCAGGTAGCCGGCGATGGCCAGGCCGCAGGCCAGGGCCAGCAGGCCGATGCCGAGCGGCTTGGCAACGCTCCACATCCAGGTTTCCAGGGCATTGGCGAAAGCGATGAAATCGGCGGCCGAGAAGGCTGGCGGGGCGATGAAGTCGCCGCTTTCGCCGAGCAGCAGCCGGCCGATTCCATAGGCCACGAAGTAGAGCGGCACGATGGTGAATGGGTTGGTGTACAGCGTGGTCAGCAGCGCCAGCGGCAGGTTGACGCGAAAAATCACCGAGCACAAAGCGGCGCCGAGCATTTGCAGCGGCCCCGGAATGAGGCCGCAGAACAACCCGGCGGCGACGGCTCCGGCCGCCGAGTGGCGGTTCAGGCACCACAGCCGGGGATGCAGCAGGGTGTTGGCGAATGGCCGCAGCCAGCGGTTGCGGCGGATGGTCTCGTGATCGGGCAGGTATTGCTTCAAGAAGCGGCGCATCCGGCGATTATCGCCGAAAGGCCGGAAGCTGCGGCAAGACGGTTGATCCACGATCGCCGTGGCCTGATTCGTGTCATGATTTCGGCATGCGATCCGCCATCCTCGCCTTCGCCATCGGCGTGCTGCTGTTGCAGACGCGAGGCGAACTGCCGGCGCCGTGGCCGTGGCTGGCCGGCGGCCTGCTGGCCTGCCTACCGTATGGTTTGCGCGCCCGGCCGGCGACTCGTGCCCTGGCGCTGCTCGGCTGCCTGCTGCTCGGTTTCGCCTGGGCCGGCTGGCGGGCCGAATGGCGTTTGGCTGACGAACTCGGCCGCGACTGGGAAGGACGCGATGTCGAGGTGATAGGCACCGTCGCCGGCTTGCCGCAGGATTTCGCGCGCGGTACGCGCTTCGCGTTTGCCGTCGAAGAGCGTTTGACGCCGGACGCCATCGTGCCGGAAAACTTGCAACTGGCTTGGTATCGGGACGGTGCTACAGCGCCGACGGTACAACCTGGCGAGCGCTGGCGTTTCACCGTGCGCTTGAAGCGGCCGCACGGCGGCGCTAATCCCGGCGGTTTCGATTATGAAGCCTGGTTGCTCGAACGCGGCATCCGCGCCACCGGCTACGTTCGGCCGGGGCCGGCGACGCGACTCGATGCCTTCGTCTGGCGTCCCGGCCATGTTGTCGAACGCTTGCGCGCCACCGTCCGTGCCAATTTCCTGGCCATGCTGCCGGAGGCCGAGTGGCCGTGGGTCGGCATCCTCACCGCGCTGGCCGTCGGCGACCAGCAGGCGGTGCAGGGCGAATTGTGGACGGTCTTCAACCGCAGCGGCACAACGCACCTGATGAGCATTTCCGGTCTGCACGTGACGATGGTCGCCGGTCTCATCGGCTGGCTGGTCGGGTTCGGCTGGCGGCGCGTGCCGGCGCTGGCCCTGCGTCTGCCGGCCCAACACGCCGGCCTGTTGGCCGCCGCCGCCGGGGGGTTCGCGTATGCGCTGCTGGCCGGTTTCGCCGTGCCGGCCCAGCGCACGCTGTACATGCTGCTGGTCGCCGTGGCGGCGATGCTCTCCGGGCGTCTGGTGGCGCCCAGCAGAATCCTGGCCCTGGCACTGCTGGTGGTGCTGCTGGTCGACCCGTGGGCGGTCCTGGCCGTCGGTTTCTGGCTTTCCTTCGGCGCCGTCGGGGCCTTGTTCTACATCGCTTCGGCGACGATCGGCACCGAGCCCGGCTGGCGCGCCCGTGTGCGCGGCTGGGGGATGGTTCAGTGGGCGGCGACGCTGGCCACGCTGCCGGCGCTGCTCTTGGTGTTCCAGCAATTTCCGCTGGTTTCGCCGCTGGCCAACGCGCTGGCGATACCGCTGATCAGCTTCGTGATTACCCCGCTGGCCCTGCTCGCCGCGCTGCTGCCGTGGCAACCCCTGCTGGCGCTGGCGCATGGGCTGCTCGACATCCTGATGCGCTTTCTCTTCTGGTGCGCCGCCTGGCCGGTGTGGCAGGCGCCGGCGCCGCCGTCGTGGGCGGTGGTCGTGGCGGGGGTCGGCGTCGCCGCCTGCCTGTTGCCGCGCGGCGTGCCGGGCCGTCTGCTCGGCGCCTGCCTGCTGCTGCCGGCGCTGTTCTGGCCGAGCGAGTTGATTCCAGAAGGCGAGGCGCGCATCGACGTGCTCGATGTTGGACAGGGGCAGGCGGTGGTGGTGCGTACCCGCCGGCATCTTCTGGTTTACGATCCGGGGCCGCAGTACGGGCCGGATGCCGATGCCGGCCAGCGCGTCGTCGTACCCTATCTGCGCTGGCTCGGGGCCGGGCGCATTGACCGGCTGGTGGTGACGCATGCCGATAGCGATCATGCCGGCGGCCTGGCTTCGCTACGCGCGGCGTTGCCGGTGGCGAGCCTCTTCTCGTCCATGCCGGAACTGGACGACGAGTTGTGCGCCGCCGGCCAGACCTGGACCTGGGATGGCGTCGATTTCGCCGTGCTGCATCCGCTATCGAGCGCCTATGCCGGAAAAGTCGCGACCAACCACCTGTCCTGCGTGCTGACGGTGACAGCCGGGGAGCGGCGGATGTTGCTGACCGCCGACATCGAGGCGGCCGACGAAAAAGCCCTGATTGCCCGCGTCGGTACGGCCCTGGCCGCCGACGTGGCGGTGGTGGCGCACCACGGGGCGAAGAAATCGTCGACACCGGCTTTCGTTGCCGCTGTCGGGGCGCGTCACGCGCTGATCTCGGTCGGCTATCGCAATCGCTTCGGGCATCCGCGCGGCGAGGTAGTCGCCCGTTATGTCGAGAACGGAGCGCAAATCTGGCGCACCGACCGCGACGGCGCCTTGCGCGTCGCACTCGCCCCGGATGATGTTTCGGTCGCCGGCTGGCGCCAGGAGCGGCGGCGTTACTGGCACGGACGGTGATACATTGCGGGCGAGAGGAGCAGCAATGAAGTTCAAGCAACGGCATGTGCAATGCCTGAGTCCGTCCGGTTTGCACCGGATGGCTTATACCGAATGGGGGGCGCACGACAATCCGCGCGTGCTCGTCTGCGTGCACGGTTTGGCCCGCAACAGCCGCGATTTCGACGACCTAGCGGCGGCTTTGGCCGGGCATTACCGGGTGATTTGCCCGGATGTCGCCGGGCGCGGCCTGAGCGACCGCTTGCGCGACGCGGCCAGTTACGACATCCCGCAATATGTCGCCGATATGGTGGCGCTATTTGCCCGCCTCGATGTCGAGCGCATCGACTGGCTCGGTACTTCGATGGGCGGCCTGATCGGCATGGCGCTGGCGGCCTTCGAGGGCTCGCCGATCAATCGCCTGGTACTCAACGACGTCGGGCCGGCGCTTCCTGTTGGTGCCTTGCGGCGTATCGCCGGCTATGTCGGTGCCGATCCGACCTGGGTCTCGTTCGACGAGGCGGTGGCCTATGTGCGGGCGGTTAGCGAACCGTTCGGTCCCTTGAGTGAGACGCAGTGGCGGCGATTGACCGAAAGCAGCGTCGCCCAGCGTACCGATGGGCGTTGGGGTTTCCGCTACGATTCGCGCATCGCGGACGGGTTCCGTGCCTCCTTCGCGGACGAGGACATCGATCTGTGGGGCATCTACGACCGCATCACCTGCTCGACGCTGGCTATCCGCGGTGCCGAGTCCGACCTGCTGGCGCGCGCCGTCTGGCAGAGCATGGGCGAGCGCGGGCCGCGTGCCGTCCTGGTCGAGATTCCCGGCGTCGGCCACGCACCGATGTTCCTCGACGAAGACCAGATTTCCATCGTCCGTGACTTCCTGCTCGCCCCATGAAATATGTCACCGTCGCCGGCTGCCGGCTCGAATACCGCGATATCCCCGCCACCGTCGAAGGCCGGCCAGCCTTGCTGCTGTTGCACGAGGGGCTGGGCTGCGTCGCCATGTGGCGGCATTTTCCCGAGAAACTGGCGGCGGCCACCGGTTGCCGCATGATCGTCTGGTCGCGTGCCGGTTACGGCGGCTCGCAGCCCTGGCCGGAGCCGCGCCGGCCCGATTACATGCACCGCGAAGCGCAACGAGCGTTGCCTGAACTGCTCGCCGCGCTCGGTATCGAACGGCCGGTGCTGATTGGCCACAGCGATGGCGGCAGCATCGCCCTGATCTTCGCCGGCAGCTTTCCGGCGGCGGTACGCGGCATCGCCGTGCTGGCGCCGCACGAATTCGTCGAGGAGGTGACGCTGGCCGGCATCCGCGCAGCGCGGACGGCCTGGGAGACCACCGACCTGCCCAAAAAACTGGCGCGCTACCACCATGAGCGGACCGAACAGGTGTTCCGCGACTGGAACGACATCTGGCTGTCGCCGGCCTTCCGCGACTGGAATGTCGAAGAATATCTGCCGCGTATCGCTTGCCCGGTGCTGGCTATCCAGGGCGAGGACGACGAATACGCGACGATGCGCCAGATCGAGGCTATTGCCGAGCAGGTGCTTGGCGCACGTCTGCTCAAGTTGGCCGCCTGCGGCCACACGCCGCAGCGCGACCAGGAGGCGGCGGTGCTGGCCGCGCTGAGCGAATTCGTTGCTGGCTTCTGAGCGTCAGCTAGCGCTGGCGGCTGAGCGGGTCCTGCCGGTAGTAGCGGCAGAAGAGTGCGTAGAGGGCCGGGTACTCGGCGGTGAAGATCTCCGGCAGATCGAAGAAGCATTCACTCAACACGGCGAAGAATTCAGCCGGGCTGTCGCTGGCGTAGGGGTCGATGCGCGTTTCCTCGTCGGCGTCGACGCGCGCGCAGAAGTCGTCGTAGGCGGCGAGCAGGGTGGCTGCCCAGTCGGCGGCGGTCAGCCCGGAGTGCAGCGCCGGGATGCCGTCGGCCTCGCCGTTCAGCATGTCGAGCTTGTGGGCGAATTCGTGGATGACCACGTTGTAGCCGTCGCCGGCCAGTTGCACGTCGCGCCAGGAGACGAGCAGCGGGCCGCCCGGCCAGGCTTCGCCGGCCAGCGCGTCGTCGTATTCGTGAACAATGCCGTTCTCGTCCTGAATTTCCCGCGCGACCACGAATTCGTCCGGGTAGACGACGATGCCGACCCAGTCGCGGTAAGCGGCCAGGTCCAGGTTGAGGATTGGCAGGCAGCCCTGGGCGGCGATGGCGACGCAAATCTCGTCGTTCAATTCGAGGTCGCCGACGGCGGTGAATTCCTTTTCGTTGAGGAATGCCTCGGTCAGTTCTTTGAGGCGCTGGCGCTCGGCGGCGTCGAGGGCGGCGAGGAAGGGCAGGGCGGCCACGGTGCGCCGCCACAGGTCGTCGGGAATCGATTGCGGCCGGTCGCCGCGCAGCCAGGCGAATAGTCCCATCACTTTTTCATCGCCGGCCGGATGCCGGCGAGGATCAGGGCGGTCGGGGCCGGCGGCAGGTTGGGGATGGTTAAGCGTTTCGGCATGGTCGGCAGGATTATGCCTGATCGCAGCGCCGTCTTGCGTCGGCGGTAAAACAGGCGCCGCGGTGGGGAGACCCTGTCCGCCATTTGCAATTGAACGGAAACGGTGTTCTGCATTCTCCAATGTTTGTCGCTGCAAAAGGCATTGCTGCGTCATGCTATATTCGTATTTCATTTCCCGAGGGAGAGTTCATGAAGCGCATCCTGAACACGGCATTTGCCGCCTGTATCGGCCTGTCCGCGCCGGTCTTCGCCGCTGGCACGCTGGACAAGATCAAGACCAGCGGCAGCATTACGCTGGGACATCGGGAATCGTCGGTTCCTTTTTCCTATTACAACGACCAGCAGCAGGTCATCGGTTACTCGTACGAGAACATGCTCAAGATCGTCGAGGCCGTGAAGGCCGAGCTGAAGATGCCCAAGCTGCGGGTCGAGCTGATGCCGGTGACGCCGGCCAATCGTATCGCCCTGCTCCAGAACGGCACGATCGACATTGAATGCGGGTCGACCACCAACAACGTCGAGCGGCAGAAGCAGGTGGCCTTTTCCAACACCATTTTCGTCATCGGCACCAGGCTGATGACGAAGAAGAATTCCGGCCTCAAGGACTTTCCCGACCTGGCCGGCAAGAACGTGGTGACGACCGCCGGCACCACGTCCGAGCGCCTGATCCGCAAAATGAACGATGAGAAGGGGATGAAGATGAACATCATCTCCGCGAAGGATCACGGCGAGGCTTTTCTGACGCTGGAAAGCGGTCATGCCGTCGCCTTCATGATGGATGACGCGCTGCTCTATGGCGAAATAGCCAAGGCCAGGAAGCCGGGCGACTGGGAGGTGACCGGCACCGCGCAGTCCAAGGAAGCCTACGGCTGCATGCTGCGCAAGGACGATCCGGCTTTCAAGAAGGTCGTCGACGGCGCTATCGCCAAGCTACAGACATCCGGCGGGGCCGAGAAAATCTACAACAAGTGGTTCATGCATCCGGTACCGCCCAGGGGACTCGACCTGAACATGCCGCTTTCCGCCGAAATGAAGGCGCTGTACGCGGCGCCGAGCGACAAGGCGTTCGATTAAGCGGCCCAGCCTCGGCCGGTCGCCCGGCTGTCATTGCCGCCGGGGTCCGCATATAATCGCCGCCCATGGTTTCCGTCGTTCATTCCGTCGCCGCGCAGGGCGATTTCGAACAGTTCCTCGCCACACTGGTCGCCGGCTTGCCGGCGGAGGATGCGGCGGTGCTGACGCGTGCCGTCGAGTACGCTTGGCGGAGCTACGGCGAGCGCACGCTGGGCAGCGGCGAGCGCATCTGGTCGCATGCCTTGGGCATGGCGGTGATCATCGCCGGCCTCAAGCTTGACGTCGAATCGCGGATGGCGGCGGTGCTGTTCGCCATTCCGTCGACGGAAGAACATGGCATTGCCCTCATCGAGGAGCAATTCGGCGAGCCGGCGGCGCACTTGGTCGGTGGCGTTTCCCGGTTGAACAAGCTGCACCCGATTACCAAGGGCTTCATGGCCGCCAACATCGAGGCCGGCGAGGTCAATCCGGCTGAAATGAAGGTGCAAGTCGAAGTGCTGCGCAAGATGTTGCTGGCCATGGTCGAGGACATTCGCGTGGTGCTGCTGCGCTTGGCCAGCCGGACGCAAACGCTGCGCTATTACGCGGACAATCCTGGCGATCTGCGCATGCCGGTGGCGCGCGAGACGCTGGAACTCTACTCGCCGCTGGCCAACCGGCTCGGGGTCTGGGAACTGAAATGGGAGCTGGAGGATTTGTCCTTCCGCTTCCTGCATCCCGAGACCTACCGCAAGATCGCCAAGATGCTTGACGAAAAGCGTAGCGAGCGCGAGCAGTTCATCGTCGAGGCGGTGGCCCGGGTGCGCCAGGAACTGGAAGCGGCAGGCGTCAAAAACCCCGAGGTCTATGGCCGGCCCAAGCACATCTACAGCATCTGGAACAAGATGCACAAAAAGGGCGTGGAGTTTTCCGAGGTCTACGACGTGCGCGCTCTGCGCATCATCGTCAACGACCTCAAGGACTGCTACACGGCGCTCGGTATCGTGCATAACCTGTGGACACCGATCCCGCGCGAATTCGACGACTACATTTCCAATCCCAAGGGCAACTACTACCGTTCGCTGCATACTGCGGTGCGTTGCCCCGACGGGCGTGGCCTGGAAATCCAGATTCGCACCCAGGAGATGCACCGCCACGCCGAACTCGGCGTTGCTGCCCACTGGCGCTACAAGGAAGGCGGCAAGCGCTCGCACGAGGACGATTACGACGAGAAGATTGCCTGGCTGCGCCAACTCCTGACCTGGAAAGACGAAGTCGCCGATAGCTCGGATTGGGTTGCTCACTACAAGCAGGCGGCGCTGGACGAGACCATTTACGTCATCACGCCGCAGGGCAAGGTGGTCGACCTGCCGCACGGCGCGACGCCGGTCGATTTCGCCTACCGCGTGCATACCGATCTCGGCCACCGTTGCCGCGGCGCTAAGGTTGGCGGCCAGTTGGTGCCGCTCAACACCGCGCTGGAAACCGGGCAACAGGTCGAGATCGTTACCGCCAAAGTTGGCGGTCCATCGCGCGACTGGCTCAATCCCTCGCTCGGCTATATCCATACCAAGAGCGCGCGGACCAAGGTCCGTGCCTGGTTTTCCAACCTGGCCTTGGAGGAGACGCTGAGCGAAGGGCGGGCACTGATCGCCAAGGAATTGCAGCGCGCCGGCCAGACGGCCGCCAACATCGACGAGCTGGCGCACAAGCTCGGTTTCTCGCGCGCCGACGACCTCTATATCGCCGCCGCCCGTGGCGACCTGAACCAGCGGCAATTCCAGGCTGTCGCACGCGGCGGCGACCTGCCCGGCGAAGTGCTGCCGCCCGACGAGGTCGTAGCCCGGCCAAGCAAACCGGTCGAAGGCAACCAGGGCATCCTGATCGTCGGCGTGGACAAGTTGCTGACCCAGCTTGCCCGCTGCTGCAAACCGGCGCCGCCGGACGACATCCAGGGCTTCATCACTCGTGGCAAGGGCATTTCCGTGCACCGCACGGATTGCCCCAACTTCGCCAACCTAGCCGCCCTGCACCCCGAGCGGGTCATCGAAACCGGCTGGGGCACCCAGACCACCGGCGTTTTCGCCACCGACATCATTGTCGATGCGTACGACCGCCAGGGCCTGTTGCGCGACATCTCGGAAATCTTCACGCGCGAGAAGCTCAACGTTATCGGCGTCAATACCCAGTCGAAGCAGGGCAAGGCGCACATGAGCTTTACCGTCGAAATCACCAACCTGCAGTACTTGCAGCGCACGCTGACGCTGATCCACGAGGTCGACGGCGTGGTCGGCGTGCGGCGGGCGTAAAGCAGTTCGGAGTGAAATCGTCCTGAATGGAGGCTGTCTTGAAGCTGACGGGAAGTGGCAAGCGGGGAGCCGTCGCCGGCTTCCGCCCCATGCGCGGGGCGCGGTGGCTGGTGGCGAGTCTGTTGCTGGTTGGGGGTGGGGTTGCGCTGGCGGCTAGCGCAGACCCGCCGCAGTGGACATGGGACCCGACCTTCACGGTTTTTATCGGCATGAAGCCTGAATCATTGCGTTGGGTCGCGGCGGATGGTGCCGTCGCGCGCAATGACTTGGATCCCAAAAGTCCGGTCGCGGGCACGTTGGCGAAAGGAACCCTGGTTCGACTGCTAAATGACGATCCGCCGAAATACAAAGGTTATTGCTACGTTCAAATACTCGGACTCACTCATTACCCTTACCCCGACGGCTGGATCGCTTGCAGCGATCTGAGCGCCGAGAAAGTTGAGTCAACACAAACCCAGAAGGTTGACCCGGCGACGCGCTGGGTTGTCGGCAGCGCGGTGAATTTGCGTGTAGCGCCGGATGCGAATGCCGAAGTCTCGGGCCTTCTGGCGCTGAATTCCACCGTCAAGCTGTTGCGTGAAAATGCGGGCGGCGATTATTGCGAGGTACAAACTGCCAGCATAGCCAGCGGCTTCATCGCCTGCCAGTATCTGGCTTCCGCGCCGGTCAATCTCCTACGCTTGAGCCAGCCGGAAAGCCCGGAGTACGACCCCGAGCGTGCATTCTGGATTCAGCCCAGTTTGGAGAAACTGGGACAATACGCGCTCTTTCTGGTCGTGCAAAGAGCCGGAATCACTTGGAAAGAAGCGGTGGAGCAAGTCTCTGGTGATGCGGAAAGCGACGATTTTGCGCGTGCGAATAATGAAGGCCCGTGGCCGCGCAATGAGGCTTTGGAGCGTATGAAAGCGCATCTGGCCAAAGGGCAATTCGGTTTCGCCCCCGGCGCGTTGGCCGACTGGGTGGAACTGAAGCGTATCGCCGCGCAAGCTCACAGTTCCAATTCCGACCTCGGCTCGCAGGCTAGCGGGGCCGAAGCGCTATTCCCCAGCCTGGGCCTTTACTGGTGGGATCGCTACGACTCTGGCGCCCCTGCTTATCGACCGCCCCGTGATGCTGCATTGGTACACGCGCTGGAATTCCCAACCATCAAACCATCGTTGTTCCGCGATGGAAAGGAGATTGCGCCACCGGAGTTAGCGGCCGAGGCATTGAGCGGACACTTTGGCATCGTGTACCGGCAGGTCATCAAGCCGCGTCCGGCCAAAATGGACGAAAACGATCGGCCCTACGGTCACGGTGCGTTGTACGACATGCTTTCGCATACCACGCTGCTGACGCAGCCCATTCAACGCGTGCAACTGTTTCGTGATGGCCGCTTGCGCAGCCAGACCAGCTTTGCACAACGAACAGAGCCTTTTCAGGAACTCGTTTGGTCGTCAGGCTGTGAGGGTGATGTAATCGGGTTCACCTTCGGTGATGCCGACGCCCGCGTATGGCGCGCTTTTGGCGACGGAGATGGCGATAACGGTTTCAGTTTCCGCAAAGCGTCTTTTCGGCGTAATCCAGCCGGAAGCCTATTTGCGTTCTACACCGCCACCCCGTTGCCGCGCGATCAAGCCAAGCTAACGCGGAGCGTGACGAAAATGAATCACGAGGCCACGGGTTTTTCGAGCGGTGCTCAATTCAACTTCGACCTCGATGACGATGGCGTTCCCGACCTGATCGTCTGGGAAGGCACGGGCCGAGACAATGGCTATTCAATCAATAGCCCGGACACCGACGAACCTTGGTATCGCCTCGTGCTGGTCAACATCGACGGCCGCTGGAAAGTGCTGGGCACCGACCAGTTTGGTTACGGCTGCGGTTGCTGATTTCGTTTCATACGTCATGCTGCGACTACGCGCAGCATGACGCAGCGACATCGGGTTTGCCTCAAACCATGGCTTTGAGGCGCTTTGCTCTTTCCTTCGGGCTGGGGTGGGTAGATAGCCAGGAAGCGCTGCCGCCACCCAGTGCATCGAGCTTCTCCAGGGCGTCGACGCAGGCAACGGCCGGGTACTTCTTCTTCTTCATGAAACCCAGCGCGTAGTCGTCGGCTTGGCGCTCGTTGGCTTGTGAGTGCTGGGCGGTGATAACCTGGGAGAACAGTTCGCCGAGTTGCGATTCAGCCAGCGCGGCCGTCTTGCCGCCCGCCGAGGAGGCGGCGCTTTTCAGCGCGCTGGTGCGCATGGCGGTCTGGATTCGCGCCTTGGTGTGGCCCGATTTGACGTGGCCGATCTCATGGCCGATGACGTAGCGAATCTCGTCGTCGGTGAATTTGTCCATCAGCCCGCTGTAGACGCGGATGGTGCCGTTGGCCATGGCGAAGGCGTTGATTTCAGGGGTCAGGTAGACCTTGTAGTTGAGGGCCAGACCGTCGTGCTTTTCCAGGCCGCTGGTCAGTTTTGCCAGGCGCTGGCCGTAGGGGTCGCCGCTGCCGGCGACGCGGTTGCGGCGGTCGGAATCGGCGGCCATCTGGTCGAAATAACGGCGCAGGTCATCGTCGTTCAGGGTTTCCGATTCCACCAGTGTCTTGCCGGCGTCCAAGGCCTTGCCGAGATTGAATTGGGCGGCGGCGTTATTGACGGCGCTGATGCCGGAAAAAAACGTTGTGAGCAGAACGAACTGGCGACGATTCATGGTTGTCCTCATGTGGAATTGATGGAAATGTGCGCAGCATTATACTTGCCAACACGCTATGGCATGGCGATGCCTTTAGGATGTTGCGGTAACGTAGGATGGATAGAGCGCAGCGACAAGGCCGCAGGACAGCCGAAGGCTGGTCCCGCGCAGCGGGATTCGGCGAAGCCGAACAAACCCATCACCACAATTTTCAATAATTACAAACCCCTCGGCCTGATATCCTGTCTGCGTCAGTTTGTAGGACGCAATAAGCAAAGCGCATTGCGCCATCCTGCCGGAATCGACTGCTTGAACGATCGGCGCAATGCACTGCGCTTATTGCGCCCTTGGCCTGCGGCCCTCAATCTCTGGCCACCGAATGCAGCTTGCGGTACTGGCCTGGCGTCATACCTTCGATTTCGCGGAATGCCTCGTAGAAATTGGATTGCGAGGTGAAGCCGACGTTGAGGCCGACCGCCAGCACCGAGGCCGAGGGTTCGTCGCGCAGCATGGCCTTGGCCGCCTCGATGCGCAGTTCCCGCAGGTAGCGGGAGAAGCCCTTGCCCAGGCGCGTATTCATCAGTTCTGATAATTGATGAGGCGTCAGGCCGAGACGCCCGGCCAGCGCCGGCAGGCTCAGTTCGATGTCGAGGTGGATGCGCTGCTCGCGCACCAGCGCGTCGAGCTTGGCCAGAGCGGCGGCGCAGTCGACCTGGGTCAGGGTCGAGTTGGCGTAGGCCGCCCGCGCCACTTCGCTGACCTCGCTTGCCAATTGCGGTCGCCCGCCGAGCGCCGTCTGCACCAGCAGGAAGGCCGCGCCGATGGCGATCGCGTAGAGGCTGAAAAACCATTTTTCCGGCAGCGCCGCCTGCATCAGGCCGAGCAGCGCGGCAAGGAGGGCGATGACGAAGACGCCGCCGAGCAGCAGGATTTCGAGAGGGAAACGGGCGCGCTCGAAGCGCAGCGCGTAGAGGCTGTGCGCCAGCCATAACAGGTAGCCGGCGCCGATGGCAAAGGCCAGCGGCAAGGCGATACCCGCAGGAAGCCAAGGGCTGACGACGACGGGCAAGGCATGCGCCAACAGCCAGGGGCCAGTGGTTGGCGGCAGGGCCGGTTGCAGCACAGGCCGGCTAAACAGGAAAAAGGCCGGCGCCACGGCAAAGAGGGCGATGCGATAGGGCGGCGCGGCGCACCACGGTCGGTCGAGATGGAGCCAGGCGAAGTGGGCCAGTTGCAAGCCGGCCAGGGCCAGCAGCAGAAGTAGCCCCATGCTTCTCGACCAGGGCTGATCGCGGTATTGATCACCGCGAAAATGCGTCAACGCCAGGCTGATGGCGCAAAATATCGAGTATCCGGCGAGAAGAATGGCGAGCGATGTCATGATGGTCGACCTGGGCATGCGGCAGATGAAAACGGGCGGTGGGCGCAGAGTTCACACGCGGCGGCCGATTCGCCACTATTTCCGATTTCGCATGCTTTGTCACGCCGGGCGGCTGAGGGAGAGGAGGGGAGGGGGGCAGCATGGAAAAAATCTGGCTGAAGAGTTATCCGCCGGGCGTTCCGTCGACCATCAGCATCAGCCATGTGCCGTCGCTGGTCGCACTATTCGAGCAGGCTTGCGCCACCTATGCCGACCAGGTGGCCTACATCAGCCTGGGCAAGGAGATGAGCTACCGCGAACTCGACGAGGCAAGTCGCGCCTTCGCAGGCTGGCTGCAATCGCTCGGGCTGGGCAAGGGTGAGCGTGTGGCGCTGATGATGCCCAACCTGCTGCAATATCCGGTGGCGCTGTTCGGTACGCTGCGCGCCGGCTGCGTGGTGGTCAACTGCAACCCGCTGTACAAGCCGCGCGAACTGGAGCATCAGTTGAAGGATTCCGGCGCGGTGGCCATCGTCATCGTCGAGAACTTTGCCCGCACGCTGGAGCAGGTGATTGGCCGCACCGCGATCCGGCATGTGCTGGTGACGCCGGTGGGCGAGTTGCTCGGGACGCTGAAGGGGGTGCTGATCAATTTTGCCGTCCGCCACGTCAAGAGGCGGGTGCCGGCGTGGAAACTGCCGGCGGCCATCGGCTTCGAGGCGGCGCTGGCCGCCGGCCGCCGCCACGGCTTTGAGGCGGTGGCGCTGGCTCATGACGATCTCGCCTTCCTGCAATACACCGGCGGCACCACCGGCGTTGCCAAGGGGGCGATGCTGACGCACGGCAACCTCACCGCCAACGTCACGCAGGCGCACGCCTGGGTCAAGCCGGTACTGCGGCCGGGGCGGGAATTCATCGTCACCGCGCTGCCGCTGTACCACATCTTCGCACTGACGGCGAACTGCTTGCTGTTCCTGATGATCGGCGCGCGCAACTTGCTGATCGTCGATCCGCGCGACATCCCCGGTTTCATCAAGGAATGGAGCAAATACCCGGTGACCGTGCTGAGCGGGGTCAACACGCTGTTCAACGCGCTGCTCAACCACCCGAATTTTGCCAGGCTCGATTTCTCGACCATGAAGATCGCGTTGGGTGGCGGCATGCCGGTTCAGGAGTCGGTCGCCGACCGCTGGCAGCAGGTCGTCGGTATTCCGCTGTTGCAGGCCTATGGGCTGACCGAGACTTCGCCGGCGGTGACCGTCAATCCGCTGGACATGAAAAAATTCGATGGCGCCATCGGCCTGCCCATTTCCTCGACCGAGGTATCGATCCGCGACGATCTCGGCAATGAGGCGCCGGCGACCCAGATCGGCGAAATCTGCGTCCGTGGCCCGCAGGTGATGAAAGGTTACTGGCAGCGTCCTGACGAAACCGAGATCGCCTTCTTTCCGGACGGCTTTCTGCGCACCGGCGACATTGGCTACGTCGATGCCCAGGGCAATGTTTTTCTGGTCGACCGCAAGAAGGACATGATTCTGGTCTCCGGCTTCAACGTTTACCCGAACGAAGTCGAGGAGGCGGTGGCCTTGCATCCCGGCGTGCGCGACGTGGCCGCCATCAGCGTGCCGGACGAGCATTCCGGCGAGGCGGTGAAGATCTTCGTCGTGCGCCAGGACCTGACGGTCACCGAGAAGGCGCTGATCGCGCACTGCCGCGGCCTGCTCACCGGTTACAAGATTCCCAAACATGTCGAATTCCGCGACAACCTGCCGCGCACCAACGTCGGCAAGATTTTGCGCCGCGCTTTGAAAGAAGGAGCCTGAATGGCCATCCCCGCATCCTTGAACAAGAACCTAGCGCTGCCCGTCATTTGTGCGCCGATGTTCATCATCTCCAATCCCGATCTGGTCATCGCCCAGTGCCAAGGGGGACTGATCGGTTCCTTCCCGGCGCTCAACGCCCGGCCGAAGGAAGTGCTCGATGCATGGCTGACACGGATCAAGGCCGAACTGGCGGACGATCCGCAAGCCGCGCCGTTCGCGGTCAACCAGATCATCCATCAGTCGAACGAGCGGCTCGAGCACGACATGGCATTGTGCGTCAAACACCAGGTGCCGCTGATCATCACCAGCCTGCGCGCGCCGAACGATATCGCGCCGCAGGTCCATGCCTATGGCGGCAAAGTCTTCCACGACGTGATCAGTGTGCGCCATGCCGGGACGCTCAGCCCGTTCGCCCTGGTTGGCGAAATCCGCAAGTTCTACCAGGGACCGATCGCGCTGTCCGGAGCCATTACCAACGGCAGCGCCATCCTCGCCGCGCAGGCCATGGGCGCCGACTTTGCCTACATCGGCACGCGCTTCATCGCTACCCGCGAGGCACACGCGGTCGCGGCCTACAAGCAGGCGATCCTCGAATCGACGGCAGCCGATGTCGTGTACACCCCGTACTTCACCGGCGTGCACGGCAATTATTTGAAGAAAAGCATCGGTGCCGCCGGCCTCGATCCGGACAACCTGCCACTCAAGGACAAGACCACGATGAGCTTCGGCAGTGCCCGCGATGCCAAGGCCTGGAAGGACATCTGGGGTGCCGGCCAGGGTGTCGGCACCATCGACGAGGTGCTGCCGACCGCCACCCTGATCGCGCGCCTGAAGCAAGAATACGCCGCCACCAGGGAGCGCTTGCTGGCAGGGCGATCGCATGAATAACGACGTCATGCAAACACCGGGCTTGCAGGGCGGGTCTTGGCCCGCCGGCTTGCTCGGCGGCTAGTTTGGAGGAAGGCATGGCGCTACAGGACGATTCATGCTGGGGTTCGCCTGCGGCTCGCCGCCAACCTGCTCCCAAACGGTTGCGCTTCTGCATGCAAGAAAATGGATCAAAACTGCTCTAATGTGTCCGTTTTCAGGAATAATTTTGACCCGCTTGGATTTCATAAAAACGCAAAATGTGACGACAGCCGCATTGCGGGTGAAATGTTCCGAGGAGAATCCATTCCGCGCCTGATGGCTATATGCCGCAGTGGCACGAGTTGCAGTTTTTTTTCCTCACAAAAGGAATTTTTCCATGGCTTTGACCGCTGTGCAAATTCAACAGGCATACATTGCCTTCTTTAATCGTCCCGCGGACACCGGCGGCATGAATTTCTGGTTGAACACTGATCTGGGTCTGCAAGATATTCTGAACCAGTTTGGCGCGTCTGCAGAGTATCTGAGCGATTTCGCGGGCTTGAGCAACACCCAGATCGTGACCAAGATTTACCAGAACCTGCTTGGCCGCGCGCCCGATACGCCGGGTCTGAACTTCTGGGTTGGCGAGCTGGTGAATGGCAATGCGACCGTTGCCACCATCGCTTATAACGTTTTGGACGCTGCGCTGAATCCGTTGAGCGGCGTGCCGAACTCGGACACGGCAACCGTTGAAAACAAGTCAGCCGCTGCCCAAGCCTTTACCGATGCGCTGGTGTCGCCCGCGCAAAAAGCGGCTTACGACCATGCCGGCGACAATGGCATGGCTGGTGCGGTCAAGACCTGGCTGGCGTCCGTGAATGACAGCACCGCCAGCGTCGATGCCGCCAAGGCCAATCTGGACACTCTCGTACAAAAGCTGGTCGATGCCGATAGCGGTATTGAACCCCCCACGCCGGGCGACGGCGATACGATCTGGCTGGGCGGCTCGGATCCCACCAAGTACGGCCACCTGACCAAGGACACCACCTTCATCGCCCAGACGGCTCAGCTCGACGACAATGCCGTTCTTGACGGCCGTGGCGGCAACAACACCATGGAAGCCACCATCCATGGCAACGAGGCGATCGCGCCGACCACCAAGAACATCCAGAAAGTCGTCATTCGCGGCCAAGACGCCACCAAGACTTCGTGGAACGACAACAACATCCTGGACGGCGCCATGGTCGATGCCGACCGCATGGTTGGCGTCAAGCACTGGGAAAGCAAGAATTCCCGTGTCGACGTCGTTATCGAGGACGTCCGTATTCTGGACAACCAGATCACCAAGGACATCACCATTGCCTTCCGTGAGTCCGATCCGGGCCACGTCGATTTCGCGGTCTATTTCGACCAGCCTTCCCTGCGCAGCCGGACCTCTTCCAGCGGCTCGCTGAATATCGCTGTGCTGGACGCCGTGGGCCTTGAGGAACAGGGTCAGCCCCTGCGCGACAACCCCTTCAACATCGTCCGTTTCAAAATCGATGGCCAGTTGAAGGAAGTGCAGTTTGCCCGCGTGGATGGCGCCTCGACGCCCCAGGATTTGGCTAACGCCATTACCGCCGCGATTGCCGCAATGCCGGGTCTGGCCGCGTATAACATCCAGGTGACGTTGACGGAAAACACCACCTTCTGGCTGCCGAACGACACCGTCTCGAACCGCATGAACGCCGGTTACTTCATCACCCTGTCGTCCGACGGCCACACGGTCGAAGGCGGCGGCGGCGGCGCCTGGGACGTCGTTGGCGGCTTGCCGCAGGACAACGCCGTGATGGCGCGTCAGGTAGCGGCCAACTCGACCGCTACCGATCTGGTCATCAGCACCGTGATCCTCGACTACGTGGGCCGTGGCTCCATGGGCGGCGATCTGGTCATCGGCGGCATGTCGGTCGGCTACACCTCCGAATCCAAGGGCGTGCAGCAGTTCGACATCAGCGTCGAGCGCGACAGCAAGCTGGAAGTGATCTCCTCGACCAACAACACCCTGCAAGTGGTGAATCTGGTCAACAAGGGTACCTACAACTTCCTCGGCGCTTACGAGCGTCTCTCCAATCAGGGCTTGCGTTCCGGCGACCTGACGGTGACGGGCGACACCACGGTGAACACCCTGTTCGGCGCCAAGAAGACGGGCGGGATTGGTGATCCGACCGTTATTGTTGGTGCGCAGCAGAACATCGACGGCGCCGGCCCGCAGCAGTTCAACGGCTACGGCTTCACCGACGTGCAAGCCATCAATGGCGTGGCCTTCAAGGGCAACCTGACGCTGAACGCCGTCCTGACGGAAAACGTGGTCGCCAAGTACATGAACCTGAAGGATCAGGCACCGAACGTGGCGGCTGCGGACAACGTGGTCTTCAACTACTCGCTGGGCGCTGGCAATGACAAGCTGGATCTGGCGATCTCCGACGCCAACCTACAAGCGGCGGGGACCACCACGCGTGAGGATTTCGTCCTCAACATCGATGGCGGAGCCGGCGACGATGTGATCACGGTGGCGATCTATGATTCTAGCGATCCCACCATGATGACGCTGGCCAATGCCGTTGGCGGTGCCGCGGCCTGGTACCAGAATGCCAAGTTGAACGCCAATCTCTTCATCGATGCCGGTTCCGGCAACGACACCATCAACACCATGGGTTCCGGCGACTGGACGGTCAAGCTGGGTACCGGCAACGATACCTACTATGCCGACAACACGGCCGCCAAGGCTGTCTGGGTGTTCAATACCGCGAATCAGACTATTTGGGGGGCTGCTGCACGTAATCTGGCTAACCTCCAGAGCGGCACCAACAGTTCCTATATCGTGGTCAACGATGGAACCATCGGTGCTGCCAACGACGGCTTTAACCCTGCTCATGAGGAAATGTCCGGCTTGAATGGCTTGAGGCTGCGCGTGGTTCTCAATGATATGTCGTACTCGAGCAATGTCGCTCCGGGAGGGCCGAATGGTCCGGGTACCTTCATCAGCAGCGTGGTGGATGTGCCGACCACGGCGGCGGGCAGCTACACGGTCACCGATCTCCAGATCAACCAGGCGATCAAGAAGGCGATCAATGGCGACCCGGTGCTCGGGAAGCTCCTCGCCGCCACCGATGGCCCGGCCAACACCCTGGTGGTGACCTCGCTGACCGATGGCCTGCATGTGAGTGTGGATCTGGGTATCGAGTTTGCCATTCCGACCTCGGTTGCCGCGAACGAAGTGTCTGCCTGGAACAGTGCACTCAAAACGACGGCTACCTGGACTGATGCACAGCTTCAGCTAGGTCGTATCGCTTCCTTGAATGCTCTGTTGGATCACGCTGCCTACGACACTAACCTCAGCCCAGGCTTGGTTAGCGGTTACGACGCGTTCGGCCCAAATCCGGGAACGGGCTATACCGCCTGGTATTCGGCCAACAAGGCTGCTGCTCTTGGAGGTGATGGTAGCTATGCAGCGGCGTTCGCCAATGATGGTCTGTTTTCTATGTATGGGAACTTCTCTGCCCATACGTCGAGCAGTATCGTCATTGTCGATGGCGCGGCCAGCGATCTCGATGTGGTGGTGCTCTCCACTGGCCAGTTCAGCCATGACACCATCAAGTGGGGCGGCAGCTTCAACAACGGCAAGGTCACTGTGGTGAACTTCCAAACGCTTTTTCCAGACGCCTTGGGTGCAGACTGGCTTGACTTCACCGCCTACGGCGTCCGCTGGCTCGGCGTGGCAACGCTGGATACCAATGGCAAAGTTGACGGGGGGAATGGTTGGGCGATCAGTCAGGACCAGATCGGACTGCATACCAGCCAAGCTGGCGTGGCTGCGACAGCACTGCCTACCTGGGGTGCCACTTCGTACATTGGCGACTTCACGGTCACGACGGGTGACAAGTACGTCACCCTGACGCGCGCCCCGGTGCCGACCGCAACGAACGATGACGCCACGACCTTGTACAAGATCGAATTGTGGACGGTCAATGGCAGCGAAGCGGATGCCTATCGCGACCTGGCCCCTGGTGAAGTGCGGGATACTTCCCAACTGATCGGCTATGTCGATCTGGGCCGGGTTATCGAAAGCTCTGTTGATCTCCAAAGCATCCTGGCGCATATCGACTTGTTCTAGAGCCGCTTCTGTCCCGAGTGTCCTCCCGGTTCGCCGGGGTAGCGCCAACGACGCAATTATGTATCTGATGCACATGACAAGGTGCTGAGGTTTTGGTGACAATCCCGAGATGGCAAACCATCTCGGAAACACAATCAACCGGATCATTCGCGATATCGCCTACACCAAA